>NZ_JBICXM010000014.1:0-259596 GCF_043200235.1 Streptomyces sp. NPDC048441
TACGAGCCGCAAACACCGGCGAAAACTCCAACAACTCCCGCGCCATACCCACCCACTGCGACCCCTGACCAGGAAACACAAACACCACACCACCAGCCCCAGCCCCAGCACGCCCCGCAATCACACCCGACGCCAACCGCCCCGCCGCCAACTCACCCAAACCCGCAACCAGCTCACCACGATCACCACCCACCACAACCGCCCGATGCTCCAACACCGCACGCCCCCCAGCCAACGTGAACCCCACATCACGCAGACCCAGATCCCCACCCTCACTCACCCACGCCAACAACCGCCCCGCCTGCTCCGCCAACCCCACCTCACTCCGCGCCGACAACACCCACGGCACCTCCGACGCATCCACCACAACCGGCACATCAGCCGACGGCAACTGCACCTCAACCGGCGCCGCCTCCAGAATCACGTGCGCATTCGTCCCGCTGATACCGAAGGCCGACACCGCCGAACGACGCGGCCTCTCCAGCTCCGGCCACTCCTGCTGCGACGTCAGCACACTGACGGCGCCGGACTCCCAGTCGACGTGACGCGACGGCGTGGAGACGTTCAGCGAGCGCGGCATGACGCCATGGCGCAGCGCCTGCACCATCTTGAGGACACCGACGACGCCCGCGGCCTCCTGAAGGTGACCGATGTTGGACTTGACGGAGCCCAGCCACAACGGCCGGTCCATATCCCGTCCTTGGCCATACGTGGCCAGCAGCGCCTGCGCCTCGATCGGGTCACCCAGCGACGTACCCGTACCGTGCGCTTCCACCACATCCACATCAGCCGACGTCAGCCGCGCACTGGCCAGCGCATCACGAATCACCCGCTGCTGCGCAGGCCCGTTCGGCGCGGTCAGACCATTACTGCCACCGTCCTGATTCACCGCCGACCCACGCACCACCGCCAGCACCTCATGCCCCAGACGCCGCGCGTCCGAGAGGCGTTCCACCACGATCAGGCCGACACCTTCGCCCCAGCCTGTGCCGTCGGCGTCGTCGGAGAACGGCTTGCAGCGGCCGTCGGCGGAGAGACCGCGCTGGCGGGAGAACTCGACGAACATGCCGGGCGTGGACATCACCGTCACACCGCCGGCCAACGCCAACGAGCACTCACCGTTGCGCAGCGACTGCACCGCCAGATGCAGCGCCACCAGCGACGACGAGCACGCCGTATCCACCGTCAACGCCGGACCCTCCAGGCCCAGTTGATACGAGATCCGGCCTGACGCCACGCTGGAGGTGTTGCCGGTGAGCCGAAATCCCTCCGTGCCGTCGGCGGGGGCGTCGAGGTGCGGGCCGTACTCCATGTTCGTGGCGCCGATGAACACGCCGGTCCTGCTGCGCCGCAGGCCGTCCGGGTCGATACCGGCCCGCTCCAGGGATTCCCACGCGGTCTCCAGGAGCAGCCGCTGCTGCGGGTCCATCGCCGCCGCCTCCCGCGGACTGATCCCGAAGAACTCCGCGTCGAAGTCCCCCGCCCCGGACAGGAACCCACCCCGGCGCGTGTAGGTCGTGCCCGGGTTCGCCGGGTCCGGGTCGTAGAGGTTCGCCAGATCCCAGCCACGGTCGTCGGGGAATTCGGATGTGGCGTCCACGCCGTCGGCGAGGGCCTGCCACAGCCGCTGCGGCGAGTCGATCCCGCCGGGCAGGCGGCAGGCCATGCCGACGATGGCGATGGGGTCGTCGTCGGCGGCCGTCGTGAGGGCGGCGTCCTGCACCGTGTCCGCGCTGTCCGCGCTGTCCGGGACGCCGAGGCCCTGGTCGTTCAGATGCGCGGCGAGGTCCCGCAGCGTCGGGTAGTCGAAAAGGATGCTGGCGGGCATCCGCAGGCCGGTCGCCGAGACGAGGCGGTTGCGCAACTGTACGGACAGGCCGGAATCCAGGCCGAGGTCACGGAAGGTCGCGTCGGGGTCGCCGGCGGCGGTACCGGTGATCTGCGCCATGTGGTCGGCCAGCCAGCGGACCAGGAAACCGTCCGGTTCGCTGCGGACGCGCTCGCGCAGGGCGAGCGTCGCGGAACTCAGGTGCTGTTCGGTCTCCTCGGGTGCCGGGCGTTCATCGAGCCAGTACCGCCGGCGCTGGAAGGCGTAAGTGGGGAGATCGACGGTGCGGGCCTCTCCGACTGCCGCGGCCCAGTCGACGGGGACACCGGCGGCCCAGGCTTCGGCGAGACCGGTGAGCAGCGCCTGCGGTTCGGGGCGGTCGCGGTGCTGCAGCGCCACCGCGAGTTCCGTCTCGGACGTCGCGACGAGCGGGGTCAGCGCGCTGCCGGGGCCGAGTTCGACGAACCGGGTCACGCCCTGCTCGCGGCAGGTGGCGAGCGCATCGTGGAAGCGGACCGTGGCGCTGAGGTGCCCGATCCAGTACTCCTCCGTCAGCTGCGCCCCGGCCTGTCCGGTGACGGTCGAGATGATCGGGATGCCGGGCTCGGACACGGTGATGCCACGGATGCGGCGGGCGAACTCGTCGAGCATGGGAGTCATCAGCGGCGAGTGGGCGGCGTTCTGGACGCGCAGCCGGCTCGTGCGGTGGCCGCGGGCGCGGAACGCGTCGGCGATCCGGGTGACCGAGGCGTCGGCGCCGGAGAGCACGACGGCGCGTGGTCCGTTGATGACACCGACCGAGACGTCGTCGACGCCGTCGAGGGCCTCGAGGAGCTCCTCCTCCGTCGCTTCGACCGCGATCATGGCGCCGCCGGGCGGCAGGTCCCCCATGAGTTCGCCGCGGGCGGCGACGAGTGCGGCGGCGTGGGCCAGCGGCAGCGCACCGGACACATGGGCGGCGACGATCTCGCCGAAGGAGTGGCCGACGAGCAGATCGGGGGTGACGCCCCAGGAGGTGACCAGGCGGTGGAGGGCAACCTGGAAGGCGAAGAGGGCGGGCTGCATGTAGCGCATACCGTCGAGTGCCTCGGCGGCGGCCTCGTCGTCGACGCCGCCGAGCAGCACCGCGCGCAGGTCGAGTCCGGGGACGAAATGGTCGAGCACCTCGTCGAGGGCCCGCGCGAACACCGGGTACGTCTCGTACAGTTCGCGCCCCATGCCGACGCGGTGCGAGCCGACGCCGGAGAACAGGAATGCGGTACGCCCCGCGGTGGCGACGCCGCTCAACGCTTCGTCGTGCAGCCGGGTCAGGCTCGCGGTGAGGCTCTCCCGGTCGTCGCCGACGACGACGGCTCGGTGCTCGAACGCGGACCGTCCGGCCGCCAGCGTCCGGGCGACGTCGGCGGCTTCGGCGTCCGGACGCTGCTCGAGGTGGGTGAGCAGCCGGCCGGCCTGGGCGTCGAGGGCGCGGCCGGTGCGGGCCGACAGGACCCAGGGCACGGGGCGGGCGGTCGCGGGCCGGGCCACCGGGGTGCCGGGCACGGCGGCGGGCGGTGCTTCGGTCAGGACGACGTGGCAGTTGGTGCCGCCGACACCGAACGAGCTGACGCCCGCGACGAGTTGGGCGTCGGGGGCGGGCCAGGCTGCGAGCTGGGTCTGTACCCGTAGATTCAGCTCGGCCAGCGGGATCGCCGGGTTGGGGGCGGCGAAGTGCAGGCTGGGCGGCAGCTGGCGGTGGCGCAGGGACAGCGCGGCCTTGAGCAGGCCCACGATGCCGGCGGCGGCCTCGAGATGGCCGACATTCGTCTTGACGGAGCCGACCCGCAGCGGCTCCCGGCCGACGGCGCTGCGGCCGATGACGTCAGAAACGGCGGTGGCCTCGACGGGGTCGCCGACCGGGGTGCCGGTGCCGTGCAGTTCGACGTACTGGACGGTGTCGGGGCTGATCCCGGCGTCGGCGTAGGCCCGGCGCAGGACGTCCCGCTGGCCCGCGACGTCGGGGTCGGTGAGGCGGTCGCCGCCACCGTCGTTGTTGACGGCGCTGCCCTGGATGACGCAGTAGACACGGTCACCGTCGGCGATGGCTCGGGCGAGCGGCTTGAGCAGGACCACACCGCCGCCCTCGCCGCGGACGAATCCGTCGGCGCTCTCGTCGAAGGTGGCGCAGCGGCCCTTGGCGGACAGGGCGCCGAGACCGGCGGTGGCCCGCATACTCTCCGGCGAGAGGATCAGGTTGACGCCGGCCGCGAAGGCCAGATCGGAGTCGCCGCTGCGGATGCTCTCGCAGGCCAGGTGGACGGCGACCAGCGACGATGCCTGCGCCGCGTCGACGGCGAGGCTGGGGCCCCGCAGGCCGAGGTACCAGGAGACCCGGTTGGCGATGATGGCTCGGTGCCGGCCCGTGAAGTCGTGCAGTTCACCGCTGCCGGCCGCGTCGCCGCGGGCGGCGAGGGTCGCGTAGTCGTCGGACGAGACGCCCACGAACACACCGGTGCGCGAGCCCCGCAGCCGGTCGCCGGGGACACCGGCATCCTCCATCGCCTCCCACATCAGCTCGAGTGCGAGCCGCTGCTGGGGGTCCATGGCGGCCGCCTCGTCGGGGCCGACGCCGAAGAACGCGGCGTCGAATCCCGCGACCTCGTCCAGGAAGCCACCACGCCAGGACCGGCTGCCCTCGCCGCGCTCCCGCGGCCAGGGCGAGACGGCGTCGGTGCCCTCCGACAGAAGCCGCCACAGCTCTGCGGGGGTTGACGCCGAGGGGACTCGGCAGGAGGCTCCGATCACTGCGATAGCGGTGTCGTGGGCGCCGCCCGTCCCCTGGTCACCTGACGTGGATGCCTTCATACGGCGAGTATCTGCTTCCGACCGGAGGCAGGACTTCGGCCAGAGGACGGTGCTCGGAAGCCGGGCTCAGGTACTGCACGGGGCCGTGGAACCTGGACCTTCGACCAGGGGCCGGCCCTGGTCCGACGACGGGGATAGGCCCTGGTCCGACGACGGGGGTAGGCGCACGGTCGGAACCGTGCGCCTACCCCCGTTCGTACGCTCTGCCGCTGCGCCCTTACACGGCCGGCGCCAACGCGATCAGCTGGGCCCGAGACGCCACATGGGCCTTCGCGAGCACATTGGAGACGTGGAACTTGATCGTCTTCTCGCTCAGGCCAAGGCGGCGGGCGATCTCTTTGTTCGCCATGCCCCACCGCACCAGCTGGAGCACCTCGGACTCACGCGAGGTCAGCGGTGCGTGGGTGGGCACCGCCGCCAGGTGTCGCGGGAGTACGGCGCGCGTCATCTTGAGCAGCGCCCCGCTGAGGCCGGGCGAGACATAGCAGGTGCCGTCCGTGGCCCGATGTACCGCCTCGACGAGTTCCTCCTCGGGATCGTCGCAATGCACGAGAGCGTGCACGTTCACCTGGGTGGAACGCATCCAGTGTGTGGCGGTGTCCATGTCGGCCACGATCACGAGGGCGGCGGCGCCGTCGAGTTCCTGAACATGGCTGATTTGCAACTGTCCTTCCAGCACCACGACGTCCGGTTCACATGACTCCGCCACCGACAGGAGCTCACCGGCGTCGGCGGCCTCGCCCACGACGGAGAATTCCGGATCCTGCTCCAGCGCCCTGCGAATACCGAGACGCGTGTAAGGATGCGCAGCACATACGATAATTCGCACCTTTATTCTATGATCCACCTCGAAGAACCCCCGCTCTTTTTAGCTGCTCTCCCCTGTCACGCAAAATTAACGCAGGGGCATAGAATGAGCTTGCGGGTAGCGCATTCCTCCGTCCGCCTGTGCCCACCGAGAAGAACTCGGCGGGCACAGGACGGGATTCGCTTCGCGAATCGAAATGCGTTTCCCGGCGCGTTTCCACCCTTACTGGGCGGTCACTTTTCCATTGCGTGGGGTACGCGATGCTCGACCTCGATCGCACCCACCGGGCACATCTGGGCGGCCGTCTCGACCAGCTCGTGCAGGTCCTCGGACGGCTCGGCGATCTGCAGCAGCACCAAGCCCTCCCGGTCGTCCTGGTCGAACACCTCCGGGACCGTCACCACGCAGTTCCCGGCCCCCGCGCACAGCTCCCTGTTCACCGTGACTCGCATGGTCACCACGTCACCGGCAGCTCGGCGACCCCGAACGTCACCGCCATGGGACGTTGCGGGACATCGGCGAGGGGCAGCTCGGAGCGCAGCTTCGGGAAGCGGCGGGCGAGTTCCACGAGCGCGACCCGCAGCTCCGCACGGGCAAGTGGCTGACCAATACACTGGTGCAGGCCGAAACCGAACGCCATGTGGCGGTGCGCCTCACGCCGCTTGGGGTCGAACAGCTCCGGGTCGGTGAAGACCGAGTGGTCCCTGTTGGACATCGCGAGCATCGCCACGACGCCCTCGCCCGCACGAATCCTCTGACCGCCGATCTCCGTGTCCTCCATGGCGAGGCGCGGCAGTCCCGTACGGACGACGGTGAGGTAGCGCAGCAGCTCCTCGACCATGCCCGAGGCCAGCTCCGGTTCCTCGCGCAGGGCCTCGAGGTGCTCGGGGTGTTGCAGGAGCACCAGGGCCGAGAGCCCGATCATGTTCGCAGTGGTCTCGTGCCCCGCGACGAGCAGGAGCATGGCCAGGCTGACCAGTTCGTCCTTGCGCAGCTCGCCGGTGTCCACCCGCTCGATCACGAGCCGGCTGAGCAGGTCATCGGCAGGATCGTTCCGCTTGGCGTCGACCAGGTCCCCGAGGAGACCGGCCAGGGCGCCGAGGGCCGCTTCGACCTCCGCCGGACCGGACTTCCGGTCCATGATCACGCCACTGTGCTTCTGGAAGAAGTCGTGGTCGGCGTACGGAACACCGAGCAGATGGCAGATCGTCATCGACGGCACCGGCAGCGCGAACTCGGACATCAGGTCCGCGGGCGCGCCCATCTCCCGCATCCGCTCCAGCGCCTCGACCACCGTCTCCTCGATCAGCGGCTCGATCCGCCGGATGTTCTTGATCATGAACTCGGCGGTCAGCATCCGCCGGAAGCGGCTGTGCGCGTCGCCGTCCATGAAGATGAACAGTCCCGACGCGTCGTCCTGCTTCGGCGGAATCGGGTTCAGCACCGGGAACCCCGGCTTGTACTGATCGGAGCTGAAGCCCGGGTGCCGCAGCAGCTGCCGCACATCCTCATGCTGGGTGATCAGCCAGGCCCACCCCCCGAAAGGAAGTCGGACTTTACCAACGGGCCCCTCGAGTCGTTCCAGTTCGGCCCCTTTGACAGGAATGAACGGATTGTCGTCCGGACCAATGAACGGGTATGCCGGCAGGCCGGCAACATCTATCTCGGTCACGTCCCCCACGTCGTACAACCCCTCGCAAGACTAGGCATCCGAAAGAGGAATTCAGCCTAACGGGTAGTTGCCGGAAAAACCTTCGGCAGTGAGCTAGTTCACACAGCCTGCGCCTTGCCATCTAGCTGTTAATTACCCACCTTGCAATAGCTATTTATAAAACTCGGGTCAAAATCCTCCGGGACACCACCGCGGCTACGCTCTGCCTCTGTTCTGTCAGATAGAAATGGTCGCCCGGGTAGGTATCCATCTCGAAACCGCCGTCGGTGTGGTCGGCCCATGAGCGCGCCTCGTCGAGGGTCACTCGGGGATCCTCGGTGCCGACCTGCGCGTGAACGGGAGCGGCCAGGCGGGGCCCGGGTGCATAGCGGTAGGTCTCGGCCGCCTTGTAGTCGCTACGGAGCGCGGGCAGCACCATCCGCAGCAGATCCTCGTCCTCGAAGACCCGCGGGTCGGTACCGCTGAGCGAGCACACCTCCGCGATCAAGCCCCGGTCGTCGCGCAGATGCACCGGGGCCGCGTTCTCGCGCAGCCGGGACGGTGCACGTCTGCCGGAGACGAAGACGGCGAGCGGCGTCATCCCTCGCTGCTCCAGGCGCAGAGCCAGCTCGAAGGCGACCATGGCGCCCATGCTGTGCCCGAAGATGGCGAACGGCCGGTCGGCCCACGGGAGCACCTCGTCGACCAGCGCGTCGGCCAGGCCGGTGATGGAGTCCACGCACGGCTCGTGCCGACGGTCCTGGCGCCCCGGGTACTGAACGGTGAGCGCCTCGATGTCGGGTCCGAACGAGCGGGCGAACGGAAGGTAGAACGACGCGGAGCCGCCTGCGTGCGGCAAACACAGCAGCCTCGCGCGCGCCTGCTCGGCCGGCTTGTACCGGCGGATCCAGGGACTGCTCTCGGCGGTCTTCGCGGTCACCTCTGCACCTTTCGGAACACTCAGGCGGCAGCCGGGAACGTGAACCGCACGGAGGTCATCTCCTCCGACAGGTCCCACAGCCGACGGCCGCTCTCCGCGTCCGCGGCCCGCGGCGCAAGCTCCACCGTCTTCGGGGCGCCGCGCAGCTCGGCCATGCCGTCAGGACCGATGAACTCTCCACCCTGCACACCGGGGGCGGTCGCCGCGAAGAGCGTGGACAGCGCGCCCTGGTCCGGCGTCTGGGCGAGCGGCAGCAGGAGACGGCCGAAGAGGAACTTCACCATGCCGGTCGGCGTGCTGGTCTGCAGGTTGGTCGAGGTGTAGCCGGGGTGGGCGAGCACGCTGCGGATCGAGCTGCCGGCCGTGGTCAGCCGCTGATGGAGCTGCCAGCCGAAGACGGCGTTGGCCAGCTTCGACTGGTTGTAGTAGCCCATGGGCGAGTACTTCTGCTCACCGGTGAGGTCGTCGAAGAAGAGCGTGGCCTGACGGTGATTGGGCGAGCTCACCGTGACGACACGAGGGTCGTCCCCGGCCTCGAGGAGGTCGAGCAACAGGCCGGTGAGCGCGAAGTGACCCAGGTGGTTCGCCGCGAACTGCACCTCGTAGCCCTGCGCGCTGAGCGTCCTGCTGGGCGGCGCCATCAGGCCGGCGTTGTTGACGAGCACATCCAAGCGCGCGTGATCCGCGTGCAGTTGGTCAGAGAAGTCACGGACCGAGTCCAGATCCGCCAGGTCGACGCGGCGCACCTCAAGATCGGCACCGGGGATCTCGGCGGTGATCTGCGCGACCGCGGCGCGCCCCTTGGCCTCGTCCCGCACGGCGAGGATCACGTGCGCGCCCTTGCGGGCCAGTGCCCGGGTGGTCGCCAGGCCAAGACCACTGTTGGCTCCGGTGACGACGAACACACGCTTGCTCAGGTCGGAAATCTGCTCGGCGGTCCAGCCACGCTGATTACTCATACGACACACGCTGCCCGACGTGGCATCCAGTGTCAAGCTGAACCCTTGGTGCCAGAAAGGGCATGAAGTGTATTCTGAGGCAGTGAGTACCCACCCTGAAGTGAGCCTGGCCCAGCGCAAGCGTCAGCTCGTCTCGGACGAGCTGACGGGAGCCGCACTGCATCTGCTGGCCCGGAAGGGGTTCGACGCGGTCACGGTCGACGAGATCGCGTCCGTCGCAGGCGTGTCCAAGCGGACCTTCTTCCGGTACTTCGCGTCCAAAGAGGACGTGGTGATCCAGTTCCTGGCGGAGATGGGCACCAACATGCGCGCGGAGCTGGCGGGCCGCCCGGCGCGGGAACCGCTGTCGCTGGCACTGCGGCACACCGTCCGGGTCTCCGTCGACGCCTGCGCGGGCCACACCGAACAGGCCCTGCGCATCGTGCAGTTGATACTGGGCACGCCCGCCCTCCTCGCCCGCTTCCTGGAGCGCCAGGCGCAGTGGCGCGACGAGCTGGCCGAAGAGCTGGCTGCCCGCCTGGAGCTGGATCCGCGTGCCGGCCTGTACGCGCAGCTGGCCGCCGGTATCGCCCTGTCCGCCTTCAGCACGGTGCTGCAGCGGTGGAGCACCAGCGGCGGCGCCGAGGACCCCACCGCGCTGACCGACCAGGTCTTCGCCATGATCGCCCCGGCACTGGACGCGGTCGCGAAGTCGGCGTCCCAGGAACGGGTGGAGGGGTTCACGGCACCGGAGTGAGCCCCTCGCACCGATGGCCGTCAGGAAGCGTCGGCCGTACGAACCCGGCCGCCACGCCGTCCAGCCATCCGGCACCCGAGGCAGTCCGTGTGCCCCGCACGCACGGACAGGTCCCGCACCGACATGCGACGCTGGTCGGCGCTCCGCGGAACGGGCGGCTTACCCCACCCCGCGAGATGCAGGACCCACGTGACCAGCAGTGCGGCCACCAGGACTCCGAGGCCCAGCCAGATTCCCGGGCGCCAGCCGACAACGCCCACCCCGATGACCAGAGCCCCCACCGTGGCAACGGCAGACCCTACCCATCCCGCGACGGTGTGCCCGTCGTCGTGGTGTCCACTCACGTACCTGCCTCCTTGCGCCTGCGGGCTACAATGCCTTAGCAAGTGAGGAATTTATCTTACGCACTAAGGGAATTCAATGGAGGGCAAGCCGCGCCCCACCGCCGCCGCCGCGGAAGCGATCGCCGCACTGGACGATCTCGTGGCGACGAACCTCGTCGGCCGCGAGGAGTTCGCCCGGAATCTGGGGCTGAGCGTCAAGGACCTCGTCTGCTTCGCGCACGTCCTGGAAGCCGATGGCACGCCGGTCACGGCTGGTGATCTGGCCGGACGCGCTCACGTCACGACGGGTGCGGTGACCGGCATCCTCAACCGACTGGAGCGCGGGGGCTTCGTGGCCCGCTGCCCGGACACCGCCGACCGGCGCCGGGTACTCATCACCGCGGTCCCGGCCGCCACCGAACGCGTGCAGGCCGTCTACGGTCCGTACACCACGCTGCTCACCGAGCTCAGCGCGGACTACTCGCCGGACGAGATCGCGGTGATCGCCGACTGGCTCAAGCGTGCCGGCGCGCTGGCACACACGTACCTGGACGGATCGTGCTGAGGTGGGCAGCCGCCGGCCGCCGACAGGCCCTTGAGGGCGGCGTGCCAGACGGTTCCTAGCCGCGGCGGATCGGCGGCAGCTCGTACGTGCCGTCGAAGACCGCGGCGTGCGGCGTGTACATCCGCAGGATCGGGCGGAAGTGGCCGCTGGGGGTGGGCAGCCAGTTGGCGGCCGTCTTGTCGTCCGCGGGGCGCTGAGGCTGGAGGCGAAGAGTGAGGGAGCCGTCGTCGTCGTAGCTCAGGCCGGGGGTACGGTCGCCGATCGAATAGCGTTCGATGGAATTCGCGACCAGGTAATAGTCCGGCAGTCCGTACATCGTGATCGACCAGAACGCGTCCACGGGTGGCGGCTTCTCGAAGCGCAGGGTGTACGACTGCTCGCCCTCCAGGGGCTGTCCGTCGCCGTCGTTCCACGCCATCGCGTACGCCGCTTCATAGGCGTGATTGCCCCAGAGCCCGGCGCGGGCCGACGCGGCGCGCACCATGCGGCCCAACTCCCGGTCTGTGTAGATCCATTGGGCATCCTTGAGCGTGCCGACCTCGAAGTAGTCGGCGTTGTAATCGAAGGCGTGGTACGTCAGCCGCCAGCCGTTCTGCTCCGGGCTTTCGCCGTTCCGTGAGGCGTCCTCGACCTTCTCCCGACCTACGGCGAAGCCCGCGCGAAGGGCTTCGGCGAGCTCCGGCTCCGGCAGCGCGTAGGGACTCTGCGCGTCCAACAGGCCGAGCGGGGCGAAGCGTTGCTGATACCTGAGGTCGGCCGGCGCGGGCGGGAAGGCGGCCGTTCGGGCCCGCAGCTTCTCGAAGAAGAGCAGCTCCGGCTCGTCATCGGAGATGTACGTGTAGGTCGGAAGACCGCGGGGCTCGCCGGAGGCCGTCCAGTACGGCTCCAGGAGCGTGTCCTCCTGGAGGGCCCGCACCGCCGCCACGTCGTCCGGCCCTGCGCACGCCCACCGCCCGACGATCGTCGCCACCTCGGTCGGTACGGAGATCTGCGTGGCGCCCAGCGGGACCTCCTCGTCCCAGCCGGGCGGCGTGAGCAGGTAACTTGCCGCCCCGGTGCCGGTCGCGCGGCGTCCGACGTACGCGAAGTTGTTGGTCCACGCGTCCACGAACTGCAGGACGTAGTAGCGCCCTGCCGTGTCCGGCACGTCAGAAGCAGGGCGCCACCGGACAGGTCGAGCAGGGCCAGCGAATAGATGGTGTCGTTGTTGACGCTCACGAAGGGGTCGTCCGGGCCCGCCAGTTTGTCGGCGTGACTGAACTCGTTGAACGGCGCGGGGCCCATCGAGCCCATGCCCTTGCGGGAGAAGCGGTCGACTTCATCGAGGTTGGACACCATCGGGTAGCCGTAGATGTACGCCTCGGCCGCCAGCGCCTGGAGATCGGTCGTGCCGTCGGTCATACCCGCCGCCTTCTCGTGGTCGAGCTCGTCCGTGATCAAGGTTCTAGGGCCATGGTCGGGCCGCCGTGCCCCTCTTGCCACTCCTGCGGCACTTCGCGGCGTGGCGCGGTTCGGTCGGCCCGCTGATCACTCCGGGGCACCCGGGGGTCCCTGGTCGCCGAACCGGCGCTCGAACTTGGCCACCTGCCCTTCGGAGTCCACGACGCGGGCGCGGCCGGTGTAGAAGGGGTGGCTCTCGGAGGAGATCTCCACCTCGACCAGCGGATACGTCTCACCGTCGTCCCACTCGATCGTCTGATCGCTAGCTGCGGTGGACCGAGTGAGGAAGGCGTAGCCCGCCGATCGATCCCGGAAAACCACGGGGCGGTAGTTGCCCTTGTCCTGAGTCATTCCTCAAGGGTCACCGCGAGGCGCGGTCCAGGCGAGCCTGGGGACGCCAGGCGGAGTACGGGCCCCTGCCGGGGGTGGGGCGGGGGCCTCTCCCCCCGCAGCCTTGCCTGCACCGAACAAGCCTTTCCCGCCCACCCGCCCGATTGCCCCGCAGCGATTGAGGGGGTGGGCGGGTGGGTCGGCAGCGGGCAGGGCGTGTGGGCAGGGCGGTGTGGTGGGGTGGTGAACTCGTCGGCAGAGGAGCGAACACGCCCCTGCCGACGAGGGCTCGGCCCCGATGCACCTGCTGTCGGCAGCGCTCGCGCGGGGTCGTGTCGGTATTTCCGCCCGGAGCACGGTTCCCAGAACTCCGGTGCCGCAGCACCCACGCGCTCAGACCGTGATAGCGAGGACGGACATACCGGCGCGGCCCCGCTGCCCAGACAAACCGAAGCCGCTACACAAACCCCCACCCCACCCGCCACAGGCGCCGCAGGCCTCCCCCTAAGCCGACGTCCGCTTCTTCGCCGCAGGCTTCTTCGCAGCGGCCTTCGACGTGGACTTCTTAGCCGCCGCCTTCGACGTGGACTTCTTAGCCGCCGCCGTCGACTTCTTGCCGCCCACCTCCTTCGGCGCCGAAGGAGCGGCCCGCTTCCGCCCGCCCCGCGCCAGCGGCGTCACCTTGCCCTCGCCCTCACCCTCGCCCCGCGCCGTCTTCGCCGCGCGAACACTGCTCTCCAGGGCCGCCATCAGATCGATCACCTTGCCCCCACCCGCCTCCGCCCCCGCAGCAGCCGGCTCCGCAGGACTCGTACCGCCGACCTTGGCGGCGATGAGTTCCTCCACCGCCGAGCGGTAGTCGTCGTGGAGGGAGTCCATGTCGACCTCCCCCAGCGTGTCCATCAGCGCGTCCGCCAGGTCCAGCTCCGCGTCCCGCACCGTGACGTGGGACTCCGGAGCCACTCCCTCCGGAGCACGGATCTCGTCCGGCCACAGCAGCCCGTGCATCGCGATCACGTCGTCCACCACCCGCAACATGCCGAGCCGCTCCCGCCCCCGCAGCGCGAACTTGGCGATCGCCACCTTCTGGCTCCGCTTCAGCGCCTCCCGCAGCAGCGTGTACGGCTTCGCAGCGGGGACCCCGTTTGCCGACAGGTAGTACGCGGCGTCCATCTGCAGCGGATCGATCCGGTCCGCCGGGACGAAGGCGACGATCTCGATCGTCCTGGCCGTCGGGATCGGCAGCGCCGAGAGATCCTCGTCCGTGATCGGGATGATCGAGCCGTCCGCGTCCTCGTACCCCTTGCTGATCTCGGCGGACGTCACCTCCCGCTCCTCCAGCTCGCACACCTTGCGGTAGCGGATCCGGCCCCCGTCCTCCGTATGGATCTGCCGGAAGGAGACCGAGTGGTTCTCGGTGGCGTTCACGAGCTTGATCGGGATGCTGACAAGACCGAAGGAGATCGCACCGTTCCATATGGATCGCACGTCAGGCACCTCTCAGCAGCCGAGTATCGATTCGATACGACTCACACCGATACATCCCATTCGTGGGATTCTCATCGTATGACGCCGATCACCGAAGTGGAGGGGCGGCGACTGGCCCTCAGCAATCTCGACAAGGTCCTCTACACCGCATCCGGGTTCACCAAGGGCGAGATGCTGCACTATTACGCAAGCACCGCCGACGCCCTCCTCCCCCATCTCCACAACCGTCCGCTCTCCTTCCTCCGCTACCCGGACGGCCCCGACGGCCAGCTCTTCTTCGCCAAGAACGTGCCGCCCGGCACCCCCACCTGGGTGCACACCGCAGACGTTCCCCGCTCGGACGGACACGGCCGGCAGATCCTCGTGAACGACCTGGCCACACTGATGTGGGCGGCCAATCTCGTGACCGAGTTCCACACCCCGCAGTGGCAGGCGGACGCCCCCGCCCTCGCCGACCGGCTCGTCCTCGACCTGGACCCCGGCGCCCCCGCCACCGTCGTCGAGTGCTGCCGGGCAGGACTCTGGCTGCGCGAGCGCCTCCAGGCCGACGGCCTGCGCGCCTACGCGAAGACCTCAGGATCCAAGGGCCTGCACCTGCTCTGCCCCCTGGAGCCGACGCCCTCCGATCAGGTCACCGCGTACGCGAAACAGCTCGCCAAGGAGGCCGAGGCCGAGCTCCCCTCCCTGGTCGTCCACCGGATGACGCGCAGCCTGCGCCCCGGGAAGGTCTTCGTCGACTTCAGCCAGAACGCCGCGGCGAAGACGACCGCCACCCCCTACACGCTCCGAGCCCGCGCCGAACCGACGGTCTCCACGCCCGTGACCTGGGAGGAAGTCGAGGAGTGCGGCACCCGGGCAGGCCGCCCGACCGACGACCCACCACTCCGCAACCCACCCCGCGAACCAACAGACCTCCTCTTCCTGGCCACCGACATCGCACCCCGCCTCCAGCAGCACGGAGACCTCCTGGCCCCCCTCACCGACCCGGACCAGGCACGCCCCCTCCCCCGCAAGGCCCGTTCATGACCACCCCGAACCCGATGCCCACTCCCATCGAGGTCCGACCACCGGTCGACGTCATGCGCCCCCGCCCGGTGGACGAGATCCCCGGGCACGACACCGGCAGCACGGCTGGAGGCTTCCAGTACTCCGTCAAGCTCGACGGATTCCGCGCCCTCGCCTTCGTCCTCGACGACGGAAAGGTCTTCTTGCAGTCACGCTCGCACAGGGACCTCTCCAGGGAATTCCCCGAGATCGCCGCATACCTGCGAGACCACCTGCCCCCCGGAACCGTGCTGGACGGCGAATTGTGCGCCTACCGCGAGGGCCGACTGAGCTTCACCGACCTGCTCCGGTCCCACAGCGATCGCGAGCGGTCGGGAGTCCCGGTGTCCTACATCGCGTTCGACATCCTCGCCGTCCCCGGCCGGGACGTCAGGGCCCTGCCCTTGAGGGACCGGTGGGAGCTGCTCGGAGCGGCGCTTCAGGACATCGACCCGCCCCTTCAGCGCGTACTGGCGACGCTGGACGAGGAAACAGCCCACACCTGGTTCCACGACATGAGAGCCGTGGGCGTCGAAGGGATCGTGGCGAAGGCACTGAACTCGCCCTATCGGGCAGGAGGAACCTGGGCCTGGCGGAAGATCCGCCATTCCGATACGCGGGACGGCGCACTGCTCGGCGTTTTCGGCCCGGCAGAGCGACCGCGGGCACTTCTCGTCCAGCTTCCTGACGATCGCCCCGATGACCGCACCGATGACCGCACCGTGAAGACGTCGCCCCAATTGACCCCGACGCAGTCACAGCAGGTCGGCGAGCTGGTCCGCGGTCGCGTGGGAGAGCTGACGGAGCACCCGGATCACGGGCCCGTGCGGCTGCTCACCGAGCCTTTCCTCGTGGAAGTGCGCCAGGCGGTAGGACGCCACGAGACGACCCGCTTCATCCGCGTACGACCCAACGAGTGAGCACCGCCGCGACATCAGCGGCAACAGCAACATCAACGTCAGCGCCGGCGAAGCGCGTTGAGCCGCGCAGCCTGGCGCATCAGGTGATCGCGTTCGGGGAGGTTGGGTGCCGTGTGGGCCGCCTCGGCGTAGAGGCGCGCCGCAGTGGCCAGGTCGCCGTCGCGTTCGTAGAGGTACGCGGCGACGGCGGTGTGGCGGGGCAGCGAGTCGTCCAGGGGCGCGAGCGCGGCCAGACCCGCGCGCGGTCCGTCGGCCTGGCCGACGGCGACCGCGCGGTTGAGCTGGACGACCGGGCTGTCGGTCAGTTGCGCGAGCTCGTCGTACCACTCGACGATCTGCACCCAGTCGGTCTCATCGGCGGTGGGCGCGTCGGCGTGGAGTGCCGCGATGGCGGCCTGGGCCTGGAACTCGCCGAGACGGTCACGGGCGAGCGCCGCCTGGAGGATGTGGACGCCCTGGGCGATCGAAGCGGTGTCCCACCGCCCGCGGTCCTGCTCGGCGAGCGGCACCAGGCTGCCGTCGGGCGCGGTCCGGGCGGCGCGCCGGGCATGGTGGAGCAGCATGAGGGCGAGCAGCCCTGCCACCTCGGGGTGATCGACCTGGGCCGCGAGCTGCCGGGTGAGCCGGATGGCCTCGGCGGCCAGGTCGACGTCGCCGGAGTAGCCCTCGTTGAAGACGAGGTAGAGGACACGCAGCACGGTCGCGACGTCGCCGGTCTTGTCGAAACGCACGGCGGAAACGGTGCGTTTGGCCCGGCTGATGCGCTGGGCCATGGTCGCCTCCGGCACCAGGTAGGCCTGGGCGATCTGACGGGTGGTGAGACCGCCGACGGCGCGCAGCGTCAGCGCGACCGCGGACGACGGCGTCAGTGAGGGGTGGGCGCACAGGAAGTAGAGCTGGAGCGTGTCGTCCACCGCGGGTGCGGGTCCGGGCGCGGGCTCCTCCTCGACGCGGTCCTCACGCCGACGGCGGGCGGTGTCCGCGCGGGTCGCGTCGAGGAACTTGCGCCAGGCCACGGTGACCAGCCAGCCCTTGGGCTCCCGCGGGGGGTCGGCGGGCCAGACGCGAGCCGCCTCGACCAGGGCGTCCTGCACCGCGTCCTCGGCCGCCGCGAAGTCTGCTCCGCGGCGGACGAGGACGGCGAGCACGCTCGGCGTGAGGCTCCTGAGCAGGACCTCGTCCATCTGGGCGGTCACTCCGTGACGATGTCGTGCGAGCCCAGGAAGGGGCGCAGCTCGAGCCACTCGTGGATCGGCTTCCCGCCCGCCCCGGGAGCGGCCGACAGCTCCCCGGCCAGCTCCAGGGCACGCTCGTGACTGTCGACGTCGATCACCATCCAGCCCGCGATGAGGTCCTTGGTCTCGGCGAAGGGGCCGTCGGTGACCGGCGGGCGGCCCTCACCGTCGTACCGCACGAAGGTGCCCTCGGCGGCGAGCGCCTGACTGTCGACGAACTCGCCGGTCCCCTCGAGACGGGCCGCGAAATCCCTCATGTACTGCACGTGGGCCGTGATCTCCTCCGGCGTCCACTGGTCCATGGGCACGTCGTTGTGCGAAGCCGGAGCGCCACGGTAGTGCTTGAGCAGCAAGTACTTGGCCATGATGTTCTCCTCGGTGCTGGTGCGGTCCATTGTGGCCGCGTTCACTACGGGGACGGAGCCGATCACGGGTTCTCGACATCGCCGCCCACATCCTTCTTTGTGACTGGCGTCACAGCTAATCAAGTTTGACTACTGCCCGAATCGAGCATACATTCCTCCACGTAGGCAAGCTTGACTAGAGAACCGGAGACCACATGACCGTTCTGCCCGAGACCGGATACGTCCCGACCGACGAGGACCGCGCGAGCCTCGCCGCCTGGTTCACCGAGTACGACGCCCACAGCGCCAAGCGCGACGTGGAGCGCATGGCCGACCTGGCCGTCTTCCCGCTCAACCTGGTCAGTGACGACTCCGCGGGCGACGGGCGCTCCGCGCAGTGGGACCGGGAGCAGTTCGTCGGGACGATGACGCAGGTGATGGGGGACGGGAGCGACGACATCACCTTCGAGTCCACGCGCACCCCCGTCTTCCTCTCCCCCGCCATGGCTGTGGTCTTCACCGACTCGGTGATGACCGCCAACGGCGAGACACAGCGGCTCCGCTACGCCGACATCCTGCTGAAGCGGGGCGGAGCCTGGGCGTTCCAGACCATGATCCAGGGCGGCTGGGGGGACAACCTCTAGAAGGGCCCTGGATCCGCTGGAAGGGCCCTAGATCCGCAGCCACGTACCTCTGTCCCGCGCCATCGCGTGCAGCGCCTCCACATCCGCCGGTTTCAGTACGCCGCCCACGCCCGCCAGCGAGGACACCTCCCCGTCGCGCACGACACGCACCTCGCGCGGCGGGGCCGCCATGTCGAGATCCGTCGCCCCGCAGAGTGCGAGGACGGGGCGGATCTCGGCGGTCAGCGCGAAGGAGGCCCGGCCGGCGTCGGCGCGGATCTCCCTCAGGAGTGGACGCGGGTCCGCGCGGCCGACCATGACCATCGGGTCGGCGACGCGGACCCGCTGCTTGCGGGCGGCGAGCGTGTGGACGCTGAACAGACCGCCGGGGCCGATCAAGAGGTGGTGGATGCGGGCACCGCCGGGCAGCGGGACCGAGTGCAGGGTGTGCCAGCCCGCGCCTTCGAGGCCGTCCAGCACCTCGCCGACGGCCTGCTCCGCGGCGAGCGCCCGCTGCCGGGGATCGGCGCGCAGCCTGCGGGCAGGGGCCGGGTCGCGGTCCAGGGAGATCAGGAGGGCCTCGCCGGGGCGGTTCGGGGCGAGGTCGTCGTCCGGGTGCAGGGCGAGGCGGGCCAGCTCCACGGGGGTCGGGACGGGCGGCGGGCCGACCGAGAAACCGCCTGCCAGGAAGGGTGCGAGGACGCGAAGGACATCGTCCCTGCGGTCCTCGCTGAGCAGGTTGACGCGCGCCGCGTCCCTGTCGTACCACGCGATGTTCCTGCCGTCCGCGAGACAGACGTACAGCCGCTCCTGCCCGTGCCGCCAAGCCGGTATGACGCGCAGTCCGCTCATGCATCACCACCCCACGGACCATGGGAGCAGCAAGGACATGCCTGGGGCAAGAACCTGGGCAAGAACCTGAGCGACGCGGAAGCAGGTCGGGGCTCACGCATCAGCACCCGTAATCGCACCGTCGATCCCACCCGCAACAGCACCCGCAACAGCACCCGCAACAGCACCCGCATCAGCACCCGCATCAGCACCCGCATCAGCACCCGCATCAGCACCCGTGACAGCACCGCTCCCGCAGTTAAGTCCCGCTGTTACATAGTCGACGAATCGCCGCAATGGCGGACATCTAGGTTCGGAGAGACGTCTGACGCCCCTCCCCCGCAGCAAGGCCACCCCCAGGAGCCCCCGTGAGCACCCCCACCGAAGAAGCCTCCGCCCCCACCCCTGTCCCCACCAAGCGCCGCCCCACCACCCGCATCGCTGCCGCCGCCACCCTGACCGCCGCCCTCGGCATCGGCCTCATCGCCTGCGGCCAGGGCGGCTCCGGCCCGCCGGCACCCGACGTCAAGGTCGACAACGCCGCCGCCGCACCGACAGCACGCACCGCCCACACCCCCCTCGAGAAGTCCCGGCCGACCGGCCTCCGGATTCCGGCGGCCGGTGTCGACGCCACCTCGATGCTCGGCCTCGACCTCGGCCCGGACGACGCGCTCGACGTGCCACCCGTCGACAAAGCGGACGAGCCGGGCTGGTGGACCGGCGGCGTCACGCCGGGCGAGAAGGGGGCGGCCGTACTGGTGGCCCACTACGACACGGCGAAGGGCCCCGCGCTGATGAAGGACGTGGGGAAGGTCAGAATGGGGGACAAGATCGAGGTACCGAGAGCGGACGGGAGTACCGCGACGTTCAAGGTGCGCGCGATTGAACAGGTGGATAAACAGAACTTCCCCACCCATAAGGTGTACGGGGCGACCGACCGCCCCGAGCTGCGCCTGCTGACCTGTGGCGGACCGGTCAAGGACGGTCACCGCACCGACAACATCATCCTCTACGCCGACCTCACGCCGTAGCCGAGCCGCCCCCCGGCGGCCCCGCCGCAGGCAGGCAGGAGTGCAGTGAACCGCAGCCGTGCCGCCGGCCGGGCCGCGCTCACCGCAGCCCTCGTCCTGTCCGCCACCCTGCTGGCCGGCGGCTGTGGCGATCCCGGCGGGCTGCAAGGCGCGGGGCCGACGCCCACCGTCGAGGGGCCCACCCGCCTGTGGCCCCGGCTGCCGCCGCCGTCCGCTCCCGCCGAGGACTACGGCGCCATAGAGAGCCTGCCGGTCAAGGGCGTCGACGTACCGGGCGGAGATCTGCGCAAGGCGGACCCGACCGCCGTCGCGAAGGCTGATTTCGACGCCCATCCGGGGACGTACAGCCGCTCGGACTCCGCGTACAAGAAGACGGTCCAGAAGTTCGACGCCTGCGGCGGCGCCCACGCGGACGCCGCCGACCACGCCGAGTGTCCCGTCCTCAACGCCTACTACCGCGATCTCACAGGCGACGGCAAGGACGACCTCATCGTCGGCATCCGGCTGCCCGAGCAGAACCTGGACATCCGCGCCTACGCCCTGGACGAGCGGAAGTTGATACAGATCATGGAGATGGGGGACGCGGTGCTCGGCGTCGAGATGGCAGGGCGTGAAGTGATCGTCCGTGCCGTCTCCAGCCTGCCCGGATACGAGTACCGCACCGTCTGGTCCTGGGACTCCCACCAGAAGACCATGCTGCCGACGAGCGACGAGATCGTACGCTCCCCGAACGCGCCGACGACGAAGCCCGACCGCAAGCCCGTGCCCAAGCGCACACCGGAACCGGAACCGGAACCCTCCCCGAGCGGCACCCCATGAGCGACCGGCAGCCGCGCAGACCGCGGTTCCCCGCCTGGACGGCGACGCTGACCTGGAAGGCCGCGGTCTTCATCACCGTCATGTGCTGCGCGCTCGCCGCGCTGCTCGGCGCGCTCGTCCATGTCTCGGTGACCAACCAGACCGTGGGCCAGGCCCGCGACCACGCACTCAGCAGGCTCGACGACGTCACCGAGGCGTTCGAGGCGGGCGACCGGCTCGGCCCCGGCGCGGGTGTCGACCCACCCGGCCTGCCCGCCGGACTGCGGGAGCTCGCGGTGGGCGGGGAGCGCGGGACGATGGTCGACGCACAGGACTCCACGCCGACGATGTGGGCCGCGGGGCCCGCCGCGGGCAGGCGCGCCATCGCCGTCCAGGTCGACTACGCCCAGGGCGCCCGCACCATCGACGGGCTCGACCGGGCCATCCTCGGCTCCTCGGCCCTCGCGATCGGGGCGACGCTCCTGGTCGGGGCCTTCGCCGTGACGCGCGTGACGCGGCGCCTGCACCAGACGGCGACGGTGGCCCGCCGGATCAGCACCGGCGATCTCGACGCCCGCGTGAACGACCCGCGCACCCGCGAGCCGTCGCGCCGCCAGGACGAGGTGGCGGCGGTCTCCGGCGCCCTCGACACGATGGCGTCCTCGCTACAGGGCAAGCTCCAGAGCGAGCAGCGGTTCACGGCGGACGTGGCGCACGAGCTGCGCACCCCGCTGACCGGCCTGCACGCGGCGGCCGAGCTGCTGCCGCCCGGCCGCCCGACGGAGCTGGTGCGTGACCGGGTCGCCGCCCTGCGCACCCTCACCGAGGACCTCCTGGAGATCTCCCGGCTCGACGCGAAGAGCGAGCATGTCGACCTGGACGACCACCATCTCGCCCCACTGGCGGATCGCGCGGTGCGGGGTTCCGGAGCCCTGGCCGAGCTGGTCCTCGTGCGCGATGTCTGTGTGGTGACCGACCGGCGGCGCCTGGAGCGGGTGCTCGGAAACCTCATCGCCAACGCGGCCAAGCACGGGCGCGAGCCCATCGTGGTGACCGTCGACGGGCCCGTGGTCTCCGTGCGCGATCACGGCGACGGGTACCCGGAATACCTGGTGGAGCACGGGCCGCAGCGGTTCCGCACGGAGGGGACGACCAAGGGGCACGGGCTCGGCCTGACGATCGCGCTCGGCCAGGCGGCGGTGCTCGGCGCGCGTCTCACGTTCGCGAACGCGACGGACGGCGGGGCGGTGGCGACCCTGACGCTGCCGTACGAAGAGTCCGCGGGGGCCGCCGCCAAGGGTGCCGAAGGGGCGGTTTGACGCCGCGTGACCTTTTGCGTGCGCAGCGTGCTGATTTTATTGTGAATTGCGACCTACGACCCATATGTACCCCTGCTTCAGGGCCTACGGGCTACGGGCCGCACGCATCCGCCCCTTCCCTAGAGGAGGCCCCATGTCCCTTCGGCCCACCGCGACCATCGCCCGGCTCGGCATACTCGCCGCCGGTGGCGCACTCGCCGCGCTCACCATCACCGGCCCCGCCGTCGCCGCCGACGGCGCGAACAACGACCACCCGCGCATCTACAAGGGCCGGATCACGGCCAAGTCCGGACTGCTGCTTCGCACCGCCCCCACCCGGGGCAGCCAGGTGATCCGCAGCGAGCCGTACGGCAAGGTCGTCTCCATCTTCTGCAAGACGACCGGCGACCACGTGAGCGGCAACAACCGCTGGTACCTGCTCACCGACGGCACCTGGGCCTGGGGCGCCGCGCACTACATCGCCAACATCGGTCCGGCGCCGCGCTGGTGCTGACGCGCTGACGTCCTGACGCACCACCAGCGCACGGTGACATAAACGGACATTGGAGCCTATCGCTTGCTACGTTCCGGGCATGACCGGAACGACAGCGAGCTCGGCACCACCTTCCGTCCCCGCTGTTCGCGTACCCCGGCGCCGTGGCACCGAAGTCGCCCTGATCGTCGTGGCCGTCCTGCTCTCGGTCTACGGCTACTGCGACGTCGGCCTCGCCAAGAGCGGCTCCGTCCCGCCCGGCGCCGTCGGTTACGGCGCCGGGCTCGGGGTGCTCGCGCTCCTTGCCCATCTCGCGGTCCGCTTCCGCGCGCCGTACGCCGATCCGCTGCTCCTGCCGATCGCCGTGCTCCTCAACGGCCTGGGCCTCGTCCTGATCTACCGGCTCGACCTGGAGACCCCCGGCGACGAGGCGGCACTCACCCAACTCGTCTGGTCCACGGTCGGCGTGGCGCTCTTCATCGCCGTCGTCGTCCTCCTGCGCGACCACCGCGTGCTCCAGCGGTACGCGTACATCTCCGTCGTGGCCGCGCTGATCCTGATGATCGTGCCGATCTTCTTCCCGGCCGTGAACGGCGCCCGCATCTGGATCAGGATCGGCGTGTTCTCCATCCAGCCGGGCGAGTTCGCGAAGATCCTCCTCGCGATCTTCTTCGCCAGCTACCTCTCCGCCAACCGCAACGCCCTCGCCTACACCGGCCGTACGGTGTGGAAGCTGACGAAGCTCCAACTGCCGACCGGGCGCGTGCTGGGCCCGATCGTCGCGATCTGGCTGCTGAGCGTCGGGGTCCTCGTCCTCGAGCGCGACCTCGGTACGTCACTGCTCTTCTTCGGGCTCTTCGTGATCCTGCTCTACGTCGCCACCGGGCGCACCGGCTGGCTCGCCGTCGGCCTGGTGCTCGCCGGGGTCGGTGCGTTCGCGGTGGGCTCGCTCGAACCCCACGTACACAGTCGCGTCCAGGACTGGCTGCACCCCTTCGCCTCCATCGACGCGGGAGAAGGACCCAACCAACTCGCCCAGTCCCTCTTCGCGTTCGCGGCCGGCGGGATGCTCGGCACCGGGCTCGGGGCCGGGCACTCCATCCTCATCGGCTTCGCCGCCAAGTCCGACTTCGTCCTGGCGACGGCCGGTGAGGAGCTGGGCCTCGCGGGTCTGACAGCGATCTTCCTTCTCTACGCACTCCTGGTGGAGCGCGGTTTCCGGGCGGGGCTCGCCCTGAGGGACTCCTTCGGGCGGCTGCTCGCGGTGGGGCTCGCCTCGATCGTCGCGCTCCAGGTGTTCGTGATCGCGGGCGGGGTGTCGGGGCTCATTCCGCTGACCGGCATGGCGATGCCCTTCCTGGCACAGGGCGGCTCGTCGGTCGTCACCAACTGGATCATCGTGGCGCTGCTGATCCGGCTCAGCGACTCGGCACGCAGCCAGCCAGGGCCGCCAGGGGAGGCCGCATGACCCGATACATCCGCCACGCCGCCGCCTTCTGCGCCCTTCTCCTCATCGCCCTGCTCGTGAACGCGACCCGCGTCCAGGTCGTGCAGTCCAACTCCCTCGACGACAACCCCGCCAACCGCCGCCAGGCCATCGCCCGCTTCGGCCAGCCGCGCGGCGACATCATGGTCGACGACCGCGCGGTCACCGGATCCAAGGACACCGGGGAGCAGCTCCGCTATGAACGGACGTACAAGAACGGCCCGTTGTACGCCCCGGTCACCGGCTACGCCTCGCAGGTCTACGGCACCACCCTCCTGGAGAACGCCGAGGACGACATCCTCTCCGGCACCGACCCGATGCTCGCCCCGATCCCCCTGTGGAACGACATCACCCGCGCCCAGAACCCCGGCGGCAAGGTGCGGACCACCATCAGAGCGGCAGCGCAGCAGGCCGCTTATTCCGGGCTCGGCGGCAAGAAGGGCGCGGTCGCCGCGATCGATCCTTCCACCGGGAAGATCCTCGCTCTGGTCAGCACCCCCTCATACGATCCCGAGCGGCTCTCCGGCACCAGTGAGTCGGTGGCGCGGTCCTGGTCGTCGCTGAACTCCAGTACCGACAAGCCGATGCTGAACCGGGCCATCCGCCAGACGTATCCCCCCGGTTCGACGTTCAAGGTGGTGACGGCGGCGGCCGCCCTGGACGCGGGCAAGGTCACGGACCTGGACGCCGCCACCAAGTCCCCCAGCCCCTACACCCTGCCCGGCACTTCCACGCAGCTGACGAACGAGGTCGACGGCTGCACGAACGCGACCCTGCGCTATGCCTTCGAGTGGTCCTGCAACACGTTCTTCGCCAAGCTGGGCGCGGACACCGGGCTGAGCGCCATGGTGGGCACGGCCGAGAACTTCGGCTTCAACGACAGCGGCCTGAAGATCCCGTCATCGGTGGCGGCCAGCAACTTCGACACCCACATGGACGACGCCCAGCTGGCACTCTCCTCGATCGGCCAGTACGACACGAGAGCGACGCCGCTCCAGATGGCGATGGTCTCGGCGGCGGTGGCGAACGGTGGCTCCGTCCAGTCCCCGAGCCTGGTGGACGAGACCACGACCGACGACGGCGACGTGGTGGAGAACACCGGCACCGAGACCCTCCACCAAGCCATGAACCCAGCCACGGCGATGCAGCTGCGGGAGCTGATGACCGGCGCCGTCGAGGAGGGCACGGGCTCCAACGCGGCGATCCCCGACGTGACGGTCGGCGGCAAGACGGGCACGGCCCAGCACGGCGTGGACAACACCGGCACGCCGTACGCCTGGTTCATCTCCTGGGCCCAGAAATCCGGTGACGCACAGCCGTCGGTGGCGGTCGCGGTGGTGGTGGAGGACGCGGCGGCGGACCGGGGCGACATCAGCGGGGGCGGGAGCGCGGCGCCGATCGCGAGGGCGGTGATGGAGGCGGTGATCGACGGTCCCTGACCTGGGGTCGACCACCTGGGCGGTCAGGGGCCCGACGTGCCACCGGAGGCGATCATGTCCTCGACCTCCGCGACCCGTTGCCCCTCCTCCTCCGCGAACCGCTCCGCGTCCAGCTTCTCGGCGATCTCCTCGTCCTGTGCCATCAGCTGATCGAGGTTGGCGTTGCCCATCTCGAACACGCCCATGTCGACGTACGCCTCCTGGAGCCGCTTGCCCCACAGGCCGATGTCCTTGACGCACGGCACGATGCGGCTGAAGAGCAACTGCCGGAAGAGGGCGAGGAATTCGGAGTTCTCGCTGCACTCCTCGGCCTCCGCCTTCGGGATGCCGAAGTTCTCGAGCACTTCGACACCGCGCAGCCGGTCACGCATCAAGTAGCAGCCCTCGATGACGAATTCCTCGCGCTCGCGCAGTTCGGCGTCGGAAAGCTGCTTGTAGTAGTCGCGCAGGGCCATGCGGCCGAAGGCCACGTGCCGGGCCTCGTCCTGCATGACGTACGCGAGGATCTGCTTCGGAAGCGGCTTGTCCGTCGTGTCGCGGATCATGCCGAAGGCGGCCAGGGCCAGGCCCTCGATGAGGACCTGCATCCCGAGATAGGGCATGTCCCAGCGGGAGTCGCGCAGGGTGTCGCCGAGCAGCGACTTGAGATTGTCGTTGATGGGATACAGCATCCCGATCTTGTCGTGCAGGAAGCGGCCGTAGACCTCCGCGTGCCGCGCCTCGTCCATGGTCTGGGTCGCCGAGTAGAACTTCGCGTCCAGGTCGGGGACGGACTCCACGATGCGCGCCGCACACACCATCGCGCCCTGCTCGCCGTGCAGGAACTGGCTGAACTGCCAGGAGGCGTAATGCTTGCGCAGCTCACCCTTGTCGCGCTCGGTCATCTTGTCCCAGTGCCGGGTGCCGTAGAGCGACATGGACTCGTCGGGGGTGCCGAGGGGGTCGTACGGGTCGACCTCCAGGTCCCAGGCGATGCGCTTGGCGCCGTCCCACTGCTTGTCCTTGCCCTTCTGGTAGAGGGCGAGCAGCCGGGCGCGACCTTCGTCGTACTCCCAGCTGAAGCGGGCCGCGCCGGTCGCCGGTATCTGCCAGGTGATGTCGTCCGGGGCGTGCGTGTACAACTCGTGCGTGGACACTGACGGCTCCTAAGAGTTGACCTCGGGCTCTCCGCAATCCCCCGTCTGCCTTCGACTGTCTTGTACTGGTTGGTAGTTGGCAGGCTCACACGTTCGTAGACGCTGGGTCAACAAGTCGTGCGCAAGGGATTGACTGCCTTGCTGACAGGCAGTCTCATAAGTCGTGACCGCCGGTAACTGTGACTGCGACGACGAAGCAGACGACGAGGCAGGGGCAAGTCATGACGACCATCACGGAGGACGCGGCGATCGAAGGGCTGCGGGACGCGCTGGGACTGCTCAAGGACCGGGAGCAGGTGGCCGAGCGACTGCTCGACTCGTCCGCCAAGCACTCCTTCGACCCCGACAAGGAGCTGGACTGGGAGGCGCCCTTCGAAGAGGGCAAGTGGTTCTGGCCCCCGGAGCTGCTCTCCCTGTACGGCACGCCCATGTGGCAGCGGATGAGCGAGGAGCAGCGCATCGCGCTCTCCCAGCACGAGGCCGCGGCGCTCGCCTCGCTCGGCATCTGGTTCGAGCTGATCCTGATGCAGCTGCTCGTACGGCACATCTACGACAAGCCGGCTACGAGCTCGCACGTGCGGTACGCACTGACCGAGATCGAGGACGAGTGCAGGCACTCGAAGATGTTCGCGCGCCTGATCACCCGCGGGGACACCCCGTACTACCCGGTCAGCACCGTGCACCGGAACCTCGGCCGCCTCTTCAAGACGATCTCGACGACGCCGGGTTCCTTCACGGCGACGCTGCTCGGCGAGGAGATCCTCGACTGGATGCAGCGCCTCACGTTCCCCGACGAGCGCGTCCAGACCCTCGTCCGCGGCGTCACGCGGATCCACGTCGTGGAGGAGGCGCGCCATGTGCGGTACGCCCGTGAGGAGCTGCGGCGCCAGATGGTGACGGCACCGCGCTGGTCCCAGGAGTTCACCCGCCTCACGTCGGGCGAGTTCGCCCGCGTCTTCTCCATCGCCTTCATCAACCCCGAGGTCTACACGAACGTGGGCCTGGACAAGCGGGAGGCCATGGCGCAGGTCAAGGCGAGCGCCCACCGCCGGGAGATCATGCAGACGGGAGCGAAGCGGCTCACCGACTTCCTGGACGACATCGGGGTGCTGCGGGGCGCGGGGCGACGGCTGTGGAAGAGCTCGGGGCTGCTCGCGTAGGGCTCGGGGCCGTCGGCGTGGAGCTCGGGGCCGGTTGCGTAGCGAAGAGGGTACGGAGGGTTCCAGGGCGCGTGTTCGAAAGGGCGAAGGGCGGATACGCTGCGGGGCATGACCTCGCCTGCTCCCACCCGCGCGTACCGGCGCCTCAGTGTCGAAGAGCGGCAGCGGCAGCTCAAGGAGGCCGCCCTGTCCCTCTTCGCGGTGCGCGCGCCCGACGAGGTGTCCCTCGACGACGTGGCGGAGGCGGCCGGGGTCTCACGGCCGCTCGTCTACCGCTACTTCCCCGGCGGCAAGCAGCAGTTGTACGAGGCCGCGCTGCGGTCCGCCGCCGATGAGCTTGAGCAGTGCTTCGCCGAGCCGCCCGACGGCCCGCTCACCCAGCGCCTGGCCAACGCCCTCGACCGCTACCTCGCCTTCGTCGACCAGCACGACGCGGGGTTCAGCGCGCTGCTCCAGGGCGGCAGCGTCGTGGAGACCTCGCGTACGACCGCGATAGTGGACGAGGTGCGCAGGACGGCCGCCGAGCACATACTCGCCCACCTGGAGGTCGTGGGGGCCAGGGGCCCGCGGCTCCGGATGACCGTGCGGATGTGGATCACCTCCGTCGAGGCGGCGTCCCTGATCTGGCTGGACGAGGAGAAGCAGCCGCCGCTCGACGAACTGCGGGACTGGCTCGTCGAGCAGTTCATGGCGGTCCTGGTGGCCTCCGCGGGCCGCGACCCGCAGACCGCGGAGGCGGTGCGGGGCGCGCTTGCCATGGAGACGGCGGACGGCCCGGCGGGCTCGCTCGCGCGGCGCGTGCTGCCCGTGGTGAGCGACGCGGCGCACCTGCTGTGACGCACGGTGGGCCATCTGCTGTGACACTGGCCGGGTGAAGAGCGAAGACACCCCCTTTGTGGGTGGCCCCCTGGACGGCCGCGTACTGCCCATCCTGCTCGGCCCGACCGGCCACCCCCCGAAGGTGTACCGCGTCCCGGTCCCCGACGAGGCGGGCGGCACCCCCACGGTGCTCGTGTACCGCCGGGTGGCCAAGGCGGCGGGCAAGCGGCTCGGGCTGCATCCGGGCTGGAAGTACGAGTACGACCCCGAGGGCGACCAGGCCGGGACCGGCCTGAAGTGGCCGTGGTCGAAGCCGGGCGGGACGGGCTGAGCCCTGCCGGGTTCCCGCCAGGGCAAGGGTGACGCGCCGTCACCCCCTGGACGAGTGAAGGCATTGCGCCACCCCCTCCCCTCCGGAGGCGGACCCCGCCCGCACGGCTGATGCTCCCGGTGCGGGACGGAACCGCCGTCACGCACCGGAGGTGATGGCATGTCAGGCAGATTGCTGCGGTGGGTCGGTGCGGGAGCGGCGGTCGGGGCCCTGCTGGCGACGACTCCCCCCGCGTACGGCGTCCCGGAGCCGGGCGGCTCCGGTGAGCGCCCGGTCTCCGAACTCCTGACGGACCTTCAGGAGCTGTACCGGAAGGCCGAGGAGTCGACGGAGAAGTACAACGCCGCCGAAGAGAAACTGAAGAAACAGCGCACCGAGGTAACCCGCCTGAACGGCGGCCTGGCCAAGGCACGGGCCTCGGTGCACGACGGCCGGGGCGAGGCGGGCCTCTTCGCCCGGCAGCAGTACCAGGGCACCACGCAGATCTCCCCCTACGTCCGCCTCCTCCTGGCCCGGAATCCACAGCAGGCGCTCGACCAGGGTCATGTGATCGGGCGGGTGGCGGCGGAGCGGGCCGCGGCGGTGCGTCGCCTGGAGAGCGGCGAGAAGAGGGCAACCACGCTCGCGGCCTCGGCCCGTAGCGCCCTGGAGACCCAACTCGCCCTGACCGCCCGCCAGAAGGAAGCACGGGACACGGTCAAGGGGCAGCTGAAGGAGGTCGAGGAGCTGCTCTCCTCGCTGAGCGCGGAGCAGCTCGCGGACCTCGCGCGGGCGGAGGAGACGGGCACGGCGGACGCGCAGCGGAAGTTCCTCGCGTCGGGCTCCCTGGGCGGCTCCGCCGGTTCGCCGGCGACGCGTCCGCCCTCTCGGCGCGGGGACGAGGCGCTGGACTACGCGGTGCGGCAGATCGGCAAGCCGTACAAGTGGGGCGCGGAGGGCCCCGCCTCCTACGACTGCTCGGGTCTCACCTCACAGGCATGGGCTGCGGCGGGCAAGGTGATCCCGCGGACGTCGCAGGAGCAGTGGGCCCAACTGCGCCGGGTCTCACTCCGGAAGCTGCGCCCCGGCGACCTGGTCGTCTACTTCCCGAAGGCGACGCACGTGGCGATGTACGTGGGCAACGGCATGGTGATCCAGGCCCCCCGGCCCGGGGCACACGTCAAGGTCTCCCCCATCGCTTCGAATCCCCTGCTGGGTGCGGTACGCCCCGACCCCTCGGCCAAGGCGATGAAGCACTACGCCCCGCCGAAGCTGCCGCGCGGGGCGAGGGCGGGCGGCGACGCGGGGTACGGCTCGACGGAGCCGCCCCCCGCGTGAGGGCCTGTGCCGGGGCGACTAACCGGTCAGCCCCGCCAGGTACGCCCCCGTCTTCTCCGGGTCGTAGAAGAAGTTCTCGAAGTCCGACGGGTCGTTGAAGCCGTTCGCGAACCTGTCCGCGGCCGGCTGTAGCTGGCCCGCCGCTCCGATCAGGTTCAGGACGTGCTCCGGCGGCGGCGAAAGCATCGCGTTCGTCCACTTGGTGACGTGCTGTGCCGTCTCCCAGTAGCGGTCGAACGTGGACTGCATCCACGCCTCGTCGAACGGCTTGTCGCCGTGGGAGACGATCGAGGAGAGGTACGAAGCCGCGCACTTCGACGCCGAGTTGGAGCCCTGGCCCGTGATCGGGTCGTTCGCGACGACCACGTCCGCGACGCCGAGGACGAGGCCTCCGCCCGGCAGCTGCCCGATCGGCTTGCGCACCGTCGGCGCGTAACGGCCGGACAGCGTGCCGCCCGCATCCGTCAGCTCGACCTTGGTCGCCCGCGCGTACTCCCAGGGCGTGAACTTCTCGAGGAGTTCGAGGGTCAGCGCCAGGTGCTCCGAGGGGTCCTTGATGCCCTGGAAGACGTCGAGAGGGCCGCCCGGTACGCCCTCCCAGAACAGGATGTCCGCGCGCCCGGACGTCGTCAGGGTCGGCATGACGAAGAGCTCGCCCACGCCAGGCACCAGGTTGCACCGCACCGCGTCGAACTCGGGGTGCTCGGGGCGCGGCCCCATCCCGTGGACGTACGCGACCGCCAGCGCGCGCTGCGGCGCGTCGTAGGGGGAGCGTGACGCGTCCCGCTCGAACATCGAGACCAGCTCGCCCTTGCCCGCGGAGACGAGCACCAGGTCGTACGTGCGGGAGAAGTAGTCGAGGTCCGAGACCGCCGCGCCGTGGATGACCAGCTGGCCACCGCGCTGCGCGAACGTCTCCATCCAGCCCGCCATCTTCACGCGCTGGTCGACGGACTGGGCGATCCCGTCCAGCTTGCCCACCCAGTCGATGACACGGGAGGAATCCGGGCCCGCGACCGAGACGCCGAGGCCCTCGATCTTCGGGGCCTGGGACTCCCAGAAGTTCAGCTGGAGGTCGCGCTCGTTCTGCAGCGCCGTGTGGAACATGCACTGCGTGGACATCACACGGCCGGACCGGACCTCGTCCGCCGTGCGGTTGGACATCAGGGTGACCTCGTACCCCTGCGACTGGAGTCCGAGTGCTATCTGGAGCCCGGCCTGACCGGCTCCGACGACGAGTATCTTCCGCATACGGCTGCTTCTCCTACGTACAAAAAGAGCTAAGAACTACAAGAGCTACAAGAACGGCAAGAACGGCAAGAACGGCAAGAACTACTACTCGGGGGTTGCTGCCAGCGCGTGGCCCACCAGCGAAAGCAGCGACTCGATCACCGAGATCCGCTGTCTCGCGTCCATGATCAGCACCGGTATGTGCGGTGGGATCGTCAGGGCGTCACGGACGTCCGCGGGCGCGAACTCCTCGGTGCCGTCGAAGTGGTTGACGGCCACGACGTACGGCAGTCCGCAGCTCTCGAAGTAGTCGAGCGCCGGGAAGCAGTCGGAGAGGCGACGGGTGTCGGCAAGGACCACGGCGCCGATCGCGCCGCGCACCAGGTCGTCCCACATGAACCAGAAGCGCTGCTGGCCCGGCGTGCCGAAGAGGTAGAGCACCAGGTCGTCGTCGAGCGTGATCCGGCCGAAGTCCATGGCGACCGTGGTCGTGGTCTTGTCCGGGGTCGACGTGAGGTCGTCCGTGTCCTCGCTCGCCTGCGTCATCAGCGCCTCCGTCTGGAGGGGCGTGATCTCGGAGACCGCGGTGACCAGGGTCGTCTTGCCGACACCGAAGCCGCCCGCCACCACGATCTTCGTCGCGATCGGGGCCCGGGTGCGGTCCGTCTGCCAGGCTTGGAGGTTCTCGTCCGGGTCGGGGCCCGGGTGGCGGAGTTCAGAGACGGCGGAGTCCACTCAGCACCCTTTCCAGCAGTGCGCGGTCCGGCTGTCCCGGGCCGTGGCCCGTTCCGTACACGCGGATCTTTCCCTGGTCTGCGAGGTCGCTCAGGAGTACGCGGACGACGCCGAGCGGCATCTTGAGGAGCGCGGCGATCTCCGCGACCGTACGCATACGGCGGCAGATCTCGACGATGGCCCGCATCTCCGGCATGACACGGGTGGAGAGGTTGCCCTGCGGCAGTTCGAGGCGTTCCTCGGGGGCCTCGAGCGCGGCCACGAAGGTCTCGACGAGCAGGACGTGCCCGAAGCGGGTGCGCCCGCCGGTGAGCGAGTACGGGCGTACGCGGGAGGGTTTGCCGCCGCCGCGCTGCGGCAGCTTGCCGGGCTTACTGCTCATCGGACGCTCTCCATCGACTGGCGCAGCTCACTGCGGAGTTCGGGGGTGAGGACATGCCCGGCGCGGCCGACGAAGAGCGCCATGTGGTACGCGACGACGCTCATGTCGCAGTCCGGGGTCGCGTGCACGCCGAGCAGTGAGCCGTCACTGATCGACATCACGAAGAGGCTGCCTTCTTCCATGGCGACGACGGTCTGCTTGACCGACCCCGCGTCCATCAGCTTGGCGGCGCCGATGCAGAGGGAGCCGAGGCCGGAGACGATGGTGGCGAGGTCCGCGCTCGACCCTTTGGGGCCTGAACTGTTGTCCACCGCGTCTTCGTTGTTCCGTGCGGGGTCGGAGGAGAGCAGCAGCAGGCCGTCGGAGGAGACCACCGCGACCGAAAGGAGGCCGGGCACCTCCTCGACCAGGTTCGTGAGCAGCCAGTGCAGGTTGCGGGCTTCGCTGCTCAGTCCGAACGCGGCCCCGGATCTACTGCCGGTGGAAGAACTGCCGGTGGAAGAACTGGGCGAGCGCATGGGCGCAGTCAACTACTTGCCTCCTCGACTGTGTCCCCCATGTTTGTTTCGGTCTCTTCGGTCGCTTCAGTACGTTGGGTCTCTTCAGTACGTTCTGTCAGCTCGGCCTCTACGTCGCGACGGCCGCTGATGGCTCCCTGGTGGAAGCCCCCGAGCCGCTTGCGCAGCGCCTCGGCGTCTACGGAACCGCTGCGCGGCTTGGGCACGGTGGGCTCGGGCGCGGTGATCTTGGGCGTGCGCTTGGGAAGCCCCTTGTCGGTGACGCGCTCCCACTTGGGGGCGTCGGGGGCGGGGGCGACGGGCTCGGGCTCGGCTTCCGGCACGGGCTCGGGCTCGGGCTCGGCTTCCGGCACAGGCACGGGCTCGGGCACAGCCGCCGCTGCCGGGTCCTCGGAGACCGCCGGAGGGGTCAGCTCCAGAGTCGTCTCGGGCGAAGCTTCGGGCTCAGGTCCGGACTCCGCCTCCCGCACCGCGTGCTCCGCGGCCGCGATCAACGGATCCTCAGCGGCCCCCTCGGCAGCGGACAGCGCGGAGCGCCCTCGCAGCACATTGGAGTTGGCCTCGGCTTCCGAGCCCGGATGGTGCAGGACAGGCGCCCCGCCGGCGACAGGCACACCGACCGGCGGCGCCCCCACCGCGGGTGCCGCCGCGAGGATCGACTTCGGCAGGACCACGACCGCCGCGATCCCGCCCTGCTTCTGCTCCCGCAGGCGGACCCTGGCCCCGTGCCGCGCGGCGAGCCGCGCCACGACGTACAGACCGAGCCCGAGGCCGTCCCCGCTCTCCTGGTCGTACACGTCGTCGGGACGGAACTCCGCGAGGCGGGAGTTGAGCTCGCCCATCCGGTCCGGGGTGACGCCTATGCCCTCGTCCTGGACGGAGAGCATGACCTCGCCGCTCTCCAGGAGCCAGCCGGAGACCTCGACGGAGGCGTCCGGCGGCGAGAACGAGGTCGCGTTCTCCAGGAGCTCGGCCACCAGGTGGCTGATGTCGTCCGCGGCGAAGCCCGCGACGTGCGCGTGCGGCGGCAGCGTGGCGATGCGCACCCGCTCGTACCGCTCGATCTCACTGACCGCGGCGCGTACGACGTCGACCAGCGGGACCGGGCCCGGGTGCTGGTGCCCGTGCTCGGCACCGGCGAGGACAAGGAGGTTCTCGCTGTGGCGGCGCATCACCGTGGCGAAGTGGTCGAGCTTGAAGAGCGTGGCGAGGCGGTCGGGGTCCTGCTCGCGGTCCTCGAGGTTCTCGATGACGGAGAGCTGCCGCTCGACCAGGCCGAGGGTGCGCAGGGCCAGGTTGACGAACGTGCCGTGGATGGACTGCCGCACCCGGTCCAAGTGGGCGGACGCCTCGGTCAGTTCGGCGCGCAGCTTCTCGCGCTCTTCGGCCATGGACCGGCGCTGGCCGATGAGGTGCTTGCGGTCCGCTTCGAGTGTGGTGAGGCGCTCGGTGAGGGCCGACGCGTGTTCGTGCAGCGCGTTGACGGACCGTACGACCTGGGCGAACTCGTCGTCACGGCCCGTGAAGCGGATCGGCTCCTGGGGCACGGGTTCGGTGGCGAGGCGGGCCGAGCCGATGCGCAGGACGGCGAGCGGGCGGGTCAGGCTGCGGGCCATCGCCATGGAGACGCCGACCGCGACGAGCAGCGTGAGGCCGATGAGCGCGATGCGGACCTCGAGCGCCGTCACGTCGTCGTCGCGGAGTGCGGCGAGGTCCTTGGTGCGCTGGACGGTGAGCGCGGACTCGGCGCCGCGCATCATCTCGATACGGGCGGAGAGCGCGGTGTCGAGGTTCTTACGGTCGTAGCCCTGCTCGGCGGTGGAGAGCGTGGGCTGATCGGTGAGGCGGGAGAGGTACTTCTCGGCCGTCGTCACCTCGCTGCCCGTGACCGTCGAGTCGTACGTGCCGCGGGCGCTGTCCGTGGCCGCGTCGTGGAAGTCGGCGAGGGCCGCCTGTTCCCGGAGGTGGGCCTGCTGGGCGGCGGCACTGAGGCCGTCGCGGCTCTTGCTTCCGGCGGGCGACTCGTCGACCACCGTCTTGGGCAGGCCGGTGACGGGGTCGACGGTGGTGCTCGTCTCCGTGGAGCGCGGGACGGCGAGGGCGGCGAGGAGCAGGCCGCGGGCGCTTGCCGCCTGCTCGACGGCGTGGTCGAAGTCGGAGAGCGCGTACGCGCCCGAGCCTGCGCGGGCGGGCGTCCGCTCGGCGAGTTTGCGGGTGAGGCTGTGCAGTTCGGTGATGACGCCGGAGTACGCCATGTGCGCTTCGAGAGCAGTGCTCTTGCCGGTGAGCGCCGCTCTGCGGACGGCGCCGATGTTGTCGAGTTCGCTGCGCAGGGACAGCGGCCCGTCGACCGTCCGCAGCTCGGCGACCTGGCGGTCGACGCGGGCGCTGCGGCTCTCGGAGAGCCCCTTGCCCTGCGGGCGGCCCGCCGCGATGAACGATGTGACCTCGTCGCGCTCGTCGGCCAGCGAGTGGCCGAGGGACACGGCGTCCTGGGTGCGCTCAGCGAGCGTCACCAGGTTCTGTGCGTCGCTCAGTTGACCTGACGCGGCGACGATGGCGGGCGCTCCGGCCCCGGCGATGGCGGCGGCCACGACGGCTACGGCGACGATGAGCCGATTGCGTACGCGGGCGGTGGGCTTGGAGCTGGCAGCGTTCGCGGAGCCGGCGGACTTTCCGGAGGCGGCGGACTCCCCGGAGGCGGCGGACTCCCCGGGCTTCGAGGGCTTCGCGGGGCCCGGCTCGGGGGCGTTCTCCGCAGGCTTCGGGCCGTCAGGAGGCGTCAGGCCGGGGGCTGTGTGCTCTCCCGCGTTCTCTCCCGCCGCGGTACCTGCCGCACCTGCCGCCGTGTGCTCGGGCGAGCGCTCTGTAGGGGTGGTCGCGTCCGGCGTGGCCCCGTCAGGAGCCGTCTGCTTGCCCTTGCGCCCAGGCCGCATCTTCTGCACCGGTGCTCGCATTCTTGTTTCTTCGTCTGCCCAGGGCCCCGGGTGACGATCCGTCAACACACGCGCCCCCCGGCACGGCTCCTGACCCTTCCAGTGCCGATGGGTGGCAGTCGCGCATCACATGCCTGGCCACCCGAAGGAGTGAACATCGGCAGGGAGTTGGCAAGCAAGTCCCGACTTGGGCCGAATCCCGCCACCTCGGTGCGCCGGTTGGACGTCGCCCGCAGGCTTTGGCAGGATGCGCCGCCACACGCCGCCGGAAGTGATCATTCCGACTGAAATCCGGCGCCTGACCTGCTGGTCCGGGCCAACTCTCGCGTTCTCGCGACCTTCGGATGACCTTGTGAAGGCCTCGTGCAGACTGACCGAATGCGTATCGAACTCGCCACCGAGCCAGGTGACCCCGCACGCCCCAACGAGGACTACGCCGCGGTCATGCTTCCCGCGGCCGGACAGGGCGGATCACTCATCCTTCTGGACGGGGTGACTCCGCCTGCCGGAGATGACGGCTGTCTGCATTCCGTCCCTTGGTTCACGGCGCGACTCGGGGGCGCACTGGGTGAACTGTCCGTTTCACGGCGGGATATGACGCTCTCCGAGACCCTCGCGGCGGCGATCGCGCGCACCGCGGACGCCCATCGTCAAACCTGTGACCTTTCTCACCCGCGTACGCCTCAGGCCACCGTGGTTCTGGTGCGTTGGGGCGACGAGCGGGTCGAGTACCTGGTCCTGTCGGACTCCGCGCTCCTGATGGCGGGCCCGGACGGCCAGGTCACGCCCGTACTCGACGAACGCCTCGCGGAACTGCCGCCGAGGATCCGCGAGATGCGCGACGCGGTGCGGGCGCTGCCGCGGGGCTCGGCCGAGCGTGAGGTGGCGGGCCGTGCGTACGGGGCGGCCGTCGAGGCCCTGCGGAACGCGGAGGACGGCTTCTTCACTGCCGCCGCGGACCCTTCGGCGGCGGCACGGGCGGTCACCGGCGAGCGGCGGCGCTCCGACGTGACGGCGGTGGCGGCCCTGACGGACGGGGTGGGCCGCTGGGTGGAGACGTTCCGGGAGGGTGACTGGGCCCAGTGCTTCGAGCTGCTGCGGAAGGATGGGCCGCAACGGCTGGTGGACCGGGTCCGGGAGTTGGAGCGGGGAGATCCGGAGGGGGCGGGGTTCCCTCGGGGGAAGCGGCATGATGATGCGGCGGTCGTCTATGCGGAGTTTTGAGGGGGCTCTCCCCACCGGGAGGGGGCCCGCAAGGGGCGCGGGGAACTGCGCGACAAGCCACGGGCGACCCGCAGATCCCAAACCGGCCGGGGCTCCGTAGGGGGCGCGGGGAGCTGCGCACCGCCCAGCCACAGCGCACCCGCTGACGCCCCTGCCGGGGTCTCAGGACTCTGCTGAGTCGTTCAGCTGGCGTAGCAAGCGGGCCAGTTCCGCTACCTCGGAGCGGTCCCAGCCGGACAGTTGCCGGACGTAGCGTTCCCTGCGCCCCGCCCGCACCTCGCGGAACCGCGTGCCGCCCTCCTCCGTGAGGCGGACCAGCCAGGCCCTGCCATCGGCGGGGTCGGGCTCGCGGGCGACGAGCCCCAGGTCCTCCAGGGCCCGCAGCTGACGGCTCATCGTCGCCTTGCCCACGCCGATGTACGCGGCCAGAGCCGTGGCCCGCTGTGGGCCCGAGTCGTCGAGGCAGACCAGGAGTCCGTACGCGGCGGGCTCCAGATCGGGGTGGACCTGGCGTGCCATCTCGCCGGACGAGGCACGCGCCCGGCGCAGGAGCAGCGTCAACTCCCGCTCGAGGGAGAGGAACTCACGGTCGACCAGCCTGTTCACGCCCGCCCTGCTCCCGTCGGCTCCACCGTCGTTCTCGCCCTCGTGCACTTCAGCACCCATGGCACGCTTTCTTTCCGGTTCATCAGGTTTCTGGAGGTTTCCCGCCCCGCTCGGCGCAGGCCGCCGTCGCCGCAGCTCCGCCAGTATTTCGTAACGCACCGCAGGTCCACGCCGAGGACGTCGCCGAAGGAGTAGACCAACGGCAGACGCCGGGCCCCCTTCCCAGCCACGGGTCTACGTGCGTAGCGTCGTAGATGACATGTTCACACCACTACATGTCGACAGGTCCCCCCACGAGCTCCATCGACCTCATGGAGCTCAACCGAGGCCTTCGGAGGCACGCACATGCCCGTGCACAGACCCGGAACGCCCCGCCGCTCGCGCTGGTCAGCGGCCGGAATCCTGCTCTCAGTCCTCTCCGCCCTCTCCCTCCTCATCACCCTGCCAGGCGCCGCACAGGCCGCCGGCGGGGACGACATACCGCCCCGCGGCTCCGCCCGTATGGGCCAGGGCGTCATCGAGCACGACGGGCAGGGCAGTCTGCCGCCCGGCAGCGACGCCGTACAGACCGAAGGCGTCGACGTCAGCAGCCACCAGGGCAACGTCTCCTGGTCGACGCTCTGGAACAGCGGCGTGAAATGGTCCTACGTGAAGGCGACGGAGAGCACGTCGTACAAGAACCCCTACTTCGCCCAGCAGTACAACGGCTCGTACAACGTGGGCATGATCCGCGGCTCCTACCACTTCGCCACACCCGACACCACCGGCGGCGCCACCCAGGCCAATTATTTCGTGGACAACGGCGGTGGCTGGTCCAAGGACGGCAAGACGCTGCCCGGGGCGCTCGACATCGAGTGGAACCCGTACGGGGCCGCCTGCTTCGGCAAGTCCCAGTCCGCGATGGTCACCTGGATCCGTGACTTCCTGAACCAGTACAAGTCGCGCACCGGGCGCCACGCCGTGATCTACACGGCCACCAGCTGGTGGAAGCAGTGCACGGGCAACTACGGCGGTTTCGCCGCCAACAACCCGCTCTGGATCGCCCGTTACGCCAGCGCTCCGGGCGAACTGCCCGCCGGATGGGGCTTCCAGACGATGTGGCAGTACACCTCGACGGGCCCGACGGTCGGGGACCACAACAAGTTCAACGGCGCGTTGGACAGGGTGGTGGCGCTCGCCAACGGCTGAGCGACCCCCTGGACGCACGTGAACGCACGCGGACGCACCGCGGGCCCGGGTCCCGAAAGGCGATGGGACCCGGGCCCGCAGTACGTCCAGCCCTTACGCGGCGGCCGGAACCCTCAACTCAGCCTCCGTCAGGGCGAGTTCGAGCACCTGGCGGACGTCCGTGACGGGGTGCACGTCCAGCTTCTCCAGGATCTCCGCCGGGACATCGTCCAGGTCGGCCTCGTTCCGCTTCGGGATGATCACTGTGGTGATCCCGGCGCGGTGCGCGGCGAGCAGCTTCTGCTTGACGCCGCCGATCGGCAGGACGCGCCCGGTCAGCGAGACCTCGCCGGTCATGGCCACATCCGTACGGACGAGCCGTCCGCTGAGCAGCGACGCGAGGGCGGTCGTCATGGTGACGCCCGCGCTCGGCCCGTCCTTGGGGACCGCGCCCGCCGGGAAGTGGATGTGCACGCCGCGTTCCTTCAAGTCGGCGACGGGCAGCTCCAGTTCGGCGCCGCGCGAGCGCAGGAAGGAGAGTGCGATCTGCGCGGACTCCTTCATCACGTCGCCGAGCTGACCGGTCAGGGTCAGGCCCGCCGCGCCGGTCTCCGGATCGGCGAGTGACGCCTCGACGAAGAGGACATCGCCTCCCGCGCCGGTGACCGCGAGCCCGGTCGCCACGCCCGGCACCGCCGTGCGCCGCTCGGCCGGGTCCTGCGCGGACTCGGGCACGTGGTGCGGCCGCCCGATGAGCGCCCGCAGATCCGCGTCCGACACGGTGAACGGCAGCTCCTGCTCGCCGAGTTCGTGCTTCGCCGCGACCTTGCGGAGCAGCCGCGCGACGGACCGCTCCAGGTTGCGTACGCCCGCTTCCCGCGTGTACTCCCCCGCGAGCTTGCGCAACGCGCTCTCGTCCAGGGTCACTTCGTCCGTCTGGAGCCCTGCCCGCTCCAGCTGGCGCGGGAGCAGGTGGTCGCGGGCGATGACGACCTTCTCGTCCTCGGTGTAGCCGTCGAGCCTGACCAGTTCCATACGGTCGAGCAGCGCCTCGGGGATGGCTTCGATGACGTTCGCCGTCGCCAGGAAGACGACGTCGCTCAGGTCGAGCTCGACCTCCAGGTAGTGGTCGCGGAAGGTGTGGTTCTGCGCCGGGTCGAGGACTTCGAGGAGGGCGGCGGCAGGGTCGCCGCGGAAATCGGAGCCCACCTTGTCGATCTCGTCGAGCAGCACGACCGGGTTCATGGACCCGGCCTCCTTGATGGCCCGCACGATCCGTCCCGGCAGCGCCCCCACGTATGTACGACGGTGTCCGCGGATCTCCGCCTCGTCGCGTACGCCGCCGAGGGCGACCCGCACGAACTTGCGCCCCATGGCGTGCGCGACGGACTCGCCGAGGGAGGTCTTGCCGACGCCGGGAGGCCCGACGAGGGCGAGCACGGCGCCGCCGCGGCGACCACCGACGACCCCGAGGCCCCGGTCCGCGCGCCGCTTGCGTACGGCGAGGTACTCGGTGATGCGCTCCTTCACGTCCTGGAGGCCCGCGTGCTCGGCGTCGAGGACGTTCTGGGCGCCCTTGATGTCGTACTCGTCCTCGGTCCGCTCGTTCCAGGGGAGTTCGAGGACGGTGTCCAGCCAGGTCCTGATCCAGGAGCCCTCGGGCGACTGGTCGCTGGACCGCTCCAGCTTGTCGACTTCCTTGAGAGCGGCCTCACGGACGTGTCCGGGGAGGTCGGCGGCCTCGACACGGGTGCGGTAGTCGTCGGACTCCTCTCCGTCCTGCTCGCCGTTGATCTCACGCAGCTCCTTGCGCACGGCGTCGAGCTGGCGCCGCAGCAGGAACTCGCGCTGCTGCTTGTCGACGCCTTCCTGTACGTCCTTGGCGATGGACTCGGCGACGTCCTGCTCGGCGAGGTGCTCGCGCAGCTGCTCGGTGGCGAGCTTCAGGCGGGCGATCGGGTCGTCCGTCTCGAGAAGCTCCACCTTCTGCTGGCTGGAGAGGAAAGGTGAGTAGCCGGAATTGTCGGCAAGGGCGGAGACGTCCTCGATCGCCTGTACGCGGTCCACGACCTGCCAGGCCCCGCGCTTCTTCAGCCAGCTGGTGGCCAGGGCCTTGTACTCCTTGACCAGCTCGGCGACAGCGCCGGGAACAGGGTCGGGCACGGTCTCGTCGACCTTGAGCCCCTCCACCCAGAGCGCGGCACCCGGCCCGGTCGTACCAGCACCGATCCGCACGCGGCCGCGGCCGCGGATGAGGGCGCCCGGGTCGCCGTCGGAGAGCCGGCCGACCTGCTCGACGGTGCCGAGGACACCGGTCGACGCGTACGTCCCGTCGATACGCGGAACAAGAAGGACCTGCGGCTTGCTGCCACTACCAACGGAGGGGGCTGCCGCTTGGGCGGCCTCCACGGCGGCGCGCACATCGGCGTCGGACAGGTCGAACGGAACCACCATGCCGGGCAGGACAACTTCGTCGTCGAGCGGCAGCACGGGCAGCGTAAGTGGTGTGGACGCCTTGGACTCAGAAGTCATGATCTCCCTTTCGGCATTCAAGTTGAGCTATACCGACTCAATGCTCATGAGCTCTTGAATGTTCCCCGGGGATGTTCGCTGTGAGCGATCACTTCGACACGGGTCGATACGGGTTGGCACGGATCGATACAGGTCGATGCGTGTCGATGCGGGTCGATGCGGGTCGACACCCGCACGGCACCGTCAAGCGGACTGACGCCACCGTCGCACCAGCGGCCACGTGGCGACGCCGATCGACAGGGCCAGGAGATGGCCCCAGTTGGTCATCGGGTCCGTGAACGCGATGAGGTCGTCGATCAGCATTCCGCCGAACCCGGCGATCACAAGACACCGCAGCCACGGCCTGAACAGGCCCGCCAGCGCGCCGACGCTCGCCGCGACGCCGAAGCTGATGCCGTAGTCGAGGCGGTGCAGGGAGCTGTCGGGCAGGTGGCCCGCCAGGACCGAGAAGCCGACCGGGACCTCGGTCGCGAGGGTCGCCACTACATGGCCGAGCAGGAAGACACCGGCGGTGCGCAGTGCGCCGATGCGGCGCTCCAGGGCCGTGAGAACCAGCAGGAAGCCGATCGCGTAGGGCGAGGCGATGCCGCCCGCTATCCACAGCGCGCTCGCCACCAGGACGAGCACCGGCTCCTGCGTCAGATGGGCCACGTCCGTGCTCGAGTGCTGGTGCAGGGTCGCGATCAAGGACGGGTCGGCGTACTGCGTAAGGAGTGAGGTGACGGCGAGGACGGCCGCGTATCCGAACGTGAACGGCGTACCGGCCGGAGTCGGAAGCAGGCGCCACAGACGCGGGCGGCGCCGGGCGGGTGAGGCATCCGCCCGGGATGCCTCATACGTCCTGGGGGCGACCGGCTGAGGCCCACGCTGGCGGGGGATGCCGTCCAGGCCGGGCACGGCCCTCTCGTCCGGTGCCGTGGGGGCAGCCGACGCACTCCGGTGCACGTGAGGCGCTCCTTCCGTCCCGGCCATGTCCCGGCCAACCACATGTCCCGGCCAACCCTTTGCCGATTTTTCCGGCATTGTCTATGACCCGCACCACGTGAGACGCACATCACAGCAACCCCACAGGCCGAACCCGCGTCCGCCCCATCGTCCCAACCTCCCGGCGGGCCCTCCTGACGGCCCCTACCCTGGCCGCCATGCACACCCAGACCACCACCCCCGTCGTCATCGACCGGCGTGAGGGGCCGTACGGCGAAGTCGTACTGCGGCGCCACGGTGCGCTGCTACAGATCATCGCCAACGGCTGCTTCCTCATGGACACCTCGGACGGCCGCTCGGAGCGGCTGCTCATCGACGCGGCGTACGACGCCCTGGACCGGCCCTCGAAACCCGGCCTCCTCATCGGCGGCCTCGGTGTCGGCTTCTCCCTCGCCCATGCCGCCGCTGACCCGCGCTGGGGGCGTATCGCCGTGGTCGAGCGGGAGCAGGCCATCATCGACTGGCATCGGGAAGGGCCGCTCGCCGAGCTCTCCGGCGCCGCGCTCGCCGATCCGCGTACGGAGATCCTGCACACAGACCTTGTCGCGTACGTCTCCGGCTCGGATGCCCCTTCCCATGCCCCGGAAACGTATGACGCGCTCTGTCTGGACATCGACAACGGGCCCGACTGGACGGTGACGGACGGCAACAACTCCCTCTACTCGCCAGCCGGTCTGGCCGCCTGCCAGGCCCGCCTCAACCCCGGCGGCGTACTCGCCGTGTGGTCCGCCAAGCCCTCGTCCGCTTTCGACGACGCTCTACGGAATGCCGGGTTCCAGGCGGTAAGGACGGAAGAGATCCCCGTTGCCCGAGGCGTACCCGACGTGGTTCATCTCGGTGTAAGGGCTGCGTAGCCGAGGTGCCTTCGCGACCCGTACTCTGCTGACCGAACACAAGCGATCAGTGTCAGGGGCGGGCGATGGAGCAGACACACACCTCCCAGAACGGCGCGACGGCGGCGATGCCGGGCGCCCAGCGCCGGGTTCTGGTGGTCGAGGACGACCCGACGATCGTCGACGCCATCGCCGCCCGGCTACGTGCCGAGGGTTTCGTAGTGCAAACGGCGGGAGACGGTCCTTCGGCGGTCGACACCGCACAGGCTTGGCAGCCCGATCTGCTGATCCTGGACATCATGCTGCCGGGCTTCGACGGGCTCGAAGTGTGCCGTCGGGTGCAGGCCCAGCGGCCGGTTCCCGTCCTCATGCTGACGGCCCGCGACGACGAGACGGACATGCTGGTCGGGCTCGGTGTCGGCGCCGACGACTACATGACCAAGCCGTTCTCCATGCGGGAGCTCGCGGCCCGCGTGCACGTCCTCCTTCGCAGGGTCGAGCGGGCCGCGCTCGCCGCGACCACGCCGCGCAGCGGGATCCTGCGGCTCGGCGAGTTGGAGGTCGACCATGCCCAGCGGCGGGTCAGGGTCCGCAGCGAGGACGTACATCTGACGCCGACGGAGTTCGACCTGCTCGTCTGCCTGGCCAATACGCCGCGTGCGGTGCTCTCGCGCGAGCAGCTGCTCGCCGAGGTGTGGGACTGGGCCGACGCGTCGGGCACCCGGACCGTCGACAGCCACATCAAGGCGCTGCGCCGGAAGATCGGCGCCGAGCGGATCCGGACGGTGCACGGCGTGGGTTACGCCCTGGAGACCCCGACCCCGTGAGGCCGGGCAGCTGATGACCAGGCCTTTCGGAGGGCTGCGACCGTTCTCCATCAAGACCAAGCTCGGCACTCTGGTGGTCGTCTCGGTCTTCATCACCACCGGTCTGCTGATGGTGGCGATGGAGACGGAGACCGAGCTGCGCTTCATCACCGTCTTCTCGGTGATCGCCACGCTGCTGATCACGCAGTTCGTGGCGCACAGCCTCACCGCGCCCCTGGACGAGATGAACTCGGTGGCGCGCGCCGTCTCGCACGGCGACTACACGCGCCGGGTGCGCGGCGCCGACCGGCGCGACGAGCTGGGCGACGTGGCCACCACGATCAACCGCATGGCGGACGACCTGGAGGCCCAGGACCAGCAGCGCAAGGAGCTGGTCGCCAACGTCTCGCACGAGCTGCGCACCCCCATCGCGGCCCTTCGCGCGGTCCTGGAGAACGTCGTCGACGGAGTCTCCGCCGCCGACCCGGAGACCATGCGTACGGCCCTCAAGCAGACGGAGCGGCTCGGGCGTCTCGTGGAGACCCTGCTCGACCTGTCCCGCCTGGACAACGGCGTCGTACCGCTGCGGGCCCGCCGCTTCGAGGTGTGGCCCTATCTGTCGGGCGTCCTGAAGGAGGCCAACATGGTGGCCTCCGCGCGCGCGGGCATCGCTTCGGGCTCCGGCAGCCACACCCGTACGGACGTGCATCTGCACCTGGACGTCACGCCGCCCGAGCTGACCGCGCACGCGGACGCCGAGCGCCTGCACCAGGTCGTGGCCAACCTCATCGACAACGCCGTCAAGCACAGCCCGCCGCACGGCCGCGTCACCGTGCGCGCCCGGCGCGGCCTCTACCCCGAGTCCCTGGACCTGGAGGTCCTCGACGAGGGCCCCGGCATCCCGGAGTCGGAGTGGCACAAGGTCTTCGAGCGCTTCAACCGGGGCAGCCACGTCCACGCCGCCGCGCAGGGCCCCGGCAGCGACGGCGGCACCGGGCTCGGGCTCGCCATCGCGCGCTGGGCGGTCGATCTGCACGGCGGGCACATCGGAGTGGCCGAAAGCGCTCGTGGCTGTCGCATCCAGGTCACCCTTCCGGGCCTGCCCGAAGTGCGAAGTTGACGTAGGGTTCGAAAAGGAAGCGATTCGCGGGCGCATCGAAAGCGCGCCCGGGGGACGCCGCCGCGCTGGGGCAGACCCGCGCGGCCATCTGGCGTTGCGGAACCTCGCTTGTTTCCCGCCATTTACGCCGCCGAAACCCCGGATCCAATGTGACTTACACGACGGTTGACGGGGCCGGTCTGCACCTGACGGCGATGGAGGCGTAGCCTTTATTTCCGCTGTCCATCACCTTGTGAAGCGGAAGAGGGCGGTTACCGCCGTGTCGCCACAGTCCCCCAGTAACTCGAGCATCTCGACCGACCAAGACGGGCAGGGCAAGAGCCCTGCCGCCGCCTTCGGTCCCAATGAGTGGCTCGTCGACGAGATCTATCAGCAGTACCTCCAGGACCCGAATTCGGTCGACCGAGCCTGGTGGGACTTCTTCGCCGACTACAAGCCGGGAGTAGCGGCGTCCGCCGCGCCTCCGGCCAAGCCGGCGGGTGACGCAGCCGCGGGGGCTGCGGCCACCACGTCCCCCGCAGCTCCCGCCGCATCCGCAGCGGCTCCGGCCGCGCCTGCGGCTCCCGCAGCGCCCGCCGCGCCCGCAGCTCCGGCTGCGAAGCCCGCGGCGGCCGCACCGGCCCCCGCCGCCAAGCCCGCGGCCGCGAAGCCCGCCGCCAAGGCGGAGCCCACGGCCCCTGCTGAGGCAGCCCCGGCAGGACCCGAGTACGTGACGCTGCGCGGCCCCGCCGCCGCGGTCGCGAAGAACATGAACGCCTCCGTGGAGGTCCCGACGGCGACGTCGGTCCGCGCGGTCCCGGTGAAGCTGCTCTTCGACAACCGCATCGTCATCAACAACCACCTCAAGCGCGCCCGCGGCGGGAAGATCTCCTTCACGCACCTCATCGGGTACGCGATGGTGCAGGCCATCAAGGCCATGCCGTCGATGAACTACTCCTTCGTGCAGAAGGACGGCAAGCCGACCCTGGTCAAGCCGGAGCACATCAACTTCGGCCTCGCCATCGACCTGGTGAAGCCCAACGGCGACCGCCAGCTGGTCGTCGCGGGCATCAAGAAGGCCGAGACGCTGAACTTCTTCGAGTTCTGGCAGGCCTACGAGGACATCGTCCGTCGCGCCCGCGACAACAAGTTGACGATGGACGACTTCACCGGCGTCACGGTCTCGCTGACCAACCCCGGCGGCCTCGGCACGGTCCACTCGGTCCCCCGCCTGATGCCCGGACAGTCGGTCATCATGGGCGTCGGCTCGATGGACTACCCCGCGGAGTTCCAGGGCACCTCCCAGGACACCCTGAACAAGCTCGGCATCTCGAAGGTCATGACGCTCACGTCGACCTACGACCACCGGGTCATCCAGGGCGCCGCCTCCGGCGAGTTCCTGCGCGTCGTCGCGAACCTCCTCCTCGGTGACGGCGAGTTCTACGACGAGATCTTCAAGGCCCTTCGCATTCCTTACGAGCCGGTCCGCTGGCTCAAGGACATCGACGCCTCGCACGACGACGACGTCACGAAGGCCGCCCGCGTCTTCGAGCTGATCCACTCCTACCGCGTCCGCGGCCACGTCATGGCCGACACGGACCCGCTGGAGTACAAGCAGCGCAAGCACCCCGACCTGGACATCACCGAGCACGGCCTCACCCTGTGGGACCTCGAGCGTGAGTTCGCGGTCGGCGGCTTCGCCGGCAAGTCCATGATGAAGCTGCGCGACGTCCTCGGCGTCCTGCGCGACTCGTACTGCCGCACCACCGGCGTCGAGTTCATGCACATCCAGGACCCGAAGCAGCGCAGGTGGCTCCAGGACCGCATCGAGCGCCAGCACGCCACGAAGCCGGAGCGCGAGGAGCAGCTGCGCATCCTGCGCCGGCTGAACTCCGCCGAGGCCTTCGAGACCTTCCTGCAGACGAAGTACGTCGGCCAGAAGCGCTTCTCTCTGGAAGGCGGCGAGTCCGTCATCCCGCTGCTCGACGCCGTCATCGACAGCGCGGCCGAGTCGCGTCTGGACGAGGTCGTCATCGGCATGGCCCACCGTGGCCGCCTGAACGTCCTGGCGAACATCGTCGGCAAGTCGTACGCCCAGATCTTCCGCGAGTTCGAGGGCAACATGGACCCCAAGTCCATGCACGGCTCCGGCGACGTGAAGTACCACCTGGGCGCCGAGGGCACCTTCACCGGCCTGGACGGCGAGCAGATCAAGGTCTCCCTCGCGGCGAACCCGTCACACCTGGAGACGGTCGACCCGATCATCGAGGGCATCGTCCGCGCCAAGCAGGACATCATCAACAAGGGCGGCACGGACTTCACGGTCCTGCCGGTCGCCCTGCACGGTGACGCGGCCTTCGCGGGCCAGGGCGTGGTGGCCGAGACCCTGAACATGTCGCAGCTGCGGGGCTACCGCACCGGCGGCACGGTCCACATCGTCATCAACAACCAGGTCGGCTTCACCGCCGCTCCGGAGTCGTCGCGCTCGTCCATGTACGCCACCGACGTGGCCCGCATGATCGAGGCGCCGATCTTCCACGTGAACGGTGACGACCCCGAGGCCGTCGTGCGCATCGCGCGCCTGGCCTTCGAGTTCCGCCAGGCGTTCAACAAGGACGTGGTCATCGACCTCATCTGCTACCGCCGCCGCGGGCACAACGAGTCGGACAACCCGGCGTTCACGCAGCCGCTGATGTACGACCTGATCGACAAGAAGCGCTCGGTGCGCAAGCTCTACACCGAGTCCCTCATCGGTCGCGGCGACATCACTCTGGAAGAGGCCGAGCAGGCCTTGCAGGACTTCCAGGGGCAGCTGGAGAAGGTCTTCACCGAGGTCCGCGAGGCCATCTCGCAGCCCGCCGAGGCCGAGGTGCCGCCCGCGCAGGCCGAGTTCCCGGTGAAGATCGACACCTCGATCTCCCAGGAGGTCGTCAAGCGGATCGCCGAGTCCCAGGTCAACATCCCCGACCGGGTCACCGTCCACCCGCGTCTGCTGCCGCAGTTGCAGCGCCGCATGTCGATGGTCGAGGAAGGCACGATCGACTGGGGCATGGGCGAGACCCTCGCCATCGGTTCGCTGCTCCTCGATGGCACGCCGGTCCGTCTGTCGGGCCAGGACTCGCGCCGAGGCACGTTCGGTCAGCGTCACGCGGTCCTCATCGACCGTGAGACGGGCGAGGACTTCACGCCGCTCCTGTACCTCTCCGAGGACCAGGCGCGCTACAACGTGTACGACTCGCTCCTGTCCGAGTACGCGGTGATGGGCTTCGAGTACGGCTACTCGCTGGCCCGTCCCGAGTCCCTCGTGATGTGGGAGGCGCAGTTCGGCGACTTCGTCAACGGCGCGCAGACGGTGGTGGACGAGTACATCTCGGCCGCCGAGCAGAAGTGGAACCAGCACTCCGGCGTCACGCTGCTCCTGCCGCACGGCTATGAGGGCCAGGGACCGGACCACTCGTCCGCCCGTATCGAGCGCTTCCTCCAGCTGTGCGCGCAGAACAACATGACGGTCGCGATGCCCACCCTGCCGTCGAACTACTTCCACCTCCTGCGGTGGCAGGTGCACAACCCGCACCACAAGCCGCTGGTGGTCTTCACCCCGAAGTCGATGCTGCGCCTCAAGGCGGCGGCCTCGAAGACGGAGGAGTTCACCACGGGTGGCTTCCGCCCGGTCATCGGCGACGACTCGGTCGAGGCGTCGGCGGTCCGCAAGGTCGTCTTCTGCTCCGGCAAGCTGTACTACGACCTCGAGGCCGACCGGAAGAAGCGCGGCGTCACGGACACCGCGATCATCCGCATCGAGCGCCTGTACCCCCTGCCGGGTGCGGAGCTCCAGGCGGAGATCGCCAAGTACCCGAACGCCGAGAAGTACCTGTGGGCGCAGGAGGAGCCGGCGAACCAGGGCGCATGGCCCTTCATCGCCCTCAACCTCATCGACCACCTGGACCTGGCGGTCGGCGCGGACATCCCGCACGGCGAGCGCCTGCGCCGCATCTCGCGGCCGCACGGCTCGTCGCCTGCCGTGGGCTCGAAGAAGCGGCATGAGCAGGAGCAGGAAGCGCTGCTCCGCGAGGTCTTCGAGGCCTGAGGCCCTGAGCGACGGGCCCGGCACTCCCTCCAGGGGGTGCCGGGCCCGTCGTCGTCTCTGCCCGCTCTGCCCGCTAGCCCAGGTACGCCTCGAAGTCCCAGTACGGGCGGGTGCGCTGGCGCGCCGACATGGTGTGCGGATGCTGGGCGCCGAGCGTCCGGGTCAGCGCGAGCAGCCCGTCCTCCTCCAGCTTCCCGGCTTCCTCCCTCTCCTCCCGGTCCCGCAGAGCCCGCAGGTCGCCGGCGAACGCCATCTGGCAGGACAGGGTCAGCGGATGCTCGTCGCCAAGCGTGCGGCGGGCCCGCCGCAGGGTTTCGCGGCTCAGCTCGGCGGCTTCCGCGATGCGGCCGTTGAAGTTGCGTGCACCGGAAGCATTGAGCGCACAGCCGAGCACCCAGGGGTGATCGGCGCCGAGCGTGGCCGTGAGACCGCCGAGCGCGGACTCGAACATCGACATGGCCTCGGCGCGTTCACCGGCCGCCTGCATGATCATTCCGGTGTTGGCGACCATGCCGGTGGCGACGGGGTGTGCGGGGCCGAGCAGGGCGCGGTATCCGGACTCCGCCTCGGCGATCAGATCCCTGGCCTGGCTCAGGTCCCCGTGCTCGCGCAGATAGTTGCCGTAGTCCGTGATGAACGACAGCGTGCGGTAGTGGCTCCGGCCGTGCACCTGCTCCAGCTGGTCGAGGAGGCTGGCCATCATGGCCCCGACGTCCTGCCCGAAGCCGCCCTCGCGGCGGCGGCAGAGTGCCAGTTGGGCGCGGGCGTTGAGGGTCTGCGGGTGCTGCGGCCCGAGCACCTGTACGTGGAGCCGCAGCACCGACTCCTGGCGGGCCACCGCGTCGCGGTAGCGACCGAGCAGCCGCAGGTCGTGGGCGCAGGCGTTGCCGGAGTGGAGGGTGTTGATGTGCCGGGCGCGCAGGATGCTCTCGCGCCGGGTGAGGGTCTCGACGTCGACGTCGTACGCCTCCTGGTAGCGGCCGAGGAGCCGCAGGCCGACGCCGAGGTTGTGCCTGGCGATGAGCGTGAGGATCTCGTCGTTCCCAAGGAGGCGTTGGGCGTCCGCAAGCACCTTCGACTGGAGCTTGTCGGCCTCCTCGTACTGCCCGAGGTGGCGCAGGCTGTTGGCGATATTGGTGTTGGTGATCAGTTCGCCGAACTCGTTCTGCGGCTCGGCGGCGCGCAGCCGTTCGATGAGGTTCCCGTCGAGGTTGTAGGCGTCCCGAAAGCGGCCGCTGGCCCGCAGGATGTTGCTTTCCTGGGCGGTCAGGTCCAGCATCGGCTGGGCCAGCGCGTCCATGAACCCGGACCACCGGTGGCGGATCTGCTCGGCCAGCTGGAGCCCGGCCTTGAACTCGCCGCTGCGGAAGCAGTAACGCAGGCAGTTGAGTACGGCGACCTGGACCCGTTCCCTGGTGCTTTCGAGTGCGCCGGAGGGCTCCAGGTGGGGCAGCAGCTCCGCGTACCGGGGCCAGTGCCTGCTGTCCATGGGGTTGCCGGGGTCGGCCTCGGCGAGCAGCGCGTGAACGGCCTTGCGGTGCAGCGCGCGGTCTTCGTCACTGGTGAGCTTGGTGACGATGTCGTGGACGAGCCGGTGCATGTGCACCGACTCCTGATGGGGACCCATGTCGGCGTTGGCGGGCCCTCGGATCTCCCGGGTGAGCACCGAATAGTTGACGAGCGTGTCCAGGGCCCTGGACCAAGCGGGCAGATCGGTGGCCATCCAGCGCAGGTCCTCGGGCAACTCGGCCTGCGGATAGGCGCGGATCAGTCCGAGCGGGATCCGTCCTGGGGCGAAGGACGTACACAGGCTGAGCACTTCGATGGTCTGCGGCTGGGACCGACGGAGCCGATTGAGCAGTATCGACCAAGAGGTCAGGGACGCATGGGGCAGGCCGTCACCGATGGCCGCTTCGTCGGTGGCGGACAGCCGTCGTTCCCGCACCATCCGCAGATACTCGGGCACTTCCATGCCCGACTCACCGAGCCAGGAGGCCGCCTGCACCAGCGGCAGGGGCACATCACCGAACTCGACGGCCACCTCGTCGGCCTGTTCCGCGGTCACATGCGGCGCCCGGCGCATCAGATAGCCCGTGGACTCGGACCGGTCGAAGCTGGGCACTTCGAGTACGTCGGTGTCCTCGCCCCAGCCGCGGTTGCGCGAGGTGATCAGGACGTGTCCTGGACCGTTCGGCAGCAGGACGTTCGCGCCCTCGATGTCGTCCCAGCCGTCGAAGATGACGAGCCAGCGGGAGTGCGGTTCGCCGCGTCGCAGCGCTTCCCGAACCGCGCGGATGCGCTCGCCGGGCTCGTTTCCGCTGTTCAGGCCGAGCGCGACAGCCAGTTCACCGAACCGGTCGCGCTGGATGTTGCGGTCGTCGGAGTTGACCCACCAGACCGCGTCGTAATCGGGGCGGAAGCGGTTGGCGTACTCGGCTGCGATCTGGGTCTTGCCGATGCCGGACATACCGACGAGCGTGCAGGCCGCGTCGCCTCGTTCGGCGTCGGTCAGCCGCTGGTGGAGTTCGAGCAGCAGGTCGTCCCGTCCGGTGAACCGGGCGTTACGGCGCGGCACTTCGCCCCAGATCTCGGGCTGGGTCTCCGGGAAGCGGACGCCGCGGCCGGGGACGGTCCTGCGCGCGACGGGCCGGATGGCCAGACCGAGCCGGCTGAGGAGGCGTTGTTCGGCTTCCTCTTCGCCGAGGCCCCACAGGGCGGCCGGTTCGAGGACCGCGGTGGAAGGCAGGAGGGGACGGTTCGTGAGGTTGACGGCGGCGAACCGGTCCGCGTTGGCGGCCACGAAACCGCGAAGGACGTCGTTCCACTCGCTGGCGGGCCGCGGGCCCAGTTCGAAGAACCAGTCGTTGAGAACGAGGAGCACCCGCCCCCGGGCGAGCAGCAGGTCGCCGAGCGCGTCCTCGAGCGGGTCGTCGCGGCGCGGGTCCCAGCGCTGGAGCGTGGCCTGGTGGCCGTGGCTCTCCAGACGGTGAGCGATCCAGGCGGCCCACGGCCGGTGGTAGCCGGGGAAGACCACCAGAAATCGCTCCGGCTCGGTCGTGCCGCCCCGGTCCGACGCACCGGCACCGCCCGACCGCCGCTGTTCCGCCATCTGTACTCCCTATCGCACCTGTACCTGCACAACGTCACTTCGTGTGGACACAGTGTCACCCAAGGGTCCGGGAGGTCCGGCCCAGGCTCGCGTGATGTCTGTCCATTTCCTGGGCGAACTCCCGCCCCGCAAAGGTCAGTTCATCGGATTCAAGCAGGATGGACAAGGCTCCTTCGACCTGTTCGCGGTATATCTCGAACTGCTCTGTTGCCCGCCGCCGCCACGGTTCGGCCATACCGGTCCCCGCACGCACCCGTCGCCACAGATCGGTGAGCGCGAGATGGGCGTAGGCGCCCTGAAGGACGCCCGCGATGGGGCGGAGGTCGGGTCGCCAGCCGACGCGGTGCACGGCGTCCCCCGTCGGCTCGCACAGCGGCACGAGTTCTTGGAAGGCGGCCAGCTTGGTGTGGTGCGCCTCATGGACCAGGACCTCCGCCATCTCCTCCGCCCCGGCGGGCAGTGACGCCAGTACGGCTCCGGGGGCGGCCCGAAGCGTCGCACTCATCGGGTGCTGACCGGCCCTCCGCGGGCCGGAGGAGATGGGGACCACGGCACGCAGGACGGCCCCGATCTCGGCGGCCCGGTCGGGGTCAGTGGCCGCGAGGAGCTCCTGGGCGCCGCGCCAGCGCCGGGCCCAGGGCCGGTAGAGGTCGTTCTTCCGCTCGGCGGCGGGAAGGGCTGCGGGTCCGACGCCGGAGGGTGGCACACGGTACGGATCGAGATCGTCGAGGACGACCGCGGCGTCGGGCAGGGTGCGAAGACCGGACCAGTGGGAGCTGCCACCGTGCAGCCGACGGTCGCCCGGCTGTGCGTACAGCACAACGCCTCCGGAAGGTCCGCTGCCCATGATCCGCAGCAGCCCGGCCCCGATGCGCAACCGGGCCCGGCCGGCCGGGCAGCGCAGCACACCGAGACCGGGGAGTGCGAGCAGACCCGAGGGGACCTCGATGTCCATGGTCACCCGACAGCCGGCACGCACGGCGGCGGTGGCGGCGACAGCGCCGAAGTGCGCGAGGTGCCGCTCGAAGGCGTGGCCCTCGGGTGCGGCGAGGATCTCGGCGAGCCAGGCGCCGGTCATGGGGTAGTTCACGACATCGCGGACGGCGGTGGGGTCGGCCTCCTCGGCCCGCTCAAGGACGCTCCAGTCACGGTCGAACCGGTGGCGTACGGCGGGGTCCACCCGGTCGCGCTGCCGGTCGATCCGGGCGAGGAGAGACTTGAGGAGTACCAGACGGCGAGCGTGCAGCCCGGCACGCAGTGCCGCCTCACCCGCCTCGGTAGGCCTGGTCCTGGCGAGCTCCGCAAGGACGGAGGATGCCGACGCCAGGGTCACCCCGCCCTTTCCTCACCGTGCCGCGGCGCACCACTTCCGGCCGGAACCATGCGGCCGGCGTGTGCTTCATCGACATAGGTGGGACCGTCGCCGCTGAACCAGGACTCGCCGAGCTCCCGGGAGTGGGCAAGCACAAGGTCGACCGCCTCAGCCAGCCGTGGATCGTCCATGGCACGCAATGTCCGCAGGTCGACATGGGCCAGATCGGGCAGCAGCAGCGCTCGCCCGTAGCCCTCTTCGGGGCCAGCCGCCCATTCCCCCTGCTCCGACACCATCAGCTCCCCTCTCACGTCGTCCGCCCCGTACGACCGGCGCGGCTGCACGGTTCTTCCCGAGGCCGGTGAAACAGAAACATGTTCGACTTAACTCCGGCCACACACCCGCGTATTACGCGGTGATCACTGCCCGCACCCCTCCCCAGGTGCACCACGGCGGGGTCGCCCGGTCCCAGTCCTCGTCGGACAACCGGTCGATGCCGGGGAATCCGGGCTCGTCCGCATCGGTGGCAGCCACTCTCGCCCGCGTCAACTCCACTTCCTGCCAGTCCACTTCATGCAACGCTCCGGTCAGTTGCCGCCACTCGTCGGCGGCCGACCGGTAGGCGCCGCGCGCAGCCGCCGAGCGCCCCATCAGCTCCAGCACCCCGCCCTGCCCGTGCAGCGCACGCGCGGCCGTCACCGATCCCGGTGTGCGGCCGTAGGCGATGCGGGCCTCCTCTTCGGCGTGCTCGTAGGCCTGCAGGGCCTCGGCGAGTACGGGTGATCCGGTGCGGCGCCTCAACTCGACGATGACACGGCCCATTTGGAGCCGCCCCTCGGCACGTACCCCCGCGTCGCGCGCACCCCGGATCGCCTGGCCGAGGAGATGGCGGCTCTCGAACAGGTCGGGCAGGAAACCGAGATGACGGAAGCGCTGGGCGAGCGCGCTGCCCACCAGGCCAAGCAGCCTGCCCCGGTCGGGGGCGCGCGCGGGCAGCGCCGTGAGCGCCTCGCGCAGCACGTTCTCGGCCCGGTCGACGATCGCCGCGCCGGTGTCCGCGGCGGCGCGGCGCAGCAAAGATTCGCCCCAGGCGGTGAGCAGTCCGCTGCGGCGGGCGCTGTCGGGCGGCGCGAGGCCGGCGGCGGCTTCATAGGCACGGTCGGCACGCTGGTGGTCGCCGGTCGCTTCGTGGAAGGCCGCCTGGGCGGAGAGGCAGCGCAGCCGCAGCGCGGGGTCCGTACCGGCGGCCTCCTCCGCCCTGGCGAACACGGCGGCGGTCGCTTCGGGCGTTTCGATGCCCCGCAGGGCCTCGGCCAGGTCGAGCAGGGCAGAGCAACGGACGCTGTCAGGGGCTCCCTCGGCGTCCAACAGGTCGCAGGCGGCGCGCAGTTCGCGGGCCGCGGCGGCCGGATTCCCGTCGGCGAGCAGCAGCCGCCCGCGGCGAAGGAGCAGGGCGCGGCGGCGGTCCGCGGGCCACCGCGCGGCGTTCCCCGGCAGCGCGGCGAGTGCCTGCTGAAGAAAGTGCGTGTCCTGTGTGGCGTGCCACAACTCATGGTTCACAGCGGCGAGTTCGAGCGCCACGTCGGCGAACGCCACGCTGCTGTCGGCAGCCGCGCCCAGGGCTTCGTCGAGTACGGCCGCGGCCTCGTGCAGCAGGGTGAGGCGGCGCCCGGCCCCGCGCACGCGGGCCGTGGTGGACTCGGCGCGCAGCACCCGGCCGAGGACGAGGCGGGCCCGTACGCTGTCGGCGTCCCCGGTGGTCCCGCCTCCGCGTAAAGCCGCCTCGGCCTGCGTCCGTGCCCTGAGCAGCACGGAAGGGTCCGCCTGGTCGTGCCACCTGGCAAGGAGGCGCTCGGCCTCCAGGAGGGGCTCGGCGGCCACCAGATCCGGTTGGTAGAAGCGCAGCACGCGCGCGGGGACCGTGGCGAACAGCTCGGACTCGACCCCGGCGGGCGTCGTGTCGGCGGTGTCGGTGGTGTCGGTGGGGCCCTCGTCGGCGCCCAGTGCGGGGGCTGGGTCCTGTCCGTCCTGCCCGTCGAGCCGGGCCGCGGCGAGGGCGGCGAAGTTGCGGGTGCCCCGGTCGAAGTGGTGTTCCACATAGGCGGAGCAGTGCTTGAGCACGAGTCCGGCGGCGGCCCGGCCGAGGGAGCTGAGGAGCAGTTCCTGGACGCGTGCAGGGTAGACGAAGCAGGGCCGGGCCTCGGTCCCGGGGAGCTGCCTGAGCAGCCCGCCGAGCAGGACCTCGGCCAGCTCCATGGGCCCGGTGTCGGGAAGCATGGTGCGCTGGACGAGCTGCATGACGGGCAGCGAGAGCGGAGCCGCCGCGAGGCAGACGGCGAGCCGCAGGGCGCCGGGCGACGCGGTGGCCCTGAAGGCCCGCAGCAGTTCGTCGTCGCTGCGCCCCGCGGGCGGCGCGGGGGCGAGCGGGACTCCGGAGCCGTCGGACGCCGGTCCCACCCAGGCCGCCCAGCCGCGCACCGGGCCGCCCTGACCGGACAGCAGCCGCGCCCAGGCAGCGAACGCCTCGGGGGTCGGCTGTAGTACGGGGACCGCCTTGGCGCCCGCGGGCCGCGGTTCCCACGGCTCGTCGTCGGGATCGAAGACGGTGCGGCCGCCCGGTTGCGGCGTACGCGTGAGGAGTCCCGGCTCGGCGGGCAGTGCCGTACGCGTCCACAGCCGGGACGGCAGCGGCTGGACCACGGCGATCGGTGAGCCGCCGGGCCAGGAGTGCAGCAGCCGCTGGACCGCGCCGCTCTGCCACAGCGGGCCCACGCAGTCGCTGACGACCAGGGTGAGGCGGCGGCCCGCCGGGTCGTGCAGCTGGTTGGCCGAGCGCAGGCGGGTTCGGCTGTGCGGTCCCGTGGTGGTGCCGACGAGCAGGCTGCCGTCTCCGCTGTCGTACAACTGGTGGACCTGGACGTCGCGGAAGACACCCGACTGCTCGCACGCCTGGCGCAGTTCCTCGACAAGGCGCTCCCACACGGCCATCGCGGGCCCGGTGTCCATGAGGAGCTGGATGTCGGCACTCCGGTGGCGCGCGTCGCGCAGGACGGGGGTGATGAGGCCGGTCGCGGCGGACTGCTCGGCGGTGGCTTCCTCGTCGATGCTGCCGTCGGCGGAGTGGACGGTGTAGGGGGCGTAGCGGCGCAGGGGGCGCAGGGCCTGCTGCAGTCCGAGCAGTCCGGGCAGTGCGGCCGCCGCCGGGGCTCGTACGGGAAGGCCGGGGCCTGTACCGCCGGAGCCTGCCGTGCCGCCGCCGGGCAGATGCAGGGGCACCTCGGCGGACGTCGCCGCCGCGGGCGGGGGTTCGGGATCTTCGGCGGGGGTCCCCTCGGTCACCTCCCGCGCCGGCTCCCGGGTGTCGTCGGACCGCGGCGGGGTGGCCGCCGACGGGGCGCCCGGCTCGCCGGGCCGGGAGGCGCGCGGTAACCACTGGGCGAGCCAGACGGCGTCGGCGACCTCCTCGGCGGTGGGGTCGAGGCCGCCGTCCCTGAGCCTGCCGATGAGCTCTCCCAGATGCGTCCGCGGCATCCGGCCATCACCTCGAACGGTCGAGAGGCCGCATGAGCAACGAGGCGATCCGCTCCCGGGTGAGGCGCTCGGCGTGCGGGGTGTGCTGGGTGAGATAGAGGGCGTTGAGGAGCTGGTCGGCGGCGATGACCTCGCCGGGCTCGCGCTCCAGGAACCGGTCGATCAGATCACGGCCCTCGGTGGCGCCCTCGCCGCCGAGGTGGGCCTCGACCATGGACTTGAGCTGATCCTCGCCCGGCGGCTCCAGTTCGAGCTGGACGCAACGCCTGAGCAGGGGGGCCGGGAAGTCCCGCTCGCCGTTGGAGGTGAGCACGATGAACGGGAACGTGGTGCAGGCGATCCGGCCACCGGTGACGGTCACCTTGCGGCCGTCGTCGGTGAGCACCTGGACCGCGGGTTCGCGATCCGCGATGCGTTCGAGCTCCGGGATGGCGAACTCGCCCTCCTCCAGGGCGTTCAGCAGGTCGTTGGGGAGGTCGAGGTCGCTCTTGTCGAGCTCGTCGATGAGCAGGACGCGTGGCACGTCGGAGGGGAGCAGTGCGGTGCCGAGCGGTCCGAGACGGATGTACGAGCCGATGCCGGGCGCGGCGGCCTGGCTCCCCGACTCGCCCTGGGCGCGCTCCAGTTGGACGTCCTGGAGGCGGCCGATGGCGTCGTAGCGGTAGAGCCCGTCCCGGAGGGTGGAGCGGCTCACGATGGGCCAGCGCAGTACCCGGCCAAGGCCGAGCTCGTGGGCGACGGCGTAGGCGAGGGTCGATTTTCCGGTGCCGGGGTTGCCGGTGGCCAGGAGCGGGCGGCGCAGGTACAGAGCGGCGTTGACGGCATCGGTCTCGGCGGGCCTGGGTGCGTAGTTCTCGACGAGGGTGCGCTGGAAGCCGAGCCTGCGGGCCGTGCTCGGGTCGGTGCCCGGGGCCGCGTCCCGCTCCGAGGCCGTGAAGTCGCGCCAGGGGGGTGGAGGGGGTAACCGCTGCACTCCGTCGTGCGGCTCACCGACACCTCGGTAGATCCGCCAGTCATTCACCTTGGGCTCCTCCCGGCTCTGGTGAGGCCGCGCAGCGGGTACAGGCGACGACGACACTACCGCCGATCACCCCGGCCTGCCGACCCCGGTTCCGGCCCCATTCTGCGGTTTGACGGTCCATCAGGTCTCGATGGTCGGTGGAGAGACGGCTTCGGTGCCGTAGGGCGGGCGATCGGGCGGGTCGAACAGAACGGCGATGCCGTCGGCCCATCCGGAGTCGGCGGCCCGCTCCGGCGTGCTGGCGTGGACGCGCAGTTCCTGGATGCGGTCGCGGAGTCCGGCGGCGTTGCCGACCTTGGCCAGAAATCCACCGGCCCGGCGGTGGAACTCCTGGCAGTCGCCGTGGTCCTGGCCGTCGCGGCGCCACAGGACCAGCGGGTGTCCGGCGGCGAGCGCGGTGGCCATGGCGGCGAAGCCGTCGCCATGGCCGACATGCCCGCAGTAGACGGGCACGGAACCGCGCTCGGCTCCCATGAGTCTGCCGAACGCCGCGGGCTTGCTCTCACGGCGTACGGACGGCGCATGGCCCGATGTCACGGCCTCGTCGCGCAACGGCACGGCGGCCAGCGGGCCGTCGACGGCGGCGTTCCACAACCGCCGCCACTCGGGGATGACGTCTCTCCCGTTGCGCCTGCGGTCGCGGATGACGACGACCCGGCGTCGGCCGAGCGGCATGTAGGGCGGGTCCCACTCGTCGTAGGCCTCGTCGTCGTCGGCACCGTCCGGTATCAGGCGCCAGGCGTCGAGCGGTTCGTCGAACAACTGCCGGGGCAGCAGGGCCTCGACGGCGGCCAGGTTCTCCCCGCTGTCGCCGAGGCGCAGCGCGGCGGCGAGCGGTCCGCGCAGGGTCTCGTGCAGCTTGGAGCGCGGCACGCCGCGGTCGCTGCCGTCCAGCGGGCTCACGTCGCGGCCGTCGTACAGCAGCTTGACGCTCCACGGGTAGCGGTTGTCGTAGCCGGGGTCGCCGATGTCGACGAGGACGTCCGCACGGGCCTGGGGGCGGTTCTCCCGTACGGAGGCGACGGGTGGGGCCTGGGTGTCGGTGCCGTTCAGGATCGGGGCGAGGGCGAGGGCGATCTCCTCGGCGATCGGGCCGCGGGCCATCCCGGACCCGTACGCCAGCCAGTCGGCGAGGTCACGCAGCGCGTCCGCGGAGGCCGCGTCACGACGGGTGAGCGTGGTGTGCCGGGCGACCTTCGCGGCGTACAACAACACCGCGTCGAGGTCGAGTTCGCGCGAATTCGCCGTGCCTCGGATGTCGGGCAGGTCGTGCAGAAGACCGGCGCCCTCGCGCCAGGTGCGCGGGTCGTACTCGATGGGTGAGCGGTAATCGTCCGCGAGGACACGGCACTTCACTTCGTGTACGAGATCCATGACCTCGCCGGGGCCACCGGGCGGCGGGAGTTCGGCGAGGCGGCCGTAGAGGTGAACCCGCAGGTCCGGGGTGAGTCCGGGTGCGCCGCGGGTGCGCAGCTTGAGCTGGGTGCGCGTCCAGTCGTCGGGCCCGCCCGCGCGGTAGCGGCGCAGGTGATGGCGGTCGTGTTCACTCATGACCGTGTGCAGTACGTCGCCGCCCGGGAGGTCGTACAGCTCGTGCAGGGCGGTGACCGGGACGGCGGCGCCCTCGCTGCGGCCGACCCCCTTGACCAGGGCGATGACGGCTCCGGACTCCCGGTCGATGACGGGCCCGCCGGAGACTCCCTCGACGGGCAGGACGCCGGTCAGGAGCAGCGCCCTGGTGTCCAGCGCCTGTGCCGTGCCGAGCCCGTCGCGCACTCCGAGATCGCCGGTCTCCCGCGACCAGCCGTGCAGGCTGATCTCGGCGGGGATGGACGGGGGCCGCTCGCTCAGCCAGACGCACGGGGCATCGCGCGCGCCCGGGACGTGGACCAGGGCGATGTCGGGGAACTCCCAGCGCGACCGGTTCCCCTCAGGGACCGAGGGCCGGGGCTTGGCGAGGACGACCCTGCCCGTGGCGGTGCCGCCCTGCCAGACGACGCCGACGGCTTCTTCGCTCCGCCACACTGCGGCTCCCCCCTTTCCCACGACATGGGCGCAGGTCAGCAACCATCCCGGGGCGATGAAGAAGCCCGAACCCCAGTAGTGGTCACCATGCTGCTCATACCCCCCACCAGGCTCCACGATGCGCGCGAGCGAGGGGCGCACTATCCCCTGTACGGCGCTCATTCCGCGCCTGTCGCCGTGGCCGCGGGTTCCGTCCAGGTCAGCGACACGGACACGGACGCCTTGCCGCTGCCGTCGGCGAGGACACTGATGACCTTGCCGGCCTGCGCGGACAGCTCGATGCCGAAGTTCACGGCGACCTCGACGGAACCAGAGGGTCCGAGCCCGGAGCGCAGGGAGCCCACCACCCCGCTCACGATGTCGCCGAGTCCGCTCGCCATGTCGATGACGCGGTCACCGACTCCGGTGTCCCGGTAGCCGCCGCTGTCGATTTCCTGTGCCTCGGTGATGCGCGCCCAGACGGCGGTGCCGTCGTCGAGCCGAATCTGTGCGATCCCATCCGTCACAAAAGACCCCCGTTACCCCCATGACAAGGAGGAGCAGGCTAACTCCATGCAGGGGGCAAGAGCGAGGGAACGACCCTTATCCTGGCTGAGACACAGCGTTTTCGAGCCCAGCGGAGCCCCCCTTGTACTTCACCGACCGTGGCATCGAGGAGCTTGAGAAGCGGCGCGGCGAGGAGGAAGTCACCTTCGAGTGGCTCGCCGAGCAGCTCCGCACCTTCGTGGACCTCAACCCCGACTTCGAGGTCCCGGTAGAGCGCCTCGCGACGTGGCTGGCCCGGCTGGATGACGACGAGGACGAGGACGAGTAGGCGGTCGCAGCGGTTCACGTAGGAGGTACGCGCCGGTTCAGGTAGGCGGTACGCGCCGGTTCAGGTAGGCGGTACGCGCCGGTTCAGGTAGGCGGTACGCGCCGGTTCAGGCGGCCTTGCGCGTAGCCCCCGAACCGCCCCCGCAAGGCCCGGCGTCAGCCGCCCGTACGCGGTCGTAGGCGAAGCCCAACGCCCCCTGCGCCAGCAGCAGCAGCGCCGCGGCCGCCCATCCCGCACTGCGCCGCCGTACGGCCCACGCCGCCACCGGCAGCCCCGCGGCCAGCTGCGCCGCGGCCAGCGCGCGGGCCCTGGGTCCCCGTAGCCACGGCCCGAGACGGCCGCGCTCCACGACGTCGAGCTCCGCCCGTACCGCGTCCCGCCACCCCGACCACTCGACCTGCCGCACCCCCGGCACCACGTGGGCCACCGCCCGCAACCGGTCGGCGGGTTCGCCGGGGCTCAGGCCTGTCGGCAGGGCCGCTCCGGCCCGCGTGAGCACGGCGAGCAGCCCCAGCATCCGCGCACGGGCGTCGGCGTCGGCGTCGGCGTCCGTGTTCGGGCGCCCCAGGGCCTCAAGCGCCTGCATGTCGAGGACGGGGTCGAGCCCGAGCCGCGCGGCGAAGGTACGCAGGGCCTCGCCCTCGCCGACGGGCGTCCCGTTCGCCAGCCATTCGTAGCCGACCGTGCGCCGGAAGCCCGCCGCGAGCGTGAAGCCGGACCGGTCGGAGTCCCACCACAGGGCGAGCACGGGCCAGGTCGACCCGACGGCGAGCGCGGTGGCCCACCCCGTGAGCACCCGGTCAACGGGTTCGTCACCGTGCACCCAGGGCTTGCCCTCAGGGACGAGCACACTCCACTCGCGCCCCGCCGGGGCGAGCAGCAGCCGCTCGCGCAACAGGCGTGCCGCGGGCTCGACCGCGTCGAGGTCGGCCCGGCAGAGCAGGAGGGCACCGGCGGCGGCGCGCTCGGAGAAGGAAGCACGCTCGAAAGCCTCGAAAGCATCGGACGACATGGCCCCACGCTAGGTCAAATCACCATATTCGGCGCTGAGAAGCGACAGTGTCTTGACTTTCCGCAACCGCGATATATCGTGTATCTCAGAGACGCGATATGGCGCGTTGCCGTCCAGGGTGTCAGAGGCCGTCAGGCCCTGCCGCCCGGCTCACCCCAGGAGGTCAGCCCGATGTCAGAGTGGTCCGTCGCCGAGCCCAAGAAGCTCACCTTCGACGCCCCAGTGACAACACTCCAGGTGCGCGTCGTCAACGGAACAGTGAACGTCGTGGGCACCGACGAAGTTTCCGCCAGGCTCGAGGTCTCCGAGATAGAGGGCCCGCCCCTGACCGTCACGCAGTCGGAAGGCACCCTGTCCGTGGCGTATGACGACCTGCCCTGGAAGGGCTTCCTCAAGTGGCTCGACCGCAAGGGCTGGCGCCGCAGCGTGGTGGTCTCCCTGGCCGTCCCCGCGGGCACCCGGGTAGAGGTGGGCGTCGTCGGGGCGGGCGCCGTGGTCTCGGGGATCGAAGGACCCACGGAGGTCAAGGGCGTCACCGGCGACACCACCTTCGTCGGCCTCTCGGGACCCGTCCGCGCCGACACGGTCTCCGGCAGCGTGGAGGCCCAGGGCATCACCGGCGACCTGCGGTTCAACTCGGTCTCCGGTGACCTGACCGTCTTCGAGGGCGCGGGCTCCTCCGTTCGGGCCGATTCCGTGAGCGGCTCGATGATCGTGGACCTCGACCCGGCGGGCGCCCCGACCGACATCGGCCTGACGAACGTCTCGGGCGAGATCGCGATCCGGCTTCCCCATCCGACGGACGCGGACGTGGAGGCGAACACCGCGAGCGGCTCGGTGTCCAACGCGTTCGAGGATCTGCGCGTCAGCGGCCAGTGGGGGGCCAAGAGGATCACCGGCCGCCTGGGCTCGGGCAGCGGAAAGCTCAAGGCGACGACGGTCTCGGGATCCATCGCGCTGCTGCGCAGGCCGCCGACAGAGGAAGATCCATCCGACGCCGTCCTTCCGACCACGCCCTCGACGGACGACGCCACCCCGACGGACGACGCCGCCCCGACCGACAAGAAGGTGCTCTGAGATGGCCCCCGTGTTCGCCCACGGCCGACTGCGCCTGTACCTGCTCAAGCTCCTCGACGAGGCCCCGCGCCACGGCTATGAGGTGATCCGCCTCCTGGAAGAGCGCTTCCAGGGGCTTTACGCCCCTTCGGCGGGCACGGTCTACCCGCGCCTGGCCAAGCTGGAGGCAGAGGGCCTGGTCACGCACACCACGGAGGGCGGCCGCAAGGTCTACGCCATCACGGACGCGGGCCGCGCCGAACTGGCCGACCGCAGAGGCGAGCTGGCCGACCTGGAGCTGGAGATCCGCGATTCGGTCGCCGAGCTCGCGGCCGAGATCCGGGACGGCGTGCGGGGCGCGGCCGGTGAGCTCCGCCGCGAGATGCGGGAGGCGGCCAAGGAGGCCCGTGCGTCCGGCGGCACGTCCGGCACGTCCGATGGCAAGAGCGGCTCCGCCGCGGGGAAGGCCTTCCCGGACGCCTCCGACTTCTTCGACGGCTCCTGGGGCGACAAGGAGGGCTGGCGCCAGGCAAAGGAGGAGTTCAAGCGCGCCAAGCAGGAGTGGAAGGACCAGGCGCGGCGCGCGAAGGACGAGACCCGCCGGGCACGCGAGGAAGCCCAGCGCGCCCGCCGCCAGGCCCAGACGGCGCAGGAAACCGCGCACGCCCAGGCTCAGGAGGAGGTGCAGCGCATCGCACGGCGCGTCCAGGACCAGGTGCAGGACCACTTCACGCGGGGCGACTGGCCGACGGGGGTCCGCGAGGGCCTGACGGAACTGGCCAAGGAGTTCGGCGAGTTCGGAAAGAACGCAGGCCACGACTTCGGCCGCAAGGGCGGCAAGGGCACGCGGGCGACCGCCGAGGAGCCCAAGTTCACGGTGGACCGCGAGGACGAGGTCCCTACGGAGTATGTCCCGGACTGGGCCCAGGACGACAGCACCGGCCACCCGGAACGCGACCTGGACCGCCTCCTGGACCGCTTCCGCGACGACATCCGCGACGCGGCCCGGGACCACGGCGTGACGGAGGACCAACTCCGGGACGCCCGACGGCACTTGTCTGCGGCGGCGGCCCACATCGCCGCGACACTGCGCACACCGAAGGCGTGACCTGGGCGGTCGACAGAGAGGGCGGCGTCGGCGCTCCGGGACTCGGCGCCGACGCCTGAGGGAGGACGCCCGAGGGAGGGCAGAGCTGTGCATGGCGCGACGCCACTCCTACTCGGCGCCCCCGCCGTACAGCACCCTCTCCACCGACTCATGCGTCACGCCATGATCCGCAAGCACCTCGCTGATGGGCCCGGGGCGGACAGTGAGGGCGAACAAGATGTGCTCGTCGCCGATGTGCCGGTCCCGGCGAGCGGTGGCGATGCGCAGGGACTTCTCCAGGGTGTCCTTGGCCTCGCGGGTGAAGGGCAGGCGCCCGGTCCAGCCGAGGCCGGACCGCCCGGCCCTGCGCCCGCCCGCCAACGCGCCCACGCCATGAGTCTCCTCGACCCGGGACACGATCTCGGACACGTCGATGCCGAGCTCGGCCAGGGCCTCCGTGTCGGCCTGCGAAAGACCCCCGCGGCGCCGTGCCTCGCCAAGGGCTCCCTCGATCGAGTCCCGGCGACGCGTGGCCCCGAGTGAGGCCAGGGCGAAGGACGCCCGGCTCGCCTCGCGGTCGAGCAGCGCGAGCAGCATGTGCCCGTCGTCGACGGAGTCGGCGCCCTCGCCCTCGGCATGGTCGACCGCACCCTTGACCACGGCGCGGGCGTCCTTCGTGAACCGCTCGAACATCATTGCCTCCCGTACTTCTTGTGCACGGCCTGCCTGCTCACTCCGAGCTCCGCGGCGATCCCCTGCCACGACCAGCCCTGCAGACGCGCACTGCGCACCTGCACGGCCTCCAACTGCTCCACCAGCCTCCGCAGCGCGGAGACGGCTCGCAGTCCGACTCGTGGGTCACGGTCACCCGCACGCTCGGCGAGATCCGTAGCTTCGGTCATGCGTGTCAACTTACGTTGACGGAAGGTGGGTGTCAACCGTAATTGACAAGGCCGACGGTCCAAGGTGAGGCTGGTGAGGCCAGCGAGATCGGTGAGATCGGTGAGATCACCCGACCTCGAGCACGATCTTCCCGAACTGCCCGCCCGACTCCATCCGCTCGAAGCCCTCGCGCGCCCGGTCGAGCGGCAGCACCTCGTCGATGACGGGACGTACGCCCGTGGCGGCGCAGAAGGAGAGCAGGTCCTCCAGCTCGTCCTTGGAGCCCATGGTCGAGCCGACGATCTTCAGCTCCAGGAAGAAGACCCGCGTCAGCTCCGCGTGCGAGGGCCGGTCACCGCTGGTCGCGCCCGAGATCACCAGAGTGCCGCCCGGCTTGAGGGACTTGATCGAGTGCGACCACGTCGCCGCCCCCACCGTCTCGATGACGGCGTCCACCCGCTGCGGAAGCCGCGCACCGGACTCGACAGCCTCCACGGCGCCCAGCTCCAGGGCCCGCTTCCGCTTGGCCTCGTCGCGGCTCGTGGCGAAGACCCGGAGCCCCGCCGCCTTGCCGAGCACGATCGCGGCCGTCGCGACGCCGCCCCCGGCACCCTGCACAAGCACCGAATCACCGGGACGCACCCCGGCATTGGTGAAGAGCATGCGGTACGCGGTGAGCCACGCGGTCGGCAGACAGGCCGCCTCCGCGAACGACAGTTCCTTCGGCTTCGGCAGCAGATTCCACGTGGGGACGGAGACCTGCTCGGCGAAGGTCCCCTGATACTTCTCGGTCAGGATCGAGCGACCCTCGCGGGGCCCGACTCCGTACCCGGTCTGACCGATGACGGAGTGCAGCACGACCTCATTGCCGTCCTCGTCGATCCCGGCGGCATCACAGCCGAGGATCATCGGCAACTTGTCCTCGGCGAGGCCGACCCCGCGCAGGGACCACAGGTCATGGTGATTGAGGGAGGCGGCCCTGACATTCACGGTCGACCAGCCGGCCCTGGCATCGGGGGCGGGACGCTCCCCCAACTCAAGGCCACTGAGCGGCTGGTCACGGTCGATGCGGGCGGCGTAGGCGGCGAACATGAGGCAGACGATAGGCGGGCGCCCTACCCGCACGTAACCATGCACGGCTGTGACACACGCCGCGCCCCGTGCCGTACGCAACCGCGCCCCCGTGCCGTACGCAACACGTGCGTACGAGACGGGGGCGCGGTCATACCGTCGAGCGCACCGCTCAGCGTCGAGCCACGCCCTCGGCCCGAGCGGCAGCAGCCACAGCGGCAGTCACAGCCGGTGCGACCCTCTCGTCGAACGGCGAGGGAATCACGTAGTCGGCCGACAGCTCATCGCCCACCACACCGGCCAGCGCCTCCGCGGCGGCGATCTTCATGCCCTCGGTGATCCGCGACGCCCGCACCTGGAGCGCCCCGGCGAAGATGCCGGGGAAGGCGAGGACGTTGTTGATCTGGTTCGGGTAGTCCGAACGCCCCGTCGCGACGACAGCCGCGTACTTGTGGGCGATGTCCGGGTGCACCTCGGGGTTCGGGTTGGCCATGGCGAACACGAACGAGTCGGGCGCCATGGAGGCGACCGCGGGCTCGGGGACGGTGCCGCCCGAGACACCGATGAACACATCGGCACCCGCGAGCGCACTCTCGAGCGAACCGCTGAGCCCGGCCTTGTTGGTGAGCTCCGCGAGCTCCCGCTTGACCGGGGTGAGGTCCTCCCGGTCCCGGCTCACGACGCCCTTGCGGTCCGCGACCGCCACATCGCCGAGGCCCGCCTCGAGCAGGAACTTGGCGATAGCGACCCCGGCCGCACCCGCACCGGAGATCACGGCGCGCAGCTCGCCGAGCGTGCGCCCGGTCAGCTTCGCCGCGTTCCGCAGCGCGGCGAGCGTCACGACCGCCGTGCCGTGCTGGTCGTCGTGGAAGACGGGGATGTCGAGCCGCTCCTGGAGCTTGCGCTCGATCTCGAAGCAGCGCGGGGCCGAGATGTCCTCGAGGTTGACACCGCCGAAGGACGGCGCGAGCCGCACCACGGTCTCGACGATCTCGTCCGTGTCCGTCGTCGCGAGCGCGATCGGAACCGCGTCCACGCCGCCGAACTGCTTGAACAGAATCGCCTTGCCCTCCATCACGGGGAGGGAGGCCTCGGGGCCGATGTCACCGAGGCCGAGCACGGCCGTGCCGTCGGTGACGACGGCCACGACATTCGACTTCCATGTGTAGTCGTTCACCAGCTCCGGCTGCTCGGCGATCGCGGTGCACACTTTCGCGACGCCGGGCGTGTACGCCAGGGACAGGTCGTCCTTGTTCCGCACCGGCACAGTGGCCTGCACGGCCATCTTGCCGCCACGGTGCAGCGCGAACGCCGGATCGAAGGGCTCTTCAGCGCCTTCGTGACCCGTACTGCTGGCGCTGCGAGGATTGACGATCTCCGCTGCCACTTGTCTTACCCCTTAAGTCTTAAATCATCAGTTGAGGGTGTCCACTCCTGGTTGAGAAGTGGGCGGGCACCGCGTCTGTTCCCCGCCTGTCGGCGGAGGGAGGTACAGACACGCGGGCGCGCCGCACACGCGCCCTGGGCCCCGGATGAGGGGTGTAACGCACCTTTCTACCTGACGGTCCTTGCCACGGGCGAGTGGGATTGGTTACGTGAGGCGTCCCTGGTCCTTGTAGTGGTCCCACAAGAGCGGGCGGCGGCAGAGCATTGCCGGATTTCCGGAAGAGGACGGCCGGGCTTCCCGGCGAGGACGGCCGGATCTGCCGAAGAGGGCAGTCCGCCGGTCCGCATCGCGAGATTCACCCGAGATTCACGGAAGATCTCAAATGGCGGTACTTCATTCCAGACCGGTACGGCCCGGTTGTTCCGGCCTGTCCGGGTTCCAGGATCACCCGTTATCCGATTTTGACATCTCCAGCACCCAGAATCGGACGCTCCGAATGGCAAGATGCCGTCATCACACGAGGTCGCGACACCCGAAGGTGTGTGCACGACCACTCGGCAACTCCCTCATCCGCCGGAGGACCCTCATGACCGCACGCTCCATCTGTCGTACGACCAGCGGTAAGTCCGTGAAGTCCCGGATGTCCGCGGTCGGTGCGATCGCGGTCGCCGGTGCGCTGCTGCTCACCGGCTGCGGAGACCAGACCAAGGACAACGGCGGGGGGAAGGTCAAGGACGCGCCGCTCGCGGACAAGCTGCCCGCCGACATCCGGGACGCGGGTGTCATCAAGGTCGGTTCGGACATCGCGTACCCGCCGGTCGAGTTCAAGGACAAGTCCGGCAAGACCGTCGGCATCGACCCCGACCTCGGCGACGCGCTCGGCAAGCAGCTCGGCGTGAAGTTCCAGTTCGACAACGGCACCTTCGACACCTTGCTCGGCGGTCTGCGCTCCAAGCGCTACCAGGTCGCCATGTCGGCCATGACCGACACCAAGAACCGCCAGGAAGGCGTCGACGAGGAGACCGGCAAGAAGATCGGCACCGGCGTCGACTTCATCGACTACTTCACAGCGGGCGTCTCGATCTACACCAAGAAGGGCGACGACCAGGGCATCAAGACCTGGGCCGACCTCTGCGGCAAGAAGATCGTCGTCCAGCGCGGCACCGTCTCGCACGACCTGGCCAAGGCCGAGTCGAAGAAGTGCAAGGGCGGCAAGAAGATCGCCATCGAGTCCTTCGACAACGACCAGCAGGCCCAGACCCGACTGCGCTCGGGCGGCGCTGACGCGGGCTCCTCGGACTTCCCGGTCGCCGCGTACGCGGTGAAGACCTCGGGCGGCGGCAAGGACTTCCAGCTGGTCGGCGAGCAGGTCGAGGCCGCTCCGTACGGCATCGCGGTCTCCAAGGAGAACCCCGAGCTGCGTGACGCGATCAAGGCGGCACTCGACGCCATCGTCAAGAACGGCGAGTACGACAAGATCATCTCCAAGTGGGGCGTCGAGGCCGGCGCGGTCAAGGAAGCCAAGATCAACGGCGGCAAGTGACCGCGTCCCTCTCAGTCGCTGAAAGGCCACTCACGTGACCACCGACATCATCAAGCAGGGCCCGGAGGACACCCCACCGTCCCCCGAGCCCGAGACCATCAAGGCCGTCCCGGTCCGCCACTACGGCCGGTATCTCGCCGCGATCCTCGCCATTGCCGCCCTCGCCGCAATCGTCATCGCGTTCGCGCGGGGCAACATCAACTGGGGCGCGATCCCGGACAACTTCTTCGACGAGCGCATCGTCAAGGGCGTCCGTGAGACCCTGCTCCTGACCGTCCTGTCGATGCTCATCGGCGTGGTCGGCGGCATCCTCCTCTCGGTCATGCGCCTGTCGAAGAACCCGGTGACCCAGGCGATCGCCTGGTTCTACATCTGGTTCTTCCGGGGCACTCCGGTCCTGGTCCAGCTCTTCATCTGGTTCAACCTCGGCTTCGTCTTCGACACGATCAACCTCGGTCCCATCTACAAGGACCAGTGGTCGGACTTCATGACGCCGTTCCTGACGGCGCTGCTCGGCCTGGGCCTCAACGAGGCCGCGTACATGGCGGAGATCTGCCGCGCCGGCCTGCTCTCGGTCGACGAGGGCCAGACCGAGGCGGCGCACGCGCTCGGCATGAGCCACGGCAAGACGCTGCGCCGGATCGTCCTGCCGCAGGCGATGCGCGTGATCGTGCCGCCGACGGGCAACGAAGTCATCAACATGCTGAAGACGACCTCACTGGTCGCCGCCGTCCAGTACTTCGAACTCCTGCGGTACGCCCAGGACATCGGCACCTCGTCCGGCGCGACGGTGGAGGCGCTGCTGCTCGCCGCCACCTGGTACCTGATCATGACGTCGGTCCTCAGCATCGGACAGTTCTACCTGGAGCGTTACTACGCACGCGGCTCGTCCCGCTCGCTGCCGCGCACACCGTTCCAGAAGATCAAGGCGAACGTGCTCTCTCTGGGCAGCCCGAAGGGAGGCGTCGCATGACCGCCATGGTGAAGTCCGAGGGTGTCCACAAGTCCTTCGGCAATGTCGAGGTGCTCAAGGGCATCGACCTGGAGGTCAAGTCGGGCGAGGTCTTCTGCCTCATCGGCCCGTCCGGCTCCGGCAAGTCGACGTTCCTGCGCTGCATCAACCACCTGGAGAAGATCAACGCCGGTCGGCTGTACGTCGACGGAGAACTGGTCGGCTACCGCCAGAAGGGGGACAAGCTGTACGAGCTCAAGGACAGCGAAGTCGCCCTGAAGCGCCGGGACATCGGCATGGTCTTCCAGCGCTTCAATCTCTTCCCCCATATGACGGCCCTTGAGAACATCCTGGAGGCGCCGGTCCAGGTCAAGGGCGAGACGAAGGCGGCGGCGAAGGAACGCGCCGGGCAGCTCCTGGAGCGCGTCGGTCTGGCCGACAAGGCGAAGAGCTACCCCTCACAGCTCTCGGGCGGCCAGCAGCAGCGGGTGGCGATCGCCCGCGCGCTGGCCATGGACCCGAAGCTGATGCTCTTCGACGAGCCGACATCGGCGCTCGACCCCGAGCTGGTCGGCGACGTGCTCGACGTCATGCGTGATCTCGCGGAGTCCGGCATGACGATGATCGTCGTCACGCACGAGATGGGCTTCGCCAGGGAGGTCGGCGACAACCTCGTCTTCATGGATGACGGAGTGGTCGTCGAGTCCGGTCACCCCAGGGACGTACTGACGAACCCTCAGCACGACCGCACGAAGGGGTTCCTCTCCAAGGTCCTCTGACACCGACAGCCACCGGACCGTGTATGGCCGGTGTATGGCGCCGTGTATGCGGGGCGGCCTGATCATCGTTGCGGCGGTGATCGGGCCGCCCTGTTTTCTTTCCCCCACGGAGGACTACTCATGGGAGCCATGCGGAAGGCGCCGGTCGTCCTGCCACTGGCACTGGCCGTTCAAGTCGGTTCGCCGACCGATGCCGGGCAGCGGACTCACAGGTCGGGCCGCACCAAGGAAGCCCTGGACGCCTACCGCGCGCTGCACGCGCTGCTCGATGCCGAGCTCGGTGTGGCGCCGATCGGCGAACTGCGGCTGCTGCACCAGGCCGTGCTCTCCCGCGATCCGGCGATCGCGGTGGCACGCCGCGATCGCCGGACCCCCGCACCCGTCTTCGGGTGACGCGGGCGGGCTACTTCAGACCGAGCACCATCGCATCGGACGGCGACGACCACACCGTCCGCGCCTCGCCGAAGCCCGCGTCGCGCAGCGTCCGCGCGTGCCATTCAGGCGACGGGGTGTCGCCGTCCGCGTGCTCGCCGTAGATCTCGAACCGCTTGGCGGTGGGCTCCGCGAGGACCGGGTCCTTGGCCGCGAGCTGCCACCACTCCCGCCAGTCCACGGCGCCGCCGGTCTTGGCCCGGTCCATCCGGGCGTGCCGCTGGGCGCTGTCGGCGGCGTTCAGGCGGGGAGTCGCGGGGTCGGGCATGTGATCGGCGTTGAGGAAGACGCCGCCGTCCCGTACGACGCCGGCGATCTGCCCGTAGAGGGTGGTGAGGGGTTCACTGTGCAGCCAGTGCAGTGCGGTGGCGGTGAGGACGGCGTCGTACGAGTCGTACGGAAGCTGGGTCGTCCACTCCGGGTCCTTGAGGTCCGCGGTGACGAAGGTGACCCGGTCGTCACCGGCGAAGGTGCCCTCGGCGATGGCGAGGAGCGCCGGGTCGAGGTCGACGCCCGTGCTGATCGCGTTCGGGAACCTCTTGAGCAGCCGGTCCGTAATACTCCCCGTACCGCACGCGAGGTCGAGGACGCGCGGTTCGGTGCCGACGACGGCCTCGACCATGTCCAGCATGACCCGGAACCGCTCCTCGCGGTCGGGCAGATACCACTCCTGTTGCCGGTCCCAGCTGTCCTGCCAGGCGCGCCAGTCGGTCCCGGACACCGTCTCCGTCATCAGAAGCCCTCCAGTACGTAATACGCTCTCGTAATACCCTGTAAGCACGCGCAACCGTTACTCACGCACCTGACGAAGATAGCCCGCCCCGGTAAGGACTACAAGTGGAACTGGCCTATTACTCGGACTACGCCGTACGTCTGGTCAACAGCGAGGAGCCGGGTCGCAACACGGACACGCTGACGTCGGTCGAGGCGGTCCGCGAGCTGTTCGGAGGCAGTTCGCAGGCGGCACGCCGCGCCACGGACTCCGACGTCACCCGCTTCCGCTCGGTGCGCGCCAGGCTCAGGGCCGTCTTCGAGGCGGCCGACAGCGGCGACGAGACCCTCGCGGTCGACCTGCTGAACTCGCTGCTCATGGAGTTCCCGGTCAGCCCGCAGGTCTCGGGCCACGACGACCGCGACGACGAGGGCAACCCGCTGTGGCACATGCACTTGGCGGACCACCCGTCGAACGCGACGTCCGGGTACGCCGCGATCGCCGCGATGGGCCTCGCCTTCCACCTCACCGAACACGGAGTGGACCGCCTGGGCCTGTGCGAGGCGGCACCGTGCCGCAACGCCTATCTCGACACGTCGACAAACCGTTCCCGGCGCTACTGCTCGGACCGCTGCGCGACCCGCGCCAACGTCGCCGCCTACCGCGCCCGCAAGCGCTTGGAGACGGCGCGGTCGGCGAGCACGGGGCGCGCGGCGGATACGGCCCAGCGCAGCACCGCGAACGGCGAACGCTGACCTGCCCGTTCACCGGGACGCCGGCCTGACCCGAACTTGGGCGGGCGGTAGCGGAACCACACCTTCCCCAGGACGAGTTCCTCGGGCACCGTGCCGTAGTCCGTGCTGTCCCCTCCCGCGTACGCGTTGTCCCCGAGCACCCACCAGCCGCCGTCGCGCCGCTCGGCGGCCCGCTTGACGACCAGCAGATCCTGCTGGAACGGATGCCGCAGCACGACGACGTCACCGGCCCGCACCCGCGCGCCCCACTGCACCACCAGACGGTCCCCGTGGTACAGCGTTGGCACCATCGAAGGCCCGGTCACCTCGGCCGCCCCCAACGGCACCATGGACCTTCTCCGCTCACTCTCCTGCGACAGCTCCGGCATCACCGGCACCTCCCCGGTCCAATCCTCCACGAGTCCCAGTCTGACCCTGGACTTTTGTCCTAAGCCCATGGGGGCACTCGCGAAAACCCGTCTCTCACGGAGTAATGTCCCACCTGAGAAGACGATCACGAGGAAGGACCGCTGCATGCTTTCCCGCCTGTTTGCCCCCAAGGTAAAGGTCAGCGCCCACTGCGACCTCCCCTGCGGTGTGTACGACCCGGCCCAGGCCCGCATCGAGGCGGAGTCGGTCAAGGCCGTCCAGGAGAAGATGGCCGCCAACGACGACGCGCAGTTCCAGATTCGCGCCATCGGAATCAAGGAGCAGCGCGCGGAGCTCGCCAAGCACCACGTATCGGTGCTCTGGAGCGACTACTTCAAGCCCCCGCACTTCGAGAAGTACCCGGAGCTGCACCAGCTGGTCAACGACACCCTCAAGGCCCTCTCGGCCGCCAAGGGCTCGTCCGACCCGGCCACGGGCCAGAAGGCGCTCGACTACATCGCCCAGATCGACACGATCTTCTGGGAGACCAAGAAGGCTTGATCTATGGCTAGGCCGTCTGACCTGCGGTTTCGCGGGTTGCATCGCCTACCTGTCCGCACCCGGTCCGCAGGCCGCCGAGAACGGCGTCCATGACGGAGCGGGTGCGGTCTTCTTCTCCCGGCCACAGGTGGGCGTAGATCCGCAACGTGATGACGGCGGACGCGTGGCCGAGGACCAGCTGGACCTGCTTGACGCTCGCTCCGCCGGCGATGAGGGCGGAGGCGTAGAAGTGGCGCAGATCGTGGGTGACCATGTGCGGCAGCTCGACGGGCTTGCGGCCCTCGCGGTCGGCTGCTTCGCTCTCCGCTGCTTGGATCGTCCTGCGGGCGCAGTTCCACTCCGTCTTCCAGCGGCGGTAGTTGAGGGGCTCGCCCTCCTCCATCGTGAACAGCCAATCCTTCGAGGGCCGTGCCGCCAGGTGCGTGAGGAGCGCATCCGTGACGACCTCGCCCACCGGGACCGTACGCCGGGACTTGCCGGTCTTCGGCGGGCCGATCAGGCCGGACTGGAGACGCTGGCGCTCGACACGGATCGAGCCGCTCTTGAAGTCGACGTCCGAGACTTTGAGACCGAGCAACTCACCTATGCGCAAGCCTGATCCGGCCAGGACGACGATCGCCGTTCGGATGTACGGCGGCATCGATCCGAGCATCGCCTCGACCTGCGCGACGGTGAGCGGAGTGAACTCCTCATCGGGCATGGACGGGAGCGTGATCCGCTTGCAGGGGGTCACGGCGATGACCTTGTCCTCGACGGCCGCCGTCATGACGCGGACCAGGACGTCGTAGACGTTGCGTACGCTGCCGGGACCGAGTTGCTCGGAGAGCTTCTTGAAGAGGGCCTGGATGTGGCTGCGGCGCAGGGACGCCATCGCGTAGGAGCCGAGCACGGGTATCAGGTGAACCCGCAGGGCGTTGTCGGTGATACGGGTGCCCGCCTCACCGGCGATCTGCTCGCCCTCCCACTTCGTCGCGTACTTCTCGAATGAGATCTTGCCCGCGCGCGGGTCGACGTAAAGGCCGGTGACCACGCTGGCCGTGACCTCGTCGAGCCAGCGCTGGGCGTCGAGTTTGCGGTCGAAGTGGCGGGCGTGCTCCTTGCCGTCGAGGTCGCGGTAGCGGGCCCGCCATTTGCCGTTGGGGCGCTTTTGAATGTTGGCCAAGTGGCTTCTCCTTTGGGTTGGTTATCGGTAGTAGCCGCCGCCCTCGATGTGCTCGGTGAGGGCGCGGGCGTCGCGCTCGTCGCCCATCAGGCGAAGGCACTGTTCATGAATGGCTCGTGAGCTGTCGGGGCTGACCTGGATGTGCTCGGCGATGCCGACGACAGCGTGGTGCAGGCGGTCTTCGGCGTCGCGTGTCTCGTAGTACGCCTCGACGGCTTCCTGGACGAGCCGCCTGCTGTCGAGATCCAGCCCTTCCAGCGGCGGTGTCATCAGCTCTTCGAGGGGCAGCTCGAAGACGCGGGCGAAGGCGAGTGCCTCGTCGACGTTGATGCGGCGGCGCGGGGTGCCGTTCTCGATGCGCCAGACCGCGGTCTGGTTCATCTTGACGCCGGCCTTGGACACCCGGTCCGCCAGCTCTGTAGTGCTCCATCCCCTGACCTCGCGTTCCAGCGCCACCCGCGCGGCGATGTTGCCCTCGCTGTAGAGCAGCGGCACCTCACCGCCGTCGACCTTGTCGCCTGTCATCGGACCTCCATCACGACCATCACTTTCCCAATTGAAACACATTCTTGCCGATTTGGTTAACCGGCGATCGTCGAGTACGAACTATGCAGACCGGATTGCCGCCCAGTCGATTGGGAATGCATGCGATACCTGACCACCGCCGAGGTCGCCGAGCGCTACCGCACAGCGGAGAGCACCGTCCGCTACTGGCGCCAGATCGAGAAGGGCCCGCGCGGCATCAAGATCGGCAAGCGGGTGCTGTACCCCGAGGCCGAGCTGCTGCGCTACGAGCGGGCGCTGATCGAGGGCCGAGACGAGTGGGGTCTGGCCTCTTGAGCCGCCGGAGGCTCCGGACACAGAAACGGCCCCCGGCGCGTCAACGCCGAGGGCCGGAGATTCCCCTGCCGATCACCCATCCCTGAACGTACGAGCTGGTGAGGGGCGGGACGTTGCCCGTCCTGCCCCTCACCGGAGAGGAACGTCTATGGAGGACTCTATGTCCCCCACCACGACGAACACATCCCCCGCCGCCTGGCCCACGACAGCGGTCCCCGGCGGGGGCACCCCCTGGCGCCGCCGGGACCAGGACTCCGCTGTTGCGGTGTCGGGGGACCGTCCCCGCGACGCACCCGGTCCCCTGTCACCGCAAGTCGCGGTCCCCATATCCACATCCGCTGGAAACGTGCAGGCCAGCAGCGTGACAACGGGGACCAGTCCCCGAGACGCCGGAGTTGCACCAGGGGACCGCAATGGGGACCGGGGCGTCGGTCCTCGTCTCTCACCGGGGACCGACGGTCCCGTGGAGGCCGAACAGCACGAGATCGCACTCGTCGATGGCAAGGCAGGCAACGGAGTCCATGAAGGCGCGCGGGCGCAGGTAGCTGCTGACGGGGTCGCGCTGCTGGACGAATTGCGGGCAGCGATCGGCAAGTACGTGGTGCTGCCCAGCGAGGAGGCGCTGACCGCGGTCACCTTGTGGGTGGCGGCCACGCACATCCAGACGGCTCTGCAGCACGCGCCGCGTCTGGCGGTGGTGAGCCCAACGAAGGGGTGCGGCAAATCCCGGGTTCTGGACGTCCTCCACGAGACCGTGCACCAGCCGATGATGACGGTGAACACCTCTCCGGCGGTCATCTTCCGGATCATCGGCAAGAACCCGCCCACCATGTTGGTGGACGAGGCGGACACCATCTTCGGCCCCAAGGCGAACGGTGACAGTGAGATCTTGCGCGGCCTGCTGAATGCCGGCCACCAGCGCAACCGGCCGACGGCGATAGCCAAGTCGGCTGTCAGCGACGGCAGACGAGGATGCCGCCCAGGCACGTGACCTCGAAGGCCCCATGCCGGGCAATGCGATCGACGAGGATCGCGCGGGCCCGCTCGATCGTGGCCTCGAAAGGCACGTCGTGCTGGTCCGCCCAAGCCCGGTAAGAAGCCATGTGCGCGATGACCGGCTCGGGGTGCTGGACCGTGATGGTGCCGGGCAGTTCGATCGTCTCCACGCGGCCGAACTCCTCGCCCAGGAAGGCCGGGGCCTTCTCCAGAGAGAAGCGGGCGCTGAGCGAGATGCGGGCCGGGCCGCGTCCGGTACCGAGGACGTCGCCCGCCGCCTGCTGCCACAGGTCGTCGAGTTCGGCCTTGTCCCGGTCGCTGTTGGTGGAGACGATCACCGCCCCGTCACGAGCCACGACGCGGGACAACTCCCTGACCGCCTGCGGGATGCCCGGGACGTGGTACAGCATGTGCAGCGCCAGGGCCGCGTCGACGCTCGCCGTGGCCAACGGCAGGCGGGTGGCATCCGCCACGGCGACCGGGCCGGGCACGCTGGCGAGGATGCCGGGGGCGATGTCCAGTCCGAGCAGGGCCAGCTCGGGCCGATCGTCGCGAAGCCGCTGGATGAATTTACCGTTGCCGCAGCCGATATCGACCACACGCCCGCGTACGCCGCACAGCTGTTCGGCGACGATGCCAGGCAGGTCGTATCGGGGTGTCTGCCACTGGTAGAGCGACTGGCGGGCAGCCAGGTCCCGGTCGCCGTTGTAGGCGCTTCCGGCAAGGCGGCTCCGGTCGGTGACGGCGGCGTCGTGTGCGGCAGACAGTTCGGTCACGTCGGCAGCTCCGGTGGGTGGGCGGCGGGCGAGGCCGCGAGGACGGCCGTGTGCTGGAGTCGTTCGCGTAGGTGTGCGGCCTGCGCGGCTCCACCGTACTGCGGCCCTCCTAGCTCCCGGCCCAGAGCGGTGAGCCGACGCACGATGCTGGCCGACATGCGGTCGGGCGGTGAGTCGAGGACGAATCCGAGCATCGCCTCGGTGCCGTCCAGGTCGCCCAGGAGCAGGTGACCGCGGGCGAGATCGACATGGGCGGCGAGCAGGTCGCCGACCGACTGATCATCGTCCTCGGCACTGCGGTAGAGCCGGATCGCACTGTCTGCGCTGACGATGGCCTGCTGGACATGCTCCCTCCCGCCCACGGCCAAGTGGCTCGTGCCCGCGTACGCGAACTGCTTGGCGGCCGGGAAGGCGAAGATGCCCGGCACCTCGTCATGGCCGGGCATTGCCTCGCGGGAGCGCTCGGCATCCGCAAGGGCGGCCACCGCGCCCACCCGGTTTCCGGCTATGGCCAGCGCACGCGCCTCCAGGCTCGCCAACCGGGCTCCGATGCTGCCGGGAGCCCGGTGGTGGCGGCCGGCCTGCGCCAGCCGCGCCGCCTGCTCGTACCGCCCGGTCCAATAGGCGATCAGGGACTCCACGGCCCGTACCCAGGCCAGCATCCCCTCGTGCCCGGCTGCCTCTGCACACGCCCGAGCGGTACGAGCGTGAGTGGCAGCGGAGTCGTAGTCGCCCAGGTCCAAGCAGACGTGCGCGGACAGCCCGCACAACCGTGAGGCCGCGACGTACAGGTCAGCAGTCTGCCGGGGATGCTGGCGTCCGCGCAGCAACTCGAACGCCCCGTCCCGCAGCCGCTTGATCTCGATGTACAGCTCCATCAGCGGATGGCTGACGTAGGCGCGAGCGAGCCGAGCAACATCGGCCTCCAACTGCTCGACGACGAACTCGTCGGCGTTGCGTTGCGCGATGAACCGGGCGAAGTCGGCCGACATCACCGCGTCGGCCGATACGGCACCCACCCCGGAGCGTGAAGGCACGGCGTGCCCCAGTGACCGCTCCTGCACGGCTCCTACCGCGCTGTGCTCTTCCGCCACGAGGCTCTTGCTGACCGCCACCGCCCGGTCGAGCACCGCCACATCGACGCCGAACACCCGTGCCAGGTACTTGCGGGTGTACGGAACCGGGATACGCACCTCGCGCTCGTAACGCCCGATCTCCTTACCGGTCTTGGCGGAGCGCCCCTCCAGGGCGTTGTACTCGTCGGCCACCCGCTGCTGGGTCCAACCGCGCACAGTACGCAGCCGAATGAGCAACGCGCCGATCCCCGTGTCACCCATCCCGCTCCCCGGAGCATGCGAACTCTGGCCCCCATAGTGGCCCCCTGCATGGCCCCCACGCTGGCTCCCGACCCAAACGAGCGACAGCGGTTGGCTGTTGGCCATGCCCAGCACACTGCCCGACGAGCCGGAAACCCTCGCACCGGGCCAAGCCCTCGACGGCGCCGTCGAGCACGAAACCAAGCTCTTCGACCGGCGTCGGACCACTCCACGCGCCGCCCGCTCCTTCGTCGCCGAGACCCTTACCCAGTGGGGCCGAACGGAACGCCTCGACGACATCCGGCTGTGCACCTCCGAACTGGCTACCAACGCCGTCTTGCACGGAGCCCCTGCAGGCGGTCAGGTCCTCGTACGCGTCGAACTGCACGCCACCGTGCTGCGCATCGAAGTGCACGACGGCGGCAACGCCAGACCTGAAAAGCGGGAGGCATGGGAGACAGCGGCCGACGGCCGCGGCCTGCTGCTCGTATCCGCCATTGCCGATCACTGGGGCGTGGAAGAACGCCCAGGCCCCGGCAAATGCGTCTGGGCTTCCTTCCACCACGGGGTAGTGCCCGCATGCTGACGCCTGCCCGCACCGAGTCCTTCATGCCGTCCGCCGGTCTGATCGCCTTCCTGGCCAACACCACATGGCTGGACGCCACCCCAACCGGCGCTGCGTTGTGCTGCCTCCTGCTGGTGCCCCAACTTCCCCACAGCGTCTACGAGACGCCGAGCGTCATCGAGCAGCGCATGCGTGCAGTCGGTGAAACTCTGCGCCTCGGCCAGGCCACCGTGCCCCCGCCGGACATCGGGCCACGCCTGCGCCTTCTCACCCCGACCGAAGTGGCCCTGCGCTTCGACAGCACCCCCTATCACAAGCGCATCCCCGAGACCGCGCCTGGACCCTGCTACTCGCCCAAGGAACCCCGGTAGCCCTCGTCCTGGGCCTAGACCCGCTCTCCCGCAGCGCCACACCAGCAGAGATCGACGCCTATCTGGACCGCGCGACGCTCTGCCAACGCCTCCTCTTCGGCCACACCCGATCTGAGTGAACCCCAACCCACCCCAGGGGGACATCCCGTGACGCCCCACCCTGTCTCGCCGAACACCGTCCTGGCCAACGCCCTCCACCACGCGGAGGACGTCCTGACCCCACGCATCCTGGCCACCTCACCCGAGCGGATCGTGCTGGTCGTCGGCACCCAGATCAACGGCGCCCCGCACATCGGCACCTCTCTCGTGCAGTCCCTGGCATTCGCTATGGCCGCCCGCCTGCGCGACCGCTTCGGAGTCCCCACCGAAGTCCTGTTCAGCGCCCTGGACAACGCCCCATACGAACTGACCACCGACCCGGTCAGCGGACACCGCTACCAGCGCGCCTACGCCCAGGCCCTCGGTCACGAGGCCCTGACCGACCTCGTCACCGCCCTCTACCAGCCCCTGTTCACCGTGCTCTCTCGGCGCCTGGGCATCCCTCACCGGATCGAGACCTATAGCCAGCAGCAGGCCGGCGAACACTTCCGCCGCACCTGGCTCCGGCTCCTGCCCCGCCTCGACGCCGCCCGCGGGTGGCTCGCCCCCTCCACCGGCACACCACACCTGCGCATCCCTTGCTCGCACTCCGACTGCGGCTGGGCCGAGAAACACGCCGAACGCACCCGAGTCCACCTCACCGACCGCGAGACCGCGCACGTCGCTGCCGTCTGCCTCCACCACGGCCCCTACCAAGCGACCATCACGCCAACCGGAGGCGCTTACCTCGACCTGGCCACCCTGTACCGCAATGCGGTCAAGGAACTCTCCGTGTCCAACCCCCACGGCACGCTGCACGTCATGGTCAAGGGCGGCGACTGGGTCTTCGGCTCCCACCTGGTCGACGAAGCCCTCCAGGCCGTCGGCCTCACCCGCGCCCAGCTCCCCGCCCGCTTGTTCTGCCCACAGGTCGTCACCGACACCGGCGCCAAGCTGTCCAAGTCGCTGATCCGCGAGGGGCGTGCTCCCTTTCCCGAGGGTGCCGCCGAGTGGATGCTCGATACCCGGGAGTGGCCCGGCACCATCCCGGAGTACGCCGAACAACTGCTGGCCATGACCGATACCTTGCTGTCCGACCCCCGGCACTTCTTCCGCTCGTATTCGGCCTCCGAGATCGGCCGCATGATGCCCGCACCAGTCACCAGGAGTGTTCCCGCCCCATGACCGACACCACCGCCCGCGTCCACGAGCTCAACCTCTACCGCCAGTACTTCGACCTCGTTGCCGCAGGCACCAAGACCATCGAGGTGCGGGTGAAATACCCGCACCTCACCGATCTCGGTGCAGGCGACATCATCCGCTTCCGTATCAAGGGCACGGACGAAACCTGCAAGGTGAACGTCAAGCGGGTGACCGAATACGCCAATTTCGAAGCGCTGCTCGACGGCGAGGGACCGGTCAACATCAATCCAACCGCTACTCGCGAACAGCAGCTCAACAACATCCGAGCCATCTACCCGCCCAAGAAGGAAGCCCTGGGGGCTCTGGCCATCGAAATCGAAGGTACCGCTGATCACTAGCCTCCGGCGTGTGATCAGCTTTCTGTCTCTGGCTGTACCGGCCAGCAGCAGGCCGGGAGCGCTTCACCGTTCCAGCATCGGCTTGACCAGTATCGGTGGCGTGAACCGCTTCAGCTCTCCTCCCGCCGACGCCGCGCGGCCCGGTAGACCAGCATGCGCGCGACGATGCTCGTGGCGTACTCGACGTCCTCGGCCTTCGGCATCTCCTTGCTCTTCCCATGCGCAACGTCGTTGCGCAGTTTGCGAAGCTGCCAGAGCATTTTTATTTCGTCAGGCGTGTAAGTGACGCCGTCCACGTCTAGCGCCTTCATCAACTGCCGCCGCAGCGGTGGACTATTGAGATTGGCAACGAAGTCGTTGATTCGGTCCTTCTGCTCCGGCTTCAGAGTGGTCGGAATGCCCGCCTTGATCGCATCGAGTTCCACCTGTGCGAACACGCGCTCGACTGCTGTTCCACTGGCATAGAACTCGATCGCTTCGAACAGGGCGAGCACACGGGCGAGCAGATCGGATTCATTTGCGGCACGAGCGAGGGCGAGAAACGCAAGACGCTCCTGCAGTGTCAGCCTTGGGACATCAGCATGGAATCTTCTGCCATCAGGCGTGAGAGGAACAGAGTGCGGCTGCGGAAGTAGTCCGGGACGACGAAGCCAGAACCGGCCGGTTTGCATGCCTCGTATGGCCACCCAGTCTTGCCTGTTCAGGCGGGCGAGCGAGTCCTTCCTGCTGAAGTGGAGCGTCTCACCTGACGGCAGTATGGCGTGGCCGTAACGGAGGTAGGTGGTCAGCCAGGCAAGCGCAAAATCGATGGTCGCGACACCCCGTTCCTCTGCGGTCAGGGCGAGCGTCGTCGTGACGAGCGCGAGCGCATATGCCTGTGCATCAAAGCCGTCGTATTTACCGTCTGAAGTGTCGAGGCCCGCGAGGATTCGTGATGCGGTGTCTGGGGGAATGAAATATACCCCCGCGAAACCTGTGGGCTTCTCCGCGATAATTCCGCTGACCGGCACGATCACTTCGAAGGTTTCTCGCGGCAAGGCGTCGAGTCCTTCGATTCTGAGTTGATCGTTTCGCATCCCTCCGGAGCGAGCCAGAGTATATATAAGCTCGGGGCCATTGAATCCACGATATGTAAACGTGTTTAAGACTGCCTCGGACAGCGAAAGCACTCCGAGCGCCTTCACGGAGACTCCGTCGGCATCCGGCTCGGCGGCCGCCACAGTTCCCGTGAATCGCGGAATGACTGTGCCCTCCTGCTCCACCGATACACCGAGACCGGCAAAGTAGTCCGGAGTTGCTGCGCTACGCTCAAGGTCGAGTTTTACCCGTGCATCATTTCCGGTGTTTATTGCAGCGTTGACTTGCCCGTCAGTGAACGCCGTAGACACATCCACCGGCCCAAATCGGATCGCCCAGCGTCTCTGCGCCTTGAGAAGTCCGAATGCGTCCAGGTCAGGCTTCTTTGCCATCTTCACTTCCTCCTGCCGACAGGGCGTCCGCAAAGACCTGCGGTGCATGCAGAAGTTCGCTGAGAACAGAAAGCGCGAGAGGTGCGATGAGGGCCGTCACTGCGATCTCCGGAAGCACGCCTTTGGCTGTTCGTTGAGCGGCGACTTCAAGGAGACGCAGCGCATTCGCGTGATCTGCACGTGGCACGTACTGCGCCAGCCGCTCCAGGAGGTCATCCGGTACGTCATCCCGCTCAGTTGCGGCACGGTGGAAAAGGGCCAGCCGCACGTGCATCACGGAGGCTTCCATATCGCCTCGACCATATGCGATGGTCGCCAACCTCATCTGATCGAATGCCGTCGCCATCGATAGCGAGCGGGCCTCTGAGGCACCATCTAGGAGTGCAGCTGTGTTCCTGCTAACGCGTAGGAGATGGGCGGCCCGCTCGCGCACGAGGGAGAAGGCTCCAGCTTCCCACCACGTTTCGGTTTCGGCAGTGCGCCCCTTGGAGAAGGTCCGCCGTGCTGACGGCTCGCGCATGGCGACAACGGCACCGAGCAGCAGGGTAAGCGCCTCGATCTCTGCAAGGCGCGCCTGCAGCACGCACTGGTCCCGATCACTGTTGTAGCTGTAGCGCGCGGCCTCATGAGGTGGCGTCGGGAAAGCGGGCAGGCCGGTATCGAATCCGGCCTTTCGAAGGGCTCGGTCATAGGAGCTCGCGCGTCTCTGGACTGCTGACAGGAGGCTTGCGTAGCGTGCCTGGGTCTCTTGCTGAGCTTCCGTCAGAAGCGCCCGGTCCATCGCCGTCGACCACGATCTCTCTAGCTCATCGGGGAACTCCGTGGCGTGCTTTGCGAGCGCATCGAGGTCCTGGGCTTGGTCGTCAAACTCCTTGGCCTCCTGAGCAGGTGGGGACGAGCCCTCATCGCCAACGCCCACCGGATCGACAACTTGCGCCGCTAGAGGCGGTCGGGGGTCCGATACAGGCGGAGGAGCTGAGCGGATTTGTGAGCCCGAGGTCGATTTCAGAAACTGTTGGGTGAACGACAGTGCGCGATGTAGAAGGACGCCTTTGTCTAGAGGCAATGCCACGACATCCATGGTCATCTTTCGCTTGCTGCCAGCTTCCCCTTCCATAGATCTCCACCGGAACAGGCACGCGCCACCGTCAGGGACCTCTGCGGCAAGCTGGCGCAGGCGGAGGGAGTGGTTGTTGATGAGTGATGCGTATGTCTGAAGCTGGCGACCGATGAGCCGCTGTGCGACGACGACACCGCTGAAGAGTAATGCCATCAGGTCCAATCCGGGACCAACTCCGTCTACTGCGGTGGCAAGCTGGCTGAGTGCTTCGGATTCGATGCCGATGCCCCCGCCCAACGCAATGAACGGGCCGGTATTGAGCGAACCGACGGCTATCAGGAGCCGAAACGGCGGACGAGCGGTTTCCTCGGAGATCGCAGCCTCGATCTGGGCGAGCTGCTCGCTTTCCTCTCCGAAGTCCTGCTCGGCTGATCGCCTCAGCCCGTCCGAAAAGTCTGCAGCGATAGCGCCGAGGGCCCGTGCAGCCGAATTCATCTCGATCGCACGTCGCTCGGGAGTCGACTGACGCTTGAGAGCTTTGTCAAGCTGCTGATATGCATCGACGAGCTGGGCGTATCCGGTCGCAGCCGCGAGTCGCTCGAGAAACCTGCTCGACTCCTGCGCCTGCTCGGCATCCTCGCGACTCAATTCGCGTAGAGCTGCGAAGCTGACCTTTGCCCCTGGGTTGGTGGGCGAAACTTGTGCGCCCAACTGCCACGGGATATCACCTGCGTCCATCCGCCCAGTCTGCCACGCGCTCGCCAGGGCCCGGCTCAGATTATCCGGATAATCAAGCGGTGGTTGGCCCGCCACGTAGGAACCTTCGTCGAGAGCTCCTCCCAACGTCCGCCGCCAGCTACGTCCAGCGCTCACACGCGGCCATTTTCGGCTTCGAGTACTCAAGCTGTAGGTCGTGATCATGGTTGCCTCGCCCGGGGGAGTTTTCGAAGTCCCAACTCAGCAGCACGGGAGCCCTGTCCGTTGCGCACCCCGACCTCACATCGCCCCCGTCACCCGATCGGTGGCGCAATGAAAACGCTCAGTGATATCGCATCAGTCCCGACCCAGTCCGCACACAGTCCGCAGAACACCCGATCAGGACCGTCAGCACCCATCGCAGCCCAACACCAAAAGGCCAGGTCAGCGCCCCGCAGGAAACATCCCCGCAGGTCACCGACCCGGCCCATTACTAGGAGACGAAGAAGGCCTGACCCTCACCGGTCACCTTCTTGGTACGTACGTCACGTCAGTGCGCACCACAGCACATACGAAAGCACCCGGCATCCGCGCGGAGCCGGGTGCTTTCGGCGTTCCCATCACTGCGTTCCCACCCGCATCACTGCGTTCCCACCCGCATCACTTCTGCAGCGCGGCAAGGCCCTTCGCCAAGCCCTCCCCGTCCATCACCGGGTTGATCTCGATCCTCGCGCCGAGATCCAGGAAGAACGGCTCGGCGATGCCGGGCATCTCCGAGCTGTCCTGCATGTCGAAGACGAAAGTGGCGCACCGCCCGCCCTCACTGGGGCCGAAGTACGCCGCCTCGGGCTTGAGCCGTTCCACCACGCCCTGCATCAGCTTCGCCAGTGTGCCGTTCTTGATCGCCTCGTTCGAGACCTGGGTGTCCAGATGCGCTCTCAACATAACCCTCATGGCACTCACTCCTCCTCTTACAAGGATCCCGCTCTCCACTCCGATCCGCATCTTTCGCCGCCGGTCACGCCGGGTGCTCAGGCCCTGTCATGCAGCGCCAGGTTCGCGGCGAAGCCGAGGAACGCCACTCCGCTGAACTGCTCGAGCCTGCGCCGGAACGACGGGCGCCGGATGCGTTCACCCAGCGCCGATGCGGCGTAGGAGACGATCCAGTACCAGAGGGCGAGCTCGACGAGGTCGATCGCCGTGAGCAGCAGCGTCGTGCCGAACACGGGGGCGCCCTGCGGGATGAACTGCGGGATCAGGCTCATGTAGAAGAGCCCGGCCTTGGGGTTGAGCAGGTTCGTGCCGAGCCCCGCGCGGAAGGCGGCCCAACGGTCCTGAGGGGTCGGGGGCACCGCATCCGCCTCCTGTCCGGTCTCCTGCCGCAGGTCCGGACGGCGAGCCCGCCACAGCGCCGAAGCGCCAAGGCACGCCAGGTACACGGCCCCTCCGATGCGCAGCACGTCGTACGCGAAACGGGAGGCGGTAAGGACTGCCGTAAGCCCGATCGCCGTCGCTACGCCCCAGGCCAGGCAGCCGGTGAGGATGCCGAGCGCGGCAGCGGTCCCGCCGGCCCGGCCGTGGGCCATCGAGGTGCGCAGGACGAGGAGCGTGTCCAGACCCGGCGTGATGTTGATGATCGCGGCGACACCCGCGAACGCAAGCGTGGCGGTGAGCATGACAGGAGGGTAAATCAGTTGCCGCCCAGTGCCGTGCCCTGCTGCACTTGTCGTACGCCTCGACCTGTCAAGGAGACGCAATGCGCCGTTCGTTCATGTCCGACCAGAAGGGAATTGCCATCAACCCAGAGGACATGACACTCAGTGCATACGTCGAGCACGAGCCCGAGCACGAGCACGCCTACGAACACCCTCAACCTGGGGATCCTGGCGCACGTCGACGCCGGTAAGACCAGTCTGACCGAGCGGCTTCTGCACGCCGCCGGTGTCATCGACGAGATCGGTCGCGTCGATGCGGGGAACACCCAGACCGATTCGCTCGCCCTGGAACGGCAGCGCGGGATCACGATCAAATCCGCCGTCGTCTCCTTCGCCATCGACGACGTCACCGTGAACCTCATCGACACCCCTGGCCACCCGGACTTCATCGCCGAGGTCGAGCGGGTGCTGAGCGTGCTCGACGGTGCCGTGCTCGTCGTCTCCGCGGTGGAAGGCGTCCAGGCGCAGACCCGCGTACTGATGCGGACGCTGCGGCGGCTCCGGATTCCCACGCTCATCTTCGTGAACAAGATCGACCGGCGCGGCGCGCGCTACGAGAATCTGCTGCGCGACATCTCCGAGCACATCGCCCCGGACGTCGTCGCGATGGGGGCAGTCCACGATCTCGGCGGTCCCGAGGGGAGCTACACCCCTTTCGCCGCCGGTGATCCCGCCTTCACCGCCCGCCTCGTCGACGTACTCGCCACGCATGACGACGCCCTGCTCGCCGCATACGTGGACGCCGACGAGGCAGGCCTCCCCTACCGGCGGCTGCGGGCCGAGCTCGGCGCTCAGACCGGGCGGGCCCTGGTGCATCCGGTGTTCTTCGGGTCAGCCGTCACCGGCGCCGGTGTCGGGGAACTCGTCGCGGGGATCCGGGAGTTGCTGCCCTCAGAGCCCTCAGCGCCCTCAGAGGACGGGAGCAGGCTCGTCGGCGATCCCGTTTCCGGGACCGTCTTCAAGGTCGAGCGCGGGGACGCCGGGGAGAAGGTCGCGTACGTGCGGATGTTCTCGGGGACGATCCGCACGCGGGACCGGCTGCCGTTCGGCGGCAAGGGCGGCGGCCGCGAGGGCAAGGTCACCGCCGTCAGTGTCTTCGAGCAGGGGTCCGCCGTCCCCCGCGAGGGTGTCTCCGCCGGGCAGATCGGGAAGTTGTGGGGGCTCGGCGACATCCGGATCGGTGACGTCATCGGCGTACCGGGTGTGGCGGCGGAGCGAAGGGGCGGGAACGGTCGGCATCACTTCTCGCCGCCCACCCTCGAAACCGTCGTCGTCCCGGCCCGCCCCGGCGACAAAGGCGCCCTGCATCTCGCCCTCGGACAACTCGCCGAGCAGGATCCGCTGATCAATCTGCGGCAGGACGACATCCGCCAGGAGGTGTACGTATCGCTCTACGGCGAGGTCCAGAAGGAAGTCATCGAGGCGACTCTCGCCGATGAGTACGGCATTGACGTCGCGTTCCGTGAGACCACGACCATCTGCGTGGAGCGCGTGACCGGAAGCGGCGCCGCCTTCGAGATCATCGCCAAGGACGACAACCCCTTCCTCGCCACCGTCGGCCTGCGCGTCGATCCCGGTCCGCCCGGATCCGGCGTGGAGTTCCGGCTCGGGATCGAGCTCGGTTCGATGCCGTACGCGTTCTTCAGGGCCGTCGAGGAGACCGTGCGCGAGACGCTGCTGCAAGGGGTGCACGGGTGGGAGGTCGACGACTGCGTCGTCACCATGACGCACTCCGGGTACTGGCCGCGGCAGAGCCACGCGCACGGCACCTTCGACAAGAGCATGTCGAGTACGGCAGGGGACTTCCGGCAGCTGACCCCGCTGGTCCTGCTCGGCGCGTTGCGGCGGGCCGGCACCGAAGTGCACGAGCCGTTGCACCACTTCCGGCTCAGCGTGCCGGACGACGTGTTCGGGGCGCTCCTGCCCGCGCTCTCACGGCTGCGGGCCGTCCCGCACACCCAGACGGCGCGCGGTTCCTCGTACGTCGTCGAAGGCGAGATCCCGGCAGCCCGCGTCCACGAGTTGGAGCAGCTGCTGCCCGCGCTGACGCGCGGCGAGGGCGAGCTGGAGTCCGCCTTCGAGCGGTACCTGCCGGTCCGGGGCGAGGCCCCGGACCGGCCGCGCACCGACCGTAATCCGCTCTGCCGCAAGGAGTATCTGCGGGAGGTGGCGGGGGTCCGGCGCTGAGCCGAGGGGCAGGCAATGGGCTCTGATTCAGGCGGGGAGCCGTGGCTCAGGCGCCGGGCCATGGCTCAGGCGCCGGGCCATGGCTCAGGCGCCGGGCCATGGCTCAGGCGCCGGGCCATGGCTCAGGCGCCGGGCCGTGGCTCAGGCGCCGGGCCGTGGCTCAGGCGCGGAATGGCACGAGACCGAGCGCGCGTACGCGGGCAGGGTCGACGAGGATGTTGAGCTCGACGATCCTGCCGTTCGAGATCGTGAACTCCATGACCGAGAACACCTCGTCACCCGGCACCCCGACCAGCCCGAGCCGGCCGTTGACCATCGCGAACTCGGTACGCGGCGCCCCCTCGGAGAACATCGCGGCCTGCCCGGCGACCACCTTCGCGCCCCGCACCAGCTTCGAGAGCCCGGAGGCCAGTTCGCCGGTGTCGGCCCGCAACACCACATCCGGGTCGAGCAGTTCGAGCAGCGCGTCGAAGTCGCCGCCCCGCGCGGCGGCGAGGAAGGCGCCGACGATCTCGCGCTGCCGCGCGGGGTCGTTGTCGGGGGTGGGGGCCGAGTCCTGCACCCGGCGCCGGGCCCGGCTCGCCAGCTGCCGGGTCGCGGCCGGGGTGCGCTCCACGATGGGGGCGATCTCGTCGAACGGCACGGCGAACATGTCGTGCAGCACGAAGGAGAGGCGTTCGGCGGGCGCGAGCGTCTCGAGTACGACGAGGAGTGCGAGGCCCACCGAGTCGGCGAGCAGCACCTCCTGCTCGGGGTCGACCACGTCACCCCAACTCACCACCGGGTCGGGCACATACGTGTCCAGGGGGAGCGCCAGGGGCTCCTCGCGTCGCGACTGCCGCGTACGCAGCATGTCGAGGCAGATCCGGCCGACGACCGTCGTCAGCCAGCCCCCCAGGTTCACCACCTCGTCCGTGTCGGAGCGGCTCAGCCGGATCCAGGAATCCTGGACCGCGTCATCCGACTCGCTGAGCGAGCCGAGCATCCGGTAGGCGACGGCCTTGAGATGCGGGCGGTGCTCCTCGAAACGGGCCGCGAGGGCTTCGTCCCCGTCCGCGAGTGCGTCGTTCCGGCCCACCCGTGCTTCGTTCCGGTCCATCCGTCACATTCCCTCGTCGTGATCCGTCATAGAAGTGATACACCGGTTCAGCGGCGCCACCAGGAGATCAGCACAGCGTTCGGATCAGCACAGCGTTCGGATCAATGCAGCATTCGGAGGAGAACAGTAATGAACGCGTACGGCCTACCCGATGCTCCGCCCCCCATTGTCGACCCGCCGAAGGCCACGACGCGGGCGCCCGCACAGCGCAAGAAGGATGCGCTGCACCGCCTCGCCCACGACATCGACGCATGGGTGGCCACGGCCGACGCGGACAACGGGACGCCGTATCTGATCCCGCTGTCCTTCCTCTGGGACGGCGAGAGTCTCCTGGTGGCCACCCCGGACGCCAGTGTCACGAGCCGCAATCTGCGGGCGACGGGCAAGACGCGGGTCGGCATCGGGCCGACGCGTGACCTCGTCCTCATCGAAGGGGCCGTACGCGGCCTCGGTGAGGGCGAGTTGACCACCGAGGACGGTGACGCGTTCGCCGCGAAGACCGGCTTCGACCCGCGCAAGCTCGACACCCCGTACGCCTACTTCCGCATCACCCCGCAGCGGCTCCAGGCCTGGCGCGAGGCCGACGAGCTCGTGGGGCGTGACCTGATGCTGGGCGGGCGCTGGACGGTTGGGTGAGCGGTGGACGGATGGGTGAGCGGTGGACGGATGAACAGGGCCTCGGTGATCAGCTCCGGCCCAGCACCGGAGCCAGCGCATCCCGCAGATCGTCAGGCCCCTTGTAGTGGAGGCCCACCATGCCGAGCGCGACGGCCGCGTCCACGTTCTCCTGGCGGTCGTCCACGAACAGGCAGCGCTCGGCGGGGATTCCGGCCCGCCGCACGGCGATCTCGTAGATCCGGCGGTCCGGCTTGGCGATGCCCACGCCCGCGCTGCTGACCACGTCGTGCGCGAGGTCGGCGATGCCGAGCAGGGCCAGGTCCTCGTCGAGCCACGGGGTCGCGTTCGTCACGAGCGCCACGTGCAGATGGGCGGCGCGAGCCTGCCGGAGCAAGTTCACCACGGTGGCGTCGGCGGAGAACGCGGCGTCGGCCAGGGCGGTGCCGAGTGCGTGCCCTCGCTCCCACGGGATCCGGTCCGCGAGGCCGTGCGCGATCGCCTCCACCCACTCCTCCTTGCTGATACGCCCCAGCATCAGCGGCATGTCGGTCTCCGGCGCGAAGGCGACCTCGGCGGTACTGCCCTGCGGGAGACCGGCGGCGCGCTCCATCTCCTCGACCCCCGAGACGTCGTAGAAACGGATCACGCCGTCGAGGTCGCAGAGCACGGCGTCGAACGGCAGGGGCGGCGGCGAGACGGGCGGCGGCTGCGGCACCTGCCAGGTGTAGCGCAGCTTCTCCTTCGCATCGGCGCCGAGGCGGTTGTAGAAGCGGATCGCGCCCTCGTTCCAGGCGGGCGTCTGCCACTGGACCTCGGTGAGCCCGAGGGCACGGGCCTCCGCTGCCACCGCGTCCGTCAGGAGCGGGCCGAGGCCGAGCCCCCGGTGTCCGTCGCGCAGGAAGAGGCAGTCCATGTGCAGATACTCGGCCCCGTCCCAGGTGGAGACCTCCGGTGCACAGGTGGCATAGCCGACGATCTCACCGCCGGGCAACTCCGCCACCAGGCAGCGCAGGCGCGGCTCCGGGGTCCCGAAGAGGAGGCCGTCGAGGCGCCCGGCCAGGCCGGGGGTGAGCGGCGGGGACTTCTCGTACGCGGCGTGCTCGTCGGCGAGTTCGGCGATGCGGGGGAGGTCGGCGGGGCGGGCGTAGCGTACGCGGGGCGCGTGGCCGGGTCGTGCGTCCGGCGATTCCGCCTCCCGCTTATGGTCCGCCTCCCGCTTACGGTCCGCCTCCCGCACGGGCGCTTCCTCGTACGTCATCGCAGGTCCCCCTCGATCACGTCATGGCCCCACGCGGTGAGCCGCTCCGCGAGCGTCCCGCCGCCGTCGAGCACGCGGCGCACGTACGCGTCCCGCTCATGCGTGAGCACGGCGGCCTCCCACACGCAGGGTGCGAGCCCGGCGCGGCCCGGCCTGAGCCGCTCCGGGTCCCCCGCGGGCCCGACGAAGACCGCGAGGTCCGACATGTATCCCTCGATCCAGCTCTGTACGAGGACGTAGTCGCCGTCACCGCCCGCGTGCACGATCAGCACGGCGAGCCCGGCGGAGCCACGGGCACGGCCGAGCCCCAGATGCGCCCCCGCGATCGCGAGCGCCGCTTCCTCGTCCCGCCCTGTCACCTTCCGCCCCGGCGCCTCGACGGCGTACGTCTTCACGAGATGCCCGCCGGCCTCGCGCACCCCCAACGCCCGCGCGGTGCGCGCGTGATAGCCGTCGGCGAGGGCAAGGAGCTGCTCGGCGTCGACGAACGAAGGAAGTTCATCAAACTCGGTCATGTCCATGCGCCCATGATGCAGATGTCGGCCGCTTCTCGCCGGGCACCCGCCCACTTCCGCCCCGGCTCCCGTCTACCGTCCCGCCCCGGCTCCCGTCTACCGTCCCGGCTCCCGCCCACCGCCCCGGCCCTCGCCTACCGCTCATCGAGCACGCGCCGCACATTGGCCCGCACCCGGTCCTGGTCCTCGCGCACGGCCTCGTACACATCCCTGTGGCGGGCCACGTCGACGCGCTGCTTCTCGTCACGCACCGCCCACCACACACCGGCGGTGTTGTGCTCCCGCTTGCACTCGACGTCGGCGGTCGCCGTGGCCAGCTCCCTCTTCGTACGCGTGGTTTGGCCGCCCTTGAGATGCGCGCGCCCCCACGCCTTGTCCTGGAACGCGGCGCTCGGCGACTTGTAGCGCTTGATGCCCTTGTCCTCCATACAGCCGGCCCAGGTGTCGACTGCCTCGCGCACCCGCTTGTCCTTGGCGGCCGCCTTGTCCAGGTGCTGCCGCCGCTTGGCGGTGTACGTCCACATGCGCGTCTTGTCCTGTACGCCGTCGGTGAGGCGCTCGGTGTCGCTCACCCCGCAGCCGCCGCGCTCGGAGGACCCGCGACCCCCTCCGTACAGCGCGTCCCGCTCGGCGTCGGTCATGGCGCGCCCCTCAGGACGCCCGGTGCGGGCCAGGGACTTCTTCGGGTCCCAGCCGTAGCCCCAGCGGCGGGCTCTGTCGAGGTCGAGCGGCCCGTACGGATACGCCGACATCGCCACGACCGTCAGTGTCTGCGTCGGCATGTTGTCCGGGTCCGGCTGTTTCGGATAGAGCGGGAAGTCATCGAAGCCGAGCTTGCGCATGCAGCTCTGCGCCATGCGGGCCTGCGCCTCCGTGTGACGCCGACTGTCGCTCGTCGTGAACTCATAGCGTTCCAGCGGGAGTTCGGGGAGGTCCCTCTCCTCCGTCACGGAGGGCGTACCGGAGCTCGCCCCACCACCCCCGGAAGACTCGGCCTCGCACCCCACGAGCCCCGCCACCACCAGCCCCGCGATCCCCGCAACTGCCCACCGGGCCATTCCCCGCCGCCCCATCAGTCCGTCCCCTCCCCAGCCCCAGGTGCCCCACGCACCGGAACCGTCGGACCATACCTCTACCTCCCGCCCGCTTCAGCTCCGCAGTCGGCGCCACCGCGTATCCACGGGCGATCCACGGGCGATCCACCACCGAACGCTCAACTCACCGAACACGGCGGCTACTTCAGCGAGCGGCGCCGGTTCCCAACGAACCCCACAGACCCCACAGGCCCCACAGGGTCTCCGTACGCATCGACCTCACGCCCTCAGTTCCGTCAGTCCCGTGTCCACGAGGGACCGCACCTCGTCCTCCGAGAGCCCCAGTTCCAGCGCGTCGGCGATGAACGCCCTTACACGCTCCCCCAGTTGGGCTCGCGCCTGCGCCACCGCGCCGTCCACCACGATCGCCCCGCGCCCCCGCCGAAGTTCGATCAGGCCCTCCTCGCGCAGCCGCTGGTAACCCCGCAGCACCGTATGGACGTTGACCCCGAGGGAGTCGGCCAGCATTCGTGCGGCGGGCAGTCGATCGCCCGGACTCACCGAACCGTCCGCGACCGCGCGGCGCGCGCACGCGGCGATCTGGTCGGCGAGGGGCACCGCCGATGTCGTATCGATCCGGAACAACATGCCGTCAGCTCCGCCCGTCGCGGGGGTCCCCGCGGTCGACCAGCGCGTTGAGGAGCGCGGCAGCGGTCGAGGAGTCCTCGACAGTGACGGCGAAGTCCTTGCCATTCACCCGCCGGACGATCACGGCCTCACCCGACCGCATGATGACTCCGGAGCGCCCGGGAGCGATGCGGTAGCCCCAACCCCCGTAATCGGAAAAGGCGTTGATCCGGCGGCTGCCCGCGTGCTCGATACGGTCGAGCGGCAGCCGGAAGCGCGGCCACGGCGCGAGCGCGGGGGACACGGTGAGCCCGCGCCGGTCCACGGTCACGCAGGCCCGCGCGAAGGCCGCGATCAGCAGTCCGGGGACGAGCAAGGACAGCGAGGTCAGCCAGTCGCCCATCAGCCACGCGGTGGCGATGCCCGCCGCCGCGAGCGCTACGCCTGTCCCGCACAGCGGCCAGGAGCCCGTGTGCCGTACCCATCCGGCGACCTCGCTCCTCCCCAAGTCGAGCCGCCCGGCGCCCGGTCCGCCGTCCGCGACCAGCGGCGAGCGTACGTCGGGCAGCGGCACGAGCCCCGCGAGAAGTGTTCCCGCGCCGGCCGCGAGCGCGGCGACCCCGACCGCGACGGCGAGTTGCCACAGGGGGAACACCGCCGCCGCTCCATCGGCGGTGCCACGGTTGGCCACGAGGCTCGCGCCCATCGGCCAGGCCAGGAACGCGGCGGTCGCGTACGCACCGGCGAGCAGCCTTCGCAGCCCGCGCCGCCAGGTGGCGAGGTCGCTCCTGAGCGCGACGAAGACGACGAAGACACTGACCGCGCCGAGCGCGACGAACATCCCGCCGAGCATCGCGAGAAACCCGGCGTGCCCGACATAGCCGTCGGCCTCTCCGTCGGCGCCGAAGTGCCGGGCGAGGCGATCGGGCAGTTGATCACGGACGGTTACGTACACCGCGAGGTCGGCGGCGAGTCCGAGCATGAAGGGGAGCGCGGCGAGCAGTGCGACACCGGTGTCGCGACGGGGCGGGCGAGGGAGAGGGTCAGTAGTCGTTGCCATGAAAACCTCCATTGTTCGCATCCTAATAGAACAATGGAGGGGCGCGGAAGGGTACGAGTACTCGACCCTGGTTCCTCAGAGGGATCAGTCGCCGTCGACGCGTGCGCCCGCGCTCTCGCCGGTACTTTCGTCCCCGCCCTTGCCCCCGCCCTTGTCCCCGCTCTCGTCGACGCAAGCGTCGCACTGCGGGTTGTGACACGGGCCTGGGCCCCATACAGGGACGTACGCCCCGAGCACCTTGCGCCGCTTGATGGCCGTACCGACAGGCCGTCCGCAGCTCGCGCACACCGGCTCGCGCTGCGGGCGGGGGCCGGACCGGCTCCCATCGCTGCCCATACGTCCAGCGTATGACCGCTCGGGCAAGACGAAAAGCCCAGCCGTCAGCGCTTCCGGCGGTACGTCCGCACGACGACGCCATTGCCGAAGACCCGGGAGGCGTGCAGCGTGAACTCACTGATCACGGACTCCGCGTCCGCACCGGTGTCGAACATCGGCATACCGGACCCCAGGAGCACCGGGTACGTCTTGATGACCAGCTCGTCGACCTCGTCCCGCAGCTCACCCGCGATCTTCGCGCCGCCGCACAGCCAGATGTCGAGCTCGCTGTCCTCCTGCTTGAGCTCGCGGATCTTGCCGACCACATCACCAGGGATGATCTCGACGTTAGGGTCCGGCGACTTCTCGATGGTGGTGGACGCCACGTACTCGCGCAGGTGCCCGTACGGGCTCGTGATGTCGACGTCCAACGCGAGCCGATAACTGCCCCGGCCCTGGACGACCGTGTCGAAGTGCTTGTTCGCCAGGCCTTCGAGGCCGAGGATGCGGCGGCCCTCGATCGAGATCGTCTCCGGATACTCCGCCTTGAGGAACTCGAGGAACTCCTCGTCCACGAACGGCATGAAGGATTCCGCGTCGCCACCGCGGTCACCGATGAAGCCGTCGATCGATACGGCGACGAAGTAGCTGAGCTTTCGCAAGCTGGGTCTCCTTGTTCGGAATGGATTCAATGACTCGGGATTCAATGACTCGGAATGGATTCAATAACCGCATGGCTCCCGGAGCCGGGCCGCCGGGTCACCCCCGGCTGATCCCGTCCGTGTCGAACTCCCCGGCCACCACCTGCCGCGCGCACTCCGCGATCCGCAGCCGGTTCGCCCGCACATACCGCCGCAGCGCGTCGAACGCCTCGTCGACCGTGCACCCCCAGCGTTCGGCGAGAATTCCCTTCGCCTGCTCGATGACGATCCGGCTGGTGAGGGCCTCCTGCAACTGGCCTCGCTCCACCAGGCTCTGCTCCAGGGAGCGCCGCTGGAGGATCGCGATCGTGGCGACATCCGCGAGGGCCTGAGCGAGCGCGATCTCGTCGGGACCGAGCGCGTTCGGCTGCGCCTGGAACAGATTCAGCGTGCCGAGTACCTGCTCCCCGCGGCGCAGGGGCAGCGCCTGTGACATCGCGTAACCGGCCTCCAGGGCACGCGGCGCGAACTCAGGCCAGGCGATGGCCGCTTCCAGACCACCGAGGGCGACGTTCGTGTGCGCCGCTCCGGAGCCGTAGCAGTCCAGGCACGGCCCCTCGCCCTGCTGGAGGGTGAAGAGGTCGAGCACCCAGGCGTGTCCGTCGGACGCCGCCGCGAGCCGCAACTCGCCCTGGGGGTCGGCGAGCAGGATGCCCGCCGAGGAGACGCCAAGCAGCTCCACGCAGCGTACGGCCAGGCTCTGCAGGAACGCGGCGATGTCGAAATCGCCGGTCAAGGAGTCAGCCACCTCCACGAAAGCCTCCGCCAGAAGTCGTTCGCGGGACGCGATGTCGGACACTTCACGGGTCAGATCGGTGGGCATAAGGGTCACCTCCCCTTCGTCGTGTCCGAGGAGTCCGAGGAGCGAGTCCGAGGACAACACAGCGGACCTGCAACGACTTTATGCGAAAAGACCACTGTCGATACCACTGTCGATACGACTGTCGAAACCGCCTGCGGCACACGGCTTGGGTTCGCGCCACATCGGCCACAGTCGCGGGCCGTCCGGCAGGTCGATCGCATCCCCGGTGAAGACGAATCCGAGCCGCGCGTACAGGTCGCGGCTACGGCTGTTGCTCGCCTCCAGGTAGGCGTGCAGCCCCTCCCGGTCGCAGCGTTCGAGTACGGCACCGATCAGCGCGGAGCCGAGCCCTTCGCCCTGCCGCTCGGAGCTCACGCCGATCATGTGCAGATACTGGTGGGCCCGGTCGGTCGGGTGCGCCTCGCTGGTCAGGCGGCCGATCTCCTCGACCCGCTCATTGGCAGGGTCGACGGCCGCGCGGAGCTGTGCGGGCCCGTCTTCGTCGCCCTCGTGCTCGCCCGCGGGAACGGACCACCAGAGCGCCACGGCATCGCCGTCCTCCGTGATGTCGACAAATCCCTCGCTCAGCGCCATGTCGAGGAAGGCCTCCATCAGAGCGCCGTGCCTGCGGCGGCGGTGTTCCTCGCCGGGGAAGACCCAACTGCTCACCGGATCTTCTCGGAACGCATCGTCGAGCAACCGGACCACATCGGCCCTGTCGCTCTCCCCCGCCCTCCGGATCAGTACGCCCACTGCCCGCCCCTTTTGCCCCTCGGCCACGCTCAACTGCGTGCCACACTCCACCGGTTGCCTCGGCCGTCTCTGTTGCCCCGGCTGTTTTCGGTTGCAGCCTAGGTGATCGGGGCCCCGGACACGGGCGAGCCCCGCACCCTGACCGGATCTCGGCAGAGTGCGGGGCTCGTCGGTCTGTTCAGGTCGGCCCTGGCCCTGGCCCTGATCCGCCGGGCAGGACACTGGTACGCACATGCCTCAGAAGACCCCTAGTACGTACGCCGCGTCACGAACTCGGCGAGTGCCAGCAGGCTGCCCGCCGCCGCCGGAACCGGCACCGCGCGGGCGAGCTGATTCACCGCGCGGGACATCCGGTCCGCCGCGTGCAGCAGCGCCCAGTCCCTGCCGCCCGCCGCCTCGACGGCGCGCGCCATGCGTTCCAGGTCACCGTCAGCAGGCGAACGCCCGTACAGCTCGGCCAGTTCGGCGGCGGTCGGACTGCCGGACGCCAGTGCGGCGACCACCGGCAACGACTTCTTACGGACGGCGAGGTCGGCGCCGGCCGGCTTGCCTGTGTGTCCCGGGTCGCCCCAGATGCCGATCACGTCGTCGATGAGCTGGAAGGCGAGCCCCGCCTCACGGCCGAACCCGTCGAGCGCCTCCACCTCCCTCCGCCCCGCGCCCGCGTACAGCGCGCCCAGCGCACAGGCACAGCCGAGCAGCGCCCCCGTCTTGGCCTCGGCCGTGGCGAGGCACTCGTCGAGCGTGACCTCGTCCGGGCCGCGCCGTTCGAGCGCGCAGTCCGCGTGCTGGCCCGCGCAGAGCTCCACCACGCAGGCGGAGAGCCGGGCCGCCGCCGCCGAGGCCCCGGGGTGCGGGTCCTCGGCGAGCAGCCGCTGCGCGAGCGCCTGGAGTGCGTCACCGGCCAGGATCGCGTCGGGTTCACCGAACACGGTCCATGCGGTGGGCCGGTGCCTGCGGGTGGTGTCGTGGTCCATGACGTCGTCGTGCAGGAGCGTGAAGTTGTGGGTCAGCTCCACGGCTGCCGCGGCCCGGACGGCCATGGCCGGCTCCCCGCCGAGTGCCCGCACCGCGGCGAGCACGAGCGCGGGCCTGATCGCCTTGCCCGCGTGCCCGGCCGCCGGTGAGCCGTCCGCGTGTTCCCAGCCGAAGTGGTAGAGCGCGATACGGCGGATCGATCCGGGCAGCGAATCGATCGCCCGGCGCAGCTCCGGGTCGACACGCAATCGCGCCGACGCCAGCACCTCAGCCGCTTCGGACCACTCGTGCACCTCGTGCACCTCGTGCTCTTCGGCGATGTCCTGCTCAGCGATGTCGTGCTCAGCGAGATCCTGCTCGGCGGCACCCTTCGCCATCGCCTCCATGGCCGTCGTCGTGTCCGTTGCGGCCGTCGTCATGTCCGTCATGGACTCACCCCGGGGAGGATGCGGACGGTGGCGGTTCCTGGGCCTGTGGGCGCGTACGCAAGGGGTGTACCCGGCGGCACGTCCACAGACACGGCCTCACCGCCAGCGACCGATCTCGACGTTCTCCAGGATGCCCAAGGCGTCCGGCACGAGCACCGCGGCCGAGTAGTAGGTCGACACCAGGTACGAGATGATCGCCTGCTCGCTGATTCCCATGAAGCGCACGGACAGGCTGGGTTCGATCTCGTCCGGGATGCCGACCTGATGCAGGCCGATGACGCCCTGCTCCTCCTCGCCCGTACGCATACAGATGATCGAGCTGGTGCGCTCCTCGCTGACCGGGATCTTGTTGCACGGGAAGATCGGCACACCGCGCCAGGTGGGGATGCGGTTGCCCCCCATGTCGATGGTCTCCGGCACGAGCCCGCGCTTGTTGAGCTCGCGGCCGAACGCGGCGATCGCGCGCGGGTGGGCCAGGAAGAGCTTCGAACCCCGCCTGCGGCTGAGTAGTTCGTCCATGTCGTCGGGGCTCGGCACGCCGTCGTGGGGCTGCAATCGCTGTTCGTACTCGCAGTTGTTGAGCAGTCCGAACTCGCGGTTGTTGATCAGCTCGTGCTCCTGGCGCTCCTTGAGCGCCTCGACCGTGAGCCGCAGCTGCTGCTCGGTCTGGTTCATCGGCTGGTTGTAGAGGTCGGCCACGCGCGTGTGAATGCGCAGCACGGTCTGGGCGACGCTCAGTTCGTACTCGCGCGGCGCGGCTTCATAGTCGACGTAGGTGCTCGGCAGGTGCGCTTCGCCGACATGTCCCGCGGAGAGGTCGATGGGCGCCTCGCCGAACTTGTTCGTCCGCTGGGACGGGATGGACCGCAGTCGCTGCAAATGCTCACGGAGTGAGCCCGCCCGCTCCGCGACCTGCTCCAGGTCCTGGCGGGGCAGCGTGAGGACGGTGCACGCGGTCACCGCGCGGGCCGTGTACTCCCAGATGGCCTCCGGGTCGAGCAGTGCCTGTTCGCCGAAGTACGAGCCGTCGGCGAGTGACTCGAGGACCGTGTCGTCCCCGTAGGGCCCTGTGCCGATCTTCTCGACCCTGCCGTGGGCGAGCAGGAACACCTCGTCGGCCTGGCTGCCGAAGGACGTGATGACCTCACCCGCGGCGAACTCCCGCTGACGGCAGCGCTGGGCCAGCTCGCTCAGGACCTCGATGTCCCCGTACTCCCGCAGGACCGGCAGTTCGCCGAGCTCCGCGGGGATGACCTGCACCTGGTCACCGGTCTTCACGAACGTCACCCGGCCGTCGCCGACCGAATAGCTCAGCCTCCGGTTCACCCGATACGTACCGCCCTTCACCTGCACCCACGGCAGTGTCCGCAGGAGCCAGCGTGAGCTGATCTCCTGCATCTGCGGCGCGGACTTGGTGGTGGTGGCCAGATTCCGTGCGGCAGAAGTACCCAAGCTCTGCTGCGGCTTGGCCTGTTCCGCACGGACCTCTTCGCCTACCGACATTGGCAATGCCCTCCCGATCAAGTGATCTGCGTCGACAAGCTTTCCAGTACGGAGAGTGGGCGCGCCATTACACAAACGAGCGGGAATGGATCACGCGATACGGGGAAATCGCACGCGTACGAGCCTCTGCGGTGCCGGCTGCGGTGCCGGCGCCGGGGAACTCCAAGATCCGCGCATCCGTTGAACGAAGCACAACGCCGAATACGCCGAACACGCCCCTCACCACCGCTCACCCCACCTCACCATCCGCATCAATCCGTAGGAGATGGCAATGGCAGGCTTCCTGGATCGCGCAAAGGAACAGGCGCAGCGGGGACTCACCCAGGGCAAGCAGAAGCTCGACGACGTCCAGGCGCAGCGCGCGGGCGGCGACCTTCTGAAGAAGCTGGGCTCGGCGTACTACGCACAGCAGCGCGGCACGGGCTCCCCCCAGGCCACCCAGCAGGCCCTTCAGGCGCTGGAGGCCCACATCGCCACGAACGGCGACGCGTTCCTGCACAGCGGCGACCACCGCGGCTGACCAAATCGAATCGCACGGTGCCCGAACAGCTACGGAATAGTTCCGAACGGCTGGTCCGGGCACCGTGGTTCCGGTAAAAGCGGACATACGAGATGGTCCGCGACCGGCGGCCGTCGTGCTCCGCGAAGGAGTCGGCCATGGCCCCACCCATGTCCGCGGGCAGTTTCCTCGACGCCCTCAAGGACGAAGGTGTGACGATCGTCGAAGTCGGCGACTGGCGTCACCACAACCGCAACCACAAGGGGCCGTGGGGCCCGGTGCACGGCGTGATGATCCACCACACCGTCACTTCGGGCAGCCAGCGGACGGTGGAGATCTGCCGCGACGGCCACGCCTCGCTGCCGGGTCCGCTCTGCCACGGCGTCATCACGAAGGACGGCCGCGTCCACCTCGTCGGCTACGGCCGCGCCAACCACGCGGGCCTCGGCGACGACGACGTCCTGCGCGCCGTCATCGCCGAGAAGGCGCTCCCGCCGGACAACGAGGCGAACACCGACGGAAACCGCCACTTCTACGGCTTCGAGTGCGAGAACCTCGGCGACGGCGAGGACCCCTGGCCCGATGCCCAGCTCGATGCCATCGAGAGGGTCTCGGCAGCCATCTGCCGCCACCACGGCTGGACGGAACGCTCGGTGATCGGCCACTTGGAGTGGCAGCCGGGCAAGCAGGACCCCCGGGGCTTCACCATGAAGTCCATGCGGGCCCGCATCGAAGCCCGCCTCAAGTAATCCCAACCGGCACCCGGCCCGGCTGCCTCCCGTAGTGGGCAAGCGCTCCGTACCCGCTCCGTACGGCACGACGCTTGCCCACCTCAGCCGCCAAGGCGCGTGCACAATGGCAAGGTGAGAACCACCCCGCCGCCCCACCTGGGCCCCCGCCTCCCGTCGCCCTTCCAAGAGCTCCGGGACGACCGGTTCACGCGGCACGGCGCGACCCTCACGCTCAAGCGGGACGACCTGATCCACCCGGACCTGCCGGGCAACAAGTACCGCAAGCTCGCCCTGAACCTGGACGCCGCGGTCGCCGCGGGCCACGAAACGCTGCTGACCTTCGGCGGGGCCTACTCCAACCACCTCAGGGCGACGGCCGCCGCGGGGCGCATCCTCGGCATGGCCACCATCGGGATAGTCCGCGGCGACGAGCTCGCCGGGCGCCCTCTGAACCCGTCACTGACGCAATGCACGACTGACGGAATGCGCCTGCACTTCGTCGACAGATCGACGTACCGCCAGAAGACCGATCCCGCGGTCCTGTCAGCCATCCTCAGCGCGACCGGCGTCGACAACCCTTACGTGATCCCCGAAGGGGGCAGCAATTCCCTGGCCGTACGGGGCTGTACGGCACTGGGCGAGGAACTCCGCGGACATACGCACATCGCGGCCGTGGCCTGCGGCACCGGCGGCACCCTGGCTGGAATGGCCGCGGGCCTCGCCGCGGACCAGAGCGCCATCGGCATACCCGTACTGAAGGGCGGCTTCCTCGGCCCCGAGATACAGGCGCTGCAACAGCGGGCCTTCGGCGCCCCTACTCCGAACTGGCGTCTGGACGACCGCTTCCACTTCGGCGGCTACGCCCGCACGCCCCCCGAACTCACCGCGTTCGCAAACGACTTCGAGGACCGGCACGGCCTGCCCGTGGAGCGTGTCTACGTGGCCAAGCTCCTCTACGCGCTGACAGCCCTCTCCGAAGAGGGCGCTTTCCCGCCGGGCACCAAGGTCACGGCTGTGATCACGGCGGCGGAGCCACCGCCTCCGACGGCTCAGTCCTCGACCTCCCGGTAGGCCGCCGCCTCCTCCAGGTCCAGCTTCCGCAGGAGCGTCCGCATCATCTCGTCGTCGATGCGCCGCTCGTCCCGCATCCTCACGAACACCTCCCGCTCCGCGGCGATCGCCTCCCTGGCGAGCCGGCGGTAGGTGTCGTCCGCCGATTCCCCCGTCACCGGGTTGGGCTGCCCGAGCCGCTCCCACACGGAGTTGCGGCGCCGCTCGAGGACGGTCCGCAGACGGTCCTGGAGGGGCTGTGGGAGGCAATTGCGCTCGTCCTCCATCAGTTCGTCCACTCGCTGCTCCGCGGCCTGTGAGGCGGCGTTCTGCGCCTGCGCCTCCGCGAGCGTCTCCGCCTGCGTGTCCCTGCCGGGCAGTTTCAGGACCCGGATCAGCCACGGCAGCGAGAGCCCCTGGACGACCAGCGTGCCGATCACGGTGGTGAAGGTCAGGAACAGGACGAGGTTGCGTGCGGGGAACGGCTCCCCGTCGTCCATGACGAGCGGGATCGAGAACGCGATCGCCAGGGACACCACTCCGCGCATCCCCGCCCAGCTGACGATCAGCGGCCGCCGCCAGTCCATGTCGCTCTCCCGCTCCTTGATCCGCGTGGACAGGATCCGCGGCAGATAGGTCGCCGGGTACGACCACACGAAGCGCACGAGGACGACGAAGAAGAAGACGCCGAGGGCGTACCAGACCGCCTCCACTCCGCTGTACTCACCGAGCCCTTTGAGCACGAGCGGCAGTTGCAGGCCGATGAGCCCGAAGACCGCCGACTCCAGGATGAACGCGACCACCTTCCACACCGCGGCCTCCTGGAGCCGCGTCTCGAAGTCGACCTCCCAGGAGCGGTGCCCCAGGAACAGGGCGACGACGACCACGGCGAGCACTCCGGAGGCGCCGACCTGCTCGGCGGCGGCGTACGCGACGAAGGGGATCAGCAAGGAGAGGGTGTTCTGGAGCATCGCCTCCTTCATGTGCCTGCGCAGCCAGTGGATCGGCACCATGAGGATCAGCCCGACGCCGACCCCGCCGACCGCGGCCACCAGGAACTCCCAGATCCCGCCCGCCCAGCTCGCGCCCTCGCCGACGGCCGCCGCCAGGGCGACCTTGTAGGCGGTGATCGCGGTCGCGTCGTTCACCAGGGACTCGCCCTGGAGGATCGTGGTGAGCCGCGACGGCAGCCCCACCTTCCGCGCGATGGCCGTGGCCGCCACGGCGTCCGGCGGCGCGATCACCGCCCCGAGGACCAGCGCGGCGGTCAGCGGCAGGTCGGGGATCAGCAGATACGCCAGCCAGCCCACGGCGAGGGTCGCGAACAGCGTGTACCCGACCGAGAGCAGCGCCACGGGCCTGAGGTTGGCGCGCAGGTCCAGGTAGGAGCTCTCCAGGGCCGCGGTGTGCAGCAGGGGCGGCAGGATCAGCGGCAGCACGATGTGCGGGTCCAGGTGGTAGTCGGGGACCCCGGGCACGTAGGCGGCGACGAGCCCCACCGCGACGAGCAGCAGCGGCGCGGGCACCGGCGTCCAGCGCGCGGCTCCGGCCACCGCGGCGCAAGCCGCGATCAGTGCCACCAGTGGCAGTACATCCATCGGCCGGGCCCTCCCCGATACACGTTCCCGTCGTAACCTGGCAATCATGAACGAGTGCCCGCATGTAGCAGCGCTGCCGCACCCTGAGCCCACGCCGCTGAGCGACACCTGTCTGGAGTGCCTCGCGGCCGGCAGTCACCCGGTGCAACTGCGGCTCTGTCTGGACTGCGGGCATGTGGGCTGCTGCGACTCCTCACCTTTCCGCCATGCGACGGCACACTTCAAGGACACCGGGCACCCGGTGATGAGGACCTTCGAACCAGGCGAGAGCTGGCGTTGGTGCTTCGTGGACGGTTCGATCGTCTGAGGCCTGGGTACGTCAACCCGACGCCCGTACTCTCCAATTGGGACCGTGAGACCCCTAGCCACTGTCCGTACCCGTAGGCTTACTATGAGTGACAGCAACGGAGTGGGGTCCCCGGGACACGGAACTGGGGAGCGCGGTAGCGTCACCGCAGAACTACGTGGTGCGTTACCCGTGTGACGCAGTCCGGACCGTCGCTCGACGGCGGCCCTGGAGCCCCGAAAGTGCTTGTACCACCTTGGAGGTGAGGGTGTCCCAGATCGCAGGCGAGCCCGGGAATCAGGACTTCGTCGAGGTCCGCCTCCCGGCTGCGGGTGCCTACCTGTCGGTGCTGCGTACGGCCACGGCCGGTCTCGCGGCGCGTTTGGACTTCACTCTCGACGAGATCGAGGACCTCCGCATCGCGGTCGACGAGGCCTGCGCGATCCTGCTCCAGCAGGCCGTGCCCGGCTCGGTGCTCAGCTGCGTCTTCCGCCTCGTCGACGACTCTCTGGAAGTGACCGTCTCGGCCCCGACCACCGACGGCCGGGCACCGGAGCGGGACACCTTCGCCTGGACTGTGCTGTCCGCCCTCGCGGGTCAGGTCGACTCCACCGTGGCCGAGGACAACACCGTCTCGATCAGCCTCTACAAGAAGCGCGGCGCGGGACCCGGGCCGGCGTGAGGGACGGGGACGGACCGGTGCGGGACGAAGAGCGCGGCACAGGGGGCCTGCCCGGAGGTCGGGGAGGGACACCGACGAGGGGGCGCCAGGCTCCGGCGGAGCCGGCCCTCACGAGCATCCCCGAGCAGCAGGCCAGGCCGCATCCGGAGGACCCGGAGCAGCCGGGTCCCTCGACTGTGGCTGATGCGTCGGAGCAGGCAGAGCCGACCGCCCAGGAGGAGCGCGCGAAGCCCTCCGACCCGGGCGGCGCGCAACGGGCGGGATACATGAGCGAACACGGCGAGCAGCAGCGCTACACCCGGCACAATCCGCAGGACCGCAGTGGTGCACGCGCGATGTTCATCGAGCTGCGCGAGCTGGAGAGTGGCAGCCCCGAGTACGCGCAGCTGCGCAATCGGCTGGTCCGTATGCACCTGCCGCTCGTCGAGCACCTGGCCCGCCGGTTCCGCAACCGCGGCGAGCCCCTCGACGACCTGACGCAGGTCGCCACCATCGGCCTGATCAAGTCTGTGGACCGTTTCGACCCGGAGCGGGGCGTGGAGTTCTCCACGTACGCGACGCCCACGGTCGTCGGCGAGATCAAGCGCCACTTCCGCGACAAGGGCTGGGCGGTCCGGGTTCCGCGGCGTCTTCAGGAGCTCAGGCTCGCGCTGACCACGGCGACCGCCGAACTGTCCCAGCTGCACGGCCGCTCGCCCACGGTGCATGAGCTCGCCGAGAAGCTGGGCATCTCCGAGGAGGAGGTCCTCGAGGGCCTGGAGTCGGCCAACGCGTACTCCACGCTGTCCCTGGACGTCCCGGACACGGACGACGAGTCCCCGGCGGTCGCGGACACCCTGGGGTCCGAGGACGAGGCCCTGGAGGGCGTCGAGTACAGGGAGTCCCTCAAGCCGCTCCTGGAGGACCTCCCGCCCCGCGAGAAGCGGATCCTGCTGCTGCGGTTCTTCGGCAACATGACGCAGTCGCAGATCGCCCAGGAGGTCGGCATCTCCCAGATGCACGTCTCCCGGCTCCTCGCCCGCACACTCGCGCAACTGCGCGAGAAGCTCCTCGTCGAGGAGTAGGCGGAGGAGCAGGCCGCCCCTCCGGGCCTGCTCCTTCGGAACAGTCACTTCGGGACGGCTACGGCACGACGGCTACTTCACGTCGTCCTGTGCGTTGCCGGGGCCCCGGATGCCGAGGGCCTCGGTCGTGGTGGGATTCACGAGCAGGACGAGCGCGGCCACCGCGACGGCGGCGAGCACGATCCCGGCCGGGATGGCCATGCTGTCGGCCTGCAGCAGCTGCCAGGCCACCGGCAGCGCCATGATCTGCGTGATGATCGCGGGCCCCCGGCTCCAGCTGCGGCGGCGCAGGAGACCGCGGGCGGCGAGCAGGGGCAGGAGCGCGAGGACGATCAGCGTGATGCCGCCCGTCGTGGCCTGTTCCGGGTTGTCGGGGTCACCCGCGAGGCCCATCACGAGCATGTAGACACCCGCGGCGATGAGTGCGACGCCCTCCAGCGCGGCGAGGGCCGCCGCGGCCGTCAGACGCCCGGGACGGGGGCCTGATTCCGGGGCTTCGGGGGTGGGCTTCGGCTCAGTACTCACCCATGCAGGGTAGCTCTGCGTATCCACGCTCCGGCCCTCGGTCCGCCCCCTCGGTCTAGGCCGGGTAAAGAGCGCTAGGTACGCTGCTTCGCATGCGTGCACTCCTTGTGGTCAACCCAGCGGCAACCACCACCAGCGCGCGCACGCGTGACGTACTGATCCATGCGCTGGCGAGCGAGATGAAGCTCGAGGCGGTCACCACGGAGTACCGCGGTCACGCCCGGGACCTCGGCAGACAGGCCGCGGACAGCAAGGACATCGATCTCGTCGTCGCCCTGGGCGGCGACGGCACGGTCAACGAGGTGGTCAACGGTCTGCTGCACAACGGCCCCGCCCCGGACCGCCTGCCCCGCCTGGCCGTCGTGCCCGGCGGCTCCACCAATGTCTTCGCCCGCGCCCTCGGCCTTCCCAACGACGCCGTGGAGGCGACCGGCGCACTGCTCGACGCACTCCGTGAGGACAGCGAACGCACAGTGAGCCTGGGGCAGGTGTCGGGCACCCCCGGCACGGAGGACGAAGCCGTACCGGCGCGCTGGTTCACTTTCGCCGCCGGATTCGGATTCGACGCGGGAGTGGTGGGACGGGTCGAACAACAGAGGGAGCGCGGTAAGCGGTCCACCCATGCGCTGTATTTGCGCCAGGTGTTCCGTCAGTTCCTCGACGAGCCGCACCGCAGGCACGGAATGATCACGCTGGAACGGGCCGGCGAGGACCCGGTGACCGACCTCGTGCTCTCCATAGTCTGCAACACCTCTCCCTACACCTACCTGGGCAATCGCCCGATGTACGCGTCCCCGCAGGCCTCCTTCGACACCGGCCTGGACGTGCTCGGTCTGAGCAAGCTCTCCACCACCGCCGTGGCCCGTTACGGGACGCAGCTCCTGACGTCGACGCCCGATCGCGGACCACACGGCAAGCACGCGGTCACGCTCCATGACCTCACCGACTTCACCTTGCATTCGAAGGTGCCGCTCCCCCTCCAGATGGACGGTGACCACCTGGGGCTGCGCACGAGCGTGACGTTCACAGGCGTACGCCGTGCACTGCGTGTGATTGTGTGAGTAGAAGGGGCCAAAGTCCTTTCACTCGAACGTTTAGGCCAGGGTCCACCCCATAGAAGTACGGCTGTGACCCAGCCGACACTGAGGAATCAAAAAAAACTTGCCTGAAGGGGTTGTATCCGCCGCCGAGGTTTGCGAATCTCTACATGGCGATCGGGACGGCCCGCAACATCGGCCCCACAGAGAGCCAGAACCCCCTCCTCAACACATAGGACATCGTCGCGTATGTGACGAAAGTCCCTTCCGTCGTCGAGGGATTCGTGAAAGCGTTCACATTCACAAGCAACTTGCATGTAATACCAAGGAGAGGTAGCAGCCATGGACTGGCGTCACAACGCCGTTTGCCGCGAGGAAGACCCCGAGCTCTTCTTCCCCATCGGCAACACCGGTCCTGCGCTGCTGCAGATCGAGGAAGCCAAGGCCGTCTGCCGTCGCTGCCCCGTCATGGAGCAGTGCCTGCAGTGGGCGCTCGAGTCCGGCCAGGACTCCGGCGTCTGGGGTGGCCTCAGCGAGGACGAGCGCCGCGCAATGAAGCGCCGTGCCGCTCGCAACCGTGCACGCCAGGCAAGCGCCTGACGGTCACGCCCCCTACGAGCCTGAGCTTGGCGGCGCGTACAGCGAGTACGCATCTCCCGCCCCCGAGCCGCAGCCGCGCAGTACCCCCGATGCGCAACGCAACGTGAGCAGTGAGCCCCGGACCACTTCGGTCCGGGGCTCGCTGCTTTTCGTATGCGGTATGCGGTATGCGGTATGCGGTATGGCACTGCGTCGTATGCGATCTGCCGTATACCTGGCGCCACGGCTACCCGGCGCCACGGCGCTACTTGTCGACGCTCACCGGAATGTCGAGGATGACCTGCGTGCCGCGCTCCGGGGCCGGCACCATGTCGAACGCGCCACCCATCTCGCCCTCGACCAGGGTGCGCACGATCTGCAGGCCGAGATTGCCCGAGCGGTGCGGATCGAAGCCGTCGGGCAGGCCGACGCCGTCGTCCTGGACGGTGATCAGGAGACGGCCGTCCTTGCTGGTGCCGCCGCGCACCGCGGACACCTCGACCGTTCCGGTGTCGCCTTCCTGGAAGCCGTGCTCCAAGGCGTTCTGCAGAACTTCCGTGAGGACCATCGACAGCGGGGTCGCGACCTCGGCGTCCAGGATGCCGAAGCGTCCGGTGCGCCGGCCCGTGACCTTGCCGGGCGAGATCTCGGCGACCATCGCGAGGACGCGGTCGGCGATCTCGTCGAACTCCACTCGCTCGTCCAGGGTCTGGGAGAGCGTCTCGTGCACGATCGCGATGGAGCCCACGCGGCGTACGGCCTCTTCGAGGGCCTCGCGGCCGGTGTCGGAGTCGATGCGGCGGGCCTGTAGGCGAAGGAGTGCGGCGACCGTCTGGAGGTTGTTCTTCACCCGGTGGTGGATCTCCCGGATGGTGGCGTCCTTAGTGATCAACTCCCGCTCTCGGCGGCGCAGTTCGGTGACGTCGCGAAGGAGAACGAGAGAACCGATGCGGGGCCCCTTGGGCTTGAGCGGGATCGCGCGGAGCTGGATCACACCGTCGCCCCCCTCGATCTCGAACTCGCGGGGCGCCCAGCCGCTCGCGACCTTGGCGAGCGCCTCGTCCACCGGGCCGCGGGACGGGGCGAGTTCGGCGGTCGCCGTGCCGAGGTGATGACCGACCAGGTCGGCGGCGAGGCCGAGGCGGTGGTACGCGGAGAGCGCGTTCGGCGACGCGTACTGGACGATGCCGTCGGCGTCGAGACGGAGCAGACCGTCGCCCACGCGCGGGGAGGCGTCCATGTCGACCTGCTGGCCGGGGAACGGGAAGGATCCCGCGGCGATCATCTGGGCCAGGTCGGATGCCGACTGGAGGTAGGTCAGCTCCAGGCGCGAAGGAGTACGCACAGTGAGCAGATTGGTGTTGCGGGCGATGACCCCCAGGACGCGCCCTTCCCTGCGTACGGGAATGGACTCGACCCGCACCGGCACCTCTTCGCGCCACTCGGGGTCGCCCTCGCGCACGATGCGGCCCTCGTCCAGGGCGGCGTCGAGCAGCGGGCGGCGACCGCGCGGGACGAGGTGGCCGACCATGTCGTCCTGGTAGGAGGTGGGGCCGGTGTTGGGCCGCATCTGCGCGACGGAGACGTACCGGGTGCCGTCGCGGGTGGGAACCCACAGCACGAGGTCGGCGAAGGAAAGGTCGGAGAGCAGCTGCCACTCCGAGACCAGCAGATGGAGCCACTCGAGATCGGAGTCACCGAGAGCGGTGTGCTGGCGTACGAGGTCGTTCATGGAGGGCACGTGTGCGAGCGTACCTGGCACGTCCGGCGGGTCCGCTCCGGGAGATTCCCGACGAGCCGCGGCGCCAGGGCGGGACCCTCAACCCACCCACGGCACCGCAGCCCTTCAGGAACACCGACCACCGGAATGTGCGGTACCGGAAGGCCGGTCGGAGGATCCGACACGGTCAGGGCAGAGAGTGCCGGTTCCTCGGTCCGCCCTCCTGTGCGGGAAGGACGGATGCTTTACCCACGCATTGTGGACTAGACCATTATCCTGTGTCTACGCGCCGGCGGATGTTTGTTGCTCTCTTTCGGGCCAGGCGCGCATGGCCAGCTCGGCGACGACTTCGAGCTCCCGCCTGGTCGCACCGTCGCGGGACTGCTGGGACATGCCCTGCAGTACGGCTCCGGTGTAGCGGGCCAGGGCGGGGGCGTCGGTGGCCGGGGGCAGCTCACCCTCCGCGACGGCGGCCCTGATGCGCGTCTCGATGGAGCTGATGTTGGCGTTGCGCCGCTCGCGCAGGCCTTCCTCGACCTCGGGCGTCGCGCAGTTCGTCGCGGCGTAGATGACGAGGCAGCCGCGGGGGTGACCGGCTTCCGTGTACTTCTCCGCAGCCTCGTGCAACATGCGCGCGACTCCGTCGCGGACGGTCGGCTCCTCCGCGAAGGCGCGCTCACCGAAGGCGCCGTGCGTCTGCCCGTATACCCGCACGACCTCCTCGAACAGTGACTGCTTGTCACCGAAGGCCGCGTACATGCTCGGGGCGCCGATGCCCATGGCCCGGGTGAGGTCCGTGACCGATGTCGCCTCGTATCCCTGTTCCCAGAAGGTGCGGATGGCCTGCTCCAGCGCGGTCTCGCGGTCGAAGGAGCGGGGGCGTCCACGCTGTTTCGTCGCCATGGGGTGAATTCTATAGCGGGCGCTAGTAAAACGGCGCGGAGTCGGCTACGGTTTTTTCTGTAGCGACCGCTAGAGAAATATCCAGCGGAACTCACCAAGCAAAGAGGGGGCGGCTCCCATGGGCGCGCTTACGGGGAAGACGGCACTGGTCACGGGCGGCAGCCGCGGCATCGGGCGGGGTATCGCCGAGCGACTCGGGCGGGACGGCGCACAGGTCGCCGTGCATTACGGCAGCAACGAGACGGCCGCGAAGGAGACAGTCACGGCGATCGAGGCAGCGGGCGGATCGGCCTTCGCGTTCCGTGCGGAGCTGGGGGTGCCCGGCGATGCCGAGGCGCTCTGGGCCGAGTTCGACCGGCATGCGGACGGCTTGGACATCCTGGTGAACAACGCGGGCATCGGGCTGTACAGCCACATGGGAGAAGTCCAGGAGGCGGACTTCGACCGGGTGTTCGCGGTGAACACGAAGGCGCCGTTCTTCATCATCCAGCAGGGCCTCGACCGGCTGCGCGACGGCGGCCGGATCATCAACATCTCGTCCGGCGTCACCCGCATCGCCTTCCCGCTCACCATCGGGTACTCGATGACCAAGGGCGCGCTGAACGTTCTGACACACACACTGGCGCAGGATCTTGGCCCGCGCGGGATCACGGTCAACGCGGTGGCGCCGGGAATCATCGAGACGGAGATGATGACCGGCATCCCCGATGGCCAGCACACCGAGATGGCCGGTTACTCGGCCTTCGGCCGCATAGGCCAGCCCGCCGACGTGGCGGACATCGTCACTTTCGTCGCCTCGGACGACGCACGCTGGATCACCGGGCAGTACATCGACGCGACGGGAGGATCGGCGCTCGGGCTGTGACGGGCGGGCGCTGGGTCGACGGGGGAGGCTTGGTCGACGGGCGGGCGCTTGCTGGACGGGCGGGGCCTGCTCGACGGGCGGGGCCTGCTCGACGGGCGGGGCCTGGTCGGAGAGTCGAGCATGGAATGCGGGAACTCTGAGCCTGGAACCTGGGCTCTGGCGGGCCAGCTCTGCTAGATTGGTCTATACCACATAGTCCCCCGTGGGTCCCTCCCAGACCCGTGAGTCCCCTCTCCAGATCGGCAGGCCCAGCGTGGAAGTTGTCATCGTCCCGGACGCCAAGGCAGGCGGCGAGCTCATCGCGGAGGCCATGGCCGCCCTGGTGCGCCGTAAGTCTGACGCCCTGCTCGGTGTCGCCACCGGATCCACCCCGCTGCCCATCTACGAAGCCCTGGCCGCCAAGGTCGGCTCCGGTGCCGTGGATGCCTCGCGGGCGCGGATCTGCCAGCTCGACGAGTACGTGGGGCTGCCCGCCGGGCACCCCGAGTCCTACCGCTCCGTGGTGCTGCGCGAGGTCGTCGAGCCGCTGGGGCTCAGCGAGAAGTCCTTCATGGGGCCCGACGGCAGCGCGGAGGATGTGCAGGCGGCCTGTGAGGCGTACGACCAAGCACTCGCGGACGCCGGGGGTGTGGACCTCCAGCTGCTCGGGATCGGCACGGACGGGCACATCGGGTTCAACGAACCCTGCTCCTCGCTCGCCTCGCGCACGCGGATCAAGACGCTGACGCAGCAGACGCGGGTGGACAACGCGCGCTTCTTCGACGGGGACATCGAGCAGGTCCCGCACCACGTGATCACTCAGGGGATCGGGACGATCCTCGAAGCCCGGCATCTGGTGCTGCTCGCCACGGGTGAGGGCAAGGCGGATGCGGTGGCGGCGACTGTGGAGGGGCCGGTAGCGGCGGTTGTTCCGGCTTCGGCTCTGCAATTGCACCGACATGCCACCGTTGTCGTGGATGAGGCTGCTGCTTCCAAGTTGAAGCTTGGGGAGTACTTTCGGGCCACGTTTGCGGCGAAGCCGGCCTGGCAGGGGCTTTAGGCGGGCCCCTGGGCCTTATGCGAGGGTGCCGGGGCGCCACCTGCTGGGGGGTGCCCCGGCACCTTGTTGTTTGTAGCCACACCGGCCGGTGCGTGGGGGCTGGGCGCGCCCGCGCGGCGGAGCCGTAGGTGTCACAGCCCCGCGCCCCTTACGGGGCGCTTTCTAGGCCCCCGTGATGACCTCTGCCGCCGCCAAGCCGCAGACCCTTGCCGCGCCATGTGTGGCGATGTGGAGGGAGCCCGTCGGCGGGGACTGGGGGACGCCCATCTCGACGACGATGGTGTCCGGGCGGGCCGAGAGCAGCACGTCCAGAGACTCCGCCATCCACGCGTGCCGGTGGGCATCGCGGACCACCGCCACCACCCGCCGCTCCCCCGCCTCCGCGAGGGCCAGCGCACCCGCGTCGGCGCCCGTGAAGCTGCCCGTCTCCGTGCCCGGCAGCAGGCGCTCCAGCTCCGCTGCCACGCCCCACGGGGTCTCGTCACCCACCGCGATGTTGGCCATCGGGGTGAACGCGGCGACGTACGGAGGATCGGTGAGCGGGGCCGTGTAGGACTCGCCCCGGGTGACCGTCAGGGCGCGGCGGGCCGCGGTCAGGCCGATCTCGGTGCCGGGCGCGCCCCCCGGACGCTTGGCCGCGCCCGGCACCGAAGTCCAGTGGGCCAGCGCTCGTACACGCGTGGCCGCATCGGCGAGGCGCTCTTCCGAGAGTTCGCCGGAGCGGACGGCCGCGACCAGCGCGTCGCGCAGGCGCAGCACCGTGTCGTCGTCCGCGAGGCCGCCGCCCACGCAGATCGCGTCGGCGCCCGCGGCGATGGCGAGGACGCTGCCGCGCTCGATGCCGTAGGTGGCGGAGATGGCCTGCATCTCCATGCCGTCCGTGACGATCAGGCCGTCGTAGTTCAGTTCTTCGCGCAGGATGCCTGTCAGGATGCGGCGCGAGAGCGTCGCCGGGTACTCCGCGTCCAGGGACGGGACCAGGATGTGCGCGCTCATCACCGCTCGCGAGCCCGCGGCGATCGCCGCCCGGAACGGCGCCAGGTCACGCGCCCGAAGGACCTCGGAGTCCACCCCGATGCGCGGCACGTCATGGTGCGAGTCGACCGCGGTGTCGCCGTGCCCCGGGAAGTGCTTGGTGCAGGCGGCGACGCCCACGGACTGCAGCCCCTCCACGTACGCGGCGGTGTGCCGCGCGACCAGGAGCGGGTCCGCGCCGAAGGAGCGTACGCCGATGACGGGGTTGTCGGGGTTGGAGTTGACGTCCGCCGACGGCGCCCAGTTGAGGTTGACCCCGCAGGCGGCCAGGCGGCGGCCGAGCTCGGCCGCCACGTCACGGGTGAGTGCCGTGTCGTCGACCGCGCCGAGCGCGTGGTTGCCGGGGAAGGAGGAGCCGGAGCGGACCTCCAGTCGGGTCACGTCACCGCCTTCCTCGTCGATGGCAACCAGGACGTCGTCGCGCTCGGCACGCAACTGGGCGGTCAGCGCGGCCAGTTGTTCGGGCGATGCGATGTTCCGGCCGAACAGGCCGACCGACGCGAGGCCTTCGCCGATCCTGCGGAGCAGCCAGTCCGGCGCGCTCGTCCCGACGAAGCCGGGCTGGAGGACCGTCAGGGCGTCGCGGGTCAAGGTGTCGGTGGGGCGGGTGAGTGTCGTCATAAAGCGTGTTATCCCTTCACGGCGCCGTCGGTCAGACCGCTGACGGCCCTGCGCTGCAGGAAGACGAAGAGGACCAGGATCGGGATGGCGAAGAGCGAGGCAGCGGCCATGGTGGCACCCCAGTCGTCTCCGAAGGCTGTCTGGAAGCCGGAGAGCCACACCGGCAGCGTCTTGGCATCCGCCTCCTTGTTGAGGACAAGGACGAGCGGGAATTCGTTCCAGGCGGTGATGAAGCCGAAGAGCGAGGTGGACATCAGGCCCGGTGCGAGCAGCGGCAGGATGACCCGGCGGAACGCCTGCATCCGTGAACAGCCGTCCACCATGGCCGACTCCTCCAGCTCGCGCGGCACCGCGGCGACGAAGCCGCGCAGTGTCAGGAGCGTGAAGGGCAGGATCATCACCATGTAGAAGAGGGTGAGCGGGACCAGGCTGTTCAGCATGTCGGCGTCGCGCACGATGATGTAGATCGCGATGACCATGACTTCCCAGGGCGCCATCTGGGCGAGCATGAAGCCGATGATGAAGCCCTTGCGGCCCTTGAACCGCATCCGGGCGAGCGCGAACGCCGACGCGAGGCCGATGATCAGCGAGAAGACCACGGCGAGGACCGTGACGGTGAGGGAGTTGCCGACCATGGTCCAGAAGTGGTCGGCCTCGATGGCCGTCTTGAAGTGCTCGAACGTCGCGTCGGTCGGGAACCACACCGGGTCCTCGCTGATGATGTCGCCGGTCGGCTTGAAGGCCGTGGCGAACATCCAGTAGACCGGGAAGACGAAGCCGATGAAGAGTACGACGGCCACCGCGTTGGGCCAGATACGGCGGATGCGGCGGCTACGGTGACCACGGCGGGACGTCGACGAAGCGGTGCTCGTCACAGCTCGTCCTCCTCTTGCTTGAGCACGATCCGCAGATAGAAGGCGGTCAGGGACAGCAGGATGACGATGGTGAGCAGCGCAATCGCCGCACCCATGCCGAAGTGCTGGTTGCCCATGCCCTCGATGTAGGCGTAGACGGGCAGGATCTCGGTGAGCCGGTCGGGGCCGCCCTCGTTGAGCGCGAAGACCTGTGCGAACGCCTTGAAGACCCAGATGATCTCGAGGAACGTCGTCGCGTAGAGGAAGGGCCGCAGGTAGGGCATCGTGACGTTGGTGAAGCGCTTCCACGCGCCGGCGCCGTCCAGTGACGCGGCTTCGTAGAGCTCCTTCGGGATCGTCGTCGTCGCGGCGTACAGGTTGATCGCCACGAACGGGATCGACTGCCAGACGATCAGGACGATGACCACGAAGAAGGTGGAGTACTGGCTGCCCATCCAGTCGTACTCGGCCATCGAGTGCCAGCCGGCCTTGTCGAGGACCCAGTTGACGACACCGAAGCGCGTCGCGAACAGCCACTGGTAGACGGTCGTCGATGCGATGACCGGCATCGCCCAGGCGAGCACGAGTCCGACGAGGAGCAGTACGCGCATCCGCTTGCCGAGCCGCGCGAGCAGCAGGCCCACCAGGGTGCCGAGCACCATGATGAGTACGACGTTGACCGCGGTGAACGCGATCGAGCGGCCCGTGACCCGCCAGAAGTCCTCACCGGCGAGGACGTCCTTGAAGTTGTCGATCCCGTTCCACTCGGTGAGGTGGAGGATGAACTGCCTCATGTTGAGGTTCTGGAACGACAGGATCCCGTTGTTGACCAAGGGCCAGCCGAGGAACACCAGGGTGGCCGCGATCGCGGGCAGCAGTAGCAGGTAGGGCGCGAGCGACCTGGCCCGCTCGCGGGGCTTGCCCGGATCCCCCGGCCGTCCGTCCGATTTCAGATCCTCCGTCGGGCCGGAGGGCGGCCGTTCGGTCTGCACGGTCATGCTCGCCATCTCTTTCGTGGGCATCGCTGGGCATCGCGGAACGCAGCGCTGTGCCGGGGCAGCGGGCCCGGGGGCGGATGACACCCCGGGCCCGAAGTCCCCGGCTGGAGCGCGCCCTTACTGCTTCTGCTACTGCTTCTGCGACAGACGCTTGTTGAACTCGCCCTCGACCTGCTTGGCGGCATCGGTGTTCGACTTACCGCCAAGGACCGCGGTCATGTAGCTCTTGATCGGGTTCGGCGGGTTCTCCACCGCGGCCCACTCCGGGATCAGCGGCGTGGTGCCGCCGCCGGCGGTGGCGGGGGCCATGGCCTCGGCGGCCGGGTTGCCCTTGAGCTGGGCCTCCAGGGACTGCTTGTTCGGGATGACGCCGCCTTCCTTGGCGAGCGCGCCCTCGTGCTCGTCGTTCAGCGCGATCTTCAGGAACTCCTTGGCGAGCTCCTGCTTCTTGCTGGTCGCGGCGACGGCGAGGTTTGAGCCGCCGAGAAAGACACCCTCGGGCTTGGCGGTGGTGGCGCCGGGGATCGTGAAGTAGCCGATATCCTTCTCGATCTTCGGGTTGGCCTTGATCGCGGTCGCGGCCTCCCAGCTCATCCCGATGAAGGCGCCGGTCTTGCCCTTGGCGAAGACCTCGGCCTGCTGCGGGGTGGCCTCGTCCTTGTTCTTGGGGGCCTTGGAGAGGTCCGCGAACTGCTTGTACGTCTTCATGGCCGCGGCGACCTTGGGGTCGGCGAGGTTGGAGACGTACTTGTCGCCGTCCTTCTTGACCAGTTCGGCGCCCTCGCCGAGGGTCAGGCCGACGAAGTGGTACCAGTTCTGGCCCGGCAGGTAGATCGGCTCGGCCTCGGTCTTGGAGCCGACCTGCTTGAGGTCCTTGAGGAACTCGGCGCGGGTCTTGGGGGTGTCCTTGATGCCGGCGTCGGCCCAGACCTTCTTGTTGTAGATCACGACGCGGTTCAGGACGAACCACGGGGCGGCGTACTGCTTGCCGTCCACGACCGAGGACTTGTTGATCGACTCGGTCCAGTCGGCGCCGAGCCCCTTCTTGAGGTCGCTGAGGTCGGCGAGGCCGCCGGTCTTGGCGTACGCGGCGGTCTGTGTGTTGCCGATCTCGAAGACGTCGGGCGGGTTCTCCTCGGAGAGGGCCGTCGTCAGCTTCTGCTGGATGCCGTTCCACTGCTGGACTTCGACGTTCAGCTTGGCGCCGGTCTTCTTCTCGAAGGCGGCCTTCACGTCCTTGGACCAGCCGGGGGGCGTGGAACCGTCCATCGCCCAGAGCGTCAGGGTCTCCCCCTTGAAGCCGTCCGCCCCGGCCTTCTTGTCGTCACTGTCGTCGCTGCCGCAGGCCGCGATCGACACCAACATGCCCGCGACACCGATGGCCGCTATGAGCTTGCGCTGCACGTCACCCTCCTCAAGGGATGCCAGTCAACCCCCCACCCGCAGCGACCAATAGGACCGAGATCTGCCCGTGGGACTGGAACCTGGTCTTTAATGGTGTAGACCAGTACGGGGAGCTTGGCCTAGACCTTTAGGGGTGTCAAGGGTGTATAAGAAGGGCTGTCAGGTCCGTTATCGGACCGACACCTGAGGGACGCAGCCTCCCCCCAGCTCTCGACTTCGCTCGAGCAAGGGGGACCCCCACGACCCGGTACGTGCCACGATGTGAGCCGCGACAGACGGAGGAGCCGGTGACGGCAGCAGCACAGGAGCCGGGAAGGCAGCACATGGTCAGCGAGGCAGGCAGTACAGAGACCGACGCGGGCGGGGCCCCGAGCGTCGGCCGCACCGCGCGCGTGCCCAAGTACTACCGCCTGAAGCGGCACTTGCTCGACATGACGGAGACCCTGCCGCCCGGCACCCCGGTCCCCCCGGAGCGCACGCTCGCCGCCGAGTTCGACACCTCCCGTACGACGGTGCGCCAGGCCTTGCAGGAGCTGGTCGTCGAGGGCCGCCTGGAGCGGATCCAGGGCAAGGGCACCTTCGTGGCCAAGCCCAAGGTCTCCCAGGCGCTGCAACTCACCTCGTACACCGAGGACATGCGGGCCCAGGGCCTCGAACCCACCTCACAGCTCCTTGACATCGGCTACATCACCGCCGACGACACTCTCGCCGGTCTCCTCGACATCAGCACCGGCGGCCGTGTCCTCAGGATCGAGCGGCTGCGGCTCGCGAACGGCGAGGCGATGGCCATCGAGACGACGCATCTCTCGGCCAAGCGCTTCCCCGCCCTGCGCCGCTCCCTGGTCAAGTACACCTCGCTCTACACGGCACTCGCCGAGGTGTACGACGTCCATCTGGCGGAGGCCGAGGAGACCATCGAGACCTCCCTCGCGACCCCGCGCGAGGCGGGCCTGCTGGGTACCGACGTGGGCCTGCCGATGCTGCTCCTGTCGCGGCACTCCCTGGACGGCGGCGGCCAGCCGGTGGAATGGGTGCGCTCGGTCTACCGCGGCGACCGCTACAAGTTCGTGGCTCGCCTCAAGCGGCCCACGGACTGACCTCCGTACGGGGTCTGGCGCGGGGTCGCCCCGCTGCTCTACGTTCCTCCCGTCATCGCATGATGAACGGGAGGACGACCCGGTGCGCACAGCGAATCCCCGATCCATCGTCATCTGGACCCTCGTCGCGCTGGTGGGCGCCGCGGGCTGGACCGTGCTCGCGCTCTCGCGCGACGAAGAGGTGTCGGCGGCCTGGATGGTCGCGGCGGCCCTCGGCTCGTACGCCATCGCCTATCGCTTCTACTCCAAGTTCATCGTCGACCGTGTCCTGAAGGTCGACAAGAAGCGGGCCACTCCGGCGGAGCGCCTGAACAACGGCATCGACTTCCACCCGACCGACCGCCGCGTCCTGCTCGGCCACCACTTCGCGGCGATCGCGGGTGCGGGGCCGCTCGTGGGACCCGTACTGGCCGCGCAGATGGGCTACTTGCCGGGCACGATCTGGATCATCGTCGGGGTGATCTTCGCGGGCGCCGTGCAGGACATGGTCGTCCTCTTCTTCTCCACGCGGCGCGACGGCAAGTCGCTCGGGCAGATGGCGCGCGAGGAGATCGGTCCTTTCGGCGGGGCCGCCGCGCTGCTCGCCGCGTTCGCCATCATGATCATCCTGCTCGGGGTGCTCGCCCTCGTCATCGTCAACGCGCTCGCGGACTCGCCGTGGGGGACCTTCTCCATCGCGATGACCATTCCGATCGCGCTCTTCATGGGCTTCTACCTGCGAATCCTGCGGCCAGGGCGGGTCAGCGAGGTCTCCCTCATCGGGATCACCCTGCTGTTGATCGCGCTTGTCGCGGGCCGCTGGGTCGCCGAGTCGTCCCTCGCGGACACTTTCACCCTCGCGCCGTCGACGCTGGTCATCTGGCTGGTGGCGTACGGGTTCATCGCCTCGATCCTGCCGGTGTGGATGCTGCTCGCGCCGCGCGACTACCTCTCCACCTTCATGAAGATCGGCACGATCCTGCTGCTCGCGCTCGGGGTCGTCATCACGCTGCCGACGCTGAAGATGGACCCGGTGACCGACTTCGCCTCGCGCGGCGACGGACCCGTCTTCGCGGGCTCGCTCTTCCCGTTCGTCTTCATCACCATCGCCTGCGGGGCCCTGTCCGGTTTCCACGCGCTGATCTCTTCGGGTACGACACCGAAGATGGTCCAGAAGGAGACGCAGATCCGGATGATCGGCTACGGCTCCATGCTGATGGAGTCGGCCGTCGCGATCATGGCGCTCGTCGCGGCGAGCATCATCGATCCGGGCCTGTACTTCGCGATGAACGCGCCCGCGGGGGTCATCGGGGACAACGTCCAGGCCGCGTCCCAGGCCGTCGCGGGCTTCGGATACTCCATCTCCCCCGAGGACCTTGCGCAGGCCGCCAAGAACGTCGAGGAGTCCTCACTCCTCTCCCGCACCGGTGGCGCGCCGACGCTCGCCATCGGGGTCTCCGAGATCTTCTCGAAGGTCACCGGCGGCTCCATGCGGGCATTCTGGTACCACTTCGCGATCATGTTCGAGGCGCTCTTCATCCTGACCGCGCTCGACGCGGGCACGCGCGTGGGCCGCTTCATGCTCCAGGACATGCTCGGGAACGTGTACAAGCCCTTCAAGAAGGTCAGCTGGAAGCCGGGGCTCGTCATCACGAGCGCGATCGTCACCGGTCTCTGGGGCTACTTCCTGTGGGTGGGCGTGCACGAGCCGCTCGGCGGGATCAATCAGCTCTTCCCGATCTTCGGCATCTCCAACCAGCTCCTCGCGGCGGTCGCGCTCGCCGTCTGCACGACGCTCCTGGTGAAGTCGGGCCGCCTCAAGTGGGCCTGGATCACCGGCATTCCGCTCGCCTGGGACGCCACGGTCACGCTCACCGCCAGCTGGCAGAAGGTGTTCTCCAGCGACCCGCGCGTCGGCTTCTTCAAGCAGCGCTCGATCTACCAGGACGCGATCGACGACGGAAAGATCCTGCCGCCCGCCAAGTCCATGGACGACATGCACACCGTCGTCACCAACTCCACGGTGGACGGCGTCCTTTCGGCCGCGCTCGCCCTGCTCATCGTCATCGTGATCGCGGACGCGGCCCGGATCTGCGTCAAGCACGTCCGCAACCCGCAGTCGTCCAAGCTGAGCGAGGCGGAATACGTCGAGTCGAAGCTGACCGCACCGGCCGGGCTCATCCCGACCCAGGAGGAGAAGGCGGAGCTGGCCGCCGCGGAGGCGAGGGCTGCCGACGACGTGCAGGTGCCGTCATGACGTGGATCCTGCGTGGGCTGCGCTGGGTGCGTTGGTACGCACGGGAGTTGACCGACGAGTCCGCGTACGACCGTTATGTCGCGCACACGCGGAAGACGCATCCCGGGGCATCCGTCCCCTCCCGGAGGGAGTTCGAGCGAATGCGGACGGATCAGCAGGAGTCAGACCCACGGCAAGGGTTCCGCTGCTGCTGAACAGGCGCCCATCAGGGACTGATCAGGCATGTCGAGGACATCGCGGCCTCGTCCGGTATCCGGACGGGGGTTCCATAGATCAAATCTCTCGCTTAGATTTCCCGCACGTTAAAGGTGAGATAAGCGAGAAAGCGGAGCCGCGAAGTGTCAGATGCGCCTGAAGTGAGCAGACCGGTGATCACGCCGGTCCGCGTGATCATTGCCCTCTGTCTCGTCGCGCCGTTCGTGGCGATGCTCTGGGTGAGCTCCTACGCGAAGGTCGAACCGACCTTCATCGGCATCCCGTTCTTCTACTGGTACCAGATGCTGTGGGTGCTCATATCCACCGCCCTCACCATGATCGCGTACAAACTGTGGCAGCGTGACCAGCGCGCCCGCAAGGCCGAGCAGGCCCAGGGGGGTGCGACCCGATGAACGTGCTCGCAGCGGACACGGGCGGTGTCAACGGCATCGCCCTCGGCGTCTTCATCTTCTTCTTCATCGCCGTCACGGCGATGGGCTTCCTGGCAGCGCGCTGGCGCAAGTCCGAGACCGAGAGCCTGGACGAATGGGGCCTGGGCGGCCGGTCGTTCGGCACCTGGGTCACCTGGTTCCTGCTCGGCGGCGACCTCTACACGGCGTACACCTTCGTGGCCGTCCCGGCGGCGATCTACGCGGCGGGCGCGGCGGGATTCTTCGCGGTGCCGTACACGATCCTCGTCTACCCGCTGATCTTCACCTTCCTGCCGCGCCTCTGGTCGGTGTCGCACAAGCACGGATACGTGACCACGTCCGACTTCGTGCGCGGCCGCTTCGGTTCGAAGGGGCTCTCGCTCGCCGTCGCGGTCACCGGCATCCTCGCCACGATGCCGTACATCGCGCTCCAACTGGTCGGCATCCAGGCCGTACTCGACGTCATGGGCGTCGGCGGCGGTCCCGACACGAACTGGTTCATCAAGGACCTGCCGCTCCTGATCGCGTTCGCGGTGCTCGCCGCGTACACGTACTCGTCGGGTCTGCGCGCCCCCGCGCTGATCGCGTTCGTGAAGGACGGCCTGATCTACCTCGTCATCGCCGTCGCGATCATCTACATCCCGATCAAGCTGGGCGGGTTCGACGAGATCTTCCAGGCGGCGAGCGACAAGTTCTCCGCGACGAACGAGGCGGCGGGCAAGCCGGTCGCGGGCCTCGCACCGGGTGCCACCGGGCAGTGGACGTACGCCACGCTCGCGCTCGGCTCCGCGCTCGCGCTCTTCATGTATCCGCACTCGATCACGGCGACGCTCTCCTCCAAGAGCCGCAACGTGATCCGCCGCAACACCACGATCCTGCCGCTCTACTCCCTGATGCTGGGCCTGCTCGCGCTGCTCGGCTTCATGGCGATCGCGGCCGGGGTGAAGGTCGAGAACGGGCAGCTCGCGATCCCGCAGCTGTTCGAGACGATGTTCCCGGACTGGTTCACGGGCGTCGCGTTCGCGGCGATCGGCATCGGCGCGCTCGTGCCGGCCGCCATCATGTCGATCGCGGCAGCGAATCTCTTCACCAGGAACATCTACAAGGACTTCCTCAAGCCGGAGGCGACGCCCGCGCAGGAGATGAAGGTCTCCAAGCTGGTCTCGCTCCTTGTGAAGGTCGGCGCGCTCGTCTTCGTCCTCACCATGGACAAGACGGTCGCGATCAACTTCCAGCTCCTGGGCGGCATCTGGATCCTCCAGACCATGCCCGCGCTGGTCGGCGGCCTGTTCACGCGGTGGTTCCACCGCTGGGCGCTGCTCGCGGGCTGGGCGGTCGGCATGATCTACGGGACGGTCGCCGCGTACGGTGTCGCGTCGCCGACGCAGAAGCACTTCGGCGGCTCGTCCGACGAGATCCCCGGCATCGGCGAGATCGGCTACATCGGCCTCACGGCGTTCGTCCTGAACGTGGTGGTCACCGTGGTCCTCACCTTCGTCCTGCGCGCCATGAAGGCCCCTGACGGCATCGACGAGACCTCTCCGAGCGACTACACGGCGGACGCGGGCGACCCGGGCGTCGTGGAGGAGCTGCCGGCGGCCACGGCGGGGGCGCCGGGCGGGCACTGAGTCTGTTCTCGTACGTACGTGAATGACGCGGGCCGCCGGAGTGATCCGGCGGCCCGTTGTCGTGCGCCGCCTCAAGAAGTCTTACGAGGCCGTGTCACGAAGCCTTGTAGAGCTCCGTCCGGACCCGCGCCGCGGCCTTGGCCGCCGAGGAGATCGTCAGGTCCTTGTGCGGGCCCGCGTCCACCAGCACGAGCACGCCGCCGACCCGCACCTCGGCCTTGTAGTACCGGGTCGCCGCGTCGTAGTCGTCGCCGCCCTCGTACCGCTTGCTCTCCAGGATCGCCTCGTCGCCGATGTCCGGCAGATCCTCGACCGCGTGATGCTCCACCACCGGGGCCGCGTCGGTGTCGACGGTGACGCTGGGGCACGCCTTGTGGAGCTGCCGGCGCAGTTCGACGTGGCGCTCGGCCCGCGCGTCCGGCATCGAGACCAGGGTCTGGGAGAGGACGGGGTCCTCGTCGTCGGCGTTCGCCCCGGGGAAGGGGCTGATCATGTGTCCCGCGGTCGTCCCCCGCATCTCGAACAGCTCCGTGCTCGCCTTCTTGCCCGGAGCGCAAGCGCCCCAGTCACCGCCCCCGTAGAGCCGGCCGTCGACCCCCGATGTGGCATTGAGCGCCTTGGCCTTCGGGCCCACGGCCTTCGCCGGAAGCAGCGCCGCCGTCAGCTCGGCAGCGGTGAAGACCGTGCCGGGATCGGCGTCACCGTCGACACCGGGCGCCGCGGTCGGCTTCGGGGTCCGGGTGGGCTTCGCCTCAGCCTCACTCCCGCCCTCCCCGCACCCGGTGAGCAGCATCAGCAATACCGCGGCACAGCCCGCGACACGTCCTCGCACGGCGACTCCCCCTGTTCGGCCATCAGTTCGGCCATCAGTTCGGCCGCCACCCTAGGGGATGCGCGCGCGACACAAGATATGGGGCTGCCGCCCGGAGCCAGCACAAGATGTATGCTCGTGCTCGCTGTCGCCGCAGGGGAATCCGGTGCAAGTCCGGAACTGTCCCGCAACGGTGTATGAGTACGCATTTGTCGTTCTCGCGAGTCCGAAGACCTGTCGGCAGCGCGCCCGTTCCGACCGGTCCGGGTACCAACGACGTCCGGGCCTCGCGGAATGGGCTGGTGGACGCGGAGCGCAGCCCTGCCCTGGGCGCCCCCGTGTGTCACTCGCCCCCTCCCCAAGGCTCAGAGCCGAGCGAGGGAGTGCTCCACGTGACCATCGCGCCAGCCGAACCTGCGTCAGCGCAGACCACCGACGGTCAGCAGACCGCCGACGGCCCAGGAACCGCGCTGCTGCGTACCCTGACCGACCTCACCGCCGACCTCCCCGACGCCGACCCCGGCAGAGTCGCCGCCGCCGCGCTGCGGGGCCGCTCGGCCAGGGCGGATCTGGCGGAGCTGCGGGAGCTCGCGACCGAGGCGGCCGCGGGGCTCATCTCCGAGGACCCCACCTACTCGCAGCTCGCGGCCAGGCTCCTCAGCCTCAGCATCCGTGACGAGGCCGCGTCGCAGGGCGTGCGCTCCTTCTCCGAGTCGGTCGCCGTGGGGCACCGCGAGGGCCTGATCGCGGACCGCACCGCCGCGTTCGTCGTCGACCACGCGGAGCACCTCGACGGTCTCGTGGACGCCGCCCTCCAGGACGGCGCGGACTTCCGCTTCGGCTACTTCGGCCTGCGCACCCTGCACAGCCGCTATCTGCTTCGCCACCCGATCACCCGGCACGTCATCGAGACCCCGCAGCACTTCATGCTGCGCGTCGCGAGCGGTCTCGCCGAAGACGGCAGCACGCGTGCGCTGGACGAAGTCGCCTCCCTGTACCGCCTGATGAGCCGCCTGGACTACCTGCCGTCCTCGCCGACGCTCTTCAACTCCGGCACCCGTCACCCGCAGATGTCCTCCTGCTATCTGCTCGACTCGCCGCTGGACGAGCTGGACTCCATCTACGACCGCTACCACCAGGTCGCGCGCCTCTCCAAGCACGCGGGCGGCATCGGCCTCTCGTTCTCCCGCATCCGCGCCCGCGGTTCGCTGATCCGCGGCACGAACGGCCACTCCAACGGCATCGTGCCGTTCCTCAAGACCCTGGACGCCTCCGTCGCCGCCGTGAACCAGGGCGGCCGCCGCAAGGGCGCCGCCGCGGTCTACCTGGAGACCTGGCACTCCGATATCGAGGAGTTCCTGGAGCTGCGCGACAACACGGGTGAGGACCAGCGGCGCACGCACAACCTCAACCTCGCGCACTGGATCCCGGACGAGTTCATGCGCCGGGTCGCCGCCGGTCAGGACTGGTCGCTGTTCTCCCCGGCCGACGTGCCCGAGCTCGTCGACCTGTGGGGCGACGAGTTCGACGCCGCGTACCGCACGGCGGAGGACGCCGGGCTCGCCCGCAAGACCATCCCGGCCCGCGATCTGTACGGCCGCATGATGCGCACCCTCGCGCAGACCGGCAACGGCTGGATGACCTTCAAGGACGCCGCCAACCGCACCGCCAACCAGACGGCGGAGCCCGGCCACACCGTCCACTCCTCCAACCTCTGCACGGAGATCCTGGAGGTCACGGACGACGGCGAGACGGCCGTCTGCAACCTGGGTTCGGTGAACCTCGGCGCCTTCGTGGACAAGGCAGCCGGTGACATCGACTGGGAGCGGCTCGACGAGACCGTCCGCACCGCCGTCACCTTCCTCGACCGCGTCGTCGACATCAACTTCTACCCGACCGAGCAGGCCGGGCGCTCGAACGCCAAGTGGCGGCCCGTGGGCCTGGGCGCCATGGGTCTCCAGGACGTCTTCTTCCAGCTGAAGCTGCCGTTCGACTCGCCCGAGGCGCGTGCGCTCTCCACTCGCATCGCCGAGCGGATCATGCTCGCCGCGTACGAGGCGTCCGCCGACCTCGCCGAGCGCAATGGCCCGCTCCCCGCCTGGGAGAAGACCCGCACCGCGCGCGGCGTACTGCACCCCGACCACTACGGTGTCGAGCCGACGTGGCCGGAGCGCTGGGCGGCGCTGCGGGAGCGCATCGCCACGACCGGTATGCGTAACTCGCTGCTTCTCGCCATCGCGCCGACCGCCACGATCGCCTCCATCGCGGGCGTCTACGAGTGCATCGAGCCGCAGGTCTCCAACCTCTTCAAGCGCGAGACGCTGAGCGGTGAATTCCTCCAGGTCAACGCCTACTTGGTGGAGGAGCTCAAACGGCTCGGCGTCTGGGACGCGCAGACCCGCGAGGCGCTGCGCGAGGCCAGCGGATCGGTGCAGGGCTTCAGCTGGATCCCGGCGGATGTGCGCGAGCTCTACCGCACCGCGTGGGAGATCCCGCAGCGCGGCCTGATCGACATGGCCGCCGCGCGCACGCCGTACCTGGACCAGGCGCAGTCCCTGAACCTGTTCCTGGAGACGCCGACCATCGGCAAGCTCTCCTCGATGTACGCGTACGCCTGGCAGCAGGGCCTGAAGACCACGTACTACCTGCGTTCGCGCCCGGCGACCCGCATCGCCCGCGCGGCGGCGGGCCGGACCGAAGCCGCCGAGCCCGCCCCCGTACCCGCTCAGGCGACGGCCGAAGAGGCCCTTGCCTGCTCCCTGGAAAACCCCGAGTCCTGCGAGGCCTGCCAGTAATGTCCAGCACCACCAACGCCGAAAAGAACCTCCTCGACCCGGGCTTCGAGCTGACCCTGCGTCCCATGCGCTACCCCGACTTCTACGAGCGCTACCGGGACGCGATCAAGAACACCTGGACCGTCGAGGAGGTCGACCTCCACTCGGACGTCGCCGACCTCGCCAAGCTCTCACCCGGCGAGCAGCACATGATCGGCCGCCTGGTCGCGTTCTTCGCGACCGGCGACTCGATCGTCTCCAACAACCTCGTGCTCACGCTCTACAAGCACATCAACTCCCCCGAGGCACGGCTCTACTTGAGCCGCCAGCTCTTCGAGGAGGCCGTGCACGTCCAGTTCTACTTGACGCTGCTCGACACCTATCTGCCCGACCCGGAGGACCGCGCGGCGGCCTTCGACGCGGTCGAGGAGATCCCCTCCATCCGTGAGAAGGCCGCGTTCTGCTTCCGGTGGATGGACTCCGTCGAGAAGATGGACCAGCTGGAGAGCAAGGCCGACCGGCGCCGCTTCCTGCTGAACCTGATCTGCTTCGCCGCGTGCATCGAAGGGCTCTTCTTCTACGGGGCGTTCGCGTACGTCTACTGGTTCCGCTCGCGCGGTCTGCTGCACGGCCTCGCCACCGGCACCAACTGGGTGTTCCGCGACGAGACGATGCACATGAGCTTCGCCTTCGAAGTCGTCGACACCGTCCGCAAGGAGGAGCCGGAGCTCTTCGACGACGCGCTCCAGACGCAGGTCACCGACATGCTCAAGGAGGCCGTCGAGGCCGAGCTGCAGTTCGCGCGCGACCTGTGCGGCGAGGGCCTGCCCGGCATGAACACCGACTCGATGCGCGAGTACCTGGAGTGCGTCGCCGACCAGCGGCTCCAGCGGCTCGGCTTCGCGCCGGTCTACGGCTCGTCAAACCCGTTCTCGTTCATGGAACTTCAGGGTGTCCAGGAGCTGACCAACTTCTTCGAGCGGCGCCCTTCGGCCTACCAGGTCGCGGTCGAGGGTTCGGTCTCCTTCGACGACGAGTTCTAGTCCGGCCGGCACGTCTGGTACGTCCGAGCTGCGCGGGGCGGATTCCGCCTCGCGCAGCTCTCGGTCGATCCGGCGGTCGTGGACGTACCCGACGAGCGAGGGTGCGGCGAGGAGAAGGAAGACGATCAGGACGGTCGCGTATGCGCTGAATGCGTTCATGTCCTTACTGTCCTGCGCGCCAGACAGAAGCGTCAGTGGCAGGACTGCCACACACCATCGACTTACTGCCACTCCTGCGGCACACTGACGAACATGCTGAAAAACGTGGCCGCCGTGCTGCTTGACGGCGTGAATCCCTTCGAACTCGGCGTCGTCTGCGAGGTGTTCGGCCTCGACCGCAGCGACGCGGGCCTTCCCGTGTACGACTTCGCGGTGGTCGCCGGGGAGGGCGGGACCCTGAGCAATCACGCGGGGTTCTCGATCACCACTCCGTACGGCCTCGACCGGCTCGAAGAGGCCGACCTCATCGCCGTGCCCGCGGGCCAGGCTTTCGTGGACCGCGACTATCCCGAGGATCTGCTCGACGCCCTGCGCCGCGCGGTCGACCGCGGCGCCCGCATCCTCTCCGTCTGCTCCGGCGTCTTCGTGCTCGGCGCCGCGGGCCTGCTCGACGGCCGCCGCTGTGCCGTGCACTGGAAGCACTCCACGGAGCTCGCGGTGCGCTATCCGCGCGCCAGGGTCGAGCCCGACGTGCTGTACGTGGACGAGGGCCCGGTCGTCACATCGGCCGGCACCGCCGCCGGGATCGACGCCTGCCTGCACATCGTGCGCCAGGAACACGGCATCGAGGTGGCCAACGCCATCGCCCGGCGGATGGTCGTACCGCCCCATCGCGACGGCGGCCAGGCCCAGTTCGTGGAACGCCCGCTGCCGCGCACGGCATGTGACACGGTGGGCGGGGTGCTCGCCTGGATGGAGCGCCATCTGGACGCGGACGACATCACGGTCGAACGGCTCGCGGAGCGCGCCCACATGTCGCCGCGCACCTTCGCGCGCCGCTTCCAGCAGGAGACCGGCACCACGCCCTACCGCTGGCTGCTGCGCCAACGGGTGCTCCTGGCCCAGGAGTTGCTCGAGGGGTCCGACGACACGGTGGACGCGATCGCCGGGCGTGCCGGGTTCGGCAACGCCGCGGCGATGCGTCATCAGTTCCTGCGAGCGCTCGGCACCACACCGAACGCCTACCGCCGCACCTTCCGCGGACCGGCGGCCGTCAGCGCCGCTCGGCCCGGAGAAGGAGGTTCTTCGGCTGCAGCGTGATCCCGATCTTCGTGTCGGCATCGGATTCCGCTACGGGCTCCAGGCGCCACTTCGGGGCCACCGTCGCCAGGATGATGGCGAGTTCGGCCAGGCTGAAATGGTCGCCGGGGCACTTGCGGTTACCGGTACCGAACGGCATCATCGCGAACTCCGGTACGTCCGACGCACGTTCCGGATTCCAGCGGTCCGGGTCGAACCGGAGATGCTGCTCGAAGGAACGCGGATCGCGTTGCATCGCGTACACGCTGTAGACGATGTCGGCACCGGCCGGAATGCGGTAGCCACCCAGAGTGGTCTCTCCGACCGACCGGCGCGTGAATATCCAGGCGGCCGGCCGTATACGCATGGCCTCGGTGACGACATTCCGGGTGTGCGGAAGGTCCTTGACGTCGGCGAAAGTGATCTCCCGGTCCGGCGCGACCGAATTTACCTCTTCAACCAATCGCCCTTCCTGCTCGGGGTGTTCGGCCAGCAGATGGAACGTCCACGCCAGGGTCGACGCGATATTCTCGGCACCCGCCACGACAAGGGAGATCACGTGGTCGTGGATCTCCTGATCGCTGAGCGGCTGCCCTGATTCATCGTGCGCCCGCAGCATTTCGGCCAATAGGTCGCCCCGGCTCGCATCCGCCGCCCTGCCTTCGGCGACGATCTCGTCGACCACCGCGTGCAGATCGGCGAGCGCGCTCTGGAAGCGGCGGTTGCCCTGGGTCGGCACGCGGTACAGCGGCCCGACCGAGAGGACCATCCTGCGGTAGAGCCCCTCGAAGACGGTGTGCAGCGATTCGGCGATGCGGTCCGCCTTCTCACTGATCGCGTCGACCTCCAGGAGCGAGCGGGACACGATACGCACGGCGGTGCGGAACATCTCCGCGTTGATGTCCACCGTGTCGCCAGGACGCCAGCGCGCGGCCGTCAGGCGAGCCTCCTCCTCCATCACCTTGGCGTAGTCGGCGATCCGCTCGGGCCTGAACGCGGGCTGCATCATGCGCCGTTGACGCCGGTGCAGCTTGCCGTTGCTGGTCGCCACTCCCTTGCCCAGGAGCACTTCCAGGGTGTCCCAGAGCGGCCCTCCGACGATGTAGTCGGGGCTCCTGAGCAGCTGCCCGACAAGATCCGGATCGCAGACCGCGTACGCGGTCCTGGGTCCGAGCCTGATGCGTACGAGATCACCGTGGTCCCGCAGCGCGGCGAGGAAGCCGAGCGGGTCGCGCACCAGGTTCCAGGCGTGGCCGATGAGCGGGGCGCCGCCACTGACGAGCGGTGGAACTGCCGCGGGTGTCGCGGGTATCGCGGATTCAACGCTCATTCTTCACCTACCAATTCGATTTCGGCCAAGTCGGTCGTTCCCGCGTCGCTCACATACGGGGGAATCGACCTGTCGTCCCAGCTGTCCACCCGATAGCGTCCGGATTCGTGGTGGAACCAGTACACGGAAGAGAACCAGTTCCGCATATTGAAGACGCAGGATTCCACCGCGACCGCGAGCCTCTTCCCGTGCACGCTTCCGTCGGACAACTGCCCGGCGAAGCAGAGCACTTCTTTTTCTGCCGCGAGGAAATCCGCTATGCATCCGGTCACCCGCCGGTGGACTTCCGTCACGGCCTCTTCGAGGGAAAGGCCCTCGTGCTGGATCAGGCTGATTCCGAGATTGTGCAGTTCATCTCCCGCGAGTTCTTTGGGAAGTGAGCACAGGTCGTTGTACCAGGCGGAGAAATCCTGCGTGGCGAGCGCCGCCCGCCGATATGCGGGATGTTTCCGCACCTCCCGCGGCAGTTCGTACCGTGCCGTGGGTTCGAGCAGGTCGATCCACGCCCAGTGGGCGAAGGTCAGCCTGCGCAGCTCGATGTACGCCTCGACCGTCGGGACCGTTCCGGTCCTGCGGTTCCTGAACTCCAGGTCGTACGCCTCGATCACGCTGTGGAAATGCCGGGCGAACCGGGCGTTCCACCCCGTACCGAGGTGGGAGTACAACCGGAGCACGCAGTCCGCGAACCCCGCTACCAGCGGGTCACGGTGGTGGAGCTGCTGCCGGGGGGCCCGCAGCACCTCGTGGAGCCCGCGGCACAGGCGGCGCCACTGCGCCGCCCTGCCGTGCACCGAGTCGCGGTCGTGCCGGTCGTCCCACGCGAAGAACCAACTACTGAGGTCGGCTATCGCGCTGAGCAACTCATCGGGCGCGCCAATGTAGTAGCCGGCCACCAGATCCGTGTAGCACAGGCTGTCGGCGTACCGCTCGACCTTGTCCGCGGGCATCAGCCGCATTTCGCGCAGCCATGTCCTGGACGTTTCCTGAAGCGTCGGCCAATACGGGTGGAGTCGTCGTGGAAAATCTGCCTCGATCACCGGGAGTACCAGCGCCGGTGGTACGGATACCGCCGGTGTCTGTGGCTGTGTCGGTGATGTGCCATATGAATATGCAGGCACGAGCTAGCCCCTCTCAGCCGCCTGAGGACGCGCCCCCTCCCGCTGTACCGGGCGCGCGCCGTTGCGTATCCCCGCGCCTTTCCATTCAGCACCACAACTGACCGTTCAGGGAACAGATTTGCGCCATTCACTACCCCCTAGTGCCGAAAAAATCCCGCTACGTGACTGATTATGGATCTCCATGAGCCTGTTTTGCTCGCACAACTGACCGGTACATGCGAACGGCCCCTGGCCGGGAAGGAGTTCCCGGCCAGGGGCCGCAGGTGGCTCGCGGTGCGCGCGTGCCTGAAGTCGACTCAGTACGTCAACTCGGTAAGTCGACTCAGTCGTTCGCCACGACGGGGTAGCGGGGCGTGCCCTCTTCCATCTGCCGCAGCGCGTCCTTGCGGTCACGCTTGGACAGGCGGTCGATGTACAGGTAGCCGTACAGGTGGTCCGTCTCGTGCTGGAGGCAGCGCGAGAAGTAGCCGGTGCCGCGCACCTGGACGGGGTTGCCCTTCTCGTCCTGGCCGGTCACTTCCGCGTAGTCGGGGCGGGCCAGGTCGGCGTACGCCGTGGGGACGGAGAGGCAGCCCTCGCCCGCTTCGTCCAGGCGGCGCCGGTCGGCGGGGAGCTCGCGCACCACGGGGTTGCAGACCGCGCCGACGTGCCGCTTGCCCTCGTCGTCCATGCAGTCGTAGACGAAGACCTTCAGGTCCACGCCGATCTGGTTGGCGGCCAGGCCCACGCCCTCGGCGGTCCGCTGGCTCGCGAACATGTCGGCGACGAGCTGCTCGAGCTCGCCGTCGAAGTCGGTGACGTCCTTGCACTCCTTGTGCAGCACGGGGTTGCCGACGACCGTGATGGGCCGGGACGTGCCGCGCTCGCGGTAGGCCGTCTCGCGCTCTTCGCAGTCCTCGGTGTCGATGACGAAGCCCTCGTCGTCGACGGGGAGCACTCCGCCCGAAGCCTGCTGCTCAGTGTCCTGCGCCATTGTCCGACGTACGCCTTCCTGGGAACCCACAAGAGATAGTGCCGGTACAGCCTACGGCCAGGAGTCAGCAGACCTCTTCCAGATCCCGCCAGTCACGGGAGTCCGGGCTGTCCGCGACCCAGCCGTCGAGCAGCCCGCGCACCAGGGCCGCGGGCGCCGCGAGGCCGCACTCGCGCTCGGGCACCCACAGGGCGCCGGGGCTGCGGTGGCCGAGCGGCCCGGGGTGGCCCGGCTCGCTGTGGTCGTGCGGGTCCAGGTGCTCGCCGTCGCCCTCGTCGCTCGGCATCCGGCTCTCGGAGCACATGCGGCAGAGCAGCCGTACGGAGGAGGACCAGTCCTCTGCGGCGAAGCCCGCGTCGGCGGCGAGCTTCTCCAGGGCGTCCCTGTCGTCCTCGGTGGCGGCCTCCAGGAGGACCACCCAGGTGGGGACCGGTGAGGGGGCCCACAGCTCGATCTCGTCGAAGACGGGGTACGAGTGCCCTTCGGCCGTCGTCCGCTCGCCGTGCGGGACGCCGTCGTGCAGCACGACCTCGCCCCAGCGGCGCCCGGAGGAGGGCAGCGGGATGGAGAGCAGCTCGATACGGGCGGGGTCGAGCCTGCGCCCCCAGACGACCTCGGCCTCACCCTCGGGCGAGAGGCGCACGGCGGCGCTGCCCAGGTCCATGCCGGTGGGCTCCCCGGATGCGGCCACACCGCCAGGGACGCGCAGGCCGTACGCCTGCCAGGCGCGCCGGGCGAGCGGCCAGTCCTGGAGTGCGGTTGCCGCGATGCCGACGTTCCACCAGTCAGGGGCGCCCATCGACCGGTCGAGCAGCGCGACGGCCCGCAGGCCCGCGGCCCGCGCCTGGTCCCAGTCGTGCCGGAACTTGTGGAGCAGGGCGAGGTTGAACCAGGACTCCGAGAGCCACGGCTCCAGATCCGCCGCGCGGGTCAGGAGTGCGCCCGCGTCCTCGTACCGCCCGTCGCCGATCAGCGTGAAGGCGCGGTCGGTGGCCTGCCGCCATGAGGCGGAGGGCCGGTGCCGTCCCTTGCCGAAGATCCTCACGATTCCCTGCCTGCCAGTTACCGAGTTCCAGATTTCCTGCGTGCCTGAGGGCCTCTTCGCATCCAACCACGTACGGTCGGACGGCCGCTCATTACCCATGGGTTACCCAACCGGCGGCAAGCTATGACCGCCCCGTGAAAGCACCCGGGCCAGGGCTTCCACGACTTCCGGCTGGTAGTCCCGCCCAGTGCCCAGACGCAGCCGTTCCAGGGCGTTGAGGGGCCCTCCAGGACCTTCTCCCCGTGCCATCTCGTCATACGCGTTGGCCGCCCGGACGATACGGGCGGTGAGCGGCTGATCGCGGTACGGATCCGCCTGCCGCTCCACGACCACGGCGACGTCCCCGTCCACCCCCGTCTGACGCACGACGGCGCCCCCGAGCAGGGCGATGCGCCGCTGCTCCGCGTCCGGCAGGGCCGCGGTGGCCCCCGCCGGTACCGGGTCGAGCAGGGAGAGCTGCCCGATGTCGTGCATCAGGGCCGCGTACTCCAGGACGCCGAGGTCCGGCTCGGAGAGACCGAGCTCCCGCCCGACGGCCCTGCTGAGCGCGGCGACGCGGCGGGCATGGCCCTGCGGGGTGTACCCGGCGATCTCGGTGGACCTGGCGAGCGAGGTGATGGTCTGCCGGTAGGTGGTCCGCACGGTGGCGTACCGCCGGAACGACAGCTGGGTCAGGAGCAGCGGCAGGCTGAACACCGGCAGCGCCCAGAGCCCCGCCACGGCGACCGCGAGCGCCATGACGGCCCCCGTCGCGCACACGGCGGACCCGATGCCGAGCATGGCCCGCAGCTCGTCGCGCAGGAGCGGTCCGAAAGGCCAGCCTGTCCTGGCGTACGCCATGGCCGCGGCGAGCACGGCGTCGCACAGAGCGGTCAGGACGAGCAGCGCGACGATGACGACGGCGAAGCCGGGCCCCAGCCCCACCCACTCCTCCAACTTCCCCGCGTTGTACAGCGGTTGGAAGCACGCGGCGGCGAACCCGACGGTGAGCACGCGCCGCGCCACATGATCGAGGGCGGGCCCCTTGCCGAGCGCCACATGCGGCACGGCCCCGACGAGCGCGGCTGCGACGACCACGGCGATCACCTGGAGCACGCCATGGTGCGTGGCCCGCCCCCCGGCCTCCCCGAGCAACGCGTACGCGAGCGCCCCCGCGGCCCCGAGCGGCGCAGGCTCCCGATCACTCCCCCCGGCCCCCCACCGAGCCAGCTCCCCCACAGCGACAAGCCCCCCGAAGGCAAGAGCGATCCCCCCTTCGGCGACCCCGTGCCAGAGGGTCAGGGCGAGGGCGAGGAGGGTGAGGAGGGTGGCAGAGCCATAGATCAGGCCCGCCACCGTTGTGGGCAGGCGTCCCGCAAAGGAAGGGTGGACACAACCCCCACTGCCGGGTGCGGACGAAGCGCCGCTCACCGCGCTGCCGTCCCCGGCGCCGCAGGAACACCGGAGGCCCCCTGCCGAGGCGCCGGCACACCCCCGGCAACATCAGCGGTCACCGCCGGGTTCCACCCATACCGGTCAAGCGCCCGCTGCAAGGCGGCAACCATCGCAGGATCGAACTGCGCCCCCGCACAACGGGAAAGCTCAGCCAGCGCGGCAGCAACAGGCCGCCCCCGCCGATAAGACCTCGTAGAGGTCATCGCGTCGAACGCGTCCGCGACAGCCACCACCCGAGCGAACTCAGGAATCTGCCGCCCGACAAGCCCGTAGGGGTACCCGCTCCCGTCGATCCGCTCATGGTGATGCAGGATCGCCGCCCGCGCCTCCCCGAGGAACCCGATCCCGCGCACCATCTCGTGCCCGTACTCGGGATGCAGCTCGATGACCCGCCACTCCTCAGGCGTCAGCGGCCCGTCCTTCCGCAGCAGCCGCGTCGGCACGCCCAGTTTGCCGACGTCGTGCAGGATCCCGGCGAACCGCAGGCTCTCCACCCGCTCGTCCGCCATGCCCAGCTCCCGCGCGATCATCACGGAGGCCCGCCCCACCCGCTCGCTGTGCCCGCGGGTGTACTGGTCCTTGATGTCGACGGCCTGTACGAGCGCCCGGATCGTGGCCTGATGGGCGGCCCGCTCCCGGTGGTACTGCGCGAAGACCCAGCAGGACACGCCCATCGGAAGCAGCACGAGCAGCGCGGCGAGCGGCCCGTACGGACTGCGCCAGAGGACGGCCATCATCAGCCCCGCGAGCCCGTGCACGGCCACCGGCGCGAACGACCGCGGGAAGAGCCCGCGCCACGCGGCCCGCACCGGCACCCGCTCCGCCGTCGCCAGGATGCCGCCGTCCAGGACCGTCAGTACGACGGAGAAGGCGAGGACAGCGGCTCCGGCGGGCACGAGTGCGTACGGAAAATGGGGCGCGGCCACCGCGGTCGGCCCGCCGCACACCCCGTACACCCACGCCGACGCCCAGGCGGCCAGGGCGAGTTGGGCGGCGCGCCAGACCCTGCGGACCCACCGGGGGCGACGCTCGACGCGGGCAAGGAGCGCCCCCGGCACGGCGACGAGCGCGGCGGCGGCGGGCGGCAGCAGGAAGACGGCGGCGAGCAGCACGGGGAAGAAGGTGCCGAGGCCGTTCTGGGCGCGGCGGCCGATGATGCGGCACCGCGTGACCTGTTCGCACCCGGCGTAGAGCACGGCGAGCAGCCCGAGAGCGGCCCACGGCGTGTGCGAGGTCAGCGCGGGCGCGGCGCAGGCGGCGGCGCCGGTGGCGGCCAGCAGGATGTAGGCGCGCGCCCACGGAGCGATGGACCGCATGGCACTGTCTCCTCCCCCGTGACCGCCCCCCCCAGGGACCACGTTCCAAGGTCCGGAGACTAGAACGGCTACCCCCTGTTCCGAGCCCTCCTCGCGGAAATTGGCACGTACGAGTGACAGTGAAGTGGCAGGGAAGTAGCAGTGAAGTGGCGGCGGGAGTGGCGGGAGCGGACAGAAAAAAGCAGGCCGCGACGGACTCCCGTCACGACCTGCTCAAACTCAACTACCGTAAGGTCAGGCTTCCTTGGCGCGGGCCGTCAGGCCTTTTGCCGTCGCGCCGCCCTCGGCGGTCACCGTCTCCACCGTCACATCGTGGTCGGGCACCGCCTCGCCCGAGCGGATCAGATCGATGCGTCCCATGACCTTGGCGCGCAGGTCGGTCGGTACGTCGTCCTGACCGCAGCAGCGCTTCACCAGCTTCTTGACGGCCTGCTCAAGGCCGTACTTCTCCAGGCACGGGGAGCACTCCTCGAAGTGCGTCTCGAACTTGGTGCAGTCGCTGTCCGGCATCTCGTGGTCCAGGAACTCATAGAGATGGTCCAGGACTTCACTGCAATCCGTCTCGTGCGGCTCTCCGCAGCTCATGAGCCTGAGCCTTTCGCTTCGTTCGACGACTCTGACGCGGCGCCGGCGGGGACGAGGCCGCGGTCGCGGGCGTAGTCCTCGAGCATGCCGCGCAGTTGGCGACGGCCGCGGTGCAACCGGGACATCACCGTACCGATGGGTGTCCCCATAATGTCCGCGATCTCCTTGTACGCAAAGCCCTCTACGTCGGCCAGATAGACGGCGATGCGGAATTCCTCGGGGATCGCCTGCAACGCGGACTTCACGTCCGAGTCCGGCAGGTGATCGAGCGCCTGCGACTCGGCCGAGCGCAGACCGGTGGACATGTGCGACTCGGCACGCGCGAGCTGCCAGTCCTCGATCTCCTCGGCGGCGCTGCGCTGGGGCTCGCGCTGCTTCTTGCGGTACGAGTTGATGAACGTGTTGGTGAGGATGCGGTAGAGCCAGGCCTTGAGGTTGGTGCCCTCACGGAACTGGTGGAACGACGCGTACGCCTTGGCGTAGGTCTCCTGCACCAGGTCCTCCGCGTCCGCCGGATTGCGCGTCATGCGCAGCGCCGCCGAGTACATCTGGTCGAGGAAGCCCAGAGCGTCCCGCTCGAAGCGGGCGGTGCGCTCCACCTGTGTCTCGGCGCTTGCGTCGGGTCGCTCCGCCTGGCCGTGCTCGGCCCCTGCGTCGGTCCCAGTGACCGGACCCACCTCCTCCGAAGACGTGGCGAGGCCGAAAGCAGCCCCACTCGAATCGGAGGATAGACGACGATCCGGTCCCGCCGCCGCTCGAATAGGAGCGGTCTTGGGCGCGCTCAGCACCGTCCATTCCAGGTCAGAGGCGCTGGAGCGGGCCGGGCAGATGGTCGAACCCATGCGGCGGACTTCCTCTCGTACTAACAGCGTTTAGCGTCTGTTCGGCACAACAGAGGTCATCCGCGCAACATTCCCGTCCACCGCGTGAGGCCATCCGTGATGAGCGTCATGGCCTCGGCCTCGGTGATGTCCGCGCGCTTGGGGATCGCGAAGCCGTGATCGCCGAAGGGGACCTCCACCAGCTCGTACGTCCCTTCGGGGAACTCCGCGGGCTTCCCGAAGGGGTCGTTCCCGCCCTGTACGACGAGGGTGGGCACCCCGGCGCCCAGGAGCTCCTGCGCGCGGGACTTCTCCGGCTTGCCCGGCGGGTGCAGGGGGAAACTGAGGGCCAGTACGGCGGCGGCGCCCAGCTCTGTGGCGGTACGGCAGGCCACGCGGGCCCCCGCGCTGCGGCCGCCCGCGATCACCGGGAGGCCGGGCTTCGCCACGGCGGGCCACAGGCCACGCCAACCCACGTCCAGCGTCTTGGGAGCGGGCGCCAGCTTCTTCCCGGCCACCCGCCACGGCTGCTCCACCAGAGCGACGGTCACGCCGTGCGCGGGCAGGGCGGCGGCGATGGCACGCAGGTCGCGGGCCTCGATGCCGCCGCCCGCGCCGTGGCTGAGGGCGAGGATCAGCCGCGCCTTCTTCTCGGGTGCCGGGTGCCAGGTGATGCGCGCCTCACCGGCGCCGGTCTCGACGATCTCGCTCTTCGTAGCGTCCTTGGTCACGTCAGAAGAGTGTGCCTTCTTCGGGGCCCTCCAGCTCCTTCAACAGCTCCGGGCCATTGTTTCGTACGTTGCTGACCGCCGTCGATACCGGGAAGGCCCGCATCAGGCCGTGCGGCGGCGGCTCCAGGAGCGGGCGCAGGTCCTCGACGTCCGTGCGCGCCGGGTCGAGCCAGGCGTCCCAGCGGTCCGGTGTCAGCATCAGCGGCATCCGCGGGTGGATGTCGGCCAGCGAGCGCGGCCCCTCGTCCGGCGCGACCGCCAGGGGCGAGCTCTCCGCCTCCGTGGTGATCACCGTGCACGTCACCCACCAGGCCAGGGGGTGCTCGTCCGGCAGTGTCTTGTCGCGCCAGAACTCGTAGAGCCCCGCCATCGCGAAGACCGAGCCGTCGGCCGGGGTCACGAAGTACGGCTGCTTGCGCGGGCGCTTCTTCTTGCCCTCGACCTCGAGATCCCGCTCGCCGGGTGCGGTGACCCACTCGTAGTAGCCGTCGGCCGGGATGACGCAGCGCCGGGAGGAGAAGGCCCGGCGGTAGGAGGGCTTCTCGTGCACCGTCTCCGCTCGGGCGTTGATCATCCGGGCGCCGCCCTCGGGCGTCTTCGACCAGGACGGCACGAGACCCCACTTGAGTGTGCGCAGCTGGCGAACCGGGCGGGGGTCCTCCGCGTCTTTCACCGGACGGTCGAGGACCGCGTAGACCTCCTTCGTGGGGGCCACGTTGAAATCGGGAGCGAGGGCCTCCTCGGGCTCCCACTTCTCAATCTCAAAGACTCCTGCGAGATCCTCGGGCCTACGACTCGATGCATACCGTCCGCACATACGTGCCAGACTGCCAGACCCCGTACGACCAGAGGAGTCAGTCCCGACAATGGCTGCAGCAATGGAAATCACCGCGAACGCCAGCCTGACCGACCTCTGGGACCGGGTCTTCGGCACACAGGCCGCCCCCGACGAGTGGCTCGTCATCATCACCGGGCTCGTCGCGCTCGCCGTCGTCGTCCCGCACGGCGTCTGGCGGGTGGCCCGCAACGCGATCACCATCGCGCACGAGGGCGGCCACGGCCTGGTCGCCCTCCTGACCGGGCGCCGCCTCGACGGCATCCGGCTGCACTCCGACACCAGCGGCCTCACCGTCTCCCGTGGCAAGCCCACCGGCATCGGCATGATCCTCACCGCCGCGTCCGGCTACACCGCGCCGCCCCTGCTGGGCCTCGGCGGCGCCGCGCTGCTCGCCGCCGGCCACATCACGGCGTTCCTGTGGATCGCGACGGCGCTGCTCATAGTGATGCTGGTCATGATCCGCAACGCGTACGGCGCCCTCACCGTGATCATCACCGGCGGCACCTTCCTGCTCGTCTCCTGGCTGACCAGCTCGCAGGTGCAGGCGGCGTTCGCGTACGCGGTGGTGTGGTTCCTGCTCCTCGGCGGCGTACGTCCCGCCTTCGAGCTGCAGTCCAAGCGCAGGCGCGGTGGCGCGGGCGACTCGGACGCGGACCAGCTGTCGCGGCTCACGCACGTCCCGGCGGGGATGTGGTTCTTCCTCTTCCACGCCGTCTCACTGTGCTCACTGATAGGCGGAGGGCGCTGGCTGCTCGGCCTCTGAGCAGCGTCGACTGCGCCGTTACCGTGAGCCACTAAAGTGTGGGCATGACCGTTAACCCAGCGCACAGCACCCTCTGGCCAGCCCCGCACGCGAGCGGAGCCGTCGCCGCGACGGTCCATGTGCCCGGGTCCAAATCGGTCACCAACCGCGGCCTCGTCCTCGCCGCCCTCGCCGCCGAGCCCGGCTGGCTGCGCCGGCCGCTGCGCTCCCGCGACACCTTGCTGATGGCGGGCGCCCTGCGCGCACTCGGCGTCGGCATCGAGGAAGGCGTGGGCCCCGACGGTTCCGGTGAGGCCTGGCGGATCATCCCCTCCGGCCTGCACGGCCCTGCCACGGTGGACGTCGGCAACGCGGGCACGGTCATGCGCTTCCTGCCCCCGGTCGCCACCCTCGCGGACGGTGCGATCCGCTTCGACGGCGACCCCCGTTCGTACGAGCGTCCGCTGAACGGCGTGATCGACGCCCTGCGCGCGCTCGGCGCCCGCATCGACGACGACAGCCGCGGCGCGCTCCCGCTGACCGTGCACGGCGGCGGCGCCCTGGACGGCGGCCCGGTCGAGATCGACGCCTCGTCGTCCTCCCAGTTCGTGAGCGCCCTGCTGCTCTCGGGCCCTCGCTTCAACCAGGGTGTCGAGGTACGTCACACCGGCTCCGCCCTGCCCTCCATGCCGCACATCCGGATGACCGTCGACATGCTCCGGGCGGTCGGCGCCCAGGTCGACACCCCGGAGTCGGGCGGCGAGCCGAACGTGTGGCGGGTCACCCCCGGCGCCCTGCTCGGCCGCGATCTGACCGTCGAGCCCGACCTCTCCAACGCCCAGCCGTTCCTGGCCGCGGCCCTGGTCACCGGCGGCAGCGTGACCGTCCCCGACTGGCCCGCGCACACCACGCAGCCCGGTGACGCGCTGCGCCGGATCTTCACGGAGATGGGCGGCTCCTGTGAACTGACCGAGCAGGGGCTCGTGTTCACCGGCTCGGGCTCCGTGCACGGCATCGACGTGGACCTGAGCGAGGTCGGCGAGCTCACCCCCGGCATCGCGGCCGTCGCGGCCCTCGCCGACTCGCCGTCGACCCTGCGCGGCGTCGCCCACCTGCGGCTGCACGAGACGGACCGCCTCGCTGCTCTCACCAAGGAGATCAACGAACTCGGCGGCGACGTCACCGAGACCGCCGACGGCCTGCACATCCGGCCGCGCCGCCTGCACGGCGGGATCTTCCACACGTACGACGACCACCGCATGGCCACCGCGGGCGCCATCATCGGCCTCGCGGTGGAGGGCGTTCAGATCGAGAATGTCGCGACGACGGCGAAGACGCTGCCCGACTTCCCCGACCTCTGGACCGGAATGCTCGGGAACTGACGGGCGGATCCAGAACATGCGCCGCTACGGAAAGAACCCCGACGAGGACGACATCCGCGTCCGCCCCAACCGCAAGGGCAACCGCCCGCGCACTCACATCAGGCCCAAGCACGAGGACGCGTCGGACGGCATGGTCCTCACCGTCGACCGCGGTCGCCTGACCGTCCTGGTCGACGACCGGATCGTGATGGCCATGAAGGCCCGCGAACTGGGCCGCAAGGCCGCCGTGGTGGGCGACCAGGTCGCGCTCGTCGGCGATCTCTCCGGCAAGAAGGACACGCTCGCGCGCATCGTGCGCATCGAGCCGCGTACGTCGGTCCTGCGGCGCACGGCCGACGACGACGATCCCTACGAGCGTGTGGTCGTCGCCAACGCCGACCAGCTCGCCATCGTCACCGCCCTCGCCGATCCGGAGCCGCGCACGCGTCTGATCGACCGCTGCATCGTGGCGGCGTACGACGGCGGTCTCACGCCGCTCCTCGTCCTGACCAAGTCCGACCTGGCGTCCGCCGACAAGATCCTGGAGACCTACTCCACGCTCGACATGCCCTATGTCGTCACCAGCCGCGAGGAGTTCACCGACGGCGCGGAGCTCGCCCGGGTGCACGAAGTGCTCGACGGGAAGATCACCGCGTTCGTCGGCCACTCCGGAGTGGGCAAGACGACGCTGGTGAACGCGCTCGTTCCGGAGGAGCGTCGGCGCAGCACAGGGCATGTCAACGCCGTCACGGGCCGCGGCCGCCACACCACCACGTCGGCACTCGCGCTGCCTCTGGGCGACTCCGGCGGATGGGTGGTCGACACTCCGGGCGTGCGGTCCTTCGGCCTGCACCACGTCGACCCGTCCCGCGTCATCCTCGCCTTCCCCGACCTGGTGCCGGGGACGGAGGGCTGCCCGCGCGCGTGCAGCCATGACGAGGCGGACTGCGCGCTCGACGCGTGGGTGGCGGAGGGTCACGCGGACCCGCAGCGGCTCTACTCGCTGCGCAGGCTCCTCTCGACCCGTGAGCGACGCGACGGCGACTGACCTCGCGGTTGTTCGCGTCCACGTGTTCGCGGCCACGTGTTCGCGTCCGCGGTGGGGCGGCAAGGGCATAATCGCACCAAGCCCGGTCCGAGCCAGGCGAAGCGGTCACCGAACGTAGAGTCGCGGGAGGCAGATACATGGCGTGGCTGCTGGTTGTCGTCGCAGGGTTCCTGGAGACCGGTTTCGCGGTCTGTCTCAAGCTCTCGCACGGCTTCACCCGGCTCTGGCCGACGATCACCTTCGCCGCCTTCGCCCTTGGCAGCTTCGGCCTGCTCACGCTGGCGCTGCGGAAGCTCGACGTGGGTCCTGCGTACGCGGTCTGGACGGGCATCGGGGCCGCGGGCACCGCCATCTACGGGATGATCTTCCTCGGGGACGTGGTCTCCACGCTCAAGCTCGTGTCGATCTCGTTCGTCATCGTCGGCGTCATCGGCCTGCAACTGTCGGGCTCCGCGCACTGATCGGTCATCTGCCAAGGGGTGGTCAGGGGGTGCTCCAGCGCCCGATGATCTCGCGCACCGACTCCGCCGGATCCTCGCCCTTCCGGGACGGCGCGATGACGTACGACAATGCCATCCGCACGGCGCTCTCGCAGACCACGGCCAGCTCTTCGGTGTCCTTGGGCCGCGCCCTGCCGTTCAGCGCGTTCACCGCCTTGTCCCGTACGAGGGCGAGCAGTTCGGCGGGGGTCGGAACCCCCGCATCCGCGCGCCGCTGTGCCGGTACGGGCGACAAGGAGACGCCCGGCCTGCTCGGCGTGGGCAGGCGTTCGCTCCAGCAGCCGGTGAGCATGGCCCGCGTCAGGGCGCTCCCGTGCGCGGCGTCGATCGTCCACGCGCTCACGGCGGCGAGCCGGTCCACCGGACCGCCCTCCACGGCCAACGCGCGCTCCACACCGTGCAGATACGTGTCGGTCTCGCGCCGGAGCAGGGCGCGCGCGAGGCCGTCCTTGCTGCCGAACTCGTTGTAGAGGGTCTGCCTGGACACCCCGGCGGTGGCCGCGACATCGACCATGCGCACGGCCGGCCACGGTCGGCGGGCGAGCGCCGTACAGGCCGCGTCGAGTAAGGATTCCCGAGCTGCAGGCATCGTTGCCTCCATGGGCCGAAGCGGCTCTGCGGCCAGAGTTGACGTGCTCGACAGCAGTGTCAATAGTCCCGGCGCGTGCCCGCAAATCCCGGTGCGAGCCCGCACGGTATACGCCATGTCCCGGAATGGCCCGGACATACGGCGTTGTGGCTCAGGCACAACGAGATCGATACTGTTCACTCATGCCCGACTACCACGATGATCTGCGTCTTGCCCACGTCCTCGCGGACACCGCCGACGCCGCGACGATGGACCGGTTCAAGGCCCTCGACCTCAAGGTCGAGACCAAACCGGACATGACGCCGGTGAGTGAAGCGGACAAAACGGCCGAGGAGCTGATCCGGTCGAACCTGAAGCGGGGGCGGCCGCGCGACGCGATCCTCGGCGAGGAGTTCGGCGTCGAGGGCACCGGACCGCGCCGCTGGGTGATCGACCCGATCGACGGCACCAAGAACTACGTACGCGGCGTACCTGTCTGGGCCACGCTGATCTCGCTGATGGAGGCGGGCGAGGGCGGCTTCCAGCCGGTGGTGGGTGTCGTATCGGCGCCCGCCCTCGGCCGGCGCTGGTGGGCGGCGAAGGGCGGCGGCGCGTACACCGGGCGCAGCCTGACCTCCGCGACGCGGCTCAAGGCCTCCAAGGTCTCGCGGCTGCAGGACGCCTCGTTCGCGTACTCCTCGCTCACGGGCTGGGAGGAACAGGGCCGCCTCGACGGATTCATGGACCTCTCGCGTGCGGTCTGGCGCACCCGTGGCTATGGCGACTTCTGGCCGTACATGATGGTCGCCGAGGGCTCGATCGACATCTGCGCGGAGCCCGAGCTCTCCCTCTGGGACATGGCCGCGACGGCGATCATCGTGACCGAGGCGGGCGGCACCTTCACCGGCCTCGACGGAGCACCGGGACCGCACAGCGGCAACGCGGCGGCGTCGAACGGCCTGCTCCACGAAGAGCTGCTCGGATACCTCAACCAGCGCTACTGAGGTACCTCAACCAGCGCTACGGAGGTACCTCAATCAGCGCTACGGAGGCGTGCGCCCCACCCGCGCGCGCCGAACCGGCAGCACGCACCCCCTTGTTGACACCGCGCATGGCTGCGACTCTGAGAGTTCCCCCACTTGTGAACTTGTGAATCGCTTCTCGTAGGTGATTCCCCAGGAGGTGGCTCAGCCCATGCTCGTCCGTGACGCCATGAGCACGATGGTCCTCACCATCGGCCCCGCCCACACACTGCGCCAGGCCGCCAGGCTGATGTCGACGCGTCGCGTCGGCGCGGCCGTCGTCCTCGACCCCGACACCTACGGCCTGGGAATCCTGACCGAGCGCGACGTCCTCATCTCGTTGGGCAGCGGCCAGAACCCCGACACCGAGACCGCGGGCACCCACACCACGACCGACGTCGTCTTCGCCGATCCGTCCTGGACCCTGGAGGAAGCCGCGGAAGCCATGTCGCACGGCGGCTTCCGGCACCTGATCGTGATGGAGGCGGACGGCCCTGCCGGGATCGTCTCGGTCCGCGACATCATCCGCTGCTGGGCCCCGAGCAGGCAGCACGAACCGGCGGTGCCGGCCTGAGCAAGCCCCGGTGACGAGAGGCGGGCCGGGCCCCCGAGGGGATCCGGCCCGCCCTTTTCTCTCTGTTCTCTCCCTACGACAAGCGACCTCAGCCCCGGAGGGCCTGGACCGCGGCCTCGAGGCGCTTGCCGAAGTCACCGTCCGCCTGACGGAAGTTGTTGACCGCGCGCTCGGCGATGTCGTCGCGCGAGACGCCCGCGATGTTGCCCGCGAGGTTCTCGATCAGCCGCGCCTGCTCGTCATCGGACATCAGCCGGTAGAGGTTGCCCGCCTGCACGAAGTCGTTGTCCTCGGCGTGCGAGGGGGTCTCGTGGTTGCCCGTGCCGCCGGTGACGGCGCTGGTCGCCCAGAGCGGCTTGTCCGTCTGGAACGGGCCGCCGAAGGAGTTCGGCTCGTAGTTCTTCGTACCCTTGTGGCGGCCGTCGTACAGCGCGCCGTCACGCGAGTGGGTGCGCGCCTCGGTGGCATGCGGGCGGTTCACCGGCAGGTGGTCGGCGTTGATGCCGACGCGGTAGCGGTGGGCGTCCCCGTACGCGAAGAGGCGGCCCTGGAGCATCTTGTCGGGGGAAGGACCGATGCCCGGCACGAAGTGCGCGGGGCTGAAGATGCTCTGCTCGACCTCACCGAAGATGTTCTCCGGGTTGCGGTTGAGCTCCAGCTTGCCGATCTCGATCGGCGGGTAGTCCTCGTGCGGCCACACCTTGGTGAGGTCGAAGGGGTTGAAGCGGTAGTTCGCCGCGTCGGCCGCCGGCATGATCTGCACCTGCACGGTCCAGGACGGGAACTCACCGCGCTCGATGGCCTCGCGCAGGTCACGCTGGTGCGAGTCGGGGTCCTTGCCTGCCAGGACCTCGGCGTCGGCAGCGGTGAGGTTCTCGATCCCCTGGTCAGTCTTGAAGTGGTACTTGACCCAGAAGACCTCACCGGCCTCGTTGTTCCACTGGAACGTGTGCGAGCCGAACCCGTCCATGTGGCGGTAGGAGGCCGGGATGCCGCGGTCACCGAAGAGCCAGGTCACCTGGTGGGTGGTCTCGGGGCTGAGCCCCCAGAAGTCCCATACGTTGTCGGCCTCCTGGGAGCCCGTGTACGGGTCGCGCTTCTGGGTGTGGATGAAGTCCGGGAACTTGATGGCGTCCCTGATGAAGAAGACGGGGGTGTTGTTCCCGACCAGGTCGTAGTTCCCCTCCTCCGTGTAGAACTTCAGCGAGAATCCGCGCGGGTCACGCACGGCGTCGGCCGCGCCGAGGTTGCCGGCCACGGTGGAGAACCGCAGAAACGTCTCGGTCTGCTTGCCGACCTCGGAGAGGAACTTCGCGCGCGTCCACTGCGAGACGTCGCGGGTCAGCGTGAACGTTCCGTACGCACCGGCGCCGCGTGCGTGGACGATGCGCTCCGGGATGCGCTCCCGGTTGAAGTGCGCGAGCTTCTCGAGCAGCAGCTGGTCCTGGATCAGCATCGGCCCGCCGACACCCGCGGTCTCGCTGTTCTGGTTGTCGGCCACCGGCGCGCCGGCCTCCGTGGTGAGCGGTCCCTGCGTCACGTGCGCCTCCTGCGTCATTTCCTGCAAGTCCTGTCCTTGGCGTTGCCTGCCACCGACCCTACAATGGACTTTGTCTAAGTCAAGCAGTCATCCAAAGTCACACCTCGTCGGGACTTAGGCCCTTCGCCTGCTAGGCTGGTTCTCATGAGCGACCTGTTGGAACGACTGCGTGGACGCGGTTGGCGCATGACCGCGCAGCGACGCGTCGTGGCCGAGGTCCTCGACGGGGACCACGTCCACCTGACGGCGGACGAGGTGCACGCCCGTGCCATCGACAAGCTGCCCGAGATCTCCCGGGCGACCGTCTACAACACCCTGGGCGAGCTGGTGACCCTCGGCGAGGTCCTCGAGGTCTCGACGGACCGCAGGGCCAAGCGGTACGACCCGAACGCCCACCGCCCGCACCAGCACCTGGTCTGCGCCCGCTGCGGCGCGATCCGCGACGTCCACCCCACGGGCAACCCCTTGGCAGGCCTCCCCGACTCGGAACGCTTCGGCTTCACGGTCGAGGGCGTAGAGGTCACATACAGGGGCACTTGCCCGGACTGCGCGGGGGCATAGCTCCGGTCCGCTCGGCCTGCGGGCGGGCGTTCCGCAGGGCGATGGGGGTCTCCCCTGCTCGAGCGAAGCCGCGAGCTTGGGGAAGGGTGGGCACAGGCCGACCGCGGTCAGCAGTCGGCAGCGAATCTCAGCCAGAGCAGACCCCTTCCGGAATCTGACGGTGCGTCATATCGTCGGCGGGCCCTGATATCCGCCTGCCCTCCGCAAGGAGACCCCCGTGGGAGATCCGCGCCCCAAACTCGAAGCCCACGCAGTGACAAGAACCTTCGGCCGCGGCGCCAAAGCCGTGGACGCCCTGGGTCCAGTGGACCTGCACATCGCCCCAGGCGAATTCACCTGCATAGTCGGCCCTTCCGGCTGCGGAAAATCAACCCTCCTCCGCATAGCCGCAGGCCTCCTGCGCCCCAGCAGAGGCGAGCTACACATCCGCACAGCCGCGCAGCGACCCGCGGCGATGATCTTCCAGGACTACGGCATCTACGACTGGAAAACCGTCCAGGCCAACGTCAGATTCGGCCTGGACATCCAGCAGACCCCCCGCCGCGAGGCGAACGCCCGAGCCACGGACTGGCTCACCCGCCTGGGCCTGGCCGACTTCGCCGACGCCTACCCCGCCACCCTCTCCGGCGGTATGCGCCAACGCGTGGCCATCGCCCGCGCCCTGGCCGTGGAGCCCGAGATCCTCCTGATGGACGAGCCGTTCGCGGCCCTGGACGCCCAGCTCCGCACGATCCTCCAGGACGAACTCCTCGACCTCACCCAGACCACCCACACCACCACCCTCTTCATCACCCACAGCCTCGAAGAGGCGATCGTGCTCGGCGACCGCGTCCTGGTGATGTCCGCACGGCCGGGCCGCATCATCGCCGAACACCGCCCGCCGTTCCCGAGGCCCCGCACCGGCGACGTACGCACGACACCAGAATTCACCGCCCTCAAGGGCGAGTTGTGGGACCTGCTGCGCGGCGAAGTGGTCCGCGAGGACAAGGCGGTCCCGGCATGACAGCAACGAACACCCCACGCAAAGCCGCCGCCCCCGAAGACGGCGTACTCGTCCGAAAACCGGGCCCCCAGGAACTCCACCCCACCCGCACCCACCGCAGACGCCGCACCCTGGAGATCACGCTCGCGGCGGCCGTACCCCTCGCCCTCGTCCTCCTCTGGCAACTGGCCGCCACCCAGGGCTGGATCGACGACCGCGTCTATCCGGCTCCCCAGACGATCATCGAAGACGGCTGGGACCGAGCGGCGGACGGCGAGCTGTGGCCGGACGTATGGGCCACGCTCAAGCGCGTACTCGCCGGATACGCGATCGGCACGGTCACCGGTTACGCCCTCGGCCTGCTCATGGGCTCGCTCTCTCTCGTACGGGCCGCACTCGAACCGCTCCTGGACGCGCTGTACGTCGTACCGAAACTGGCCCTCCTGCCCGTCTTCCTGAACATGTTCGGCCTCGGCGAGGGCCCGCAGATCGCGCTCGTGGCGGCCACCGTCTTCTTCTTCGTCTGGATCTCGACCATGGCGGCGGTGCTCGCCGTACCGTCCGGACACCGCGACGCGGGCCAGGTCTTCGGCGCGTCACCGTGGCAGATGTTCCGCCACGTCCTGCTCCCCGCCTCGCTGCCCGCCGTGCTCGTCGGCGCGCGGATCGCGGCCGGGGTCGCGGTCCTCGTCATCGTCGCCTCGGAGCAGATCGCCGCGGCGGACGGCCTCGGCCACCTGATCTTCGACTCGCGGGCCCTCTTCCAGAACGACGTGATGTTCGTCGGCATCGTCTGTGTCGCCCTGCTCGGCGTCATCTTCTCCGAACTGGTCAGGATCGCGGGCCGGTTGCTCACCCCCTGGGCCCCACAAGACCGCGGCAGAAGCCAGTCATGATCCATTCGCACGCGTACGGAGGCTCCATGCGCATCCGCACCCGCATCCGCATCCGCATCCGCACCACTACCCTCACGCTGCTCATGGTGGGCTCACTGCTCGCCTCCGCGGGCTGCGCGAAGGAGGACGACACCGACGACATCACGGACTCGGCGGCGAAGGCGAAGCCCCGCGCCATCAAGGCGGTCCCCGGCTGCGGCAAGGGCAGCTGGACGGACCCGTCCGACCTCGCCGAGGACCGTGCGCCCGCCCGCTGCGACAAGGGCAGCCCCGCCCCACACCCCCTCCGCAAGGAGCGCAGCCTCACCATCGCGACCGGCACCCTGAGCGCCGAGTACGTCGCGCCTCTCCAAATGGCCGTCGAGAAGGGCGAGTTCAAGAAGGAGGGCCTGAACGTCCACCTCAAGGTGCTTCCGACCCCCGACGCGCTCCCCCTCCTGGCCAAGGGAGACATCGACGCCCAGTGGGCGGCCCCGGAGGCGGCCGTCATGAACGGCATCACCAGCGGCTTCACCATCAAGTGGGCGGCCGGGAACTTCTCCCCCGCCCCCAAGTCCAAGAGCGGCCTGTGGGTGAAGCTGAAGAAGGGCGAGAGCGCGGGCCACGTCCCGATGGACGGCCGCACACTCGGCACGATGATCGGCAAGGGCTCGGTCATCTCGTACCCCATGGGCAAGGCCCTGAAGAAGCACGGCGGCGGCCTCGACAAGATCCAGTTCCAGCAGCTGGGTTCGGCCGACGTCCTGACCGCCCTCCAGAACGGCGGCACCGACTCCGCCTGGCTGCTCGACCCGGTGTGGCGCAAAGTCGACGGCGACAAGCAGTACGCCTTCCTGGGCGGCCAGCCCCAGGGCGAACCGCTCGGCGGCCTCCTGTTCGGCCCCAACCTCCTGGACGAGGACCCGGACGCGGGCGTCGCGCTGCTCCGCGCGTACATCAGGACCGTGAATACGTACTTCGCGGGCGACTACAAGGCGAACAAGGGCTTCGTGACCGAACTGGCGAAGCTCCTGAAAACCGACGAAACGGTACTGAAGTCGACTCCGTCGCTCCGGATGGACTGGGAGATCAGGTCCGGCACGACGGACCGTCTTCAGGAGGCGTACGAGGCTGCGGGCGTCGCCAAGGGTGACAAGGTCCCGGAGGAGAAGGCGGTGGATCGCAGGCTGTACGAGGAGGCGGTGGGCCACAAGCCCTAGCTGTAGCCCCTCCCCCCGGACACACCGAAGGCCAGGAAGCAATTGCTTGCTTCCTGGCCTTCGGTCTTTAGTAGCGGGGACAGGATTTGAACCTGCGACCTCTGGGTTATGAGCCCAGCGAGCTACCGAGCTGCTCCACCCCGCGCCGTTGTGTTGTAAACATACGCCACACGCCCCGACCAGCGCAAATCCCTTCCGCAGCCCGCCGCTGTGGGCAGGCGTTCCGCAGGGCGATGGGGGTCTCCCCTGCTCGAGCGAAGCCGAGAACTTGGGGAAGGGTGGGCACAGCCCGACCACCGGGCCGCACCCGCCCGACAACCGCAGGCGCGAACAAGCACAGGCGCAGGCGCAGCCACAGCCGCACGCGCTAAGCAGTCAGCTCCTGCTGAAGCGCCTCGCGCAACCGAGCAGCCCGCTCGGAAACAGAAGCGGGCCCAAGCTCCACGGCACGGGAAGCCCACCGCTGCCCCTCAACCAGCTGCCCACGCCGAGCGTAAAGCAGCGCCAGCCGCAGCGCGGCCCGCCCATGCCCCGCGTCAGCGGCCCGCGTCCACCAGAGCGCCGCCTCCGGCTCACTGCCCTCGCGGGCAAGGAGCAGCCCCAGATTGAACGCCCCGTTCCGGCTGCCCGCGTCCGCCGCGAGGCGGTACCACCGAGCCGCCTCGACGACATCCCCGCGCCCAGCGGCCAGCATCCCGACGCGCACCTGCGCACGCCGGTGCCCCTGCTCGGCCGCCCGCTCGTACCACTCCTCACACTCGGTCTTCTCGGCAGCGGGCTCACCGAGCGCCGGTGGCCCGGCAGGCGGCCGGCGGGCGTCGAGGACAGTGCCGAGCCGGTAGGCGGCCTCCGCGCTGCCGCCGCCCGCCGCGCACCGCAGATGCCGCTCGGCGTCCTGCTCGTCGCCGTCCCGCAGCCGCGCGGTGCCGACCTGGAGCGCGGCCTCGGTGTGTCCGGCCGCCGCCGCACGCTCGTACCAGGGCAGCGCGGAGCCCTCGTCGTCGCGGGACGCGTACAGAATCCCGAGGTTGAAGGCCGCGTCCACACTGCCCGCCTCGGCGGCCTTGGAGAACCACGGCTCAGCGCCCGCCGCGTCGCCGCCCTGGAGCAGCAGCACGGCAAGCGCGTTGGCGGCCTCGCGGTGATTGGCGTACGCGGCACGCCGATACCACTGGTCGGCCTGCGCGGTCCGCCCCTGCTCGGCGCAGAGCAGACCGAGGTTGTACGCGCCGTTCACATCGCCCGCGTCCATGGCAGCGCGATACCACCGTTCGGCGGTCTGGTTCTCACCGCGCTCGGCGTGCAGCGCACCCAGGGCGTTCGCCGCGTTCCCATCGCCGTCCTGGGCTGCTTTCAGCCACCAGACGGCGGCGCTCTCCTCGTCGCCCGCGTCACGCAGCAGGAAGCCGAGGGCGCAGGCGGCACGCGCCTCCCCGTCCTTCGCGGAGTTCAGGTACCACCGTCCCGCCTCCTTCAGCTCGCCGCGCTGCTCCAGGATCGCGCCGAGGTGCAGCGCGGCCCGCCGGTGCCCGCGCGCGGCGGCCTGGCGGTACCACTGCTCGGCCTCGTCGGCAGCGGACCGTACGCCTACTCCTGTGTCGTCGGCACCCGCGGCGCCCGCGGCACGCTCGGTGCGCTCGGTGCGCTCGGTGCCCTCCGCGGCGGCCCGCCGGTCGAGCGCACGGGCGATCCGGTAGGCGGCCTCGCGGTGGCCGCGCTCGGCCGACGCCCGCATCCAGCGCTCGGCGCCCTTGTCACCGCGGTGCTCGAGAAGATCGGCGAGGGCGTACGCCCCCAGGGCATGGCCCTGCTCGGCGGACTGGCGCAGCCAGTACTCGGCGGCGGGCTCGTCGCCGCGCTCGCGGTGGTGCCGCCCGAGCGCGTGCGCGGCCGCGGCGGAACCGGCCACGGCGGCGACCCGCCACCAGCCGGCCGCCTCGTCGGCGTATCCGCGCTGGTGGAGGAGGACGCCGAGATTGTTGGCCGCGGCGCGATCACCCTCGGCGGTCGCCGCGCGCAGGAGAGATTCAGCCCCGTCGAGATCACCACGGCGCAGGAGAAGGCTTCCGAGGACGCTCATCGCATCGACGTCTCCGCCCTCGGCGGCCAGTCGATGACGCATCTCCTCGGCGGCCGCCCCGGGATCCTCCCGGTCGGCCGGCTGCACAAACCGCCCTGTCTCCAACAGAGTTGCCTTGTCCCCCATAACGTCCATCGTCGCACCACCTGCAACCTGGGTACACCTGGTATACCGCAGCCAGTGAGGTCACTTCAGCGTTTTGTCGACATGCCCACAGAGAGATAAGTGAAACACAGTTTTCCCAACTCCCCCCAGGCGGAGCACGGTTCGCACAGAACAGCGGACGGCACCACGGGCCCCACCCACACACAACGAAGGCCCGGATCCGATAAGGATCCGGGCCTTCGTCCTACTAGTAGCGGGGACAGGATTTGAACCTGCGACCTCTGGGTTATGAGCCCAGCGAGCTACCGAGCTGCTCCACCCCGCGCCGTTGTGTTCAAACCGTACCACGGCGCGGGGTGGGTGTTTCGCAGCTGGTCAGCCGCCCTTCTTGTCGCCGTTCTTGTCGCCGTTCCCGGCGTCCTTCTTGTCGCCCTTGCCGTCCTTCGACGCGGTCTGGGCGTCCTCGGCTACCTGCAGCGCGTCCTCGAGCTTCTGCTGCGCTTCGCCGTAGGCCTTCCAGTCGCCGTCCTTCAGCGCCTGCTGCCCGTCCTCGAACGCCTTCTGGGCGTCGTCCAGGGCGGCCTGCACCGTCGGATCGCTGGTCTTGGGCGGCTTCGTCGGATCACCGGTGTCCTGGCCCGGTGGCTTGGTGGTCCCATCAGCTCCGAAGACCTGGTTGAGGCCATCACTCAGGGAGTCCGCGAAGGCGGTCTCCGTGCCGTAGGACACAGCGACCTTCTTCAGCAGCGGATACGCCGACTTGCGTCCCTGTACGTAGACGGGTTCGACGTACAGGAACCCGTCGTCCAGTGGCACGGTCAGCAGGTTTCCGTAGAGGACGTCGGAATCGGCGCCCTTCATGTCCCGGACGAAGTTGCCGACTTCCGTCATGGAGTTCAGTTTGTTCTGGACCTGTTCAGGGCCGTCCACGTCGCCCGTGACTCTCAGTAGCTTCATGCTGCCGAAGTTCTTGCTTCTGGCATCGGCGTCGACCGTCATGAAGGCACGTAGGTTGGGGCGCCCACTGGGGGTGAACGTCGTCGTCAGCGAGAACTGCTGCTGCGTCTGACCCGGTGTCTTCATGGACAAGTAGTACGGCGGTACCGCGCTGTTGTCCTTCTTCGTCGGGTCGTTCGGCACCTGCCAGGCGTCACTCGCGTTGTAGAACTGGCCGGCGTCCGTGACGTGGTAGAGCGTGAGGAGCTCGCGCTGCACCTTGAACATGTCCTGCGGGTAGCGCAGGTGGTCCATCAGGGCTTTGGGGATCTCGCTCTTGTCCTTGACGGTGTCCGGGAACGCCTTCTTCCAGGTCTTCAGGACCGGGTCCTTGTCGTCCCAGGTGTAGAGCTTGACCTCTCCGGTGTACGCGTCGACGGTCGCCTTCACCGAGTTGCGGATGTAGTTGACCTGGTTCTGCTGGGCCACCACCGCGCGCTGGTCGTCGGCCTCGGACAGCGAGTCGGCCGTGGTGTCACCGAGCGTGGTCCGCGAGGCGTACGGATATCCGTTCGTGGTCGTGTAGGCGTCGACGACCCACTGGATCCTGCCGTTGACCACTGTCGGATAGCTGTCGCCGTCGATCGTCAGCCAGGGGGCCACCGACTCGACGCGTTCCTTGGGGGTGCGGTTGTAGAGAATCCGCGAACCCTCGCCGATCGCGCCCGAGTACAGCATCTGCGGTTCGCCGAAGGACACGGCGTACGCGGCGCGATTGACCGGGTTGGAGAGATTGACGCCGCTGTCGCCCTTGTAGCTGTACGTCTTCTGGCCGCCCCCGTCCTCTTCGTAGTCGAGCTCCTTCTGGGGCCCGCCCACGATCGAGTACTGGGTGGTCTTCTCGCCGTAGTAGATCCGCTGCTCGTACTCGCCGAGCTTGCCGGAGGTGGGCAGGCCGGACTCGGTGAAGTCCGGGGCGCCCTTGGAGCCCTTCTTGGTCTCCGTTCCCTTGGCCGTGACCATTCCATAGCCGTGGGTGTAGGCGAAGTGGTCGTTGATCCAGTTGCGCTTCTCGAGCTTGTCGAGGCTGAGCTCACGAAGGCCGACGATGGTGTCCTGGCCGTTGTAGCGGTCGACGTCCAGCGTCTTCGGGAAGCGGTAGTACTCGCGCTCCTGCTCCAGCTGCTGGAACGTCGGCGAGACGATGTTCGGGTCGTTGAGGCGGTAGTTCGCGGCCGAGTCGGCGTTGTCCCGCTTCCCCTTGGGGTCCTCGTCGGCCTTCCCCGCGCCCGTGTAGTCCTCGGGCTTCACTCCGCTGATGCCGTAGGCGTCGCGCGTGGCCTTGATGTTCTTCTCGATGTACGGCGCTTCCTTGGCCTGCTCGTTCGGCTGGACCTGGAACTTCTGCACGATGGCCGGGTACAGACCGCCGATGAGAATGGCGGAGAGGACCATCAGGCCGAAGCCGATGACCGGCAGCTGCCAGGTGCGCCGCCACAGCGTCCCGAAGAAGAGCAGGGCGCAGATGACGGCGATGCAGAACAGGATGGTCTTCGCCGGCAGGTACGCGTTCGCGTCCACGTAGCGAAGGCCCGTCCAGTTGCCCGTCGCCTTGAAGTCACTGGCCTTCACCGCGAGGCCGTACCGGTCGAGCCAGTACGCCACGGCCTTGAGCGCCACGAAGACGCCGAGCAGCACCGACAGATGCCCCGTAGAGGCCGCCGTCGCCCGCGCGCCGGGGCTGGTGATCCGGAGCCCGCCGTACAGATAGTGCGTGAGGGCGGCGGCGATCAGGGAGAGCACCGTCGCCGCGAAGCCGAAGCCGAGCAGGAAGCGGTACCAGGGCAGGTCGAACGCGAAGAACGACACGTCCAGGTGGAACTGCGGGTCCTTCTGGCCGAAGGAGACGCCGTTCACCCACAGGAGCCACGTGCGCCACTGTCCGGCGGCCGACGCGCCCGCGATCAGGCCGATGAGCGTGGCGATGCCGAGCAGCAGCCACTTCTTGTACGGCGCGATGCTCATGCGGTACCGGTCGAGGCTCTGTTGCTCCATCGACATGGCGCTCAGCGGCGGGCGCAGCCGGTGCGCCAGCCAGATGTTCACTCCGACCGCGGCCGCCATGAGGAGGCCGAAGACGAAGAACAGGCCGACCTTGGTCCACAGGGTCGTCGTGAAGACCGACGAATAGTTGACCGAGCGGTACCAGAGCCAGTCCGTCCAGAACCCCGCGAACATGACGAACAGCATGGCGAGAACCGCCAGGATGCCCAGTGTCATGAGCAGGGTCCGGACGCGACGGGACGGTCGGCCCACTCTGATCCGTGGCCCCGTCGGGCCTCCGCCGCGGTCCGGCATCTGGAAAGCCAAGGTGCGCACCTCGAAGTTCGATGTTGATTCTGTTGATCCGTCAGGGCCCTGTGATCGTGGACCCACACCTATGCAACTTACTCACGCTTTACTCGGTTCCCGTTTCTGGGGACTAACGAGGCAGGATTGTGACTATGTCCAACACTCCCATGGCAGCGAGCCCCCTCACCCGAGCCGTACTCGAGATCGATGAGTACGCGTCCGGCCTCGGTTGGGACCGGCCCGCACGCCTCTTCGCGCTCGTCGACACGGCGCGACTGCGCACCCAAGAACCCGGCCTCGCCACCCAGCTCGGCCTCGACAATTCCTCGGAGGAGACCGGCCTCACCCCCATCGAGCAGGAGGAGATTCCGGAGGGCAAGCCGCTGGACGAGTTCCTCGGCACCATCGCCTGGCCGGACGCCGTGGTGGGCTGCGCCCTCACGGTGGAGCGCCTGATGCTGCCGCCGTCGGCGGAGACGTCTGTCCCGGAAGGGCTCAGCGAGGCTCAGCTCGCGAAGTGGGTGGCCGAGCATCCTGACCGCCAGGAGGTCCGCATGAGCGTCGCGGTGCTCCGTGACGGTGCACGCGAATCGGCGCTGCGGCTGCGCAAGAAGGACTCGCCGAACGAGGTCCTCACGGGGTCCGACCTGGTGCCGGGCCTGGCGGATGCGCTGGCGGCGACGTTCGCGGAGTAACCCCGCCTTGTTCTCGTACGCGGGTGGGGGCGACCCCACCCGCGTACTTCTGTGCGCGCGTACTTCTGTCCGCGGTGTGCGCTGTCGCTGCTACTTCGCTACTTCGCCGTGCACTGCGGCAGGTCGGCGGTGTCGCCCTTGCGGATGGCCTTGAGGGACTTCACCGCGTCGTCGATGGTGTTCACCTTGACCAGCGTGAGGCCGTCGGGAACGTCCTTGGCCGCGGTGGCGCAGTTGTCCTTCGGCGTCAGGAAGTACTCGGCGCCCTTCTGGCGCGCACCGACCGTCTTCATACCGATGCCGCCGATCGGACCGACCTTGCCCTTGTCGTCGATCGTGCCGGTGCCTGCCACGAACTTGCCGCCGGTGAGGTCGCTCGGGGTCAGCTTGTCCACGATGCCGAGCGCGAACATCAGTCCGGCGCTGGGGCCGCCGACATCGGCGAGCTTGATGTCGATGGTGAACGGGAACGTGTGGTCGGTGCCCGCCCGGATGCCGACGATCGCGTGGTCGTCGTCGTCCTTCGCCTTCTCCGTGGTCATCTTGATGTCGTCGGTCCGGGTCGCTTCCTTGTCCGCCTTCTCGGCGGCGGCCGCCTCCTTGACGGGGACGACGCTGAAGACGACTTCCTGGCCCGGCTTGTGCTTGGTGACCAGATCGGCGACGTCCGTCATCTCCTTCACGGGCGTGCCGTCGACCTTCCGGATGACGTCGCCCGCGTGCAGCTTGCCCTCGGCGGGGCTGTCCTTGAAGACGGTGGAGACGATGACCTGGGACTTCACCGGCAGGTCCAGCTCCCGCAGCGCCGCGACCTTGGCGCTCTCCTGGGACTGGCTGAACTCCTCGGCGTTCTCCTGGGACGACTGCTGCTCGGTCTTGCCGTCCGGGTAGAGAGTCTCGTGCGGCACCACGATGTTGTCGTGGGAGAGCCAGCCGTAGACGGCCTCGGCGATGTTCATGTTGTAGTCGGCGCCGGTGACCCTGACCGTCGTCATGTTGAGGTGCCCGGTCGTCGGATAGGTCTTGTGGCCGGAGATCTGCAGCACCGGCTCGCCGCCGTGGTCGCCGAGGGTGTTCACCGTGGGACCCGGGGACATCTCCGAGTACGGCACTTTGATGAGGACTCCGGCGCAGAGCAGCGCGATCAGCATCAGGGTGGAGGCGAGCATCGTCGCGGTGCGGCGTGGCATGGAACGACAGTACGGGACCTGCCTGTCAGTGCACCGCTGGGGCCAGTCCGTACGGGGCCTGCGGGGGCACCTGGTGGGGTCAGGGCCGGTGGCTCAGGTTCCGGTGTGGGACTTCTCCATCGCCTCGCGGAAAGCCGCGTAGCCGTTGAGTTCGGTGTTGTCCCCGGTCTTGCCGGACTTGCCGTTACGAGCGGCCAGGGCAGCCCAGAGCCCCGCACCGACAGCTGCCGCAAGCGGAATCAGCAACCAGGCAAGTGATGCCATGTCGACCTCCCGACCCCATGAGCGACCGCAACTGACTGATCAGCAGATTAACCATCTGCTACGGCAACGCTCACGCCAGGGGTCGGGTTACGCAACCGGAGGCACTTGGGCCAACTGGCTCGGCAGCCTCAGGAGGAGAGGGGGCAGGAAGATCAGCAGGCGCCGACCCACTCCTCCTTGCCATCGGAGAAGCGCTGGTGCTTCCAGATCGGGACCTCGTGCTTGAGGTCGTCGATCAGCTTGCGGCAGGCCGCGAAGGCCTCCGCGCGGTGCGGGCAGGAGACGGCCACGACCACGGCGAGGTCGCCCACCGCCAGGTCACCGACGCGATGGACGGCGGCCAGGGCGCGTACCGGATATTCGGCGACGACCTTCTCGGCCACCCGGCGCATCTCGGCCTCGGCCGTCGGGTGCGTCGAGTAACCGAGCTCGTCGACGTCCACACCTCCGTCGTGGTTGCGCACGGTCCCTACGAAGAGCGCCGTGCCGCCCGCGGAGTCGTCGCCGACGGCCCGGAACACCTCGTCCAGGGAAAGCGGGGCATCTCGGATCGCGAGGAGCCGGATGGGGTCCTTGGCGGCCTGCTCGCCGGGGTGGTCGTTCGTGGTGCGTGCCATGCGGCCATGGTGCCGCACGGCACGGACATCACGGAATAGCGCTTTCGCCCGGCACGCGCGCGTGCCGCGTTGGAGCTCTCTACAGGCCCGCAGGTCAACCGGGACTCTCAGATCCGGCGCCGGGCCTTCCGCGCGCGCCGCACCACCGCCGCCGCACCGAGCAGCGCGACCGTCGCGCCCGCGGCGCCCGCGGCCGTCGCGTCCTTGCGCCCGAGCCTGCGTCCCGCCACGGTCCGGCGCCCCGCGACCTCTTCGAGGAGCTCCGCGAGGACCTCCTCGTTGGTCCACTGAGGCCGCCATCCCGCGTCGTGCAGCCTGCTGACGCTGACCACCCACGGATACATCGTGTACGCGAGGTCACCGGCCGGAGACGGAGTGAGACCGATCCGGTGCAGTCGGGCCGCCGCGCCGAGGGCGACGGTGGAGGGCAGCTCCATGCGCCGGATCTCGCTGAGCTCCTCGACCTCCTCCTGCTCGAGCCACCCGTCACAGCCGACGGCCAACTCCCCGTCGACCTTCTCCAGGACGGCGTACTCGAGGGCGCTGCACAGGTCCTCGACGTGGCAGAACTGCCAGGCCGGGCGCGAGCCCGCCACCACGAGCAGCCGGGGCGACTCGAAGTACCGGGTGAGCGCTGTGTCGGTGCCGCCCACCAGGACCGCGGGGCGCACCACGGTGACGTTCAGACCGGGGTGCGCACGGGGCGCGCGCCGGGCGAGCCGCTCGACCTCCAGGAGATCGCCGACGCCGGTCGCCTCCGCGGTCGCACGCAGTTCGGAGTCTTCGGAGAGGGGCAGTTCGTTGTCTTCCAGCGCTCCGTAGACCATCGCCGACGTGCAGAGCACGACCCGGTGGACGCCGGCAGCCGCGGCGGCCGTAAGGACGGTCTGCGTACCGCGTACGTTGTACGCGGTACGGGCCGCCGCGTCGGTCTCCAGGTCGAGATCGAGCGCGAGGTGCACCACGACGTCCGCGCCGCGCAGCTTCTCGGCGATCGCGGGATCCCTGACGTCCAGGATGTGCCACTGGGCCTGGGCGCACTCGCCCCGCCGCTCGTCGATGGCCACGACCTGCTTGATCTCTTCGGACGCGGCAAGGCGCTCGGTCAGCAGCGCGCCCACGCCGGACGCGGCACCGGTGACCGCGACCACGGGCCCGCGGACCGGGGCCGGAGTTGAGAGGTTTCGCGCTGCGCGAACCTGTGGATCTGGGGAACTCACCAGGCGTCTCCAGCGGTTGTCTTCAGTACGTACGCGAATGACGCGTACGTACCAGGTGGCATCCATCCTGCCGCAGGCCATGAGTAGGCGGAGCACTGAGGCCCGAACCCGTCACGGTGTCTACGCTGGGTGGTGTTGTAGGGCAGCCGCCGCCGGACTTGTACCGGCGGCCTGACGAGCCGAGGAATCCCGTGAGTGACACCCCATTCGGATTCGGCCTTCCGCCGGAGGAGCCGGAAGACGGCGACGAGGGCAAGAAGAAGGAATCCCCCGGACAGGGACAGGGCGGGGGACAGAGCTCCGGTGGCCCTGGAAACCCCTTCGGCTTCGGAGGCCTGCCCGGCATGGGCGGTGCCGGCGGCGCCGGTGGTGACAATCCGTTCGCCGCGATGTTCGGTTCGATGAATCCGAACGACCTGGGCGCCGCGTTCCAGCAGCTGGGCCAGATGCTCTCGTACGAGGGCGGCCCGGTGAACTGGGACATGGCCAAGGACATCGCCCGCCAGACCGTCTCCCAGGGGACGCCCGACGGCACCAAGGACGCGAGCGTCGGTCCCGCCGAACGCGCCGCGGTCGAAGAGGCCATCCGCCTGGCCGACCTGTGGCTCGACGACGCGACGTCGCTGCCGTCCGGCTCGGGCGTGGCCGTGGCCTGGAGCCGCGCCGAGTGGGTCGAGGCGACCCTCCCGGTGTGGAAGGAGCTGGTCGACCCGGTCGCCGAGCGCGTCGGCCTGGCCATGGGCGACGTGCTTCCCGAGGAGATGCAGGCCATGGCGGGCCCGCTGATCGGGATGATGCGCTCCATGGGCGGAGCCATGTTCGGCCAGCAGATCGGCCAGGCCGTGGGCGTGCTCGCGGGCGAGGTCGTCGGCTCCACCGACATCGGCCTGCCGCTCGGCCCGGCGGGCAAGGCGGCCCTGCTTCCGTTGAATGTCGAGGCGTTCGGCAAGGACCTGGGCGTCCCCCAGGAGGAGGTCAGGCTCTACCTGGCGCTGCGCGAGGCCGCCCACCAGCGGCTCTTCGCCCATGTGCCGTGGCTGCGCTCGCATCTGTTCGGCGCGGTCGAGGGCTATGCGCGCGGAATCAAGGTCGACACGGCCAAGCTGGAGGACGTGGTCGGCCAGCTCGACCCGCAGAACCCCGAGCAGTTGCAGGAGGCGCTCCAGCAGGGCATGTTCCAGCCGGAGGACACTCCCGCCCAGAAGGCCGCCCTGGCCCGCCTGGAGACGGCTCTCGCGCTCGTCGAGGGCTGGGTGGACGCGGTGGTGCACGCGGCGGCGAAACCCCGCCTGTCGTCCGCTGACGCCCTCCGCGAGACGCTGCGCCGCCGCCGCGCGACGGGCGGCCCCGCCGAGCAGACCTTCGCCACGCTCATCGGCCTTGAGCTGCGCCCGCGCCGGCTGCGGGACGCCTCGCGCCTGTGGGCCTCGCTCACGGACGCACGGGGCGTGGACGGCCGCGACGGCCTGTGGGCGCACCCGGACATGCTGCCGACGGCCTCGGACCTGGACGACCCGGACGGCTTCGTGCACCACGAGCAGCTGGACTTCTCCGAGCTGGACAAAATGCTCGGCGAGGCCGCGGGCGGCGGCGCCCCGAAGCCGGACCTCAAGAAGGACGCCTCCGAAGACAAGAGCGACAAGGCCGAGGACGAGGGCGACGACAGCAAGTGAATCTGTACGACGACGCCGTCCTCGTACTGAAGGGCTACGAGGACGAGGACCAGGAAGAGCTGCGCCAGTACTACCTGGACCATCTCGCCGCCCATCCGGACGACGGCATGTGGAAGGCCTGCACGGACGGTCACGTGACGGCGAGCGCGCTGGTGATCGACCCGTCACGCGGGCGCGTGCTGCTGACCCTTCACAAGAAGCTGCGGATGTGGCTTCAGATGGGCGGCCACTGCGAGCCGGGCGACCCGTCGCTGGCCGCTGCGGCGCTGCGTGAGGCGACAGAGGAGTCCGGGGTGCCGGGCCTCACCCTCCTGCCGGGAGGCCCGGTGCGCCTGGACCGGCACCCGATTCCGGGGCCCTGCACGCAGCACCTCGACGTTCAGTACGCGGCGCTGGCCCCGCAGGACGCCGTCGAGGCCATCAGCGACGAGTCCCTGGACCTGCGCTGGTTCGCGTACGACGAGGTGGCGGGCGTGGCCGACACGTCAGTCGTACGCCTGATGGAAGCAACCAGAGCGCGCCTGTAGAAACCCGCTCAAGAGGCGCCCCGTAAGGGGCGCGGGGAACTGCGCGACCAGCCACAAGCCGGTCCGCAGTTCCCCACGCTCCTTCTGGTTGGGCCCCACCCGGAGAAGGTTCAGCTCCAGACGTTCCCCTGATTCTGCCCACGCGCACCCTGTTGGCCCATGCCGTACTGAGCCCTGGCGCCCTGCCCGATAACCGCGTTCTGGGGCGGCAGCATCTCGCTCGGCTGGACGAGCGCGTAGCCCTGGCCCATGAAGCTGAGCTCCCAGCCCTCGCCGGTGTTGCCGCGGCGCCGCCACACGCCCGATGAGTGCGTCTGGGCCTGCATCTGCACCCGCAGGCCGTTGGACCAGGCGACGATCGCGTCGGCGTCGGCGTTCACGTACTGGTCCGGCGTTACCTGCAGCATCAGCGGCTGACCCGAGGTCATCAGGGCGACCTTGCCGCGGCCCGTGATGTTGAGCTGGTACTTGCCGGAGCCGGAGATGCCGTACTGGCTGTCCACGGCGATGACCTGATGGGTCAGCGACGAGTCGAGCGCGAGGACGTAGCTGCTGTCCACGGTCAGACCGTCCTGGCCCACATCCACTACGTGGATGTACTGGGCGAGGTTGGCCAGATAGACCGTCCCCTGGCCGTGACAGCGCATCAGGTCCAGGCCCTCGCCGGTGTGCGCGCGGGCCCGCTGGTTGCCCTGGCTCTGATACTCGGCGTCGAACTCGATCAGACCCTGGTAGGCGACCATGGCGCCCTTGCGGGCGAGGACGTCGTCGCGGCCTTCGAGGGCGACCCGCAGCAACTGCGGGTTCTGGACGGTGTAGCGCTCCTGAGACTGCTGCTCGGTCTGCGCGAAAAGTGGGCTCTGCATGGTGTGTTGCTCCCCCTCAGCCCCGGGCTCGGAGACGGTCGGTGCTGTCCTCGCTGGGCTGTACGACGACGATGCCCTCTCCGGAGAAGCCCATCTGGTAGGCCTCGCCGCTGCCACGCCCGATGAGGGAACCGGCCTTGAAGCTGCGCTTGCCCTTCACCTTGAGGTTCGGGGACCAGGCGATCAGGGCGTCCGGGTCGACGTACGTCTCGTCCTCGCCGCGACCGCAGTCGACGACCATCGGAGTGCCACGCGAGGTCAGCGCCACCCAGCCCTGACCGGAGATCTTGATGTTCCACAGGCCCTGACCGGCGAACTTGGCCAGGCCCTTGACCCGCTCGACGCCCCACTGAAGGCTCGTGTCGAAGGCCAGCAGGTTCGTGCCGTTCACCGAGAGCGAGTCGCCCGCCAGGTTGACGACGACGACGTCGGCTCCGTAGTCGGCGAGATAGAGCAGGCCGTCTCCGGAGCACTTCATCAGAGGTGCGCCCTCGCCGGTCATCCACTCCTTGGCGATCTGACGTACGGCGGGCGGATTGGGCTCGTACTGCACGAACCCTTCGTAGGCGACCATCGAGCCCACGCGCGCGAGGAGGTCGTTTCCGGTCTGCATGGCCACCTTGAGCATGTGGTTGCCATGGTTCTCCATACGGGCGGCGACAGGCGCCGGGGCGAAGCCCGCGAGTTGCTGATTCATGACGGGCTCCCTCAGACCTCGAACGGCTGGACGATGATGAAGTTGCCGGGTGCGCCCCGGAACTGGAGGTTCACGCTCTCCCCCGTGGAGCCCGCGTACGCGTTGCTGCGCAGCCGCACCTGGCTGGAGACGATCGCCTGAGCCGCTGCCGACCAGGCGACCACGGCGTGGCAGTCGGCGAAGGTCGTCGGCGTGACGGGCAGGACGACGGGCACGCCGTGCGTCTTGACGATGACCGTGCCGGTGCCCTGGAACTGCATCACGAACAGCGCGCCACCGGGGATGCCGTGGCCCTCGATCCTGCGCACCTCGTGCTGGAGCGACTCGTCGAACGCCAGGACGTTCTCCGCGGAGACACAGATCGCGTCCCCCTGGAGCTCGATGGGGTGCAGATGCGTGGCTTCCTCGGCGAGGAAGACCTGGCCACGGCCGGAGCAGCGCATCAGCTGCATCTCCTGGCCGGTCGAGTTGCCCACGACGCGGCCCGCGAAGCCCGCGCCCTTGTAGCTGAATTCGACCTTGCCCTGGTAGAGCACCATGCTGCCCTGCCGGGCGAGCACGGCCTGTTCACTGATGCCGAGGTCGACGCGGACCAGCTTCTCGTTCTGCTGCGTCCAGCGCTGGCCGGTGGGGGCTTCGCGGTACGCCGCGAGGGCCGCGGTCACACCGCCGCCCTGCGGGGCTCCCTGCGGGACGCCCGCTCCGTACGGGGACGGGGCGGCGGGCTGACCGGGGAACTGGCCGGGGGGCTGCTGGCCGTAGCCGGGAGGCATCGAGGCGGCGGGCTGTTGGCCGTATCCGGGCGGCGGGGGCGCGGACTGGCCGGGGACCTGGCCGAACTGCGGCTGCTGCGGCGGCTGGCCGGGCTGTCCGTACGGCGCCGGGGCCGGCGGGGGCGGCGGCACCGTGCCGCCGGGCGGCTGGTGCAGCGGCGCCACGATGGTCTGGGCGCCGTGCACCCCCGGGTCGGCGGGGGCCGGGGCGGGCGGCGGAGTGGCGCCCTGCTGCGGCGTCGCGAAGTTCTGGGCGGGGGCAGGGGCCGGAGCAGGCGCGGGGGCCGGTGCCGGTGCCTGCGCGGGTGCCGCGGACGGTGCCGGAGCGCCGAACGCAGGCGGCGCGGCGGCCTGCCCCGGCGGCGCGAACGACGGGGCACCGGCCTGCGGCGCCTGGGCCGCGGGCTCCTCCTCCGCCACTTCGCCACCGAAGTTCTTCAGGAGCGCGTCGAGTCCGCCGTCGAAGCCCTGGCCGATCGCGGCGAACCGCCAGACGTCCTTCAGATAGAAGTCGCCCAGCATCACGGCACGTTCCGTGGAGAACTCCGCGCCGTTGAAGGAGTAGCGGGCCACTTCCTCGCCGCCCGCGACGATCCGGATGTATCCGGGGGCGACCTGCGACATCTGTCCGGCGCCGTCGATCGTCGCGGTGAACGACAGCTTCTGGATCTGCGGCGGAATCCGGTCGAGCGTGACCCGGAAGGACTCGGTGTCACCGGCCTGCGTGCCGAGGAGCTGGATGGACTCCTCGGGCGACTTCGGCTGGTTGAAGAAGATGAAGTAGCTGTCGTCCGAAAGCCGCTCGTCCGCGTCCAGGCCGAAGCAACTGATGTCGAAGCTCAGTCCGGGGGCGGAGATCTGCACGCCTACGTACAGATCGGTGCCCGCGGTGAGGTCACTGATCTTGGCCTTGTGGCCGCGTTGGAATTCCCTGGCCATACGTAACGACCGTCCCCCATCCCGAATGTAAATGCGTCGGGTCAGGCTAACCGCAAAGTCCGACAGCGAGCCAAGCCGGTACAGACCCGGTACACAACGCGGGAGTACGGCGGAAGTTCACTCTTCACGGGCGGCGGGCAAGTGGGGCAGCCGGTCGGCCGCGACCACACCTTCCAGGTACCCACGGGCCCTCTCCGTACGGGGATACGCCTCGAGGAGCCGCCAGAAGTTGGGGCCGTGACCGGGGACGAGGAGATGCGCGAGCTCGTGGACGAGGACGTAGTCGACGACATACTCGGGCATTCCCTGCAACCGGTGCGAAAGACGGATGCTGCCCTCCGACGGGGTGCACGAGCCCCACCGGGTGTTCTGGTTCGTGACCCAGCGAACGGACGTGGGCCTGGCGCGGGCGTCGAAGTACTGCTCGGAGAGCCGCTCGGCGCGCTCGGCGAGCTCCGCGTCACCCAGGACCCGCTTGCTCTCCTGGGCCGCGAGCTTGTCGAGCATGACGTTGACCCAGCGCTGTTCCTCCGCCTCCGACATGCGGGCGGGGATGAGCACGACGGTCCGATCGCCCTCTCGATATGCGGAGACCGTTCTGCGGCGGCGGGCACTCCGTCTCACCTCGACCGCGCTCGCCCCCGAGCCGGGTGACGGCGGGCTTGTCGTGCTGCGCTGTGGGTTTGCGGCGCGGTGCAGTGGGTCGGCGGGCACGCCCCGACGTTACCCGCTGGGCATGGGGGAAGTCCCGCCTCCGGGACGGTTCGGCGGGGTTCCGCTCCCCGTCCGATCGATTAGTACGACGAACACCCACCGCCTGTGGATAACTTTCCGCGGTCGTTCGCCCTGCCGGGCATTCTGGCAGTCGAGCGGTGCTGCGGACGGGGACCGCACGCCGGAGGACCACGGGGAACCACGGGGGAATGGACCACCATGCATCCGATCTTGAAGCCCGCGCTGCGGCGCGGCTGGCGCGATCTGAACACCATCCAGTTCGGCGTGGCGCCCGCCCATGCCCTGGTGCTCGGGCCGGTGGACACAGCGACGGGCAGCTTTCTCCCGCTCATGGACGGGACCCGCGGATTGCCGCTCCTGCGCGAGGAGGGCAAGCGGATGGGCCTGCCCGACGAGCACGTGGACATGCTCGTGCGGCGGCTTTCCATGGCCGGGCTCCTCGACGACGCGACGGGAGGCGGCGAGGCTGCCGATGCCCTGCGCGAGCGGAGCGGTGCCATGGACCGGCTCCGCCCCGATCTGGCTTCCCTGTCGCTCATGGCTCCCGAACCGGGCGACGGGATGAGAAGGCTGGCGGCGCGGCGTGTCATGCGGGTCCAGGTCCGGGGAGCGGGCCGGGTGGGGGCGGTGATGGCTTCTGTCCTGTCGGGAGCGGGCGTCGGTCACGTCGATGTGATGGAGGGAGGAGTCGTCGAACCCTGGGATGTGGCGCCGGGCGGGCTGCCCGCCGATGCGGTCGGCGACCGCAGGGACGTGGCGGCGCGGCGGGCCGTGCGACGGGCGGCCCCCGACCGCCCGCCCCGTCGGGTCGGGCGCGGGGCAGGGGATCCGGGTGAAGGGGAGGCGGGGCTCTCCCTCGTGATCATCGCCCCGCGGGACGGGCTCGACGCCCACGCCCCCGATCCGGTCACCGCTGAGCCGCTCATCTCGTCGGGGACGCCTCATCTCTATGCGGGAGTGATCGAGGGAACCGGAGTGGTGGGGCCGCTCGTCCTGCCCGGCACGACAGCGTGCGCGGGCTGTCTCGCGCTGGGGCGCGCGGACCGGGATCCCACCTGGCCGCGCATGGTGGCGCAGTGGCGTTCGGGGCGGGCGCGCCATGTCTCGGCGTGCGATCTGGCACTGTCGACCACGGTCGCCGGCCTCGCCGCGGCACATGCCCTGGCCTTCCTGGACGGGGCGGCGACGGCGAGTGCGGGAGTCCGCTGGGAGGCATCCGTGCCCGGTTTCGACTGGCACGCGCGGCCGGTGCCGCCCCATCTCACGTGCCCCTGCGGGGCGGGTGTGGCGGATAAGGGGGCACACTTCACCGAGGCTCCAGAGCCGCACGACACAATGGCCGGGTAGGCGTCTGACAAGGCGCGGCTGTCTGGGACTTGGAGGGGCGCATGTCTGATCTTCCCCGGAAGGCGGTAACCCGTACCGCCAAACTGGCCGCGCTGCCACTCGGCTTCGCCGGGCGGGCGACCTGGGGGCTCGGCAAGCGGATCGGGGGCAAGTCGGCGGAGATCGTCGGCCGTGAACTGCAACAGCGCACGGCGGAGCAACTGTTCAAGGTGCTCGGCGAGCTCAAGGGCGGGGCCATGAAGTTCGGCCAGGCCCTTTCGGTCTTCGAGTCGGCGCTGCCGGAAGAGGTGGCGGGGCCGTATCGCGCCGCGCTGACGAAGCTGCAGGAAGCGGCGCCGCCGATGCCGACGCGCACCGTGCACGCCGTGCTCGACGAGCGGCTCGGCAAGGACTGGCGCGAGCTGTTCCTGGAGTTCGAGGACAAGCCGTCCGCCGCCGCGTCGATCGGCCAGGTCCACCGGGCGGTGTGGAACGACGGCCGTGAGGTCGCGGTCAAGGTGCAGTATCCGGGGGCCGGTGAGGCGCTGCTCTCCGACCTGAACCAACTCGGCAGGTTCGCCCGGCTCCTGGGGCCCCTGATCCCGGGGATGGACATCAAGCCGCTCATCGCGGAGCTGCGCGACCGGGTCTCCGAGGAGCTCGACTACGGCCTGGAGGCGCAGGCTCAGCGCGCACATGCCGAGGAGTTCACGGACGATCCGGATGTCGTGGTGCCCAATGTGGTGCACCAGTGCGAGCAGGTCCTGGTGACCGAGTGGATCGACGGGATACCGCTGTCGGACGTGATTGCGAACGGCACACGCGAGCAGCGGGACCGGGCGGGACAGCTCCTTGCCCGCTTCCTCTTCTCGGGTCCCGCGCGCACCGGCCTGCTGCACGCCGATCCGCATCCGGGCAACTTCCGTCTGCTGCCTGACGAGAAGGACGGCTGGCGGCTCGGGGTCCTCGACTTCGGCACGGTGGACCGGTTGCCCGGCGGGCTGCCCCCGACGATCGGCGAATCCCTGCGGATGACGCTGGACGGCGAGGCCGACGCGGTCTACGAGATGTTGTGCGAGGAGGGCTTCGTCCAGGAGTCGGTCACGCTCGATCCGGACGCGGTGCTCGACTATCTGCTGCCGATCATCGAACCCATGCTCGTGAAGGAGTTCACCTTCACCCGCGGCTGGATGCGCGGTCAGGCGGCGCGGGTGGCCGACCCCCGCTCCCCCGCCCATCAGTTGGGCAAGCAGCTGAATCTGCCGCCGTCGTATCTGCTGATCCACCGTGTGACGTTGAGCACGATCGGGGTGCTGTGTCAGCTCGGGGCCACGGTGCGGATGCGGGACGAGCTCGAGGAGTGGCTGCCCGGCTTCCTGGAGGAGTCGGCGGAACTGGAGGAGCTGGAAGAGCTGGAGGAACTGGAGGACGATCCGGCGGCGGGAGCCTGAAGCGCGCCGTCGGCGCCGGGCGCACCCTCACCACCAGTTGGAGTCGAGCCGCCCCTCGATGGCTCTGATGTTCTCGCGCGCGCAGGAGTCGCAGAGGTAGCGGCGGGCGCCGTTCTCCACGGAGCAGGTCCAGGTGAGCGGCGCGCCTTCGGCGACCGTTCCGCAGCGGGAACACACGACATTCTCGGCGCCCGCGGGCTGAGGAGTCTGCTGGTCCACCCGGCGACCATATCGCCGCTCGCGGAGGTTCGCCCGGCACAACGCACCGCGGGGGCCGGTCCGTTCGGACCGGCCCCCGCGGTGCGTTGTGGTGAAGGTCATGCGGCGCTTGTGCTCGTCACTGCATGACGGCGATGGCGAGCGCGCGCCTGGCGCGCAGCGACGCGCGCTCGGCGCGGCGCTGCATCCGGCGGGCCGCCATCAGACGGGCGGCCGGGCGTTGGATCTCGGCTTCGCGCATACGTTCGTGCATATGCGCACGAGCCAAGGCTTCTGGGATGAGTTGCATCTCGCGGGTCCTGTTCTGGCGCGAGTCGTTCGCACCGGTGGTGGTGAAGTCTGGGGAGGCGGAGCCTGCGGGCTCGGTGGTGATTGCCTTCATCGGGGCCTGCTTCTTGGGGTCGTGCGTCAGGGGGCGATCGATCGTTCCGGTGGTGTTCATGCCGCGACCGGGTTCTTGCGCGGACGGCCACGCGGCCGCTTGCGGGCAACGACGACGCCCTGGACGAAGAGCTCGCCGCCCCAGACGCCCCACGGCTCGCGCCGCTCCTTGGCGCCGGCCAGGCAGGCCTCCATCAGCGGGCAGGTACGGCAGAGGGACTTGGCGTACTCGACGTCCGCGGGCGACTCGGCGAAGAAGACCTCCGGGTCGTAGGCACGACAGGGGACGGGCACGCCGAGGTTCTCGATGGCGTCATCGAGCGCGGTGAGCGCGGTCAGGGGAGTCAAGGTCGGGTCCTCCGTAGGAACGGGCGGGGGGAGCGTCTCTGAAGGCGGTACGGACGGGGCGTGCGCTTCGAGTTGCACGGTGGTGTTTTCCTCGTCTGGTCGTGCCGGCCTGGGTCGGCCGGTTGGCGGCTGGTACCGGGTGTTTCTCCTGGCCCCTTCGCTCCGTCATCCCGTTTTGGGGAAAACAGAAGGGCCGCGGATCCCGGGTGGGGTTCCGCGGCCCTGAAGGCGCCTGTCTGATCGAGATCAGACTGGATCACTCCAGGGTTCGAGCCCACGGAAGGCCCACATCGTGTGGTGCTGCTGCGTCGTCTGGTGCTGCATCGTCTGGTGCTGCGTCGGCTGCTTCTTGGCTCCGGCACCGGCTGCGGCAAAGGCATAGGCCTGCGCCTGAGCCGTCACTACTGCTTCCGGTGCCTTGGTCGCTCGCTCGCTGCCTTCATTGACCTCACGCATCGGGAGAACGTTGAGAGGCAGCGGGGAGGACGCCGGACGGATGGCGGCGGCAGCGATGCCACCGGACAGACCGGTGCCCAGGTTCGAGAAGCCGAGAAGGCAGGAAGCGACGACCGAGCGATCGGTCATTTTCACGGTGCTGATGGAGCTCTCGTTGATGCTGATCACTGGAATCGCCTCCTCTCGGCGTCTATGGGATCGGTCGGAACCGAACCTGCGGCTATTAAGTACAGCACGGGGCCAGGGCTTCGGAGAAGCCGCCGTTCCCGTGCTTAAGAACCTATGGGTCTTCCTTGCGCCTGCGCAAACTATTTTTTCGACGAGTTTGAATCAGTTGCCATCGGCGCCCCTTACACCCTCGTCACCTGCACAGATGGCAAGCACATCTGATCCGAAGCGGTTGAACTTCCGTACGCCGACGCCGGGGATCCGGGCCAGCTCGCCCTCCTCGTCGGGCGCGGCCTCCGCGATGGCGATCAATGTCTTGTCCGTGAAGACGCAGTACGCGGGCTGTCCCAGCTGCTTCGCCTGGCCCTCGCGCCACTCCCGAAGACGCTCGTAGAGCCCTTCGTCCATGTCGGACGGGCAGTCCTCGCACCGCATGAGCTTCATCTCGCCCGCGTCGGTCAGGGTCCGCCCGCAGACCCGGCACCGGGCCGGGGACCTGCTCACCCGCCGGGTGCTCCTGGTGCTGCCGCTCTCCGCGCCGCCGGTGCCGCGCTCCACGCCGCCGGGTCCGCCGCCCGCGGTCCGGGCTCCGCCGCCCGCACCTGACCCCGGACGCAGCCCGTCGAGGAAGCGACTGGGGCGGCGGCTCGCGCGACCGCCCGGTGAGCGGGACAGCGCCCAGGAGAGGGAGAGATGGAGGCGGGCCCTGGTGACGCCCACGTACAGGAGGCGGCGCTCCTCCTCGACCTGCTCGTCGGTCTTGGCGTAGGCGATCGGCATCATGCCCTCGGCGAGGCCGACCAGGAAGACGGCGTCCCACTCCAGGCCCTTGGCCGCGTGCAGCGAAGCGAGGGTGACGCCCTGGACGGTGGGCGCGTGCTGGGCGTTCGCGCGCTCGTCGAGCTCCCCCACGAGGTCGGAGAGGGTCGCGGCGGACTTGGCTCGCGTGAAGTCCTCGGCAAGGCGCACAAGGGCCGCCAGGGACTCCCAGCGGTCACGGGCAGCACCGGATCCCGCCGGGGGCTGTGTCGTCCAGCCCTTCGTGGACAGCACGGCCCGCACCTGCGAGGCCAGGTCGATGACGTCGTCGAGCAGTGCGTCGTTGCCCCCGAAGCGGGCCGCGCCGCGCAGGGCCGCGATCGCCTCACGGACCTCGGGACGCTCGAAGAAGCGTTCGGCGCCGCGCAGCTGATAGGGCACACCGGCGTCGGCGAGCGCCTGTTCGTAGATCTCGGACTGGGAGTTCGTGCGGAAGAGGACCGCGATCTCGCTCGCCGGTACGCCGCCGGAGATGAGGGCGCGGATGCGGCGGGCGGCACCTTCGGCCTCGGTGGGCTCGTCCGCGTACTCCGTGTAGACCGGCTCGGCTCCCGCGTCGCGCTGCGAGATCAGTTCGAGGCGGTGGTCCGCGGCACGGCCGCGGGCCTGGGAGAGCAGGCCGTTGGCCAGGTGGACGACCTGGGGCGTTGAGCGGTAGTCCCTGACGAGCTTGACGACCGTCGCTCCGGGATGACGGGTGCGGAAGTTCAGCAGGTGGTCGGGGGTCGCGCCGGTGAAGGAGTAGATCGTCTGGCTGGCGTCGCCGACGACGCAGAGGCTGTCGCGGTCGCCGAGCCACAGCTCCAGGAGTCGCTGCTGGAGCGGGCTGACGTCCTGATACTCGTCGACCACGAAGTGTTGGTACTGGGCGCGGACCTGTTCGGCGATGTCATGGCGGTCCTGGAGGATGCCGACGGCGAGCAGCAGGACGTCTTCGAAGTCGATGACGGAGCGGTCGCGCTTGAGATCTTCGTACGCGCCGTAGACCTGCGCGATCTCCGCCGCGTCCCGGGGGATGAGGCGGCCCGACTTCGCGGCCGCCGCCACATAGTCCGAGGGGACGGTCTGGGTGACCTTGGACCACTCGATCTCGCTCGTCACATCGCGCAGTTCGTTGCGGTCGAGGCGGATGCGGCAGGCGGCAGCCGCTTCCGCGACGACCTTGATCTTGCGGTCGACGATCCGGGGCAGCGAGCCACCGACCGCTTTCGGCCAGAAGAACTGGAGCTGGCGCAGGGCCGCGGAGTGGAAGGTGCGCGCCTGGACCCCGGAAGCACCGAGCTGGCGGAGGCGGCCGCGCATCTCGCCCGCCGCGCGGTTGGTGAAGGTGACCGCGAGCACGCTGGCGGGCGGGAGGATCCCGGCGCGCACGCCGTAGGCGATGCGGTGAGTGATCGCCCGTGTCTTGCCCGTCCCGGCCCCCGCCAGGACACACACCGGCCCGTGCAGGGCGGTGGCCACTTCGCGCTGCTCGGGGTCGAGCCCGGCGAGCACCGCGTCGGCAGAGTCCGGGACCTGCGGGAAGAGGGTGGAGTGCGTTGCTGCTGTCACCCCGCCATGCTGCCAGGTCGCCGGGGGCACGTGAGCCGGTTGTCCACAGGGAGGCCTACGCGGTCGTACTAATGCGGGAATGGTGGCCGGGTCACGTACGTTCTGGTCATTGCGATGACGCACCCCGAGCTACAAAGGAGCGCGAAACACATGCCGGGCACTGTGACGATGTACAGCACCACGTGGTGCGGCTACTGCCGTCGGCTCAAGGGCCAGATGGACCGCGAGGGCATCACGTACAACGAGATCAACATTGAGCACGACCCGGATTCCGCGACCTTCGTCCAGGAAGCGAACGACGGAAACCAGACGGTTCCGACCCTTCGCTTCCCGGACGGCTCGACGCTGACGAACCCGTCGCTGGCCCAGGTGAAGCAGAAGCTGGCCGCCTGAGCGACTAGCCCACGGTGCCCGGCTTCGGCAGGGGCTTTCCGTACCAGAGCTCGATCAGTCGGGCCGCAATCGAGATCCCGTAGGGAGGCAGGACCTCCCCGGACTCGAATGCGGCCCGCAGGTCTTCCCGGGAGAACCAGCGGGCTTCGGAGATCTCCTCGCCGTCCACGTTGATCTCCGATGACGTGGCATCGGCCATGAAGCCCAGCATCAGGCTCGAGGGGAACGGCCAGGGCTGGCTCGCCACGTACTCGACGTCGCCGATCATGACCCCGGCCTCTTCCCAGACCTCGCGCCGCACCGACGTCTCGATGGACTCGCCCGGCTCCACGAAGCCCGCGAGCGTCGAGAAGCGGCCTTCGGGCCAGTGCACCTGACGGCCCAGGAGCGCGCGGTCCTGGTCGTCCGTCACAAGCATGATCACGGCCGGGTCCGTACGCGGGTAGTGCTCGGCGCCGCACGCCTGGCAGCGGCGGATGTGGCCCGCGGCCGCGATGACGGTGCGCTCGCCGCAGCGCGAGCAGAAGCGGTGCAGGCGCTGCCAGTTCTCCAGGGCGACGGCGTGCACCATCAGGCCCGCGTCACGGGGCGACAGGAGGAGGCCAGCCTCGCGCAGGCCCGCGGGGCGCGCCTGCTGGTCCATGCGGCCGGGCAGGGAGTCCTTCTGCAGCGCGAAGTAGCTGACGCCGTCCTCGTCCGTGCCCAGGAAGTAGCGGTGGGCTTCGGTAAGAGGCGCCTCGAAGGACGGGGTCATCACCAGTTCGGTGGTGCCGTCCGGTGTCTCGTCGATGAGCACCTGGCCGCCGGAGACCACGAAGACCCGCGTCGTGGGGTGGCTCCAGGCGGCGGCGAGCCAGGCCTCGTCGAGGCGGTGGTGGGCGGCGCGATCGATGCCGCTCGGTGCGGTGAGCGAGACGGGACGATCAGCGGCGCGCTCGGTCCAGGTGGTCACAGGTGCTTCCAACTCCCCCGATGGAATGGGTGGTGCGGCAAGGTCGACAAGGTGCGGCTCAGTGTGCATCGCGCCAGTGCCCGGCGAGATCGCCCCACAGGTAGGCCGTCGTCTCGACTCCCTTGAGGAGCAGGTCGAGCTCGACCTTCTCGTTCGGTGCGTGCCAGCCGTCCGACGGAACCGAGATGCCCAGGAAGAGCACGGGTGCCGCCAGGACGTCCTGGAGATCGGCCGCCGGTCCCGAACCGCCCTCACGAGTGAAGCGGATCGGCTGCTCGAAGGCCTGGCCCATCGCCCGTACGACGGACCGCAGAGCGGGGTGGTCGAGCGGCGTCAGGCAGGGGCGTGTGGCGGCGCCGAAGGTGATCGTGTGGCTGATTCCGGGCGGCAGCTGGTCGGCGACCCAGGTGCCTACGGCTTCTTCGATGCGGTCCGGGTCCTGGCCCGCGACCAGCCGGAAGGAGAGCTTCAGGAAGGCGGACGAAGGGACGATCGTCTTGCCGCCCGGTCCTTGGTAGCCGCCGCCGATGCCGTTGACCTCGGCGGTCGGGCGGGCCCAGATGCGCTCCAGGGTGGAGTGGCCCGCTTCTCCGTAGGTGGCGTGCGACTTGGCCGTACGCAGCCAGCGCTCTTCGTCGAAGGGCAGCTCGGCGAAGAGTTCGCGCTCGCGGTCGGTGAGTTCGGTGATGCCTTCGTAGAAGCCCGGGACGGCCACGCGCGCGTGCTCGTCGTGCAGCGCGGCGACCAGGCGGGCTGCCGCGGTCGCCGGGTTCGGCACGGCGCCGCCGAAGGAGCCGGAGTGGATGTCCTGGTCGGGGCCGCGCAGCTCGATCTCGCAGTCGGCGAGGCCGCGCATACCGGTGCAGACCGTGGGAGTGTCCTCCGCCCACATTCCGGTGTCCGAGACGATCACCGCGTCGGCCGCGATCCGGTCCTTGTGCTCCTCGATCAGCGCACGGAAGTTCGGGGATCCCGACTCCTCCTCGCCCTCGATCAGAAGCTTCAGGTTCACGGCGGGAGCGGTGCGGCCGGTGGCGGTGAGGTGGGCGCGGACGCCGAGTGTGTGGAAGAACACCTGGCCCTTGTCGTCGGCGGCCCCGCGCGCGTAGAGGCGGTTTCCCTGGACGACCGGCTCGAAGGGGTCAGTGTGCCAGCCGTCCTCGCGGGCCGCGGGCTGCACGTCGTGGTGGCCGTAGACCAGGACCGTGGGGGCCTCCGGGTCGCCGGCGGGCCACTCGGCGAAGACGGCGGGCGCTCCGGCCGTCTGCCAGACCTCGGCGGTCGGGAAGCCGGTCTCCTTGAGCTTGGCGGCGAGCCAGTCCGCGCTGTACCGCACGTCCCCCGCGTGGTCGGGCTGGGCCGACACGGACGGGATGCGCAGCCATTCGGCGAGATCGTCGAGGAAGGCGGCACGGTGGGCCTGGATGTATGTACGGACGGCGCTGACGTCAGCGTCAACGGCGCTGACGTCACTGTCAACGGGCTTGCTCATGGTCACGAGCCTAGCCGTCCGCCGCCGTCGGCTCGTCCGGTGGTTCGTCACCCGACTGGCCGCCCGGTTCCCCCAAGAGGATCCGCTCCAGTTCGGCCCTGCCCGGCAGATGTGCGGGGCGGGCGGTCTCACCGCTGCGTACGTAAAGGAACGACGCCTTGACCGACTCCGGAGGCACGTCGTGCAGCTCGGCCCAGGCCAGGCGGTAGACGGCGAGCTGCAGGGGATCCGCGGTGCGGGTGCGGCTGGTCTTCCAGTCGACGATCTCGTACGTCACGTCGTCGCCGTCGATCTCCTTGTAGACCGCGTCGATCCGGCCGCGGACGACGCGGCCCGCGAGCGTCAGCTGGAAGGGCACCTCGACGCGGTGCGGGGTGCGGTGGGCGAACTCGGTGCGCTCGAAGGCTTCCTTGAGCGCTTCCAGATCGCGTTCGTCGGCGATCTCGGCCTCTCCGGGGCCGCCGCCCGGCAGGTCATCCGGGGCGAGCAGCGGGAGGCGCAGCTCTTCGAAGCGGGTCTGGACCCAGGCGTGGAACCGGGTGCCCCGGCGGGCGGCGGGCTGCGGCGGGCTGGGCATGGGGCGCGCGAGATCCTGCGCGAAGCCCTCCGGGTCGGCGGCGAGGCGCAGCACCTCGGACGCGGTGAGGGAGGCGGGGACGGGGATGTCCCTGATCGCCTCGCGGGCGCGCAGGAGCTCGCCGGTGAGGGCGTCGAGGTCACGGTCCCAGGAGGCGAGGGTGCGGGCCTCCTCCGGAGTGAGGCGGGTCCGCTCCGGGGTGGCTTCGGGGGCTTCGGGCGGGTGCGGCCGGGCGTCGGGCTCGGGCGCCTGGTGCGGGACGGCCGCCTGGTGCGGGTCCTGCTCCGGGGCCTCCTCCGGGGCCTCCTGCGGCTCCGCGGCGAGGGGCACCCGCGCGTGGGGCACGTCACCGGGGGCGGCAGCGGGGTGCGGTGCCGCCGGGCGTTCCTGGGCCAGGGTGTCCCAGTCGTCCGGGGTGACGTCCGGGAAATCCCCTTCCCCGTAGGGCGGTTCGTCGTCCTCCGGCGGAGGCGGCCAGTCCGGGTCTTCGGCCGGGGGGACGTCGTCGTACGCCGAGGGGTGGGCCTCTTCGTGCGAGCGGGCCTCCTCCGGTGCGCCATCGCCCGTCAGGCGGTCCAGGTGGGTGAGGACCGTCCTCGCGGCGGCCCGGCGGCGGGCCAGGAACGTGTCGTCCAGCGGGAGCGGCCACGCGTGCTCGGCGGCCGCCTCCGTCAGGGCGGGGTTCTCCTCGCCCTCCTCCGGCTCGTCCGCCCAGGCCTCGATCTCCCCGTGGCCCGCCACGCAGTGGTCGTACAGCGCGGTGAGGAAGTCGGACGGGCCGCGCGGCTTCTTCTGCGAGGGGCCCCACCAGTGGCCGGAGCCCAGGAGCAGCGAGCGGGGGCGGGTGAACGTCACGTAGCCGAGGCGGAGCTCCTCGGTGCGCTGGTGGTCCTTCATGTCCTCGTGGAACGCCTTCATGGACCTGGCGTCCCACGCGTCGATGTCGGGCAGCGTCGCCGCGTCCCCGCGCAGCGCATGCGGGACGACCTTGCCCTGGGCCGTCCATTTCTCGCGGCCCTGGGTGCTGGGGAACGTCCCGGTGACCAGGCCGGGGACCGCCACGACGTCCCACTCCAGGCCCTTGGACTTGTGGGCGGTGAGCACCTTGACGGTGTTCTCGCCGCCCGGCAGCGCGTTGTCGAGGCCCTTCTCGTACTGCGCGGCCGTCCTCAAGAAGGCGAGGAAGGCGAGCAGGCTCGCCGAGCTTTCGTTCGCCGCGAAGGACGCGGCGACGTCCAGGAAGTTCGAGAGTGTCTCGCGGCGGCGGGCCGCCAGGGCGTGCGGTGACGCGGACAGTTCGACTTCCAGACCCGTGACGGCGAGCACCCGGTGCAGCACGTCCATCAGCGGGTCGGACAGCGAGCGGCGCAGATCACGGAGTTCGGCGGCGAGGCGGGCGAACCGCACCCTCGCGTCCGCCGAGAAGGGCAGTCCGTCGTCCTCCCTGTCGTCGTCCAGGGGCGACTCCAGGAACGTGTCGAGCGCGTCCGCGAGCGATATCACCTCGGCCGGGTCGACCCCCTCGACCGCTTCGGCGAGCCGCCGGTCCGGGTCGTCGGGTGCCGCGTGCCCATGCCGTACGAGAAGGCGTGCACGGCGTCCCAGGAGGGCGAGGTCGCGCGGGCCGATGCGCCAGCGCGGTCCTGTCAGGAGGCGCACCAGGGAGGCGTTCGCCCCCGGGTCCTGGAGCACCTCGCAGACGGCGACCAGGTCGGCGACCTCCGGGAGGTGCAGAAGCCCGGAGAGGCCGACGACCTCCACGGGGACATCGCGGGCGACAAGGGCTCCCTGGATCTGCGCGAAGTCCGTCGCCGTACGGCACAGGACCGCGATCTCACCGGGCGCCTTTCCGGTGTTCACGAGGTGCGCGATGGAGTCGGCGATCCAGTCGATCTCCTCGGCGTGCGTACGCAGCAGGGCGCAGCGCACCATGCCGTCGCGCTCGGCTCCGGGCGCCGGGCGCAGGGCCTCCACGCCCGCGTGCATCGCGCGCAGCGGCTCCGCGAGGCCGTTCGCGAGGTCCAGGAGTCGGCCGCCGCTGCGGCGGTTCTCGCTGAGCGCGTGGCGGGCGGCGGGGCGCCCGTCGGCGTACGCGAAGTGCTCGGGGAAGTCGTCCAGGTTCGCGACGGACGCGCCACGCCAGCCGTAGATCGCCTGACAGGGGTCACCGACCGCCGTCACGGGGTGTCCTGTGCCGCCTCCGAAGAGGCCTGCCAGGAGGATGCGCTGGGCCACCGACGTGTCCTGATACTCGTCGAGCAGGACGACGCGGAACTCCTCGCGCAGGATCTCGCCGACCTCCGCGCGCGCGTCGGCGAGCGTCGCGGAGAGGGCGATCTGGTCGCCGAAGTCGAGGAGGTCGCGGGCGCGCTTCGCTTCCCTGTAGCGGCCGACAAGATCCGTCAGTTCGAGCCGGGCCGCCGCCGTCTCCGGCACCTTGCGCAGGTCGGCGTTGGAGAGCTTGGCGCCCTCCAGGGAGCGCAGCAGTTCGGTGTCGTACGCGCGAAGCCTGTCGGGCCGTACGAGGTGCTCCGCGAGCTCGCTGTCGAGCGCGAGGAGGTCGCTGACGAGATCGGGGAAGGAACGGGTCAGCGCGGGATAGGGGCCCGGCGCCTCGCGCAGCACGCGCGCGGCAAGCTGGAAGCGGGTGGCGTCGGCGAGGAGGCGGGAGGTCGGCTCGAGCCCTATGCGCAGGCCGTGGTCGGTCAGGAGGCGGCCCGCGAAGGCGTGGTACGTGGAGATGACCGGCTCGCCCGCGGGGTGGTCCGGGTCGAGCGCTTCGGGGTCGGTGACCCCTGCCTTGATGAGCGCCTGGCGCACCCGCTCGGCCAGTTCGCCCGCCGCCTTGTTCGTGAACGTCAGGCCCAGGACCTGCTCAGGCGCGACCTGGCCGGTGCCGACGAGCCAGACCACGCGGGCCGCCATCACCGTCGTCTTGCCCGACCCGGCTCCGGCCACGATGACCTGCGGGGCGGGCGGCGCGGTGATGCAGGCCGTCTGCTCCGGGGTGAACGGGATACCGAGGAGCTCTTTGAGCTGCTCGGGGTCGGTGATACGAGGTGGCACGTCAGAGAGGCTAGCGGCGGCCACTGACAATCGGGGCATTCCCGAATGTCAGTGGCCGCCGTCGCTCAGGGCGTCAGAGCGTCAGGGCTTTTCGGGCGTCAGGACTTCATGAGCTCTTCGAGGTCCACGACCTCGTCCGGCGCCGGGGCCTTGATCGCGACCGACTTGCCGTAGTCGGAGAAGTTCATCGTGCCCGGGTCTTCCTTGCTCGTGGTGACGACCTTGAGGAAGTACGGCTTGCCCTCGGCGGCGACGTAGAAGGTGGTCTTCTTGCCCGACTTGTCCTTCGTGAGCACGGCCGCCTTCTTGCCGTCGACCTCGGCGTCCTTCTCACGCTTGAGCTTCTTGAGGTCTTTGGACTGGAACATGGCCTCTGCGTCACAGACGCCCGCGCCCTTGGCGTTCGGCGACTTCACCCACTTGCCCTCGAAGCTCGAGGTCTTGCCGCTGCTGCCCATGGCTTTCTCCCAGTAGGCCTTGTCGCCCTTCATGTACTGGGTGTCGCCGGACACGAGGAACTCGGCTGTGCCGCCCGCCCCACCGTCCATCTTCCCTTCGCAGTCACCGGACTTGGCGACCGAGAAGTCGACCTTGATCGGCTTGCCCTCCTGCTTGCCCTCGCCGGTCACCTTGAAGGAGCCCGCGTCCTTGGACGCATCGGCCGCCTTCTTGGCGATCTTGTCGGCGCTCATCCCCTCGAAGGGGTCCTTCTCCTCGCTGGAGCAGCCCGTGATGCCGACGAACGCGACGGCGCAGACGACTGCCGCGGCCAGGAGCTTCCGGTTGGCTGCCATGTGTGTTTCTCCTCGAGAGACGTGGAACTTTGCCGCGACTTTAGATGGTCTGTGTGGCTGCTATGAACGCGAGCGCCCAGAGGTGACGTTGGCCACTGGCTCCCCCGTGGGTGTCAGTCCACGATCTGCCGGCCCTCCGGCCGCGCGCTGCACGAGGCGCGGAAGGCACAGTGCGTGCAGTGCTGGCCCGTGGTGGGTGAGAAGCGTTCATCGAGGACCTTGCCCGCCGCGGTGGCGAGCAGGTCGCCCACCCACTCTCCGGAGAGCGGCTCCTGGGCCTGCACCTTGGGGAGGGTCTCGCCGCCGTCCTTCTTGGCGGCGCCCTGGCGCAGCTGCACCAGTTCGGCGCCGCCCGCTTCGGGGCGTACGCCTTCGAAGACGTCATCGACCGCGCCCTCGCGAAGAGCGAGCTGGTAGACGGCGAGCTGCGGGTGGCGGGTCACTTCGGCGGCGGTGGGGGTCTGTTTGCCGGTCTTGAAGTCGACTACGTAGGCGCGGCCTTCCGTGTCCTGCTCGACGCGGTCCATGGAGCCGCGCACGCGTACTTCGTAGGGACCGGCTTCGAGGGTCACGTCGAAGTCGTGCTCGCTGGTGACGGGGGTGCGGGTCGCACGGTCCATCACATGCCACTGGAGGAAGCGCTCGAGCGCCACGCGCGCGTGCTCCTTCTCCTGCGCCGACTTCCAGGGAGCGTCGAAGGCCAGCGCGTCCCAGACCGAGTCGAGGCGCTCCATCAGGACGGCGAGGTCGGCGGGTGTCCTGCCGGACGCGACCTCGTCGGCCAGGACGTGCACCACATTCCCGAAGCCCTGGGCGGCGGTCGCGGGGGCGTCGGCCTTCACCTCGCGGCCCAGGAACCATTGCAGGGAACAGGTGTTGGCGAGCTGGTCCAGGGCGCTTCCGGAGAGGACGACGGGCTTGTCGCGGTCCCTCAGCGGGACCTCGCTCGCCGTCGGCTCGTACATCCCCCACCAGCGGTACGGGTGCGCGGAAGGCACCAGCGGGCGCCCGTCGGCGTCGCTGAGCGCGGCGAGCCGGGCCAGACGGTGGGCGGCGGCCTCGCGCAGGGGCTCCGAGACCCGCGGGTCGACCGTCGTGGAGCGGAGCTCGGCGACGAGCGCGGAGACGGACAGCGGGCGGCGCGGGCGGCGACCCGTTATGTCCTTGGGCTCGACGCCGAGTTCGGTGAGGAAGCGGGAGGGCTGGTCGCCGTCATCCGCGGGCGCCTTGACGGCGGTGACGACCAGGCGCTCACGCGCGCGCGTGGCGGCCACGTAGAACAACCGGCGCTCTTCGGAGAGGAGCGCTCCGGGGGTGAGGGGCTCAGCGAGGCCGTCACTGCCGATGCGGTCGGCCTCCAGGAGGGAGCCGCGGCGGCGCAGGTCGGGCCAGAGGCCCTCCTGGACGCCCGCGACCACCACGAGCCGCCACTCCAGGCCCTTGGAGCGGTGCGCCGTCATCAGGCGTACGGCGTCGGCGCGTACGGCCCTGCGCGTGAGGGTGTCGGCGGCGATGTCCTGCGCCTCGGTCTCCTCCAGGAAGTTGAGGGCGCCGCGCCCTCCGGTGCGTTCCTCCGCGCGAGAGGCGTACGCGAACAGGGCGCAGATCGCGTCGAGATCGCGGTCGGCGTTGCGCCCGGCAGCGCCGCCGCGGCGTGCGGTGCGCTCCAGTCGGCGCGGCCACGGGGTGCCGTTCCACAGCTCCCAGAGCGCCTCTTCGGCAGTGCCGCCGCCCGCGAGAAGCTCACGGGCCTTACGAAGCAGCGCACCCAGCCGCTGGGCGCCACGCGCGTAGGCGGGATCGTGCGCGACGAGCCGCTCCGGCTCGGCGAGCGCGCGGGCGAGCAGCTGGTCGGAAGGCGCCGGAAGGTGGTTCCCCGCAGCACGCTCCTCCGCCCGGAGGGCCCGCCCCAGGCGACGGAGGTCGGCGGCGTCCATACCGGCCAGGGGTGACGTGAGAAGCGCCAGGGCGGTCTCGGTGTCCAGCCAGGTGGGGACGGTGGCTTCGGACTCGGGGGCGGTGGGGGGGGGGGGGGCGGCCCCCTGCCGCACCACCGCCCCCGCCACCACCCGCAGCGCGGCAAGCAGCGGTGTGACCGCGGGCTCGTGGCGGAGGGCCGTGTCGTCGCCGTCTATGGCCAGGGGGACGCCCGCCGCGGTGAGGCTGCGGCGGACCGCCGGGATCGTGTGGGCGCCCGCGCGGACCAGGACCGCCATGTCGCTCCAGGGGACGCCGTCCTCCAAGTGCGCGCGGCGCAGGATGTCCGCGATGTTGTCGAGCTCGGCGCCCGACGTCGGGTAGGTGTACGCCTCGACGTGACCGCCGTCCCGGACCGCGGTCAGCTCGCGGTGGGCCCGCACCTTCCCGGCGGGCAGCCGCGTCAGCGGCATACGCCGGGTGAGCAGGCGTGTGGCCGCGAGGAGGCCCTCGCCCGACCTGCGGGACGTCGTCAGGACCTCGACCGGCGCCGGGGTGCCGTCCGCGCGCGGGAAGTCGGAAGGGAACTCCAGGATGCCGTTCACGTCGGCGCCCCGGAAGGTGTAGATCGACTGGTCGGGGTCGCCGAACGCGACAAGGGAGCGGCCGCCCCCTGCCAGGGCGTGCAGCAGTCGTACCTGCGCCGGGTCCGTGTCCTGGTACTCGTCCACGAACACGGCGTCGTACTGCGCGCCGAGCGCCCGCGCGACCTCGGGGCGCTGCGCGAGCAGCACCGCGCGGTGTACGAGTTCCGCGTAGTCGAGCACTCCTTGCATGTCGAGTACGTCCAGGTACTCGGCGAGGAACGCCGCAGCCGCACCCCAGTCCGGACGCCCCGCACGGCGGGCGAAGGCGTCCAGGGCGTCGGGGCCGAGGCCCAGTTCACGGCTCCGGGCGAGCACCGCGCGCACTTCGTCGGCGAAGCCCCGCGTCGTCAGACAAGCACGCAGTTCGTCGGGCCAGCGGACGCGTGAACGCCCCTCGCCCGCCAGGTCGATCTGGCCCGCGAGGAGCTCTCGTACGGCCACGTCCTGCTCGGGACCCGAGAGGAGCCGGAGCGGCTCGACGAACAGGTCCGCGTCCTGGTGGGCGCGGATGAGGGCGTAGCAGAAGGAGTGGAAGGTGGTGGCCTGCGGGGCGTTGGCCGCCCCTATGCGCAGCGCCATGCGGTCGCGCAGCTCCACCGCGGCCTTGCGGCTGAAGGTGAGGACGAGGACACGCTCCGGGTCCGTGCCCTTCGCGACGCGCGCGGCGACGGACTCCACGAGCGTCGTCGTCTTGCCCGTGCCCGGCCCCGCCAGGACGAGCAGCGGCCCTCCGGAGTGGTCAACCACCGCCCGCTGCCCTGCGTCAAGACGAGGGGGATCCACGCGGACCGGCGGGGTACGCACAAGGCGATACGCGCCCTGGGTCCCCTGTCGTACCGGAAGGTGCGACAGGTGCCTGGTGCGCCGGGCGGAAGAAGGGGAGCTCACGTGGGTCGCCGGTCCTGGTGGGTGTACTGGTCGAAAAAAGGCTGCTCGTCGGAGAACTGCCGCGCGATGGCTGCGGGGTAAGACGCGATGGCTGCGGGGTAAGAGAGGGGCGAGAAATGCGTGCTGTCGACGCTACGCCAGCGGGCGTGCGGGACGCGCCGCTTCCCCCGTACGGGCCACCGGCCCCCCGCAGGGCCACCGAATGGCGGAAGCTGTCAGGTGTGAGCCCCCGGAGCCTGTGGGCGAGCGGCACCGCCGCTGCCCGCCGCGTCACGAGTCGCGACATCGCCCCCACCCGGCACCCCGCCGTCCCAGCGCGCCCGCCGCATGTCGAGGCGCGGCAGGTGCCCGGCGGACGCGCGGCTCGCCTCGCGCAGCGGCGTGCCCTCCGCGCGGTAGTGGTCGAGCGCCCGCAGCTCGTGGCCCGGCAGCAGCACACCGTCCGCGCGCACCACACGCCACCAGGGAACCGCGTCTCCGTAGAGGGCCATCACCCGGCCGACCTGCCGGGGGCCGCCCTCCTCCAGCCATTCCGCGACGTCTCCGTATGTCATCACGCGCCCCGGAGGGATCAGCTCCGCGACCTCGAAGACCCGCTCGGCGTACTCCGGGTACCCCGAAAGTCCCTGCTCCGATCCGCTCTCCTCGCTCATCCGGTCCATCCTGCCGTACCCGACCGACACCGTGACCGGGCCGCGACAGAGTGTGCGGTACGAGACAAACTGGCGCTCGGTGAACACTTCACGCCCCCGCATTGCACCCTGATGCCCCCCTCTGTCGGTGGGACATGCCACCATCGTGCGGGCGATGACTGGTGATACGAGATCAAGAAGAGACGACGGAGCAGCAGGATGTGTACCCCGATGAGACGGCGGGCACCCCTGCGGCCGAGTCGCACCCGGACACCGGTGGGCACTCCCTGAAGAAGCACGAGAAGCACGAGAAGGACCCAAAGGACCAAGAAGAGCAGCCGGAGGAGGGGGCGGAAGGCGGGCACGCCGCCTTCGTTCCGGACGGCACGGGTGACCGCTACACCGACGGCTGCACCGACGACGAGGACGTCCACACCGACCGCGTCGCCGGCGACGAACCGCTGCTCGCCGCGCGCGTGCACCGTCCTTCGGACCTGATGCGGCTGCTCGTCGGCGTCCTCGGGATCGCCATCGTCCTCGCCATCGCCGCGTTCGCCCATGGCACGACGTCGGGGCTCGCCCAGGACATCGACAAGGGCACGGATCAGGCGCCCGACCTCCTGATCAAGTTCGCCGGTCTCACCGCGAGCATCGGCGTCCTGCTCGTCCCCGTCGCGTTCGCGATCGAGCGCCTGGTCAAGCGGGACGGTCTGCGCATCGCCGACGGCGTCCTCGCGGCCGTCCTCGCGCACGGCGTGACGCTCGCCACCGACCTCTGGGTCGCCAAGGCCGCCCCGGACTCCATCCAGGAGGCGCTGACCCGGCCGTCCCCCGGCGATCTGCACGCTCTCACCGACCCCGTACACGGCTATCTCGCACCGGTCATCGCGTACATGACAGCCGTGGGGATGTCCCGCCGACCACGCTGGCGCGTCGTGTTGTGGGTGGTGCTGCTGCTCGACGCCTTCACCATGCTGGTCACCGGCTACACGACGCCGTTCTCGATCATCCTGACGGTCCTCCTCGGCTGGAGCGTGGCCTACGGAACGCTCTACGCGGTCGGCTCGCCGAACGTACGGCCCACAGGACAGACGCTGCTCGCCGGTCTGCGGCACGTCGGCTTCCACCCGGTGAGCGCGGCCCGCGAGGAGTCCCCGGACAGCGAGCACGGCGACCGGGGCCGCCGCTACTTCGTCACGCTCGAGGACGGCCCGCCCCTGGACGTCACGGTCATCGACCGCGAGCAACAGGCGCAGGGCTTCTTCTACCGCGTCTGGCGCAGACTCACCCTGCGCGGCATCACCCAGCGCCGCAGCCTTCAGTCGCTGCGTCAGGCCCTTGAGCAGGAGGCGCTCCTCGCGTACGCGGCGATCGCGGCCGGGGCCAACGCGCCCAAGCTGATCGCCACCTCCGAGCTCGGACCCGACGCGGTGATCCTCGTCTACGAGCACACAGGCGGCCGTTCCCTGGACTCCCTGCCGGCCGACGTCATCACCGATGAGCTGCTGTGCGACACCTGGCGGCAGGTGCAGGCGCTGCAGTCGCGGCGGATCGCGCACCGCAGGCTCGCGGGTGACGCGGTTCTGGTGGATCGTTCCGGCACGGTGATCCTGACCGATCTGCGGGGCGGTGAGATCGCCGCGGGCGACCTGGTCCTGCGCATGGACATCGCCCAGCTCCTGACCGCCTTCGGCCTGCGCGTGGGCGCCGAGCGCGCGGTCGCGACCGCCGTCGACGTCCTCGGCCCCGACTCGGTCGCCGACTGTCTGCCGCTGCTCCAGCCCATCGCCCTGACCCGCTCCACCCGCGCGACCCTGCGCAAGCTGGCCAGGGAGCGGTCACAGCGCGAGCGCGACGCGGTGCTCGAAGCGTCCCGCAAGGACAAGCTGGCCCGCACCGAGGCGGCGAGCGCCGCCGCGACGGCCGACGTCTCGTCGGCGGAGCCCGCCGACGGCACCAAGAGTCCCGACCGCAAGACCGTGCGCGCGGAGAGGCAGGCCGAGAAGCAGGCGATAGACGTCGCGCTCGACCAGGCCCGCGAGGAGGATCTGCTCACCCAGATCCGCCACCAGGTGCTGCTCATCCGCCCGCAGGCACCCGTCGAACCCGCCCAGCTGGAGCGGATCAGGCCGCGCACACTGATCAGTTTCATCGCCGGTGCCATCGGCGCGTACTTCCTGCTCTCGCAGCTCACCCACGTCGACTTCAACACGATCGTCGGCGAGGCCGAGTGGGGCTGGGTCGCCGTGGCCGTGGCGTGCTCGGCACTGAGCTACTTCGCGGCGGCGATGAGCCTGCTCGGCTTCGTGCCGGAGCGTGTGCCGTTCCTGCGCGCGGTGCAGGCGCAGGTCGCCGGGTCGTTCGTGAAGATCGTGGCGCCCGCCGCGGTGGGCGGCGTCGCGCTCAACACGCGCTTCTTGCAGCGCTCCGGGGTGCGCTCGGGCCTCGCGGTGGCGAGCGTCGGAGCGTCGCAGCTGTTCGGGCTCGGCTCGCACATCATGCTGCTGATGATCTTCGGCTATCTGACCGGCACGGAGAAGACGCCGTCCCTGACGCCGTCCCGCACGGTCATCGCCGGTCTCCTCTCGGTCGCGGTGCTCGTGCTCGTCGTGACCGCGATCCCGTTCCTGCGGAAGTTCGTGGTCACCCGCGTGCGGTCGCTGTTCGCGGGCGTCGTACCGCGCATGCTCGACGTGCTGCAGCGCCCGCAGAAGCTGCTCACCGGCATCGGCGGCATGTTGCTCCTGACGCTCCTCTTCGTGCTCTGTCTGGACGCTTCGGTACGCGCGTTCAGCAGTACGGAGATGACGACGCTGAGCCTGGCGAGCGTCGCCGTGGTCTTCCTCGCCGGTAACGCGCTCGGCTCGGCGGCGCCTACACCCGGCGGCGTCGGAGCGGTCGAGGCGACTCTCACCTTCGGTCTGATCGCGGTGGGTGTGCCCAAGGACGTGGCGGCGCCCGCGGTGCTCCTGTACCGACTCCTCACGCTGTGGCTGCCGGTGCTCCCCGGGTGGCTGTTCTTCAACCACCTGACAAGGAAGGGCCTTCTCTAGAAGTCCACGGAAGGCCGAGCCAGCCGTGCGCCCCGTCTGCGCCCCCCGCAGGATGGGGAACATGCCCAACCTCAAGGCGCGTGCCGCCGCTTCCGTCGTCCTGCTGTCCGCGACCCTCGCGGCCTGCGGCAGCGACGGCTCCAAGGACTCCGAGGACGCGGACCTTTCGGCCCAGAACCTTCAATGGGAGGACTGCCCCGCGCCTGACGCCTCCGAGGGCGGTGGCGAGGCTCCCTCCCCGCTGCCCGGTGGCACCGAGTGGCAGTGCGCCACCATGAAGGCACCTCTCGACTGGGCCAAGCCCAAGGGCGACACCCTCGACATCGCACTGATCCGCGCCGCGGCGAGCGGCAAGAAGGACCGGCGGATCGGCTCGCTCGTCTTCAACTTCGGCGGCCCCGGCGGATCGGGCGTCACCACGCTGCCCGCCTTCGGAGAGGACTACGCCAAGCTGCGCACCCGCTATGACCTGGTGAGCTTCGACCCGCGCGGTGTCGGCCGCAGCGCGGGCGTGAAGTGCGGGGACGACGAACAGCTCGACGCGTACTTCCAACAGGACTCCACACCCGACGACGATGCTGAGCAGAAGAAGCTCGTCGACAACGTGAAGACCTTCAACAGCGCCTGCGAGAAGAACTCCGGCGAGGTCCTCCCTCACGTACGCACCACCGACGCCGCCCGCGACATGGACCTGATGCGCCAAGTGCTCGGCGACGACAAGCTGCACTACTTCGGCATCTCGTACGGCACCGAACTGGGCGGTGTCTACGCCCACTTGTTCCCCAAGAAGGTGGGACGTGCCGTCTTCGACGGTGTCGTGGACCCCACCGAGACGGTGGAGCAGGGCTCGCTCGGTCAGGCCGAGGGCTTCCAGCTCGCGCTCGACAACTTCGCGAAGGACTGCACGTCGAAGGCCGAGGACTGCCCCGTCGGCGACACCGAGCAGGACGTCAAGGACAGGATCGCGGGGCTCCTCAAGGACCTGGACGCCAAGCCGCTGCCCGCCATCGCGCCGCGCGAACTGACCCAGACCGCGGCCACGAACGGCATCGCGCAGTCGCTGTACTCGAAGGACTTCTGGCCGTACCTCACCGACGGTCTCGATCAGGCTTACGACGGCGACGGCAAGATCCTCATGGCGCTCTCCGACTCCATGAACGGGCGCAACGAGGACGGGACGTACAGCAACATCCAGGCCGCCAACGTCTCCATCAACTGCGCGGACGACAAACCGCGCTACACGAAGGAGTACGTCGAGGGAAAGCTCCCCGCGTTCCGTAAGGCCTCGCCGCTGTTCGGCGACTATCTGGCCTGGGGCATGGTCGGCTGCACCGACTGGGCGGTGAACGGCGCCGCGGACCACCCGGACGTCAGCGCGCCGGACGCGCCGCCCATCGTCGTCGTCGGCAACACGGGCGACCCTGCCACGCCGTACGAGGGTGCGAAGAAGATGGCGGGCGCGCTGGGCAAGGGCGTCGGTGTCGAGCTGACCTACAAGGGCCAGGGACACGGGGCGTACGACAGCAAGAACACGTGTGTCCGGGACGCGGTGAACGGCTATCTGCTCGACGGCACCGTGCCGAAGGAGGGCACGGTCTGCTCGTGAGGGCAGCGGGGCCGTGCGGACCACCGGGCCCGCCCTGGCCGCCATGGTCGCCATGGTCGCGAAGGCCGCCAAGGTCATTGTCGGTGGCCCCGCCTACTATGGTCTGACTGTCTTTCCGAGGGGGGAAGCGCTCCATGCCGCGTTTCGTACGGTCAGCGGCCCTGGCCGCCGCAGGGGTTCTGGTGGCGGGGCTCGCCGCCGGCTGCGGCGGTTCATCCGACGGGGACGGCGGCAAGGACGACGCGAAGCCCGCGCCGACCGGCCCCGAGCAGTCGCCGAAGCCCGACCCCTCCTCCACTCTGCCCGCCTCTCTCACCACCCAGAAGCTCGGCTGGGGCACGTGCAAGGCGACCGACGGCGAGCCCGCACCGGGCTCCGAGTGGCAGTGCTCCACCCTCAAGGTCCCCTTGGACTACGAGAAGCCGGACGGCCAGACGATCGACGTCGCGCTGATCCGCGCCAGGTCCACCGGCAAGGGCGACCGCATCGGCTCGCTCCTGTTCAACTTCGGCGGCCCCGGCGGCTCCGGCGTCTCGATGCTGCCTTCGTTCGCCGACATGTACAGCAAGCTGCGCGAGCGGTACGACCTGGTGAGCTTCGACCCGCGCGGGGTCGGCGGCAGCGAGGGCGTGCGGTGCCGCAGCGACAAGGAGACGCAGGCCGCGGAGTCCGTCGACCTCACTCCGGACACCCCGGCCGAGGAAGCGGCGTACTTCAAGGACGCGGCCGACTTCGGCGCGGGCTGCGCGAAGAGCTCGGGCAAGCTCCTCGGACATGTCTCGACGGTCGAGGCCGCCCAGGACATGGACGTGATGCGCCAGGTGCTCGGCGACAAGAAGCTGAACTACATGGGCATCTCGTACGGCACCGAACTGGGCGGCGTCTACGCCCACTTGTTCCCCAAGAAGGTGGGCCGCCTCACTCTCGACGCCGTGGTCGACCCGAGCGCGGACTCGGTGGGCCACGCCAAGAACCAGGCACGCGGCTTCCAGCGTGCCCTGGACAACTACCTGAAATCCTCGGGTCAGGACCCGAAGGCGGGCTCGCAGAAGATAGTGCGGCTCCTGAAGCGGCTCGACGCCGAGCCGCTGCCCGCGACCGGCGACCGCAAGCTGAACCAGTCCCTGGCGCTGACCGGCATCACGGTCACGCTCTACAGCAAGCAGAGCTGGCCCGCCCTGACCCGAGGCCTGGAGCAGGCCGAGAAGGGTGACGGCTCGGCACTGCTTCAGCTGGCGGACTCCTACAACGAGCGGTCTCCTTCCGGCCGTTACAGCACGCAGAGCCACTCGCAGCGCTCGATCTCCTGCCGCGACGACAAGGCGCGGACGACCCCCGCCGAGGCGAAGGAGCGGCTGGCCGACTTCCGCGGGATATCTCCGGTCTTCGGCGAGTTCATGGGCTGGGACACGGCGGGCTGGTGCCACGACTGGCCGGTGGCCGGGCTGCACGACTCCCCCGATGTCAGCGCTCCGGGCGCGGCCCCTGTCCTGGTCGTCGGCAACACCGGAGACCCGGCCACGCCCTACGAAGGCGCCCGCAAGATGGCGGACGAGCTGGGCAAGGGCGTCGGCGTCGAGCTGACCTGGAAGGGCGAGGGCCACGGGGCGTACGGCAGCGGCAGCGACTGCGTGGACGGCACGGTCAACGACTACCTGCTGGATGGCAGGACGCCGAAGGACGGCAAGGTCTGCGAGTCCTGACGGACTCAGCCCCGCCCGGCATCTCAGCCCGTCCGGCATCTCAGCCCGTCCGGCGTTCGAGGACGAGCCGTCAAGGCGATGCCTGAGGGCCGACCCAGGACGACCCGCACGAGACACGAGACACAAGATGGGGCCCGCACCTTCAAAGGCGCGGGCCCCATCTCCGTTCAGGCGCTACGCCTAGTAGACCGGCTTGTCGGGCTCGATCTGGTGGACCCAGCCGATCACGCCGCCGCCCACATGCACCGCGTCCGCGAAGCCCGCGGACTTGAGCACGGCGAGGACTTCCGCGGACCGGACACCCGTCTTGCAATGCAAGACGATCTTCTTGTCCTGCGGGAGGCTCTCCAGGGCGGTGCCCATGAGGAACTCGTTCTTCGGGATCAGCTTGGCGCCGGGGATCGAGACGATCTCCCACTCGTTCTGCTCGCGGACATCGATGATCTCGATCTTCTCGTCCGCGTCGATCCACTCCTTGAGCTGCTTGGGAGTGATCGTCGAGCCGAGCGCCGCTTCCTGGGCCTCGTCCGACACGACGCCACAGAAGGCTTCGTAGTCGATGAGCTCGGTGACGGTGGCGTTCGGGCCGCAGACCGCGCAGTCGGGGTCCTTGCGGACCTTGACCTGGCGGTACTGCATCTCCAGGGCGTCGTAGATCATCAGGCGGCCGACCAGCGGGTCGCCCACGCCGGCCAGGACCTTGATCGCCTCGGTGACCTGGATGGAGCCGATGGACGCGCAGAGCACGCCGAGGACGCCACCCTCGGCGCAGGACGGAACCATGCCGGGGGGCGGGGGCTCCGGGTAGAGGCAGCGGTAGCACGGGCCGTGCTCGCTCCAGAAGACGGAAGCCTGGCCGTCGAAGCGGTAGATCGAACCCCATACGTACGGCTTGTTCAGCAGCACGCAGGCGTCGTTGACCAGGTACCGCGTGGCGAAGTTGTCCGTGCCGTCGACGATCAGGTCGTACTGGCTGAAGATGTCCATCACGTTCTCGGCCTCGAGCCGCTCTTCGTGGAGGATCACGTTCACGTACGGGTTGATGCCGAGGACGGAGTCCTTCGCCGAGGCCGCCTTCGAGCGGCCGATGTCGGCCTGGCTGTGGATGATCTGGCGCTGCAGGTTCGACTCGTCGACCTCGTCGAACTCCACGATGCCGAGCGTGCCGACGCCCGCCGCGGCGAGATACATCAGCGCCGGTGACCCGAGGCCGCCGGCGCCGACACACAGCACCTTGGCGTTCTTCAGCCGCTTCTGCCCGTCCATCCCGACGTCGGGGATGATCAGGTGGCGGGAGTACCTGCGAACCTCGTCGACGGTGAGCTCAGATGCTGGCTCGACCAGGGGTGGCAGCGACACGGGGACTCCGTTGGTCGGTATTCAGGAACGGTGGTTCTTTCCGTAACACTGCCACGCCCTTCTTCATTCCGAGACACCCGTTCCGATACGCGAGACGATTTCGTCCCAGTACGCGGGCATGGACTCCCACGGGTCGTCCGCTCCCCCGCCGTCCATGCGGTCGGTGAAGTAGATCGTCGACGCGCCCTGCCAGCGGGCGATGCGCAGTGCCTCGTCGAGGTGCCCGCGTGGCATCCCGTGCACGAAGTGGCAGAAGCGCTCGGGCGGATAGTCGGCGGTCCACTCGGCCACCTGCGACCAGCGGTAATCGCTCCAGGGCCCCGCGAAGGTCACCAACTGGTCGGCGGATTCGGCATATCCGGGATACGGATGGGTGCCGTGCCCCAGGACGATGTGCGCGTCGTCGCAGAGCGCACGCAACGTCGTGACCGTCCGGCGCACCTCCGGGAGCGCGGCGCGCTCCGTAGGGCAGCGGTCCAGCGAGAAGCCGTCGACCTGATACCAGTCGAGGTAGCGGTGGGCGTCGGAGACGAGCTCTCCGAAGCCGCGGGCGCCGTACATCACGTCGAGGTGACCGAGAACACGTACGCCCGCGTTCCGCAGCCGCCCCGCCGCTTCCAGGCAGTGCGGGTCGGGCCGGTCCCCCGGCCCCCTGCTCACATTCAGTACGACCCAGTGCAAGGGGGAGCCGGGGCGGGTGAGTTCGGACCATTCGGCGGGCGCGACGAGCGGGTGCGCGAAGCCCGGGATGCCGAAACCGAGCCGTATGTCGGTGTGCGCGGTGCCTGTGGCTGTGCTGGTCAGATGCGGCATGCCGCCTCCATCCAGATGTCGGCGAGTGACTCTTCGAGGTTGATCCGGGGGCGCCAGCCGAGCCGGTCGCGCGCGGTGCGCACATCGGCCTGCTGCCAGCTGCCGCAGCCGTCCGGGTAGGGGTACGCGGCTGGGTTCCCGTGGTCAGATTCGGAGCGGGGGTGCCCGATGGATTGCCGCAGGGGCCCCTGATCCAGCTCGTGCAGGGCTCCGCCGTACCCCGCGACGCGGGCAAGGACGGCCGCCGCGTCACGCAGGGGCACCGCGCGGCCCGCGCCGATGTTCACGACCCCCTGGGCCGCGGAGAGCGAGGCGGCATGTACGGCGCGCGCCACATCGCGTACGTCGATGAAGTCCCGCTGCGCACCGAGGCCACCGAGTTTGAGCTCGCCGTCACCGGCCTGCATGGCGCGCCGCATGGCTTCGGCGAGCCGCCCGAGCGGTGACCCCGCGGGAGTGCCGGGCCCCGCCGGCGAGAACACCCGGAGCACCACGGCATCGAGGCCGGACCCGAGCACCAGCTCGGTGGCGGCGAGCTTGCTGACTCCGTACGGTCCGCCGGGCCTCGGCACGGCGTCCTCCGCGGTGGACGACCCCGGCTGGCTCGGCCCGTACTCGGCAGCGCACCCCAACTGCACGAGCCGCGCCCCGCATCCACTGCGGCGCAGGGCCTCGCAGATCGTGGCGACGGCGACGGTGTTGTGCCGGGTCAGGTCGCGGGCACCGCCTCGGGTCGCCCCCGCGCAGTTGATGACGACCCCGGGATGCACGGCGTCCAGGAAGCGCGTGAGCGCGCCGGGGCTGCCGCTCGCGAGGTCGAACCGTACGTCCGAGTCGTCGCCGCGGCCGAGCGCGGTGAGCTGCACCGCCGGGTCGGCGAGCAGCCGGTCGGCGACGAACCGGCCGAGGTATCCATTGGCTCCGATCAGCAGCACCCTCATCGGGCGGCTCCCGGGTCGGATTCTCGGATGCTGAGGGTGCTCATCTGGCGTTCTCCTTCAGGGGGTTGCCGTGATTCACGGGATGAGGCCCGCGGTGTCGGCCCCGCGGGAGAGATGGTCTTGGGGATGGTCTCGGGGTGGACGGGGCGCGGCCTGTGTTCCGGGCGCCCCGTGGTGGGCAGGCGTGAGCGCGGCTCAGGGCGCCTCGCCCGCATGAGCGGATGCGCGGCTGAGCACCCGCAAGGAATGGAGCAGCAGTACGCCCGCGGCGACGCCACAAGCGACGACGGGTACGACTCCGGGGCCCAAGGCCTGGACCGCCCCCTCCACCGGGGATGCGACCCACCCGCACCCCGGAAGGCGCCCCGCGAACACTGTGGCGAGGGAGACCCCCTCCACCGCACCCGCGGCCCCCAGCATCAGCACGGGCGCCCGCCAGCACCCGTACGAGGAGAGCAGCCGGGACAGCAGAAGCAGCGCGCCCAGCGCCCCGGCCCCGGCAGGCGTCGGCACTCCGTAGAGCGCCCCGGCCCCGGCGAGCAACGCCCCGAGGGCACACAGGTAGAGCGCGACCACGCCAACGAGCAACGGCCGTGCGGAGGCGGTGAATTCGGCGAGACCCCGGCTGCGCGAGAGCCGCCGCCGAGCTCCCACGGTGAACAGCCGGGCGCACCACATCCCCGGCGCGACAGCGAGGGAGAGCCCCAGTACGGCAGCGGTGGACGGCGCCCAGGGGCCATCGGGCCCGCCCGCGACGGCGGCCCGCATCAGGCCGTCGCCAAGAAGGGCGTACGCGACGAGAAAACACACCCACGCGCGCGTGGCCCGCACGACATGGTGGGCGGAACGCAGCGGACCGTACCGAAGAGTCATCCGCAACGCGACGCCCACGGCGAGCACGCCCCCGAGCCCCACCGCGACCCGCGCACGCCCCTCGCTCAGCTCGAGCCCCGCGGCAGCGAGCCCGCACACCGCACCCGGCAGCAGCGCGAGCAGCGCCCACCCGGTGGGGAGAGCGGGCGCGCCGCTGGACGGAAGAGCGAGCGGAACGCCCCGTTCCTCCTCGTCGCGGGGCATACGCGCGTACATCTCCTCGGCGAGGGCGAACACGTCCCGGTGCCTGAACCGCGCGGCGGTCCGGTCGGTCACCCCGTGCGCCTCGAGGCCCGCGGCGATCTCCAGCGGGTCGACGGCGCGCTCGCACAGCTCCCGGTGCCGGTGCATCAACGCCTTCACCGGGTCGACGGCACCGCGCCGCACGGGCCTGGCATCAACACCGGGACCAGCACTCGCACCACCACCCGCGCCCGCGCCCGCACCACGCCAAGCCGCAGGCTCCCGCACCAGCGCCGTCTCGGACAGGAGCTCCTCCGAGCGCTCGTCCCACCCGCCTGGGCTCCCCGGAGCCCGCGGCGCATCAACCTTCTGCTCCTTGCTCACACGCCCGCCGCTCACACACCTGCCGCTCACACGCCCGCCCCCTTCAACTGCTCAGGCCTGCCGTCCTCTTGGGCCGCGACCGGCACCGCCCAGCTGGGCGCACCGCCCGAGCCCGTGTCCCCGCCGCCCGCGGCGAAGGCCCAGCGACCCGGCAGATACGCCTCCGCCGGATTGCCGAACGGCACCGGCTCGCCCGCGTCGTCGACGGCTTCCCTGCGCACCGGGCAGTGCGAGACGATCTCCAGGTAAATGCCGCGAAATGCCTCGATGTTCTGCTCCACGGTGAACAGTTCGAGCGCTCGCGCACGCGCCGCCGCACCGAGCCGCTCGCGCCGCCCGGCATCCCGCAGCAGCGCCACGCACGCCTCGGCGAGCGCCCGCGGATTGCGCGGCGGCACCACGAGCCCGGTGCCGCCGATGACCTCGACGACGGCGCCGACATCCGTGGAGACCGTCGCGCGCCCGCAGAACATTGCCTCGACCAGGCTGATCGGAAAGCCCTCGACGACACTGGAGAGCACCACGACGCTCCCCGCCGCGTACGCGTCCTCCAATTCGGGCGCCTCCGGAGTGCCGATCTCCTCGAAGGACACGGGGTTGTCGCCGACCGCGTGCACGCCCGCTGCCTCGTCCGGGAAGAGCTGCGCGGCGAGCGCCCTGCAATGGGCGAGATATCCGGCCGCCTCCGGGCCTTCGGCGGGCGCGCCGACGATCCGCAGCCGCGCCTTCGGCTCCTCCTTGCGGATCTCCGCGAAGGCGTGGAGCAGCGAGATCAGGTCCTTGGCGGGCTCGATGCGCCCGACCCAGAGGAGGGTGTCCGGGTCGCCCGGGTCCTCCCGCTCGCCGACCTCGGCGAAGCGGGCCACCTCCATGCCCGGGTAGACCGTGCGCAGCTTCGCCCGCTCGGCTCCGCACCGCTCCTGCCAGCGCCGGGCGTGCGTGTTGCCGGGCGTTATGATCGTGGCCTTCTTGTACACCTCGGCGGCGAGCCTGCCGTGGAAGGAGGTGAGCAGCGCCCGCGCCGGCGCACTCAGTGCCTCGTCGCCCGCCGCCAGGTAGTGCGCCCGCAGCTGTACGCCGTATTCGGTGACCAGGAGCGGCACTCCGGAGAAGTGCTCGGCGAGGAGCCCGGGGACGGCCGCCGGGCCGCCGGACGTGGCATGACACAGGTCCACCGCGCCGAGGCCTTCGTCGTCGTACCAGTCGAGGGAGAGCGGTCGAAGGGCGCGCTCCAACAGGCCCGCCACGGTGAGCAGATCAGGCACCCTGGCAGTGCGTGCCGCACGTAACGCGCCCGGCGCGCGGCACGCGCGCTCCAGCGTGCGCACGGCCACCTCGGAGCGCAACGCGTCGACCAGGCCGCCTTCGTCCCTGGCGAGTTCGGCGAGCCCGTACAGCGCACTGCCGAAACGGTCCGCCAACTCATCGGCGGCTCCGTACGCTCCAGATGCTCCCGCTCCGGAAGCTCCCGCGGTCCCGGCGGCCCCGGAGTCGCACATCACGGCGGCAAGCTCCCCGAAGCACTCCGCGAACCGCCGCCGTGCCCGTCGGCCGTACCCGGCCCCGAAGGCGGTGCCGTCGTCGTCGACGGTCCACAGGGGCGCGGTCCGCACCCGGTTCACCTGGGGCGGCAGCTCGATCCAGCCCTGCGTCTCCTGCCGCTCACTGCGGCTGAGTGCGTAGATGTCGAATTCATGCTGCCCGAGCCCGCGCACGAGCCGGTCACACCAGAGTCTGGCCTCACCGCTCACATACGGATAGCCACCCTCCGTAAGCAGTCCGATGCGCACGAGTACACCCCCGTTCTCCCATATGGGGAGCCGCCGTTGGACCGGCGGCTCGCAGCGGGACGAACGTATGCGGACATGACGGTGGCGTGATGGACGGTTGTCCATCACGCCACCAAAAGGGGTGAACGGCCGTAACTTTCCCGCACCGGTTGCGTTCCGTCGCGCTATAGCGTCAGGAAAGCGCTCTTTCGTTACGGAGAGTCAGGCTGCGGCCAGCTCCCTGCGAGTCGCCCGGCGCTGTGCCGCGGCCTCCGGGTCGAGCGCGGGCACGGCCGCCAACAGCTGTTTCGTGTACGCCTGCCGGGGCGCGCCGTACACCTCGTCGACGGAGCCGTACTCGACGATCCGCCCCTGCCGCATCACCGCGACCCGGTCGCTGACCTGGCGTACGACCGCGAGATCGTGCGCGATGAAGACGAGCGCGAGGCCGAGCTCCTGCTGCAACTCGGCGAGCAGCGCGGTCACTTGCGCCTGGGTCGTCACATCGAGCGCGGAGACCGGTTCGTCGCAGACGATGAGGTGTGGCTCGGCGGCGAGGGCCCGCGCGATCCCGACGCGCTGCCGCTGGCCGCCGCTGAACTCGTGCGGATAGCGCCCGTAGTGCGCCGGATCGAGCCCGACGCGCCTCAGGAGGTCTTCCACGCGAGCGCGCACGACGGACTCGTCGCTCCCCCGCACACCCCGCGCGCGCAGCGGATCGGCGATGGACTCCCCGATGCCGCGGCGCGGATTGAGCGAGGAGACCGGGTCCTGGAACACCATCTGCACACCGGCCCGCACACCGCCGCCCGGCTTCTCGGCACCCCCGTGCCGCAGTTCCCCGGCGGAGGGCTCGAGCAGCCCCACCAGCATCCGTCCGAGCGTCGTCTTGCCGCTGCCGCTCTCCCCCACGACCCCGAGGGTCTCCCCCCGGCGGACCGTGAGCGACACGCCGTCCACCGCGGCGAACGCGCGCTTGCCGCGCCCGAACTCCCGCCGCAGACCGACCGCTTCGAGCACCACGTCCGCGTCGTCGGCCTCCCGCGCGCGGGAGGCCGATTCAGGTGTTCCCCGTGTTCCCCGTGGCGCGTCCACCCGTGGCACCGCCCCGAGCAGCTCCCGCGTGTACGCCTCCTTCGGCGCCCCGAGGACCTCACGCACGGGCCCCTGCTCGACCGCCCGTCCGTGCCGCATGACCAGGACGTCGTCGACGCTCTCCGCGGCGACGCCCACGTCATGGGTCACCAGGAGAAGCCCCATCCCCGTCTCGGCCCGCAGCGCGTGCAGGAGGTCGAGGATCTGGGCCTGCACGGTGACGTCCAGGGCCGTCGTCGGCTCGTCGGCGATCAGGAGCGCGGGCTCGCAGGCAAGGGCCATGGCGATGAGCGCGCGCTGCCGCATTCCGCCGCTGAACTCGTGCGGCCGGGAGCGAGCCCTGCGGACGGCGTCCGCGATGCCCACCCGGTCGAGCACCTCGACGCCACGCGCGCGTGCCGCCCGCCGTGAGGCCCCGGTGTGCACGCGGTACACCTCGGCGATCTGGTCGCCCACCGCGTAGTACGGGTCGAGGGAGGACAGCGGGTCCTGGAAGACCATGGCCGCCCTCCCGCCCCGCAGCCGCTTCAGCTCCTCTCCGGACGCTTCTTGTACGTCGATGCCGCCGACCCGCACCGCGCCGCCGACGCCCGCTCCGGTGCCCCGGTGGAGCCCGAGCAGCGCGGAAGCCACCGTGCTCTTGCCGGACCCCGACTCGCCGACGAGGCCGAGTGCGGCGCCCTCTTCCAGAGTGAAGGAGAGCCCGTCGACGGCACGCGTGTCGCCGAAGTCGACGGTCAGGTCGGTCACTTGGACCAGGCTCATGACAGGACCACCCGTCGGTCGGCCACCGCGTACAGCACATCCGCGACGGCATTGGCGAGCACTACGAAGAAGCCGGTCACCAGGACCATGCCGACCACGACCGGCAGGTCGACGTCCTTGACCGCGAGCACGAGTTCGCGCCCCATGCCGGGCAGCCCGAACAGCGTCTCGCTGAGCACGGCCCCGCCGAACATCGACCCGAAGTCGTTGGCGCTCATGGCGATGACGGGCGCGACCGCGCCCCGCAAGGCGTGCTTGCCGATGATCGAGCGCTCCCCGACGCCGTACGCGCGAAAGGTCCGCACATGGTCGTCGGCGAGGGTCTCCAGCATCGACGCGCGGGTCAGCCGCGCGTACTTGGCCGCCTCGATCAGCGCTAGGCAGAGCCAGGGCAGGAGCAGGTTCCACGCCCACTGCTGGGGGTCGTCGGTGAACGGGACGTACTGCGGGAAGGGCAGCCAGCGCAGCTGCCCGCAGACCACGATCATCAGCAGCAGGCCGATGACGAAGACGGGCGTGGCGGTGCCCGCGAGCGTGACGGCGGTCAGGACGCGCTCGCTGACCCGCCCGCGCCGCCAGGCGGACAGGACGCCAGTGCCCACGCCGAGGGCCAGCCACATCACCATCGCGCCGAGCACGAGCGATCCGGTGACCGGCAGCTTCGTCAGGATGAGCTGGGTGACCTGCCGGTCGCTCTGGTAGGAGAGGCCGAGGCAGGGCGCGTCGCAGTGCTCCACGGACGTGCCGGTCGAGTAGTCCTGGCCCACGAAGATGCCCTGGAGGAAGTGCCAGTAGCGCACGTACAGCGGATCGTCGAGCCGCAACTGCTCGGTGACCTGCTGCACTTGGCCGGGCGAGCAGCGCGGCCCGCAGGTGATCTGGGCGACGTTGCCCGGCGCCACGTAGAAGACCAGATAGATGATCACGGAGATGACGAAGAGGGTGACGAGAGCGCCCGCCGAGCGCCTCAGGAGGAAGCCGGTCATGCCTTGCCCTCCCGCTTGCGCCCCGTGCCCACGCGCAGCCGCGAGGCCGCCCGCGGATCGAGTGCGGTCCGCACCCCGTCACCGAGGACCGTCAGCGCGAGCACCGTCACGAAGAGCGCCCCGGTAGGCAGCAGTAGGTACTGCGGTGCCGCCTGATACCAGATGTCGGCCGAGGTCAGCATCTGTCCCCAGGAGGCGGTCGGCGGCTTGACGCCGACGCCGAGGAAGGAGAGCGCGGCCTCCACCGTGATGTTGATGGGGACGAGCAGGGCCGCGTAGGTGATGACGGGCGCGGCGAGTCCGGGAAGCAGCTCACGGCGCGCGATGTGCCAGGTGCTCCAGCCGCTCAGCCGGGCGGCCGCCACGTAGTCGAGCTCCTTGAGGGTGATGGTCTGCGCACGCACGATCTTCGCCACGCTGCCCCAGGCGACGAACCCGATGACCAGGGCGACGAGCACCGGCCGCGGGAAGCCGCCGGGCACGATCGCCATCAGGGCGAGCGAGAGGACCATCAGCGGCATCGCGACGATGACGTCGGTGGCACGGCTGAGCACCTGGTCCACCCAGCGGTTGCCGAGCCCGGCCGCGAGGCCGATCCCGACGCCGAGCAGCACCTGCACCAGGGTCGCGGCGAGCGCGACACCGAGCGAGACCCGCGCCCCGTACACGAGACGGGCGAACAGATCACGTCCTGTCTGCGGTTCGACGCCGAGCCAGTGCTCGCCGCTGATCCCGCCGAACGAGCCGACGGGCACGCCGCCGCGTGCCGAGTCGATGAGGTCGGGGTGGTACGTGGTCGGGTCCTGGCCCTCGACCGCGGTGAGCAGCGGCGCGCCGAGCGCGACCAGGACGAGCAGCGCGACGACGATCGCCGCGACGAGGGCGGCACGCTGCGCACGCAGCCGCCGCCAGAATTGCCGGGCTCCGGAAGCCGGGACGGGCGCACTCGCGCCCGTCCCCGTCTCCGAGGCCAACAGGGCCTCGCTCATGGTGATGTGCCCCGTAACCCTTACTTGACCGCGACCTGCGAGACGTCGAGGACGCCCGTCCAGTCGCTGATCACGATGTTCTTGACGTCCTTGCCGTACAGGCGCTTGTAGACCGGGTGGAAGAGCGGCACGGTCAGGGCCTGCTCACCGATCTTCTTGTCGAGTGCGCCCCAGCGCTTCGCGGCAGCGTCGAGGTCGGTGAGCTTGTTGATCTCGTCGATCTCGTCGTTGACGGACGTGTCGTCCAGGAAGCCGGTGTTGAAGTTGGCGCCGTCCTTCACGATCTGCCGCCCGTCGAAGATCGGGGCGAGGAAGGGGCCGCCGGAGGGCCAGTCGGCACCCCAGTGGGCGAGGAAGAGGCCCGGCTCGGTCTTGGCGCCGTGCACCTTGTCCTTGTAGTCGTTGTCCTCGAGCCCCTCCAGCTTGACCTTGATCCCGGCCTTCTTCAGGGCGTCCTGGAGTGCGGTGGCGATCTCCGGGCTCGTCTCGAAGTCCTTGGCGTTGGAGTGGGTCAGCGTGATGGTCAGCCCGTCCTTGTGACCGGCCTCCTCCAGGAGCTTCCTGGCCTTCTTCGCGTTGCCGTTCGCGCCCGCCGGGAAGTGGTCGTACTTCGTGTATCCGAATGACTTCTGGTCCGGCAGGTACGTCGTCGCGGGCTCGGCGAGCGACGATCCGCCGGCGGCGTTGACGACGGACGAGCGGTCGACGGCGTACGAAATGGCCTGGCGCACCTTCGGGTCGTCGAAGGGCTTCACCTTCGGGTTGAAGGCGAGGTAATTCGTGTATCCGAAGTGCCCGGTGCCGACGCGCGAGGCCAGGGCCTTGTCGCCGGTGACCTTGGCGAGTTCGGCCGGTCCGAGGTTGGTGTCGGTGGTCACGGCGGCGGCGTCCGCGCCCTGGCCCGCCGAGAGGCGCTGGTTGATGACGGACGGGTCGAGCCCGGAGCGCACGTCGATCTTCTCGGGGTAGGCCTTGCGCTCCGGGTCGGTCTTCGCTGACCAGTGCGTGTTGCGCTCCAGGGTCAGGCGCTCGCCGTCGTTCTCGTTCTTGACGACCTTGTACGGGCCCGATGAGACGGGGTGCTCCTCGTACTTGGTGCCCTTGTCCTTGCTCTTGGGGACGGGCGTGAACTGGGTCTGGGTAGCCAGATAGGGGAATTCGCCCTCGGGCTTGTCGAGGTGGAAGACGATGGTCCGCTCGTCGGGCGTCTCGATCGACTCGAGCCCCTTGCCGCTCTTGTCCTTGTAGGGCCCGGCGTACTTCTCGCCACCGATGAGCCAGTCCCTCAAGTAGGGCGCGCCACCGGAGAGTTCACCGGCGAAGGACCGCTCGATCCCGTACTTGATGTCGGCGGACGTGATCGGCGAGCCGTCCTCATACTTGAGGCCCTTCTTCAGGGTGTACGTCCATACCGTGGCGTTCTTGCTCGACTTGCCGAGGTCCGTGGCGAGGTCGGGCACGACCTCCGAGCCCTTGGCGCCGTCCTCGCGGTTGCGGGTGGTCAGGGTGCGGAAGACGAGCGAGGGGACGTTGCCGCCGCCGGAGGTGTAGAGCCGCGCCGGGTCGAAGTCGACCTGCGGATCTCTGTTGAGGACGGTGAGCGTGCCGCCCTCGGCCGCCTTGCCTCCGCCGCCGTTCCCGGCGTCGTTGTCCTCGGGGCCCGCGCAGGCTGCAGCGCCCGCTGCCAGGACCAGGCTGACGGATGCCGCTGCCACGCGGCGGGCTATGACGGACGGTTGACGCATGGGAAAGGACCTCTCGGAGAAGCAAGCAGGGGAAAGGAGCAGAGCTCGCCCCGGGGTCGCCGAAGAAGGTCAGTCAGGACCGCAGAGGGTGCACAGGGCGCAAAGGGTGCACGGGGTACGGAGGTCCCGAGAGAAAGCGACGCACTCGCCAGGGGCGGGCGTCAGCAACAGTGAATGTCGGACACGCAGAGCGCGGTCACGCCGAAGAGCGCCAGCTCAAGGGCGGCGCGCGAGGAGGCGTGACGAGGCGACATGCGGAGAAATATGAACGAACTTTCGGCGGATGTCAAAGCTGCCGACCGCACACCGAACGCATACCGGATGCTTCTGTCTCAACTCTTGGGAAAGGCCCAGGCGTTGGCCTTGCACTTGATTCCGTCATGGTCGAGGAACTTCGTCTGCTGCTGCATGACGGGTGCGAGCTCGCCGTCCTTGGTGCAGTCCGTGTGATTGAAACCGAGCCGGTGACCGACCTCGTGATTGATCAGCATCTGCCGGTAGGGATGGATGCGGTCGCCGTAGGTCTTGGCACCCTGCGCCCACCGATAGGCGTTGATCATGACGCGGTCCGTGGCCGCGGAGTCGCACGACACGTTCTGCTCCAGGGTGTCGAGCCCTGACTTCGCGCACCATTTCGCGGTGGTCCCCGGGCTCGCGAGCGTAATGACGAAATCGGGCTTCCCCGAAGAGATGCGCTCGAAGGTCCGGCCTCCGCCGTGCGCCCAGCTCCGCTCATCGTTCAGGGTCTTCTGCACGGCCTCCGCGAACAGCCCGCCGTCCAGGCCCATCCCCTTCTCGACATCGACGCGGTAGCGGAACAGCTTCCCCTTGCCCGGCGCCTTGTCGAACCCGGCTATCGCGTCGAAGTCGCCGGACGCCGTGAGGTTCGACTTGAGCGGGTACTTCACGCCCATCTTCTTCTCGTACGTCGCCGGGGCGGCGCCCTGTGGAGTGGCGCGGTCGTCCGAGCGGGACGTGTCGGTGTCACCCGCGGCGCGGCCGTCCTCGCCCTTGGCGGCCTGTGCCTGCGGAGCAGAATCCTTTGCTCCGTCGGCCACTTGGCCAGCGACGACGACGGCGAGGACGGTGGTGACAGCGGCGGCCGCGATGCCGGTGAAGGTGCGGCCCCTGCTGCTCTTGCCGTCCTTGGCGTCACCTTCGTCGGTGCCGTCGGCGCCGTCGATGCCGTCGGTGCCGTCAGTGCCGTCGACCCCGCCCGCTCCGTCGGTCCACAGCCCTCCGTGCGCCTGCTCTTCCTCGTCGACCGCGCGGTCCCAGTCGGTGACGGAGGCGTACGGATCGCGGGGCGGGGGTGTCCCCAGGGGCGGGGCACCGGTCACGACGGGCATGGCACCGGTGCCGCCGCCCGCGAAGAGATCCTCGTCGGCGAATTCGCCGCCGCCGAACGCGTCCACGTACTCGCGGCGCGGCCCCGGCACACGGGGCGGCCCGGTCCGCACACCCGGCGCTCCGTAGGCGGCGCCCATCCGCGGCCCCGTACCCCACGCCCCGCCCGGCTCACGCTGCTCGGGATGCCCCCCACGGACGTGCGGTACCCCGTGCGGAGGCGTGGCCTGCGGAACCCCGTGCGCGGGCGTGCCGTCCTCCCCCGGGGCGCGCCTGCGCCGCCCTGTGCCGGGACCCGGCGGGCGTGCGCCCTGCGGCGACGGCATGTCGGTGGTGTTCGTGCTGCCCGTGTTGTCTGCGAGGTCGGCCGGACCCCGGCGGCTGTGTCGTCCCACGCGCCGCCTCAGCTCCCCGCACTCGAAGTACTGCTACTGGTTCCACCTGAAATACTGCTACTGGCTCCACCCGAAGCACTGCTACCGGTTCCACCCGAGTCGCTCAACTCGCCCGAATCCACGAGCAGTTCACGGAAGGCCGTGGCCACCGTATCTGGATACTCCATCATCGCCACATGCCCCGCGTCCGGCAGTGTGAGCAGCCGTGAGTCGCGGAACGCGGCGGCGGCCTTCCTGGCCATGCGGTACGAGACGAGCAGGTCACGTCCGCCGTAGATGAGCAGCGTCGGCGCGAGCACCCGCTCCGCCTGCCGCCACAGACCGTGCTGACCGCCCAGCGTGTACGCGTTCACGATGCCGCGCGCCGAGCGGGTCATCGCGTCCCACATGTACGGAAGGGCGAGCCTGCGCTCCATCTCCCGCACGGCCGCGCTGAACCCCTCGGGCGAGATCCGGCCCGGATCGCCGTAGCAGAGGGCCATGACGCCGCTGACGCGCTGCTCGGGCGTCCAGTCCTTGGTGAGCTTGGTGAAGAGACCCGCGATGCCGGGCACCGCGAGGAGGCCGGTCGGCAGTGCCGTGCGCTGCACCCGCAGCTCCGGAAGCGCGGGTGAGATCAGCGTGAGCGTGCGGACCAGGTCGGGGCGGACGGCGGCGACGCGGGTGGTGACCGCGCCGCCCAGTGAGTTGCCGATCAGATGCACGGGTCCGCGCTCGCGCGCGTCCAGATAACGGATGACGGCGCGCGCGTGCCCGGTGATCGAGTAGTTCCCGTCGTCCGGCGGCGGCGAGTCACCGAAGCCGGGCAGGTCGAGTGCCTCGCAGTCGACGACGTCCTCGAGGAGCGGCATCAGAGCCGACCAGTTCTGCGATGAGCCGCCGAGGCCGTGGACGTACAGCGCGGGAGGCAGCCCTTCGCGGACCGACGGCCTGGAACGCACGGAGAGCGTGAGCCCGGGGAGGCCGACCGAGTCGAGCCGCTCACCCGCCGCGACCCCGACGACACCCGGCTTGGGCGCGGCGGTGGCGGCGATTACGTGCGGCAGGTCGGTCGAAGACATGCGGCAATGTTACGAGACGATCACACGTGGGTTCATGTGTTCGCCGTCACAGATCCCGAACAGATCCCGAACCGATCCAGACGATGTCGCGGGGAGATCGCATAGCGCTCGGTTCGGCAGTCTCCTACGCTCATAGAAGAGGGCGAACACGGCACTCGACTCGCACTACTGGTCCGCCAGGGACGAGAGCCACGCAGCCCGCCAGGGAAGAGAGCCACGATGACCGTCGATCCGTCCGACCCCGAGACCTTCCAGACCGAGGAATCCGAGGAGAGCGAGATCAGCGCCGAGGCCCCGGAGGCCGACTCCGCGGAGCAGCACACGGACCTCACTCCGAGCGAGGACGACTCCTTGCGGGACGCCGATCCGGCCTCGGCCAGCGAGGCCGACCTGGCCGAACAGGCCCGCGTCGTCACCCTCGACGAGGACGACTATCGCTGAGGTGACCGTGTTTGCCCTGCTACGCACGGGTTTCACGGCCATCCAGTCCGTGAAATTCTCCGCTCGTACCGCGCACATCACGGTTACCGAAAAGTACGATGGCCGCGCGGCGCACACCGCACATTCACGATCATGGGAGGCGGCGTGACAGCCATCGAGCAGACAGAGGCAGCGCGCCCGCGGGGCACACGCCTGCCGCGTCGCGCCCGACGCAATCAGTTGCTGGGCGCGGCGCAGGAGGTCTTCGTCGCGCAGGGGTACCACTCGGCGGCGATGGACGACATCGCCGAGCGGGCCGGGGTCAGCAAGCCGGTGCTCTACCAGCACTTCCCGGGCAAGCTCGACCTGTACCTCGCGCTGCTCGACCAGCACTGCGAATCACTGCTGCAGTCCATTCGTACGGCTCTGGCCTCGACGACGGACAACAAGCTGCGGGTCGCGGCCACGATGGACGCGTACTTCGCGTACGTGGAGGAAGAGGGCGGCGCGTTCCGCCTCGTCTTCGAGTCCGACCTGACGAACGAACCCGCCGTCCGCGAGCGCGTGGAGCGGGTCACGCTCCAGTGCGCGGAGGCGATCTGCGAGGTGATCGCCGAGGACACGGGGCTGCCCCGCGACGAGGCGATGCTGCTCGCCGTGGGACTCGGCGGCTACTCACAGGTGGTGGCCAGGTACTGGCTCGCCAGCCGCAGCACAGTGCCGCGCGAGAAGGCGGTCCAGCTCCTCACCTCGCTTGCCTGGCGCGGCATCGCGGGCTTCCCGCTGCACGGCACGGACGGGCACTGAGCGGGGCCGCCACTTCTGTTCCCGTTTTCTGTTCGCTACCGGCGTGCGGCGGCGGAACGTTACGCATCGCCTCACCGGGCTAATGTGGCTGGGTACAGCGCGGACGGCCGCGCATCACTGACCGTCGGAGGGACAAAGCCGTGGAGGTCAAGATCGGCGTGCAGTACGCGCCCCGCGAGATCGTGCTGGAGAGCGGCCAGAGTGCCGAGGAAGTCGAGCACGCGGTGTCCGAGGCGCTGACCGGCAAGTCGCCGCTGCTGAGCCTCGTGGACGACCACGGCCGCAAGGTCCTGGTTCCGGCCGACCGCCTCGCCTACGTCGAGCTCGGCGAGCCGACCGCGCGCAAGGTGGGCTTCAGCGCCCTCTAGGGCGAACGGGAACGGCCCGGTGGTCACTGACGTGACCGCCGGGCCGTTCTCTGTTGATGTACGAGTTGATGTACGCGTTGATGTACGAGGGGTGAACACCTCCCTCTCCACCTGCCCTGGAGGGTTGCGTTCCGGCAGCCAGGGGTAAGACCGGCTACGACCGTTTTGCACCTGGCCGCGAGGGAGGGAACACCCTGTGATTCTGGAAGCGCTCGGCTCCGCACTGCTCGGTCTCGCCCTGGCGTGGGCCACGGCCCACCGCCTGCCCCACCGGCTCCCCGCCCGCAACCTGGTCCTGTCGACCGGATCGGCGGGCGCCGTGATCGGCTCCTTCGTCACGCACATGGCCCTGGGCGCGGGCCACGCCCCCGCAACGATCGCGGGCGCGGTGGCCGTATCGGCAGCCCTGCTGTCACTCCTGATCCGCCCGGACCGAGGCAGAATGCGCCGCCGCTCAGCGACGGCGTAGCGGGCTTCGAGGTCCGCGCCCGAGCCCTCGCTCCTAGGCGGCCAGCCCCAGTGCGGCCATCCGCTTCGTGTGCGCCTCAGTGATCCGAGAGAACATCCGCCCGACCTCGGCAAGGTCGAACCCATCGGCCACGCCCCCGACCAGCATGGTCGACAACGCGTCCCGGTCGGCAACGACCCGCTGAGACTGCGAAAGCGCCTCGCCCATCAGCCGCCGGGCCCAGAGCGCGAGCCGCCCGCCCACACGCGGATCCGCGTCGATCGCGGCCCGCACCTTCTCCACCGCGAAGCTCGCGTGCCCCGTGTCGTCGAGCACGCCGAGGACGAGGCGGCGGGTGTCGCCGTCGAGCCGCGCAGCCACCTCCCGGTAGAAGTCACTGGCGATCGAGTCGCCCACGTACGCCTTGACCAGGCCCTCGAGCCAGTCGGACGGCGCCGTCTGCCGGTGGAAGCCGTCGAGGGCCGCCACGAAGGGCTCCATCGCGTCGGTCGCGTCCGCGCCGATGGCGGAAAGCCGGTCCCGCAGCTGCTCGAAGTGGTGGAACTCGGCGGACGCCATCTTCGCCAGCTCCGCCTTGTCGCCGAGCGTCGGCGCCAGCTTCGCGTCCTCCGCTAGCCGCTCGAACGCCGCGAGCTCTCCGTAGGCGAGCGCCCCGAGCAGATCCACGACCGCGGCGCGGTAGTGCGGTTCGGCAGCGGCGGTCGTCCAGTCCTGGGCGGCGATTCCCTTGGGCTCGGCGGGTGTGTCAGCAGCAGTGTCAGGCGTCTCCATAAACCGCACAATAGCCCGCTCGCAGCAACGCGTAAGGGCCTGGTCGGTGACTGTGACGACGGCTACGTGACCAAATCGCCAGACGCAGCTGCGAGAATCCGGGGTACAGTGGTAATGCGCCTGCCGAATATTCGACGGGCCGTACGAATGAGGATGCCCGGTCGGAGGCCCGATCGGCTCCGCCCGACAGCCCTCCCGGTGATACGCATAGTGCGTACGGCACGAGGAGGGAACCTCAGCGGTACGAGCGCTCGAGCGCAGGCAGTGGTCCCGCGCCCCCGGCCCCGCCCCCCAAGCAGCCGGCGGTAGTGGCACGGTCACGACCCCCAGCGTTCGCCTCGGACCGCGTCCACAGAAGAGGCAATGCCCTGACTACGACTTTCCGCGATCTCGGAATTCTTCCCGAGACGGCCGAGGCCCTTGAGGCCGTCGGCATCATCAGCCCTTTCCCCATCCAAGAGATGACGCTGCCCGTAGCGCTCTCCGGCTCCGACGTCATCGGCCAGGCCAAGACCGGCACCGGCAAGACGCTCGGCTTCGGACTCCCGCTCCTGGAGCGCGTCACCGTCCCCGCGGACGTCGAGGCGGGCCGGGCCAAGCCCGAGCAGCTGACCGACGCCCCGCAGGCGCTCATCGTCGTCCCCACCCGTGAGCTGTGCCAGCAGGTCACGAACGACCTGATGACCGCCGGCAAGGCGCGGAACGTACGCGTCCTCGCCATATACGGCGGCCGTGCGTACGAGCCGCAGGTCGAGGCCCTCAAGAAGGGCATCGACGTCGTCGTCGGCACGCCTGGTCGTCTCCTCGACCTCGCGGGCCAGCGGAAGCTCGACCTCAAGCACGTCAAGTGCCTGGTCCTCGACGAGGCCGACGAGATGCTCGACCTGGGCTTCCTGCCCGACGTCGAGCGGATCATCAACATGCTGCCGCCGAAGCGTCAGACGATGCTGTTCTCGGCGACCATGCCGGGCGCCGTCATCGGCCTGGCCCGTCGCTACATGTCGCAGCCCACGCACATCCGCGCCTCCGAGCCGGACGACGAGGGCCAGACCGTCGCGAACACCGCGCAGTACGTCTACCGCGCACACAACATGGACAAGCCGGAGATGATCTCCCGCATCCTGCAAGCCGACGGCCGCGGGCTCGCGATGGTCTTCTGCCGTACGAAGCGGACCGCCGCCGACATCGCCGAGCAGCTCGAGAAGCGCGGCTTCGCCTCGGGCGCCGTGCACGGCGACCTCGGGCAGGGCGCCCGTGAGCAGGCGCTGCGCGCCTTCCGCAACGGCAAGGTGGACGTGCTCGTCTGCACCGACGTCGCCGCCCGTGGCATCGACGTCGGGGGCGTCACGCACGTCATCAACTACCAGTCCCCCGAGGACGAGAAGACCTACCTCCACCGCATCGGCCGCACCGGCCGCGCTGGGGCCAAGGGCATCGCGATCACGCTGGTCGACTGGGACGACATCCCGCGCTGGCAGCTGATCAACAAGGCGCTCGACCTGGGCTTCAACGACCCGGTCGAGACGTATTCAAGCTCTCCTCACCTGTACGAGGAGCTGAGCATCCCGGCGGGCACGAAGGGTGTGCTGCCGCGCGCCGAGCGGACCCGTGCCGGGCTCCGTGCGGAGCAGGTCGAGGACCTCGGCGAGACCGGTGGGCGTGGCGCGCGCGGGGGCCGCGGAAGCGGTCGTCCGCAGGAGCGGACTCCCGAGCCCGCCCCCGAGCGCCAGCGCGAGGCGCGTACGCCGCGTCGCCGCCGCCGTACGCGGTCGGGTACGCCGCTGGAGACTCCGTCGGCGGAAACGCAGTCGACTGCCTCGCCCGTGGCCGCGGTCGCGCCTGCGGCTGACGCCGAGGTGTCGGAGCCGCGTACGCCGCGTCGCCGTCGCCGGACGCGGAGCGGCTCGGAGGCCGCGGAGGCTGTCGTCGAGACGGTCGAGGCCGCGGAGGTCGTCGAGGTCGAGGCGCCGGTGGAGAAGCCGCGCCGCCGCACCCGTAAGGCTGCTGAAGCCGTCGTCGACACAGTCGAGGCCGTCGAGGCAGTCGAGGCCGAGGTCCCGGCGGAGAAGCCGCGCCGCCGCACCCGCAAGGCTGCTGCGCCTGTCGTCGAGGCCGTCGAGGCCGAGGCGCCGGTGGAGAAGCCGCGCCGCCGCACCCGCAAGGCCGCTGAAGCCGTCGTCGACACAGTCGAGGCCGTCGAGGCAGTCGAGGCCGAGGTCCCGGCGGAGAAGCCGCGCCGCCGCACTCGCAAGGCCGCCGAGCCTGTCGTCGAGGCCATAGAGGCGGAGGCTCCGGCGGAGAAGCCGCGTCGTCGGACCCGTAAGGCCGCTGAAACAGGCGTCGACACAGTCGAGGCCGTCGAGACCGAGGCTCCGGCGGAGAAGCCGCGCCGCCGCACCCGTAAGGCCGCTGCGCCTGTCGTCGAGGCCGTCGAGGCCGGGATTCCGGCTCAGCCGACGGAGGAGACCAAGCCGCGTCGGCGTACGCGGAAGGCTGCGGAGGCGCCTGTGGTCGCCGAGGTTGCCGAGGAGGCCGCCGTTGCCAAGCCGCGTCGCCGTACGCGCAAGGCGGTGGCTGCGCCGGCCGAGGAGAGCTGAGACGCTCCGCTGAGGTTTGACGCTTGAAGGCCCGGCCCCCCTTGTGGGGTGCCGGGCCTTCTTCGTGGTCCGTCTTCTCCTGTACCGACGCTTCGCGCCGGATCTTCCCCACCCACCCACCCAACACTCGGCAGCCACTGCCCGGCGCCGAAGAACCAGCCCGCCCGATCACCCCGTAGCTACAGGGCAATCAGGCGGGTGGGCGGGGGAGAGATCCGGCGCGGACCACCGGAATGCCGACCCACCCCCGTAACTACAGGGCAATCGGGCGGGTGGGCGGGCGGGAAAGATCCGCGCGGAGCACGGGAATGCCGACCCACCCCCGTAGCCACAGGGCAATCGGGCGGGTGGGTGGGAAAGATCCGCGCGGAGCGCGGGATTGTTGACTCGCGGCGGGGCACGGGCGCAGGTGGGAAAGATCCGCGCGCAGCGCGGGAACGTTGACCCGCGGCGGGGGCACCGCACTGGCGGACCAAGCGCCAAGCCGCCCACCCACTCAAGGCCCCGTGCCTACGGATAGCCTCGAACCCATGAGCAGGCCCCCCACCTTCACCCCGCCCCCCGGCGTCGACGCGCGGCGTCTCCGGACCGCGCGCGGCGACTTCGCCACGCTCGATGCCCGCCCCCCGGCCGGTCAGGCCAAGGGCACCGTCCTGCTGCTCCCCGGATTCACCGGGAGCAAGGAGGACTTCATCGCCCTGCTCAGGCCCATCGCCGATGCCGGGTACCGGGCGGTTTCCGTGGACGGTCGCGGGCAGTACGAGACCCGAGGCCCCGAGAAGGACGAATACGCTTACTCTCAGGGCGAGTTGGCCCAGGACGTCCTCGCGCAGTCCGACGCCGTCGGTGGTGCGCCGCACCTCCTCGGGCACTCCCTCGGAGGGCAGATCGCCCGTGCCGCCGTCCTCCGCGCCCCCGCGGACACCTTCGCCTCGCTCACCCTCATGTCCTCGGGACCCGCCGCCATCTCGTCCTCGCAGCAGGCCCGCGCCAAGATGCTGACGGACGCGCTCGGCGTCCTTTCGATGGCCGAGGCCTGGGCGGCCATCCAGGCCATGGATCCGCCCGAGGAAGCCGACCTCGACGGTGACGTTCTCCGCGAGCGCTGGCTGCGGCACAGCCCGGCCCAGCTCATCGCCACCGGCAAGCAGCTCTGCGCCGAGCCCGACCGCGTCACGGAGCTCGCCGCCGTCCCGCTGCGCAAGCACGTCGTATCCGGGGAGCGCGACGACACGTGGCCCGTCGCCTGGCTCGACGACATGGCGGACCGGCTGCACGCGCACCGCACGGTCATCGCCGGCGCCGAGCACTCCCCCAACACCGACCGGCCCGCGGAGACCGCCGCAGCCCTCATCGCCTTCTGGAACCGGAGCACCACCGGCTAGTACTGCGTCTGCAAGTGCTCCCAGAAGCCGTCCCGCAGTGCCCGCCGCAAGTCCGACTGGCCCCGCAGCGAGTACGCGAGCAGCTTCTCGGCCTCCACCAGGAGCTCCTGGTCCACCGACCCCGGCAGGTACGGATGCCCCGGCAGCAGGTCCACCAGCGCCGCGCGCCCCCGCGCGCCCAGCCACTTCGCGGCGATCTGCGCGCCCACGAAACGCACGTCATCGCGCGAGGGCCGTGGCGTGCCCGCCCCCTCGTACGACATCGCGGCGGTGCGCCGGGACACGTACGGCTTGAAGAACTCGAGGTCGAACGTGCGCTGGCTGTCGACCTCCCACAGCAGCGGCTCTGCCTGATTGCGGCCCTCGGACGCCTCGATGCCCCAGAGATGGACCCGCGCGCCGTAACCCTGCGCCGCCTCCACCGCCGAGACCAGGTCCTCGTCGCCCCCGATCAGCGCCGCGTCGCTGATCGCGCGATGCCGGGCCAGTGACTCCAGGTCCGTCCTGATGAGGGAATCGACGCCCTTCTGTTGATTGTTCGCGTTGAGGTTGCCCAGGCGGACCTTGACGTCCGGCAGCTCCGCGATCGACTGCTGCTCCACCGTGTGGATCCGGCGCCGTGCACCGTCGTACCAGTAGACGCGCAGCAGACGGCTGTCCGCGAAGATCGTGCGCGCCTTGTCGATGAACGCCTCGATCAGCCCCTCCGCGTCCAGGTCGAAGGCCCGCCGGTCCTCGGTGCCGACCGCGAGCCGCCCCGCAGCCGCGTACACATACCCGGCATCGACGAAAATCGCGTGCGTGGACGGTGTCTTCGCGACCTCGGCGAGCACGCGCTCGAGGAGGCTGTTGGCGCGCTCAAGCTGGGCGCTGATCTCGATCTCGTCGTTCATTGGGGTCCATTGTCCCGCTGGTCACGCAGCGAACACAAACAGTCTCGCTACTCGTGGGTAATTAGCCTGTCGAAAAATTTCCTTAGCGTAGGGAATGTTTGCTGGGGGCAACTCGTTCTACCCATTGGAACGCCGGACACAGCTGTCCCGGTGACCACAACTCCAGTAGTTCTCCTTCAGGAGGATGACCAGACGAAGGGAGAAGCCATATGCGCTTCGAAATCATGCGACTCGACGACGTCGACGGCTCCGCCGTGGACCGGACCGTCGTAGACGCCGCCTCCGTCAATCGGATCGTGCAGCAGGCCGCAGCGATCGGCCAGCGCATCTATATCCGACCGGCCGAATCCCCGGCCTCGTAACGCACAGGTTGAAGGGCCCCCGTACGCAAGTGGTACGGGGGCCCTTGGCATGTCCGAGCTGGGGCGATGACCGCCCCCGGCGGAACTAGGGCGCTTCTAGCCGCCCTTGATCACCTGCGTCACGCCGTTGATGATCTGCTGCACCGCGATGGCGGAGAGCATCATGCCCGCGAGGCGCGTCACCAGGACCACACCGCCGTCCTTGATGACCCGGATGATCAGCAGCGAGTAGCGCATCACCAGCCACAGCACGACGTGCATCGCCACGATCGCCGCCCAGACGGAGATCTGCGTAGCAACGCTGTCGGCGTTCTGGACGGCAAGGATGACGGAAACGATCGCGCCGGGCCCCGCGAGCAGCGGCATACCGAGCGGCACGAGGGCGACATTGACGTCCTTGGTCTGCTTCGGCTCGTCGTTCTTGCCGGTGAGCAGATCGAGCGCGATGAGCAGGAGGAGCAGCCCGCCCGCGATCATCAGCGCGGGGACGGAGACATGCAGGTAGTCGAGGATCTGATGGCCCAGGAGCCCGAAGACCGCGATCACGCCGAAGGCGACGCACACGGCCTGGAAGGCCATCTTCTTCTGCACCTTGGCGGGGCGGCCGGAGGTGAGACCGAGGAAGATCGGCGTGATCCCAGGAGGGTCCATGATCACAAAAAGGGTGAGAAAGAGGGATCCGAAGACGGCAACGTCGAACACAGTGATGGCCTTGCAGTGAAGTGAGTCGTACGAAAATGCCGCGCGAGGGCGGCAAGGAACGTGGAGGCAGCCGCCTTACGCGGCCGGGCCTCCGCCCGCCCCCGGCACCGGGAACGCACCGGTCGCCCGGCGCGTGATCTCCCCGTAGATCTCGGGGTCGGTGGTGAACTCCCCGAGCACACACGTCTTGCGGCTGCCGTGGTAGTCGCTCGACCCCGTGGCCAGGATGCCGAGGTCGTCGGCGAGGCCGTGCAGCCGGGTACGGATGGCCGGTTCGTGGTCCATGTGGTCCGCCTCGACGCCGTCGAGACCGGCGGCGGCCAGTGCCGCTATCGCCGCCTCGGGCACGACCTGGCCGCGCTTGACGGCCGCGGGGTGCGCGAAGACGGTGACACCGCCCGCAGCCTTGACCAGGCGGATCGCGTCGAAGGGGTCGAGCTCGTGCTTCTCCGCGTACGCACGGCCGCCGTCGGCCAGCCAGTCGGAGGTGAAAGCGTCCGAGACGGTGGGCACGACGCCAAGTTCCACCATGGCCTCGGCGATGTGCGGGCGGCCGACCGAGCCGTCGCCCGCGATGCGCGCGACCTGCTCCCAGGTGACCTCGACGCCGAGCCCCTGGAGCTTGCCGACCATCGCCTTCGCGCGCGGCACCCGGTCGTCGCGCACGAGCTCGCGCTCACGGGCGAGCTCCGGCTCTTCGGGGTCGAAGAGGTAGGCCAGCATGTGCAGGCCCACGCCGTCGAGGCGGCAGGAGAGTTCGGCGCCGGTGACGAGAGTGAGGTCGGCGGGAAGTGCCTTGATGGCCTCCGCGTATCCGCGCGTGGTGTCGTGGTCCGTGAGCGCGACGACGTCGAGTCCGGCCGCGGCGGCGTTGCTCACCAGCTGGGCCGGGGTGTCCGTGCCGTCGGAAGCGGTGGAGTGGGTGTGCAAGTCGATGCGCACGACGTGTACTCCAGGCTCTGACGGGGCGGAAGGCGGGGACGCTCAAGGATAACGGGACGCGAACGTTCCGCCGTCCGCCCCCGAGGAGACGCCCCTCACGTGCCCGAGAGGCACCCCTCACGCGCCCGAGAGGCACCCCTGAGGCCCGAGAGGCACCCCTGAAGGCCCCTCACGGCATCAGAAGCCGAGGCGAAAGCGCCCCGCACGGCAGCAGATCCACCTCCGCGCCCGCGTCCCGCAGATCGGTGAGCACCAGCTCGTCGTACATCATCAGGCCCGACTGCTCCGGCCAGGCGACCGCCCACAGCCAGAGGCCGCGCGCCTCGCCCGCGAAGACCGCGCGGTCGTCCGGTGTGCCCGCCACATGCCACATCGGCGTCGGCCTGCCGGCCGCGAGGACCTTGGCCTGCGCCGGTTTCTCGACGTTCAGATACGGCCCGGGGTCCGGTCCGTCGATGCCCGCGTACCGCGCGCCGAGGCCGACGCCGAGCTCCTCGGCGACAAGGACCAGCTCACCCATGCCGCCGAGCGGCGCGGGTCCCGAGCAGGCCACGGCGGTCGCACGGCCGCCGCTGCGGTCGTCACCCGCGCAGGCCACGCCCGTGAAAAGCCAGCCGACCGGAAGCGGCCACGGCATCCACACCGGCACCTGCGCGCGGTGCACCACCACCTCGAGCGCCTCGACGCTCGGCGGGATCACAGGCTGCAGCGGATGCACCGTCCCGTGCACATCGCACTGCCAGGAGTCGGCAAAGAGACCGGGAGCCCTGACCCGGCCACCACACTTCGGGCAACTGGGTTCGCCCCTCATAGCGCCCAACGGTCCTCCCCGGTCGTCGCCCCGTCAAGGACGATCACCCGTCCGGTGGCCGTGTCACCAGGCAAAACTAGATGTAGCTTGCATCTTTTAGCTTGGCTAACTAATATGTGTATACGTCAACGATCTCGGCCGGAGCGCTACGGAAAGCCGCTACGGAAGCCGCTAAGGAGCAGGCATGAGAAGCAGTACAGGAGGGCCCTCCGAAGGGGACCCATTCGACGAGGGAGCGACCAGCCTTCTGCGTCAGCCGAAAGCCGTCTGGGCCACGGCAGGCGCGTCCGTCGTCGCCTTCATGGGCATCGGGCTCGTCGACCCGATCCTCCCCTCCATCGCCAAGGGCCTCGACGCGTCGGCCAGCCAGGTCTCCCTGCTCTTCACCTCGTACTTCCTGATCACCGCGGTCGCGATGCTGGTGACCGGCTTCGTCTCCAGCCGGATCGGCGGCAAGAAGACCCTGCTCCTCGGTCTCGCGCTCGTCGTGGTCTTCGCGGGGCTCGCCGGGACCTCGGGGTCAGTCGGCGAACTCGTCGGATTCCGCGCGGGATGGGGGCTCGGCAACGCGCTCTTCGTGTCGACCGCACTCGCCGTCATCGTCGGAGCGGCGGCCGGCGGCAGCGCCGCTGCGATCCTGCTGTACGAGTCGGCGCTGGGCCTCGGCATGGCATGTGGGCCGCTGCTCGGCGCGGTGCTCGGCAACGCCAGCTGGCGCTACCCCTTCTTCGGCACCGCGGCCCTGATGGCGGTCGGCTTCCTCTGCATCACGGCGTTCCTGAAGGAGCAGCCGAAGCCCGCGCAGAAGACGTCCCTGCTCGCACCGATCAAGGCACTCGGCCACGGCGGGCTCGCGTCAGCCGCCGCCTCCGCGTTCTTCTACAACTACACGTTCTTCACCGTCCTGGCCTTCACACCGTTCGTGCTGAACACGACCCCGTACAAATCGGGTGCGATCTTCTTCGCCTGGGGTCTGCTGCTCGCGGTCTTCTCGGTGCTCGTTGCCCCGCGACTACAGGCGAAGTTCGGCTCGCTGAAGGTGCTCGGCGGTTCGCTCGTCCTGCTCGCGGTGGACGTGCTGGTGCTCGGGTACGGCGACCACACGACGGCCGTCGTCTGCACGATCCTGTCCGGCGCCTTCATCGGCGTGAACAACACCGTCTACACGGAGCTCGCACTCGGCGTCTCGGACGCGCCGCGGCCGGTGGCAAGCGCCGGTTACAACTTCGTCCGGTGGTTCGCCGCCGCCGCCGCGCCGTTCTTCGCGCCGAAGATCGAGGAGTGGAGCAACATCCACATCCCGTTCGTGGTCGCGGCCGTCACGGCGGTGCTCGGCGCGGTCGTGGTCTGGGCCCGCAAGGACTCCCTCAACCATGACGCCGAGGAACTCGAACCGAAGCACGCGACGGAGGACGGCGTCACCGTCTTCGCCAACTGACGCCCCGCATACGGGACTTCAGTCCAGTGACACGGACCTGCGCAGCGGATCGCGCAGGTCCGTTCCGCTGCTCAGCCACCGCTCCTGGAGTGCCTGCGCGCCGTGCACCCGCTTCCACGCCGCCTCGTTCGGCGTCATGGGCAGCAGCGGCAGGAAACGTACGGCCTCCATCGGCTCGTCGAGCTCCAGGTCCTCCACCAGACCGCCGGGCTCCGCGACGAGGACCGAAGTGAACTGCGCGCCGGGCCACAGTGGTTCACCCACGTCGAGTGAGGCGCCGGGTGCCACGATCAGGCCCTCGACCTGGGGCGAGGCCGCCAGGACCGCGAGGGGGCGCAGGACCTTGTCCGTGTCGGCGACGCCTCCTCTTACCGACAACACCAGTTCCGCGCGCGGGCCCTTGACCGGGTCGGCGAGGGCGGCGGTCGGATCGGCCATCGGCTGGGCCGACATACCGAGGGTGGCGTACCTGACCACGTCCCCGTCCGTGAAACGCAGCACTTCTACGCGGTCGGTGCCGAGGAAGGTCACCGCGGCGCGGGCGTCCGGTTCACCGAGGCCAGTACGGAGACGGGCCTCGACCAGAGCAAGAACATCAGCCATGACGCTGAGCATAGAACTCGTCAGTGCTGGGTAAAGGCGGGGCTTGACACTTCTGTCGGCTGATAGTGTTGGCCGCTGGTTCCGGGCAGCACGCAGAGCGCGCTCTCAAGCCCGGACAGATGACTTCGCGCGCTACGCGCTTTGGGACTCCCCTACGGGGGACCGGCCGGAGGAGGTGGGGCTGCCATGGATCGAAGTCGACCGTGCAGTACCACCCGTTCTTCCGTCTGACACCTCACGCAGCTCTGTAGCTGCCACTGTGCGCCTGCACTCCCCGTGCTCGCGTGCGACGGAAGAGCACTTCGTTTCCACCTGATCTCTCTGAGTTCTCCGGTCTGAGTCAGTAGCGAAGCTGCCACCGCGATGGTGCGGTGCTCCCCGCTTTGTGGACGTGCCAAACATCCTCAGCAGGACGTCCCCATTCCGGGTAGTTCCAACCGTTCGCCGGCCGCCTCCGTCGAAGGAGCCTGCCCATGTCGATGATCCGTGACCTTCGCGCCGCCGTCCGCCCCGCGCCCCGCAAGGACGGCAACGCCTACACCTCGTACGACGCGACCCGTGACGCCGCTTCAGCCGTCGTCGACTGCGCCGTCTACCGCGACGGCAGCCGCGCCGCCTGCCACGACACGCTCACGCCGCACGAGGCGATGCTCCAGGTGCGTCGCGACGGCGGCTTCGCCTGGATCGGTCTGCACGAGCCGACCGAGGCCGAATTCGCCGGTATCGCCGCCGAGTTCGGGCTGCACCCCCTCGCCGTCGAGGACGCCGTGCACGCCCACCAGCGGCCCAAGCTGGAGCGCTACGACGACACGCTCTTCACCGTCTTCAAGACCATCCACTACGTCGAGCACGCCGAACTCACCGCCACCAGCGAGATCGTGGAGACCGGCGAGGTGATGTGCTTCACCGGTCCTGACTTCTTCATCACCGTGCGGCACGGCGGCCACGGCTCGCTGCGCGCGCTGCGGCGCCGGCTCCAGGAGGAGCCCGAGCTGCTCGCCAAGGGCCCCTCCGCCGTCCTGCACACCATCGCCGACCATGTGGTCGACGGCTATCTGGCGGTGGCCGATGCCATGCAGGACGACATCGATGACGTCGAGACCGAGGTGTTCTCGGCGCCGGGCAAAGGGACTTCGCGGGGTGTCGACGCGGGGCGGATCTACCAGCTCAAGCGCGAGGTCCTGGAGTTCAAGCGGGCCGTTTCGCCACTGCTGAGGCCCATGCTGCTCCTCAGCGAGCGGCCGATGCGGCTCGTCGACCCGGACATCCAGAAGTACTTCCGTGACGTCGCCGACCACCTGGCCCGCGTCCAGGAGCAGGTCGTCGGCTTCGACGAGCTGCTCAACTCGATCCTCCAGGCCAATCTGGCGCAGGCCGCGGTCGCGCAGAACGAGGACATGCGCAAGATCACCTCCTGGGCGGCGATCATCGCCGTGCCGACGGCGGTCTGCGGGGTCTACGGCATGAACTTCGACCACATGCCCGAGCTGCACTGGCGCTTCGGCTACCCGATGGTCCTCGGCCTCATCGCCGGTGCCTGCTACACCATCCACCGCACTCTGAAGCGCAACGGCTGGCTGTAGCACCCACTCGGTAGGCTGCGCGCATGACAGAAACGCTGCTCGCCCAGGCCCTCCTCGAGGAGGCCACCAAGAAGTCGGGCCTCATCTGGGTGCGCGGCGAAGGACCGGACCGCGCCCTGTGGCACGTATGGCACGAGGGCGCCGTCTGCCTGATCGGCGACGGCCCCGGCGAGCAGCCGCTGCCCGGTCTCGTCGACGGCGGCACCGCCGAAGTGACCGTACGCAGCAAGGACAAGGGCGGCAGGCTCATCGCCTGGACCGCGAAGGTGACCGAGCTCGTGCCGCACTCAGAGGCGTGGGAGGCGGCCGTCGCCGAGCTCAAGGGCAAGCGTCTGAACGCCCCCGACGGCGAACGGATGCCGCAGCGCTGGGCCGACGAGTGCCGGGTCGTCCGCCTCACCCCGCAGGACACGATCACCGACCTGCCCGAAGGCTCCCTCGCGGCCCCGCCGCTGCCGACCGTGGCGACCACCCGGAAGCCCGTGCCCGATGCGCTGCCCCGGCTGCTCTTCAAGCGGAAGAAGCGGCGGAGCTAGCGCGCCCTCAGGACTCGGGCAGCTGCTCTCCGTAGTCCACCATCTCGTCCTTCTCCGGCTCGCTGAGGGTGAAGTCCCTGCCCCAGTCGCTGAGCCGGAGTGAGCCCGCGTCGCCCGCGCGCTCCAGGCTCAGCGGGTAGGGCTTGCCCTTGAGCGCGACGTCCAGGGTGCCGCCCGCGCCCTTGTCGCCGGTGACCTCGATGCTGGGGTTGCCGGACGTCGTGCCGCGGTCGCCGGTGGCGAGCTTGCCGTGCAGGGCGAGCATGCCCTCCAGGAGGAGGTCCTTGTCGGTGAAGCCGCTCAGCTGCTTGTAGGCCGCGTCCCCCGCGGGGACCTTCACGAACTTGCCGTTGAGCTTGGCCGCGGCGGCGTCGTCCGTCTTGCCGGGCTTCTCGCCGCCGCCCTTGGCGTCCTTGTGGGTCCAGAAGGCGGAGTCGGCCTTCAGGAAGAGCTGCTTGCCGACCCGAAGGAGTTGGAAGGTCTCCCCCTTCGAGGTGACCGAGCCGGTGCCGCCGTTGTCCTTGAGGCGCATGTCGAGCTTGTACGTGTGGCCCTTGCTGACCAGGGTGCCCGAGAGCCGCACCGTGGGGGCCGCGTCGGCCGCCGCGCGGGACTTGCTCTGGATCTTCGCGGCGGAGAGCTTGCCGATGCCGTTCGTGCCCGCGTCCGGGTCCTTGTCGCTGCTGCACCCGGTGAGACCGGTGACCCCCACGACGAGACCCGCGCACATCGCGCTCACGAGTGCCGCCTTGCGGGTGCGGCGGGCCAGGGGAATAACGGTCACAGGGGGCGCTGCCTCTCGTGGGGACGACGGCTACGGCTACGGCAGTACGGCAGCGTACCCGTGCTGACCAGTTGCATCGCCCCCAGTCCTGCCGGACGCTCCGCCGGGGCGGATCCGACCGGGACGGGCTAGCCTGAAGCCCGCATTACCTGACAGAACGGCAGAAAACACCAGGAGCTCGCAGTGAGCGGAGGAGGGCGCGTGTGAGGGCGGCAAGCGCCTCCCGGGTCTTCGTCTCGCATCTGGCGGGCACCGCGGTCTTCGACCCGAACGGCGACCAGGTGGGCCGGGTGCGCGACCTGGTGGCGATGCTCCGGGTGCAGCGCAGACCGCCCCGGCTGCTCGGCCTCGTCGTCGAGCTGTCCACGCGCCGCCGCATCTTCCTGCCCATGACCCGCGTGACCGGCATCGAGACGGGCCAGGTCATCACCACCGGCGTCCTGAACGTGCGGCGCTTCGAGCAGCGGCCCACCGAGCGGCTCGTGCTCGGCGAGATGCTCGACCGGCGGGTCCATCTGGTCGAGACGGGCGAGGAGGTGACCGTCCTCGACGTGGCGGTGCAGCAGCTGCCTGCCCGGCGCGACTGGGAGATCGACCGGGTCTTCGTACGTAAAGGGAAGGGAGGCACCTTCCGGCGCAAGGGCGAGACGCTCACCGTCGAGTGGTCCGCGGTCGACGGCTTCTCTCTGGAAGAGCACGGCCAGGGCGCCGAGAGCCTGCTCGCCACCTTCGAGCAGCTGCGCCCCGCCGACCTCGCCAACGTCCTGCACCATCTGTCGCCCAAGCGGCGGGCCGAGGTGGCCGCCGCCCTCGACGACGACCGGCTCGCCGACGTACTCGAAGAGCTCCCCGAGGACGACCAGATCGAGATCCTCGGCAAGCTCAAGGAGGAGCGCGCCGCCGACGTCCTGGAGGCCATGGACCCGGACGACGCCGCCGACCTGCTCGCCGAGCTGCCCGAGGACGACAAAGAGCGGCTGCTCACCCTGATGCAGCCGGACGACGCGGCCGATGTGCGGCGTCTGATGGCTTACGAGGAGCGCACCGCGGGCGGTCTGATGACGACCGAGCCGATCGTGCTCAGGCCCGACGCGACGGTCGCGGACGCCCTGGCGCGGGTGCGCCAGCAGGACCTCTCCCCCGCGCTCGCCGCGCAGGTCTATGTATGCCGTCCGCCGGACGAGACGCCGACGGGCAAGTACCTGGGCACCGTGCACTTCCAGCGGCTCCTGCGCGATCCGCCGTACACACTGGTCAGCTCGATCCTCGACGACGATCTTCAGACGCTCGCCCCGGAGACCTCGCTGCACGGGGTCGCCGGGTTCTTCGCGACGTACGACATGGTGGCGGCACCCGTCGTCGACGAGGGCGGCTCGCTGCTCGGTGCGGTCACCGTCGACGACGTGCTCGACCACATGCTGCCCGACGACTGGCGCGAGACCGAGTTTCACCTGGAGGAGGAGACGCCCGGTGCCGCCGGCTGACCGCGAGCGGGACGGGCGCGCCGAGCCGCGGGCCACGCCCCGCTTCCGGCTCGACCAGCCGCGGCCACCGCGCCGCAAGCTCCTTCCGGAGTACGACCCCGAGGCCTTCGGGCGGCTCTCGGAGCGCATCGCGCGCTTCCTTGGCACGGGGCGCTTCATCGTCTGGATGACGATCACCATCATCGTGTGGGTCGTCTGGAACGTCTCGGCACCCCAGGAGCTGCGCTTCGACCCGTTCCCTTTCCTGTTCCTGACCCTCGCGCTCTCCCTCCAGGCGTCCTACGCGGCTCCGCTGATCCTGCTCGCGCAGAACCGGCAGGACGACCGGGACCGGGTCAATCTCGAACAGGACCGCAAGCAGAACGAGCGCTCCATCGCGGACACCGAATATCTGAGCCGTGAGATCGCCGCACTGCGCATGGGCCTCGGCGAGGTCGCCACCCGCGACTGGATCCGTTCCGAACTCCAGGACCTGGTCAGGGAGCTGGAGGAGCAGCGGATGGCGAACCGTGTCGTATTCCCTGCCGAGGAGCGCGGCGGGAGTGATGTAGGCGACCGTTGACCACCCTTTCCGGAGCAGGGTTACCGCGCCGTACTATCGGTCGTATGGCTATGGAAGACGCGGTGCGTGAAGCACTGTCGACGGTGAACGACCCCGAGATCCATCGACCCATCACCGAATTGGGGATGGTCAAATCGGTCGATATCGCCGCCGATGGGGCGGTAGCGGTCACCGTGTACCTCACGGTCTCCGGCTGCCCGATGCGCGAGACCATCACGAAGAACGTGACCGACGCGGTCGCCGCAGTCGAGGGCGTCACGCGCGTCGACGTCACCCTCGACGTGATGAGCGACGAACAGCGCAAGGAACTGGCGAGCGCGCTGCGCGGTGGCACCGCCGAGCGCGAGGTCCCCTTCGCCAAGCCGGGCTCGCTGACCCGGGTCTACGCAGTGGCGTCCGGCAAGGGCGGCGTCGGCAAGTCGTCGGTGACGGTGAACCTCGCGGCCGCGATGGCGGCGGACGGCCTGAAGGTCGGCGTCGTGGACGCCGACATCTACGGCCACTCCGTGCCCAGGATGCTGGGCGCTGACGGCAAGCCCACCCAGGTCGAGGACATGATCATGCCGCCGTCGGCGCACGGCGTGAAGGTCATCTCGATCGGCATGTTCACGCCGGGCAACGCCCCGGTCGTCTGGCGCGGCCCGATGCTCCACCGCGCACTCCAGCAGTTCCTCGCGGACGTCTTCTGGGGCGACCTCGACGTCCTGCTCCTCGACCTGCCGCCGGGCACCGGCGACATCGCGATCTCCGTCGCGCAGCTGGTCCCGAACGCCGAGATCCTCGTCGTGACGACGCCCCAGCAGGCCGCGGCCGAGGTCGCCGAGCGCGCGGGCTCCATCGCGGTGCAGACCCACCAGAAGATCGTCGGCGTCGTCGAGAACATGTCGGGCCTGCCCTGCCCGCACTGCGACGAGATGGTCGACGTCTTCGGCACGGGCGGCGGCCAGCGGGTCGCCGAGGGCCTCACCAAGACCACCGGCACCAACGTCCCCGTCCTCGGCTCCATCCCGATCGACGTCCGCCTGCGCGAGGGCGGCGACGAGGGCAAGCCGGTCGTCCTGACGGACCCGGAGTCCCCCGCGGGCTCGGCGCTCCGCACGATCGCGGGCAAGCTGGGCGGCCGCCAGCGCGGCCTCGCGGGCATGAGCCTGGGGGTCACCCCGCGCAACAAGTTCTGAGGCCTCAGCCGTACGTACGCCGATGGGGCGCCGCTCGTCATGAGCGGCGCCCCATCGGCGTACGTAACTGTGCGAGGCGCTAGACGGCGCTAGGCGTCGTATTCGTGGATGTCCTTGACCACCGAGAAGCCCAGGCCGTACGCGCTCATGCCGCGCCCGTACGCGCCCAGGTGCACGCCCTGCTTGGTGGAACCGGCGAGCACCCAGCCGAACTCCGACTCGCGGTAGTGGAACGACGTCGGCACGCCGTCCACCGGGAGCGAGAGCGTCGACCAGTCCTCGCCCCGCAGATCGTCCGCGAGGACCCATGCCGTCTCGGTCTGCTGGTCGAGCCAGTCGTCGCGCAGCGTGTGGTCCATCTGGCTCGGCCAGGTGAAGGCCAGCAGCCCCACGCCGGCGAGCCAGGCCGCCGACGACACCGAGGTCGCCTCGAGCAGGCCCGTGCCGTCCGGGCTGCGCCGCACCGGGTTGGCCGCGACGGTCACCACGGCCGCGAAGCGCTCCGTGTCCTGCGTGCCTTCGCTGCGTACCGACGGCTCATCACCGTGGCCGATGGAGCCGTGCTCCACCGCGCCGTCCGCGGCGGTGCCGACCTGCATCAGCCAGCGCTGCCCCGTGAAGGCCTCGTCCAGGCCGTACCAGGGGAAGGGTGCCAGCAGATAGCTGTCGACCGTGCGCCGGGCGGAGGGCATCGCCTGTGCGGTGCCGTCCGCGGTCGGCGCCTGCGCGCTCACGCGACTTGTCGTCTCCATGTACCCGGCCGCCTCCTCGTTCTCATCGGTCCGCGGGCCCGCCCCCCTCGGGCGTCCTCAGCCGGACAACAAGGCAGGATAGCCACACCTGTTCCGGAAGCTGGGATCCCGGTCGGCGTACGGGTGGCTCGAAGGGAGTGCCCCGGGGCTCGCTCAGGGGCGTACGGCGGGTGAGTCGCAGGAGGTCAGCAGGAGGTCAGGTGGCGTCCGCGTCGAACGGCGGGGGCTCGATGGGCGCGGCCTTCTCGGGCTTCTTGTCCATGTCGATCCGGCCGTCCTTCTTGGCCATGTCGATACGGCCGCCGCCCGTGGCGGCGTCGGACGCAGCGTCTGTGCCGGTCGTGCCGTCGGCGGATTCGCTCTCGCGCCCGTGCACGGCGTCCGTGACCTCGGCCATCTCCTTCTTCAGGTCGAAGCCGTTCCGGATTTCCTTCAGGCCGAGCTCGTCGTTGTCGAGCTGCTTGCGGATGAAGGTCTTCGGATTCAGGTCCTCGAACTCGAAGTCCTTGAATTCCGGGCCGAGTTCACTGCGGATGTCCGCCTTGGCGCTGTCCGAGAACTCGCGGATCTTACGGATGGTCCGCGTGGCATCCTGAATGAGCTTGGGCAGCTTGTCCGGGCCGAAAACGAGCACGGCGAGGATGATCAGCGCCACTACCTCGAGCGGGCCAATGTCTGAGAACACCTTGAGCTCCTTGCCGTCCGGACCGGGTCCACGGTACCCGGCGTTCCTGTACGTCCGGTAGCCGCTGGGCGACGGACGTCGATCAGTTCCCGCCCGACGCGCCGAGCACGAGGGTCACTTTCCGGTCCTTTCCATCGCGCTGGACCGTCAATTCGAGGCTGTCCTTCGGGCGGTGGGCGCGAATCTTGACGATGAGCTCGTCTCCGGAGTGAATGCGCTGACCGTCCACTTCGGTGATGGTGTCGCCCGGCTTGATTCCCGCACGGTCGCCGGGACCGCCCTCGTTCACGGCGGGACCGCCGTCCTTGCCCTTGGCGCCGACGCGGGCTCCGTCGCCCGTGTACTCCATGTCGAGCGTGACGCCTATCACAGGGTGCGTGGCCTTACCCGTGTTGATCAGCTCTTCGGCGACTCTCTTGCCCTGGTTGATGGGGATGGCGAAGCCGAGGCCGATGGAACCCGCCTGGCCGCCGTCGGGCGCCGCGCCCTCGTCGGCGGAGCGGATGGCGCTGTTGATGCCGATGACGCGGGAATCGGAGTCGACCAGGGGGCCGCCGGAGTTGCCGGGGTTGATGGGTGCGTCGGTCTGCAACGCGTCGACGTAACTGATGTCGCTGCCGTCGCCCTTCTCCCCACCGGCGGTGATGGGGCGCTCCTTGGCGCTGATGATGCCGGAGGTGACTGTGTTGGCCAGGTCGAAGGGGGCGCCGATGGCCACGACGGGGTCGCCCACCTGGACGTTCTCGGAGTTGCCGAGGGGCAGCGGCTTGAGTCCGCGTACGCCGGAGACCTTGACCACTGCGAGGTCGTACCCGGAGTCGCGTCCGATGACCTCCGCCTTGGCACTCTCGCCGCCACTGAAGGTCACCGAAATCTCGCCGCCGGTCCCGGCGGGCTCGACGACGTGGTTGTTGGTGAGGATGTGCCCCTTGCCGTCGAGCACGAAGCCGGTGCCTGTGCCCTGCGCGTCGTCGCCGCTGACGTGCAGGGTCACGACCCCGGGCAGCGAACTCGCGGCGATCCCGGCCACGCTGTCCTTGGCCCGCGCCTTGTGCTGCGGGTCCGCCTGCGGCAGCTCGATGTCCGTGACGCCGCCGTTGCGCTCGAGATAGGCGCCGATGGCTCCGCCGATGCCGCCGGACACGAGGGTGATGACGGCGACCAGGACCAGGATGATCCGCCGCACCCGCTTCTTCTCCTTCGCCGCGTCGACAGGATCGACAGGAACGGCACCGCTCTGCTGGAGGGGGGCGTTCCAGGGGTCGTAAGGCTGGCGGGGCGGCGGGGGTGCTTGGGGGTGGGGGTGAGGCTGAGGCTGCTGGGGGTGCTGGGGGTGCGCTTGAGGGGCCTGGGGCTGCGGGGCGGGCTGCGGGTGCGGGGCCTGCGGCTGCAGGGCGACGCCCTGTGGGGGCGTGGGGCCGGGGGTGCCGTGTGGCGGGGTGCCGTTGGGGGCCGCTGCCGGGAGCTGCGTGCCGTGCGCCGGGGTCGCCACCGGGTGCTGCACGGGCGGGGCGGGGGCCCAGGGGCCGGGCTCTCCGTAGGGCGGGGTGCTGTACGGATCGGGATCATGCAGGGGGCGAGGGCGGTCAGCGGGCGCCGCGTCGGCCGGCTCCACCGCGGTGGAGCCGGGCCCAGAACCAGGCTCAGAACCAGGCGCAGGGCTGGGCACGGGCTCGGGGGCGAAGCCGGAGCCCGGCGCCTGCTCCGAATCCGGGCCGGCGGCCGCAGGCGTCGCCGCTGCCAAGGTGAAGTCGCCGGACGCGTCATCCGCTCGCCCGGCGGTGCCTATCGCCTCGTCATCGGGGCCATGCCGCTCCGGCTCCGTGCCGTCAGGCGCGGACGCCGACCTGGGGCGACTCCACCATTTCGCCTTCGTGGGCTTGCCCTCGTCCATGCTCTCCCCACACCTGGCCTACGGCGGACGCCGTTCGTGCTCAACTCCGCGCCCGCCACAAGCCTCGGCCAGGCACGGCCCACCGAGGATTCAACCAGGTTCCCGCGCCGAAGCGCAGGGCACGTCAGCGGATCTGCGAAGTGCCCTGCAACGTGCCCTCGATGGGCGAGGACGCGGCGGCCCGCGTCGGATCCGCCGCGGCCGCCGAAGCCACGCCGCCCAGAGTCGGCACGACACCGGCAGGAGACGTGCCGCCGGGGGCGACGGGAGAGACCGGGCGGATCAACGGGGACATGATCGCCGCGGCGGTCAGCATCGGCGTCGTAACCTGCTGCCCACCGGCCACGGACTCGGGCTGCTGGATGCGAGGACCCCGTGCGGGAGCCCCCGGCAACAGGGGTCCTGCCGCCTCCGTCGGCGCGACCGGCGCCGCGAGAACGCCAGGACGCTTGCCCTGTACGGACAGGGGTCCGCTGCCACGGCGGCGGACGGAGTCGGGAGCCGTCGTGGCACCCGACCCCTGCGACCGCAGCGGCGAGGCATTGCTGTTGCTGCTGCTGCCAGAGCTGTTGCTGCTGCCCGAGCCCGCGCGCGGCTCGCCCGGGTCGGCGGGAACGCCCGAGGTGACGCCGCCGAGCGCTATCGCGGCCAGCGACACCGCGCCCGCGGCGGCGAAGGCGAACCGCCGCCCGCGCCACAGCGACCGCTCGACCTCGTGGCGGCTGACGTCATGACGGCTCATGTCATGGACGCGGAAACCGCGCCCTGAGCTCGGCAGCACCGCGGCATGTGCACCCGAGGGCGCATAGCCGAAGGTCTCGGGTCTCACGCCGAAGATTCCGGTCGGCGGCAGTCCAGCGGACTCCGTGTCCGCGGTGGCGAAGCCTCCGCTTCCGGGCGGCCTCGGACCAGTGGGAGGCTCGCTGCCACCGCCGGGCAGCCCTTGAAGGCGTGCCAGGAAACTCTCGGAGGGAGGCGGCGGTGCCGCCTCCGCGAAGACACTCTTGAGCCGCCGCTGCGAGTCGGCCTCGGTTTTGCACTTCGGACAGGTCGCGAGGTGAGCGAGGACTCGCTCACGCGCGTCATGGCCCAACTCGCCGTCCACCAGGGCGGCGAGTCGGTCCCCCAGATGCTGCTCGGCCAGGTGTCCCTCGGCAGGATTCGACCGTGATCCACTCACTCGGTCGCGCCCCCTCCTCCCAGCGCCACGGCTCCTGCGAGCGAGCGGCGCTCGGCGCGGGCTTCGGGCGACCGGTGCTGAAGGGCCTTGCGCAACTGCGAACGGCCACGGTGGATACGGCTGCGGACCGTGCCCAGCTTGACGCCCAGGGTCGCGGCGATCTCCTCGTACGAAAGACCTTCGATGTCGCACAGGACCACTGCGGCGCGGAACTCGGGAGCGAGGGTGTCGAGCGCCTGCTGCACGTCCGCGTCGAAGTGCGTGTCGTTGAAGACCTGCTGCGGCGACGGCTCACGGCTCGGCAGGCGCTCCGCCGCGTCGTCCCCGAGGGCGTCGAAGCGGATGCGCTGCTTGCGGCGCACCATGTCCAGGAAGAGGTTCGTGGTGATGCGGTGCAGCCAGCCCTCGAACGTGCCGGGGGTGTATGTCGAGAGGGACCGGAAGACACGGACGAAGACCTCTTGCGTAAGATCCTCGGCGTCGTGCTGATTGCCGGTCAGGCGATACGCCAGGCGATAGACCCGTCCGCTGTGCGTGCTGACGATCTCCTCCCAGGTGGGGGGAGTCCACGCCTGCGATTCCGCATCAGCGGCAAAGGTCGCGGTCTGAGCGGAGCTGGCGGTGTGGAATCGGTCAGCGGTGTCGGTCACGGATTTCGGCTCACCCGCCAACCTGAGAAAGCGCCTCAGCGCTCCTCTCCGATCTGCGGACGCAGCCGCACCTCCCCTGTCGGCTCTGGTGGTGTCCAGTGGAGCCCCTACCATAACCACCTCGCCCGTTAGCTCCGGATAAGCGTTTTTACTGGAATTTGGTACGAGCGTCCTGCCAGGCACCCTGCCTGGCCGAAGGGCCCGCATCCAGTCTTGATCCATTCGTTACCCCCGACGTCCGCCTACCCCTACTAAACGCCCGGTCCCATCTGCGGGTTCCCACCCCCAACGGATACAGTCACGGCCAGGCATCCACGGGGACAGGAGAGGGCCATTACCGGCAACCGGCAGACGAGCTGGGCGTTCGCCGACGCCTTTGTCGCCGAGGACGAGGCAGCGCGCTGGGCCCGTGACCGGGCCCAGGAGGCAGGGCTGCCCTCGGTGTCTCCCGGTACCGGCGCCGCGCTGCGGATGCTCGCCGCCACGCTTGACGCCAAAGCCGTGGCCGAGATCGGGACAGGCACGGGCGTGTCCGGAATCCATCTTCTGCACGGAATGCGGCCCTACGGCGTCCTGACCACCGTCGATCCCGAGCCCGACCGTCAGCAGTTCGCCCGTGAGGCCTTCCGTGCCGCCGGATTCGCGGGCAACCGCGCGCGATTCATCCCCGGCCGCGCGCTCGACGTACTGCCGCGGCTCGCGGACGGCGGCTACGACCTCGTCTTCTGTGACGGTGACCGCACGGAGTACCTGGACTACCTCGCTGAATCGTTGCGCCTGCTGCGCCCCGGCGGACTCGTCTGCTTCGAGGGCGCCTTCGCCGACGGCAGGACGGTGGACTCCGGTCCGCAGCCTGCCGACGTACTGCGGATCCGCGAGCTTCTTCGCACCATGCGCGAGAGCCATGATCTGATGCCGGCGTTGCTGCCGGTGGGCGATGGGCTGCTGTGCGCCGTTAAGCGTTGATCGTTCCGCGGGGTTCGCCGTATGCACCTGCGGGTGCATCGTGGCTGGTCGCGCCGTTCCCCGCGCCCCTTCGGGGCGCCCCCAGAGACAGCACTGCCCCGGCGCGTCATACGTGCCGGGGCAGTGAAATGTTCGGGCGCTTCCGCGTCAGCCGACGACCTTCTTCAGGGCGTCGCCGAGTGCATCGGCTTCGTCCGGAGTCAGTTCGACGACAAGTCGTCCGCCGCCTTCGAGCGGAACGCGCATGACGATGCCCCGCCCCTCCTTGGTCACCTCGAGCGGGCCGTCGCCCGTCCGCGGCTTCATGGCCGCCATGCTCGTTCCCCTTCCTGAAACCAGCTCATCGCAGCCGACAACCCAGGTGTCACCGGCATCGAACACATTGCTTCCAGGCCATTATCCCGCATGGCAGGACCCGATGACCAACATCGGTCTGCATCGCTTGCGCAACGCGCGCCCGCAAAACCACTCAATTCGGCGATGTGGCTGCGATACTGCGCCGCCTCTTACGCCTCCAGGACCAGGAATTCTTTGACGCAGGTCACATATCTCCCCTCATGTCGGAGCCGGATGATCTCCGTCATGCTGGACTCGGACAAAGATGACCGCCGCAGGACCACTGGAGGGGATTCACCATGGCCGACACCGTGCTCTACGAGGTGAGCGACGGGCTCGCGACGATCACGCTCAACCGCCCCGAGGCGATGAACGCGATGAACACCGAGGCCAAGGTCGCCCTGCGGGAGGCGGCGCAGTCGGCCGAGTCGGACCCCGCGGTCCGCGCCGTACTGCTCACCGCGACCGGGCGCGCCTTCTGCGTGGGACAGGACCTGAAAGAGCACGTGGGTTCGCTCATGGCTGACCGCGCGTCGGGCTCAGGGCAGACGATGAGCACGGTGCGCGAGCACTACAACCCGATCATGCGGGCGCTCACCGGGATGGCGAAGCCGGTCGTCGCGGGCGTCAACGGCGTCGCAGCCGGAGCGGGCCTCGGCTTCGCGCTCGCCGCCGACTACCGCATCGTCGCGGACACCGCGCGCTTCAACACCTCCTTCGCCGGTGTCGCGCTGACCGCCGACTCGGGCGTCTCCTGGACACTTCAGCGCCTGATCGGGCCGGGCCGGGCCGCCGATCTGCTGCTGTTCCCGCGCAACATCGGCGCACAGGAGGCGTACGACCTGGGCCTCGTCAACAAGGTCGTACCGGAGACCGAGTTGGCGTCCGAGGCACTGGAGCTTGCCCGCACCCTGGCCGAGGGCCCGACGCTCGCCTACGGGGCCCTCAAGGAGTCCCTCGCCTACGCGGCGGGCCACACCCTGGAGGAGTCCCTGGAGAAGGAGGACGAGCTCCAGGCGAAGGCGGGCGCGTCCGAGGACCACGCGATCGCCGTCCAGGCGTTCCTGGACAAGGCGAAGCCGAAGTACTTGGGCCGCTAGCGGATCACGCAGTCCTCAAGGTGGTCGTTCACCAGGCCGCAGGCCTGCATGAGGGCGTACGCCGTGGTGGGGCCGACGAACCGGATGCCGTGCTTCTTCAGGGCCTTGGACAGGGCCGTGGACTCGGGCGTGATCGCCGGTACGTCGGCCAGGGCGCCCGGGGCCTTGCGAGAGGCCGGGTCCGGGGCATGCGACCAGATCAGCTCGTCCAGATCGCCGTCCGCCCAGTCGACGAGCACGCGCGCGTTGGCCAGCGTCGCGTCGATCTTGGCGCGGTTGCGGATGATGCCGGGGTCGGCGAGGAGGCGCTCCCGGTCGGCGTCCGTGAACCGGGCGACCTCGGCGATCCTGAAACCGGCGAAGGCGGTGCGGAAGCCCTCGCGGCGGCGCAGGATCGTGATCCAGGAGAGGCCCGACTGGAAGGCCTCCAGGCAGAGGCGTTCGTACAGCGCGTCGTCCCCGTGGACCGGGCGGCCCCACTCCTCGTCGTGGTACGCCACATAGTCCTCGGTCGAGAGGCCCCAGGGGCAGCGGAGTCTGCCGTCCGGGCCCGCCACCGCGTCGCCGCTCACTGGTCGTCCTCCTCTTCGGCCGCGTCCTTCTGCGTCTTCAAGAGGCCAGGTCCGCCGACCGCGGTGGCCTGGGCTCCGGCGAGTGCCGCCTCCAGCTCCGCGATGTGGGCGTCGCGCTCGGCCAGTTCGGCGGCGAGGCGGCCGAGGGCGTCGTCCACGTCCACCATGCGATAGCCCCGCAGGGTCAGCGGGAAGCGCAGTGCTTCGACGTCCGCGCGGCGCAGGGCGCGGTCCGGGGGCAGCGGGTCGGCGAACCGCTCGGGCGCCGCGTCCGGCAGCGCGCCGCTCTCCCCACCACCCACCACGGCCAGTGTCACCGCGCCGACCACCACGACGAGGGCGATGACCAGGAACAAGAACAAGACCATCTCTTCAGGCCCCCACGCTCGACTGCCGTGCTGAAACTGTCAGGGTCTGATCGTGCCATGCGCCTCTGACAGTTAAGGTCACAGGCGGTCCACCGCGGTATCGACAGAGGAGGTTCACCGGGGATGCTCAGGCTTGGCAGGCGTGAATTCGACGCGCACGAGCCGGTGATCATGGCGATCGTGAACCGGACCCCTGACTCCTTCTACGACCAGGGCGCCACGTTCCGCGACGAGCCCGCGCTCGCCCGCGTGGAGGAGGCCGTGTCGGAGGGCGCCGCCATCATCGACATCGGCGGGGTCAAGGCGGGTCCCGGCGATGAGGTGACGGCCGAGGAGGAGGCGCGGCGGACGGTCGGCTTCGTCGCCGATGTGCGCAAGCGATTCCCTGACGTCGTCATCAGCGTCGACACCTGGCGGCACGAGGTCGGCGAGGCGGTCTGCGAGGCCGGGGCGGATCTCCTGAACGACGCGTGGGGCGGGGTCGATCCCCGGCTCGCGGAGGTCGCCGCGCGCTACGGAGTGGGCCTGGTGTGCACGCACGCGGGCGGTGCGGAACCGCGGACCCGTCCGCACCGGACGACGTACGAGGACGTCATGGCCGACATCCTCTCGGTCACCCTCGGCCTGGCCGAGCGCGCGGTCGCGCTCGGGGTGCCGCGGGAGTCCGTGATGATCGACCCCGGGCACGACTTCGGTAAGAACACACGGCATTCGCTCGAGGCGACGCGGCGGCTCGGGGAGATGGTCGAGACCGGGTGGCCCGTACTCGTGTCCCTGTCCAACAAGGACTTCGTCGGGGAGACGCTCGACAAGCCGGTCAAGGAGCGGGTGGTGGGGACGCTCGCCACGACCGCGGTGTCGGCGTGGCTGGGCGCTCAGGTGTACCGGGTGCACGAGGTCGCCGAGACGCGGCAGGTCCTGGACATGGTCGCGACGATCGCCGGGCACCGGGATCCCGCTGTGGCCCGGCGGGGACTGGCCTGACCCCGGTGAAGAACGCCGGACGGGCCGCGAAGAGGGCCCGCCCGGCGAGGCTCGTCGGACCTACCTGCCGACTTCCTTGGTCACCAGGGCGACCGCCTCGTCCACGTCGTCCGTGATGTGGAACAGGTGCAGATCGCGCTCGGATGCCTTGCCGCCCGCCACCACCGTGTCCCGCAGCCAGTCGACGAGTCCGCCCCAGTAGGCGGAGCCGAACAGGACGATGGGGAATCGGGTCACCTTGCGGGTCTGGACGAGGGTGAGGGCCTCGAAGAGCTCGTCCAGGGTGCCGAGACCTCCGGGCAGGACGACGAAGCCCTGCGCGTACTTCACGAACATCGTCTTCCGTACGAAGAAGTAGCGGAAGTTCACACCGATGTCGACGTGTTCGTTGAGCCCCTGCTCGAAGGGCAGCTCGATGCCGAGGCCGACAGAGACGCCCTTGGCCTCGCGTGCGCCCTTGTTGGCCGCCTCCATGGCGCCGGGCCCGCCCCCGGTGATCACCGCGAAGCCCGCGTCGACCAGCGCCTTGCCGATGCGGACTCCCGCGTCGTACTCGGCCGAATCGACCGGCGTGCGCGCCGAGCCGAAGACGCTGATGGCGCTGGGGAGTTCGGCGAGCGCGCCGAAGCCCTCCACGAACTCCGACTGGATGCGCATGACCCGCCAGGGGTCGGTGTGCACCCACTCCGACTCGCCCTCGGTGTCGAGGAGCCGCTGATCGGTGGTGCCGGGGGTGATCTGCTCACGCCGCCGCACCACAGGCCCCAAGTGCTGCTCCTCCGGCAGTCCCTGCGTTTCTGGACTCCCCATGAAGATCCCCTTCCGCTGACGGTCTTGCTCGACGTGCACTTCAGCGTAGGTCTACGGGCGTTACAGACGACGCATTCTTGAGGGAAATCAGGATGTCAGCCAGGCGCTGAGCCGCTTCTCGGCCTCCGGGATCAGCGAGGCCTTCACCCGCTCGTCGATCTTGTGGGCGAGCAGCGGGTTACCCGGGCTGTAGTTCACGGCGGGCACGCCGAGCGCGTTGAAGCGGGAGACGTCCGTCCAGCCGAACTTGGGCTGCGCCTCGCCGCCGACCGCCGCCATGAAGGCCGCCGCGGCCGGGTGGGTGAGGCCGGGCCTTGCCGGGCCCGTGTGGTCGTCGACGATGAACGCGTCGATCTCGCAGTCGGCGAAGTAGTCACGTACGAAGGCGAGCGCCTCGTCCTCGGTGCGGTCCGGCGCGTAGCGGAAGTTGACGACGACGGTGCACTCGTCGGGGATCACGTTGGTGGCGACGCCGCCCTCGACGCGTACGGCGTTGAGCCCCTCGTGGAACTGGAGCCCTTCGACCATCGGCTTGCGCGGCTCGTACGCGGCGAGCTTCGCCAGGATCGGCGCCGCCTTGTGGATCGCGTTCGAGCCCATCCACGCGCGCGCGGAGTGCGCGCGCGTGCCCTTCGTCTTCAGGAAGACTCGGAGCGTGCCCTGGCAGCCGCCCTCGACCTGGTTGTCCGTCGGCTCCAGGAGGACCGCGAAGTCGCCCGCGAGCCAGTCGGGGTGGGCCTCGGCGACATGACCGAGGCCGTTGAGGTGGGCGGCGACCTCTTCGTTGTCGTAGAAGACGAAGGTGAGGTCGCGGTTGGGCTCGGTCACCGTCTGCGCGATGCGCAGCTGGACGGCGACGCCCGACTTCATGTCGCAGGTGCCGCAGCCCCACAGGACGCCGTCCTCGTCGAGGCGGGACGGGACGTTGTCCGCGATCGGCACGGTGTCGATGTGCCCGGCGAGGATCACGCGCTCGGCCCGGCCCAGGTTCGTGCGTGCCACCACGTTGTTGCCGTACCGGTCGACCGTGAGGTGCGGCAGGCCGCGCAGGGCCGTCTCGATGGCGTCCGCGAGCGCCTTCTCCTGGCCGCTCGGCGACGGGAAATCGACCAGCTGGGCGGTGAGCGCGGCGGCGTCGAGCGTGAGGTCGAGCGACGCGTGGGGAGAGGTCTGAGCCATGGTTTCGACCCTAACGCCCCTCGGCGCGCCGCCTTGTCAGTGGCCTCCAGTACCTTGGTCGCGTGCCTGAGCCCCCCACCCTCGTCCGGCGCGGCCGCCTCCTCCGTATCGGGGCCGCTGTCGCGGTTCTCATCGCCCTCGTGGGCTATGTGGTCGTGCAGTACGTCTTCGGGGGCAAGGCCGCTCCACGCTGCGAGGTCGTCTCGGGCAACGGCGACGGGGCGACGTACGAGTTCAGCGCCGAGCAGGCGCAGAACGCGGCGACGGTCGCCGCCGTGGGCACATCCCGCGACATGCCGGAGCGGGCGGTCACGATCGCCCTCGCGACGGCCCTCCAGGAGTCGGGGCTCCGCAATATCAGCCACGGCGACCGGGACTCGCTCGGCCTCTTCCAGCAGCGGCCCACACAGGGCTGGGGCGATGAGAAACAGATCATGGACCCGGCGTACTCGGCGGCGCGCTTCTACGCCCATCTCAAGGACGTCCCGGGCTATTCACGGCTGCCCCTGACCGTCGCCGCGCAGCGCGTGCAGCGCAGCGGCTACCCCCAGGCGTACGCGAAGCACGAGCCGGACGCCGCGCTGCTCGCCGCCGCGCTGACCGGCCGCGCCCCGGCCACCTTCACCTGCGAGGGCGGCACGGCCGACGATCCTGGCGACCCGGCCGATGTGCGGGCCGCCCTGGCCCGTGACTTCGGCCGCGGTGTGGCGGCGAAGAGCACCCACGGCGGCGCGGTGACCGTGCCGGTGTCCGCCACGGCGGGAAGCGCTGAGGGCGGAGCCGGGCAGCGGGGCTGGGAGCTGGCGCACTGGGCGGTGGCCCAGGCGTCCGCGCTCGGCATCGAGCGCGTCTCGTACGCGGGGCGGGAGTGGAGCGCCGGAGATTCCGGGCAGGAATGGCGCAAGCCCGGCAAGGCGGGCGGTGCCGAGCGGGGCGCCGACACCGAAACCGGCGCGGGCGAGGTCCGAATCGTCACTGGGCAGTAGTACGGCGGGTCACCCGTTCGGGCCACATTGATCACCTCGGGGCGACACCCCGACCAGGTTTTCGCCGGCACTTCCCGTTCGTGTCAAACCCCTTGCGAGCACAGGGCATTGACGTTTCAGCAGACCCCCACCAGGCGGCCTCTTTGCCCGTTTTTATCCACTGGCGATAATGCGATGCATTGCCAACTCTTTACGTTGGGTCACCGCAACCTTCGCGGCCTTCGAGCGGTAGTCACTGCGTCCGAGCGCCGGGCCCCATCCGGCAGGACACGCCACCGTTCTCTCCCGTCTGAAGGAGCATCATGTCCCTCCCCCTGACCCGTCGGATCGCCCGCGCCGCGCTGCTCATCGCAGCGGGGGCGGCTCCCGTGGTCGGTGCGGCCGGCTCCGCAAGCGCCGCCGAACTTCCGGCCACCCCCGACCTCGGCGGCGTGACCGCCCTGGACGGCGCCGGTCTGGGCAACACCGTCGACGGCGCGGCCCGCAACGGCACCGGTCTCGCGGGTGAGACCGGCAGCAAGGCCGTGAAGAAGGGCGTCCCGACCGCGGGCAAGGTCGTCGGCACGAGCGCCAAGACCACGACCCCCGTGGCACAGAAGGCCGCGGGCGACCTCGCGGGCAACGCCGGTGACGTGGTCGGCGATACCGCGGGCACGGCCACCGAGGACGGCCTGCCGACCGACGCCGTCGCCAAGGGCGGCCTGCCCACCGACGCCCTCGGCGGCGGACTGCCCACCGACCAGCTGCCGGTCAAGAGCCTGCCGCTCGGCTGAATAGCACGCACCTGAGAAGGGCCCGGAGCCAATGGCTCCGGGCCCTTCTCAGGTTTCCCGCTCCCTCTCACCCTCACCCTCCCTCTGCGCCTCGACGAGGACCTCCCCCGCAGCCGTACGGAAATACAGCACCGACCGCCCCGTACGCCGCCGCCGGACGAGCCCCGCGTCGAGCAGCACCCTGAGGTGACGGCCCACCGAGCCGAGCCCCTGCCCCGTGAGCGTCACCAGCTGCGACGTGCTCTTCGGTGCCGCGAGCAGTACGAGGACCGCCGCCCGCCCCGGCCCGAGCAGCCTGCCGAGCGGCTCCGGCACCGCCGCCGCCCGGCCCGCGTCCGCGAAGACGCCCGAGCAGGGGTACACCACCGCGTACCGGTCCGAGGCGTCCCACGACACCCAGCCCTGCCGCGGGGTCACCGGCACGAAGAGGAGGCGCGCCCCGGAGATCTCGCGCGGCGGGTAGTCATGCGTGTTGACCTGGAGCCGGCTCTCGCCCAGCCAGCGCATCCCCGGCCTCATGCCGTTCAGCGCCTCGGCCCAGCCGCCCTGGCTCAACTGGGCCGTACGCGCGATGACATCGGCCTCGATGACCGTACGGAGACGGGGCCAGCGCGGCAGCACCGTCCGGGTCCACACCCACTCCAGGAGGTCGGCCGTGCGGTCCGCGATGCCTGGGCGGAGCAGCTCGGCGGGGAGCGGGCCGCCGAGTGACATCTTCAGGTGCTCCCGGGCCACTTCGTCGGAGGTCTCGCGGACTCTCGCCACCTCCTCCTCGAACTCCTCGAAGGGCCGGTCGCCCTCGCCCGTGGGCGTCGGCGTGAGGAAGTCCGCGATCCACCGCGTCCGGCCGCCGCGCGCGGCCCGCACAAGATCCGCGAGGCCGGGATCGGCGGCCAGCCGCTCGCGGTAGGCAGGCAGATGGGCGTCGAGCCAGGCCCGCTCCCCTGGATGCGTGGCCGTGCGCCGCTCGAGCGAGAAGAGGCTCGCGATCGCCTCGGCCAGCGGCGATACGACGAACCTGCTCCCGGCAAGCGTGTCCGCGTTGACCTGCCACCAGCCCATGCCACGCCCCGTTCCGCCACTCACCTTTCGCTGCTCCGCGAAACATTAACGCCCGCCCGCACGGCACCCCGAGACTCCACCCCATGCGCACCTACCGCGAGCTCTTCCGCACCCCGGAGTTCACGCCGTTCTTCCTGACCTCCTCCTTCCAAGTGGCGGCGCAGACGGTGAGCGGCCTTGCCCTCGGCACGCTGATCTACGACAGGACCGGCTCCCCGCTGCTCTCCGCCCTCGGGATGTTCGGCCCCTCGCTGGCCCAAGTCCTCGGCGCCACCGCCCTGTTGTCGGCGTCCGACCGGCTTCCGCCGCGCGCCGCGACGGTGGGCCTCGCGCTGGTCTTCGGCGTCGCCACCGCCGCACAGGCGCTGCCAGGACTGCCGCTGTGGGCCGCTTTCGCGCTTCTCCTCGGCCTCGGGACGCTGGCCGCGCTCGGCGGGGGCGTGCGCTACGGGCTGCTCAACGAGATCCTCTCCAGGGAGGGCTATCTGCTCGGCCGCTCCGTGCTCAACATGTCCGGCGGCACCATGCAGATCTGCGGCTTCGGGCTCGGCGGGGTCCTGGTCGCCACGCTCTCGCCGCGCGGCACGCTGCTCGCGGGCGCCGGGCTCTATCTGGCGGCGGCGGTCGTCGCGCGCTGCGGGCTCCGCCGCAGGGCGCCGCGCGCCACGGGCCGTCCCTCGGTCGCGGAGACATGGCGTACGAACGCGCTGCTGTGGTCGTCCGGGCACCGCAGGTCGGTCTATCTCGCGCTCTGGGTGCCCAACGGCCTGATCGTGGGCAGCGAGTCGCTCTTCGTCCCGTACGCGCCCGGCCACGCGGGGCTGCTGTTCGCGTTCACCGCGTTCGGGATGCTCGTCGGGGACGTACTGACGGGGCGGCTGCTTCCGCCCCGCTGGCGGGAGCGCCTTGCCGCACCCCTGCGGCTGCTGCTCGCCGTCCCGTATCTGGTGTTCGCGCTGCGGCCTGGGCTGCCCTTCGCCCTGACGGCGGTCACGCTCGCCTCGGTGGGGTTCTCGGCGAGCCTGCTGCTTCAGGAGCAGCTGATGGCCCTGACACCGGACGAGCTGAGCGGGCACGCTCTTGGCCTGCACGCGTCCGGGATGCTCACGATGCAGGGCGTGGGCGCCGCGCTCGCGGGCGGCGCCGCTCAGCTGACGTCGGCTCCGGCCGCCATGACAGCCCTCGCCCTGGCGTCCATCGCCGTCACGCTCACCCTCGCTCCGGGCCTTCGGTCAGCGGCTCAGGCGAGCCGTTCGACCGCCGCCGCCACCCGCTCGTCCGTCGCGGTCAGCGCCACGCGTACGAAGCGGTCGCCCGCCGGGCCGTAGAAGTCGCCCGGGGCCACCAGGATGCCGAGCTGTGCGAGGTGCGCGACCGTGTCCCAGCAGGATTCGTCGCGGGTCACCCAGAGGTAGAGGCTCGCCTCGCTGTGCTCGATGCGGAAGCCGTGCTTCAGGAGGGCGTCGCGCAGGGCGGTGCGCCGGGCGAGATACCGCTCGCGCTGCTCCCGCACGTGCTGGTCGTCGCCGAGTGCCGCGATGACCGCGGCCTGCGTCGGCGCGGACGTCATCATGCCGCCGTGCTTGCGGATCTGGAGCAGCTCGCCGAGTACGTCCGCGTCACCGACGAGGAACGCCGCGCGGTAGCCCGCCAGGTTCGACCGCTTGGAGAGCGAGTGGACGGCGACGATGCCCTCGTACGAACCGCCGCACACGTCCGGGTGCAGGACCGAGACCGGCTCCGCGTCCCAGCCGAGCTCCAGGTAGCACTCGTCGCTCACGAGGAGCACCCCGTGCTCGCGCGCCCAGGCCACCACGCGGGTGAGCTCGTCCTTGGACAGCACGCGACCGGTGGGGTTCGAGGGCGAGTTGAGCCAGAGGAGCTTGAGGCCGGCCGGGTCGAGGTCCGTAGGGTCGTCGTACGCGACGTACTCCGCGCGGGCCAGGCGCGCGCCCACCTCGTACGTCGGGTAGGCGAGGCGCGGGTACGCGACGACGTCGCCCGGACCCAGGCCCAGCTGTGTCGGGAGCCAGGCCACCAGTTCCTTGGAGCCGACGATCGGCAGCACATTGCGGTGCGTGATGCCGCTCGCCCCCAGGCGCCGCTCGCACCAGCCGGTGATCGCGTCGCGCAGCTCGGGCGTGCCCCAGACCGTCGGGTAGCCCGGCGAGTCCGCCGCCGCGATCAGCGCTTTCTGGATCAGCTCCGGGACCGGGTCGACCGGGGTGCCCACCGACAGGTCGACGATGCCGCCGGGGTGGGCGGCCGCCGTGGCCTTGTACGGCTCGAGCTTGTCCCAGGGGAAGGCGGGAAGGCGGCCGGAGAGACCGGAGACTGCGGACACGTGCTGACTCCTGTGATGCGTGGGTGGACAAACACCTCGGTCCCGTGCGGCAGGACATGCCGTACGGGACCGGGGCGGCGCTTCAAGCAGCCGTTACTCGGGCTGGTTCTGCGGCGGCAATGCGGCGATGAAGGAGTGGTCGCGCTCGATCAGACCGAGCTTGCTGGCACCACCGGGCGATCCGAGCTCGTCGAAGAACTCGACGTTCGCCTTGTAGTAGTCCTTCCACTCCTCCGGGGTGTCGTCCTCGTAGAAGATCGCCTCGACCGGGCAGACCGGTTCGCAGGCTCCGCAGTCGACGCATTCGTCCGGGTGGATGTACAAGGACCGGGAGCCCTCGTAAATGCAGTCGACCGGGCACTCCTCGATGCACGCCTTGTCCTTGACGTCGACACAAGGCTGCGCGATGACGTAGGTCACGCTGTCGTTCCTCCTCGATACGGGCGGTGGCGGGCCGTCTTCAGGCTCCGCTCGCCTGGCGCGCGGGAGCGCGGCGTCGTCGATGCCCACCTCTAGTATCTCCGTTCCCGGGCGTGATCCGAACAGGAGGGGTGTACAGAGCTGTGGAATTCACTGCGGGCGGACGGCTTGAGGTACGTATTACCCCTGCTGACGTGGGCAAACGAGTCTCCGTACGCCGCCTGAACGAAGGGCCCGGAACGGAGGGCAAGTTCACTGACACGGTGGGTGTTCTCACATCGTGGAACGCGGGTGTGTTACTGATCACACGACGTGACGGTGAGCGTGTCCGCATCGTGGAGAGCTCCCTGGTCGCGGGGAAGGTGGTCCCCGCCGCCCCGGCCCGCAGGCGCGGCCCGGCGGCCTCCTACCGCGAGCTGGCCCGGGTGTCCGCGCGTGCCTGGCAGCCCGTCGAGAGCGAGCGGCTCGGTGAGTGGGAGCTGCGGGCGGCGGGCGGATTCACCCGCAGGGCCAATTCGGTACTCCCCCTCGGCGATCCGGGACGGCCGCTCGACCAGGCCCTTACGTACGTACGTCAGTGGTACGAGGAGCGGGAGCTGCCCGCGTACATCCAGACCGCGACCGGGGCAGAAGGTACCCAGGAGCTGCTCTGCGCGGAGCTGGCGGAGCGGGGCTGGGAGCGCGAGGTGAGCTCGGAGATCCATGTCGGTGCTCTCGCGCCGCTGGGCGATCTGGAGGTGCCCGAAGCAGGGGCGGAACGGGTGCTTCTTTCGCGGTCCTTCGACGAGGCGTGGCTACGGCGGTACAAGCGATTCGGGGTGCCGGGACCCCATGTGCTCAAGGTGCTGGCGGGCGGACCCTCGGTGTGGTTCGCTTCCGTGCCCGGGGCCTCTCTCGACGCGGGGCCCGCGGCGATCGGGCGGTGCGTCGTGGACGGGCGCTGGGCGGGATTCATGGCGGTCGAGGTGGATCCGGCGCACCGTCGGCAGGGACTCGCGACCGCGGTGATGGCCGCGCTGTCCCGGCAGGCGCTCGACGAGGGTGCGTCGGCGGCCTGGCTGCAGGTCGAGGACGACAACGAGGGTGCGCGGGCGCTGTACGGCGGTCTTGGCTTCGCCGCTCACCACACGTACCACCACTATCGATACCCGTCGGCTCGGTAGCTCCTACCGGTCGGCTCGGTAAGTAAGGCACGAGGCACGCATGCACGAGGAGTCAAGGACGGCCGCGTCCCGGCGGCGGTTCGCCGATGAGGCCAGGTCCGAGCGGCCCGACCTGTCCCTGCTGTGCCTCCTGCTGAGCGCGGAGGCGGATCAGGACCTCGGCGAGGACGGTATCGACGCGGCGCAGATCGAGCTCGACCGGCTCGCTGGGCTGCTGCCGTACCGGCCCGGCGGGGCACGGGAGTGGGCGGCCGCTCTCGCCGAACTCCTCGGCGCGCAGTGCGGGTTCATGGGAACACCCGCCGACTACCAGCGCCTGGAGTCGTCCCTCCTGCACGAGGTGCTCCAGCGCCGCCGCGGCCTGCCGATCCTGCTCTCCGTGGTGTGGATCGAGGTCGCACGGCGGGCCGGCGCACCCGTCTACGGCGTCGCCCTGCCCGGCCACTTCGTGGTCGGCTTCGGCGCCCGCGAGGAACAGGTGCTCACCGACCCCTTCACCGGCGGGCGGCTGCTGACCACCGAGGACGCGGAGCTGCTCGTCGCCGGTTCGTCGGGCGGCACGATGAACTCCTCGATGCTGACGCCCGCCGACCCCCTGAACATCATCCTGCGCATCCTCAACAACATCCGCGCGTGGGCGGCGGCCCGCCCCGAGCGCTCGGACGTCGCGCTCTGGGCGGTCGAACTCTCCCTGCTGCTGCCCGCGCACCCGGCGAGACTGCGCTACGAACGGGCCCAACTCCTCGTCCAGCGCGGCGAATTCCTCGCGGGTGCGGCGGAGCTGGAGATGTACGCCGATGTGGTGACGACGGTGGAGCCGACCACGGCGGACCGCGTACGGGACCAGGCGCGGGCGGCGCGCGCCATGCTCAACTAGCGGCGCCCGTACGGGCGTACCGCCCCGGTGCGATGCCCACCACCCGCTTGAAGTGCCGGGTGAGGTGCGACTGGTCGTAGAACCCGGCGGCTGTCGCCACCTCGCCGGGCGGCTGACCCGCCAGGAGGAGACGGCGGGCGCGGTCGACGCGGCGGGACATCACGTACTGGTGCGGCGCGATGCCATAGGCCCCGCTGAAGGCGCGTACGAGATGGGAGGGGTGGGCGTGGACCAGGCGCGCGGCATCGGCCAGGGTCACGCCGTCGAGCAGCCGCTCGTCGAGGAGCTCGCGCAGGTCCTCGGCGACACCACTGCGGCCGGTGGCGCGGGGAGCGTCGGTGGTGATCCTGGGGCGCAGGTGTCCGCGCAGCCGCTCACCGATCAGGGCCAGGCGGCTCTCGGCCTCCAGCTCGTCGCCCCGGCGCGCGAGGGCCGAATGCAGCTGGCCCACGCGTGCTCTCAGGACGGGGTCCACCAGGTCGGGGCCGTCCACCGCCGGACCGATCAAGCTCGCGTCCAGCTGTGTCATGTCCAGGTAGAGCACACGCTTGCGGAAGCCGTCGGGCGTGGCGGGTGAGCCGTTGTGCGGGACGTGGGGCGGGAGCAGCGAGACGGTGTCACCGGGAGTGCCGTGAACGCGCCGGTCCAGGTCGTAGCGGACGGCGCCGTCGTCCACGATCAGCAGGGTCCACGCGTCGTGGACGTGCATGGGGTACGCGTGCTCGGTGAAATGGGCGTGGAAGACCTCCACGACACCCGCGACCGGCGGGCGCCATGCGGAGATCTCCTGCCGGGCCACCATGCAAGAAACGTACAAGACGTGGAGGCGGGGCACTCGGCAGTCTCGACCCATGAGAACCACCGCTGAGACAGCAGCCGCCGCCGGGGTCACGGGCGAGGCGCCCGTCCGATTCGACACGAAGATCGCCGTCCTGCTCCGCGACGACCTGGAGACCTGGCAGCGCCTCAACGTGACCGCGTTCCTGGTCAGCGGGCTCGGCACGGCGGCGCCCGAGGTGATCGGCGAGCCGTACGAGGACGCCGCCGGCACCCCCTATCTGTCGATGATCCGGCAGCCCGTCCTGGTCTTCGAGGGGTCGAAGGAGACGCTGACCGCCGCGCACGGCCGCGCGCTGTCGCGTTCGCTGCCGAGGGCGGTGTTCACGTCGGACCTGTTCGCCACCGGCAACGACCGCGACAACCGGGCCGCGGTGCGGGCCGTGCCCGCCGATCAGCTCGACCTGGTCGGGCTCCTCGTCCACGGGCCGCGCAACGCGGTCGACAAGGTCCTGAAGGGCGCTCGGATGCATCCCTGACGGAAGAGACAGGAAGAGACAGGAAGGGTCCGGAAGAGATCGGAGCGCTATCGATCGGTCCTGCCGGGCACGAAGCATCTATGCATCCCCATTCCCCCGAGCGGCGGCACCTCTTCGCCGATCAGGTGCGGTCCGCGCGGCCCGATCTCGCGCTGCTGTGCCTGCTGATCGGCGCGGAGGCGGACCCGGAGCTCGACGACGCGGGTATGCGCGCGGCGCGGCGCATCCTCGACCGCCTTGCGGACCAGCTCGCCGAGTGGCTGCCCGACCGGGCCGAAGGACCCCGGTCATGGGCCGTAGCGCTCGGCGAACTCCTCGGCGAGCGCTACGGGTTCAAGGGCAGGCCCGGCGACTACCAGCACCTTCAGTCCGCGCTCCTGCACGAAGTACTGCGGCGGCGCAGGGGCCTGCCCATCCTGCTGTCCGTGGTGTGGATCGAGGTCGCACGGCGGGCCGGCGCACCCGTGCACGGCGTCGCCCTGCCCGGCCACTTCGTGGTCGGCTTCGGCGCCCGCGAGGAACAGGTCCTCGCCAATCCCTTCGCGGGAGGGCACGTACTGACGGACATGGACGCGCAGTTGCTGGTGGCGGGCGCCACCGGGGCGCCGCTCGTGCCGTCGATGCTGAGCCCCGCGGGCCCGCTCGACATCGTTCTGCGGGTGCTCAACAACATCCGTGCGTGGGCGGCGGTCCGCCCCGAGCGCTCGGACGTGGCGCTCTGGGCGGTCGAACTCTCCCTGCTGCTGCCCGCGCACTCCCAGCGGCTGCACTACGACCGGGCTCAACTCCTCGTCCAGCGCGGCGACTTCCTCACCGGTGCCACTGAGATCGAGTTGTACGCCGACGCGCTCGCCGTCACCGACGAGGAGGCGGCGGCACGGCTGCGACAGGAGGCGCACGGAGCGCGGGCGATGCTGAACTGACAGGACGCCCAACTGAACCGGGGCCCGCCCCCCGGGGAGTTCAGAGCCAGCCCTTGTCCCTCGCCGCCTTGACCGCCTCGGCGCGGTTGCGTACGGCCAGCTTCTGGATCGCCGTCGAGAGGTAGTTGCGGACCGTACCCTGGGAGAGGTGCAGGGCCGTGGCGAGTTCGGCGTTGGTGGAGCCGTCCGCCGCCGCGCGCAGGACCTCGCGCTCGCGGTCGGTCAGCGGGTTCGCGCCCCCGGCGAGGGCCGCTGCCGCGAGGGTGGGGTCGATGACCCGCTCCCCCGCGAGGACCTTGCGGACCGCGTCGGCGAGCTGGGCCGCGGGCGCGTCCTTGACCAGGAAGGCATCGGCGCCCGCCTCCATCGCGCTGCGGAGGTAGCCGGGGCGGCCGAAGGTGGTGAGCACGACAATCTTCAACTCCGGGAACTCGGCGTGCAGTTGGGCCGCCGCCTCGATCCCCGTACAGCCCGGCATCTCGATGTCGAGCAGCGCCACGTCCGCCGCGGTTTCGCGCGCCGCCGCGAGCACCTCGTCGCCGCGGGCCACCTGGGCGACCACTTCTATGTCCGGCTCGAGGCCGAGCAGCGCGGCGAGCGCCTCACGGACCATCGACTGGTCCTCGGCGAGGAGCACCCTCAGCACCCTGACGGTGCCGTCCGCACTGTTCGTACTCATGCGGAAGATCCTAGAGCGGTGCGTCCGGCGCCGGACGCACCGGGCGAGTCCCCCGCGCCCTTGTCCAGCGGCTCCTGCGGCTCCTGCGGCACCCGCACCGTGAGCCGGAAGCCCCTGCGGGCTCCGGGGCCCACGTCCATGACGCCGCCGACCGCCGCCACCCGCTCGGTCAGGCCCGTCAGGCCGTTGCCATGGGCGGCGACGGAACCGCCCACGCCGTCGTCCTCCACCGACAGCTCGGCGACAGGACCGTCCAGCGTGTGCCGTGACGTGAACGCCACCGTGCAGCGGCGCGCGGCGCTGTGCCGCACGACGTTCGTGACCGCCTCGCGCAGCGCCCAGGCAAGCACCGCCTCCCCCTCGTCGCCCGGCAGCCCTTCGGGCGCCTCCAGGGGTACGTCGGCCTCGATACCGGCGGCGGTGAGCGCGGTGCGGGCGCCCGCGAGCTCGCCCGCGAGGGTGCGCCTGCGATAGCCGGAGACCGCCGCGCGCACGTCCACCAGGGCCTGGCGGCTGACCTGCTCGATGTCGGCCACCTGCTGTGCGGCCTTGTCGGGGTGGGCCGGGAGCATCCGCCCGGCGAGCTCGCTCTTCAGTGTGATGAGGGAGAGCGAGTGGCCGAGCAGGTCGTGCAGATCGCGGGCGAGCCGCAACCGCTCCTCGTTGGCAGCCAGTTGGGCGACGGTGGCTCGTGCCTGGCGCAGCTGGATCGTCGTACGGACGAGCTGGCGTACCCCGGTCATCGCGAAGCCGACCAGGACGGTCAGGATGGCGAAGCTGCCGAGCAGGTCCCCCAGGCCGTCGGTGCGCAGGCCGACCGCGATCATCACGGCGGTGACGGCCGGGATGGCCCACATCGCGTGCCGCATCGGCAGCACGGCCCCCGCGGACACCGAGACGTACACGAAGAGCCCGAGCCAGGCCGTGCCGAAGGCGAACGAGAGGACGACGGCCAGGGCGATCAGCGCCCCGAACGTCAGGTGCACCTTGCGCCAGTCGAGCACCCGCGAGGTGTAGCGGAAGACCAGGGACAGATAGCAGGTCACGAAGGCGGCGAGGCCGAGCCAGCCGAGCACGGTGGCCGCTGTGCCGTGGTCCGCCGCCACCAGGTCCTGCACCGGACCGGTGAGGAAGACCAGCCAGATGCCGATCCAGAGCGCCTTCGTGAGCATCTGACGGCGGTCCTGGGCCGGATGCCCGAAGCCGTCCATGAGGTGCCGCTCGGTGCCTTCGATGTCGCTCACGCCTTCAGGGTGTCCTTCCGGTACAGCCACGCCGCGCCGCCCGCGAAGAGGACGAAGTACCCGGCGAGGAGCGCGATGTCCTTCGCGTGCGGGGCGTCGCCCAGTTCGATGGCCTGTCCGAGGGCAGCGTATGCGTGGGTCGGCAGCCAGGACGCGATGTCGCTCAGCCACTGCGGGAAGGTGGCCGTGGGCATCCACAGACCGCCGAGAACGGAGAGTCCGAAGTACACGATCATCGTGATCGGTCGGACGGCGTCGCCGGTCGCGAGATAGCCGATGGCCACACCGAGCGCGGCGAAGCAGAGGCTGCCCGCCCAGATCGCCCCGGTCAGGGCGAGCCACTGCCAGGCATCCAGGCGTACGTCCTTGACCGCCGCGGCGACGATGAACACCACGATGATCGAGGGCAGGCTGACCACGGCGGCGCTCGCGGTCTTCGCGATCACATAGCCGTGCCCCGGCAGGCTCGTCAGACGCAGCTGGCGGACCCAGCCGCTCTCACGCTCCTTGGCGATGCGCTCGCTGTTGCCCATGAGGACGGCGGTGAGGGCGCCGAACGACGCCATCGACACCATGAAGAAGGCGGGGAGCGCGAGCCCCGTGTCGCCGACCATGTCCGTGCTGTTCTGGCCGCCCGCGATGATCAGGAAGAGCATCGACGGATAGATCACGGAGAAGAACAGGAACTTCTTGTTGCGCAGGGCGCGGGTGATTTCCAGCTTGGTCAGTGTCATGCCCTGGCCTCCTCGGCCGCGGTGATCGCCACGAAGGCCTGCTCGAGGCCAAGGCCTGCGACCTCTAGATTGCGGGGGTAAACGCCGAGCCCGTACAGCGCGTGCACGGTGGCGTCGGCGTCCGTCGACTGGAGGCGGACGGTGTGGCCCGACACATCGACGGAAGTGAGGAAGGGCAGCGCGCGAAGCTCCTGAGTGCGGACCTCGTCGAGGGTCTCCAGGTCGAACGAGATCTTCCGCGCCCCCGCCTTCGCCTTGATCTCGGCGGCGGTGCCGTCCGCGAGAATCCGGCCCCGGTGCAGGACGAGCACCCGGTCCGCGATCGCGTCGGCCTCCTCCAGATAATGCGTGGCGAACAGGACCGTGCGGCCCTGTTCGGCCTGCTCGCGCATGGTGGCCCAGAAGGCCTGGCGCACGGTGACGTCCATGCCGGTGGTCGGCTCGTCCAGGACGATCAGGTCGTTCGCTCCGGCGGTCGCGAGTGCGAAGCGGACGCGCTGCTCCTGACCGCCGGAGAGCTTGTTGACCTTGCGGTCGGCGAGCGGGGTGATGCCCGCCGCGGCCAGCACGTCGTTCACGCGGTGCGGCCTGGGGTGCAGAGCGCAGGCGAGCCGCACCAGCTCGCGGACGGTCACCTCTTCCATCAGGCCGCCGCTCTGCAGCATCGCGCCGACCCGGCCCGAGGTGATCGCCTCGCGCGGACTCCCGCCGAAGACCCGCACGGTGCCGCTGTCCGGGCGCCGCAGGCCGAGGAGCAGGTCGAGCGCGGAGGACTTGCCCGCGCCGTTCGGGCCGAGGAGCGCGACGGTCTCGCCGGGGTGGAGGTCGAGCGTGAGGGCGTCCACGGCGCGGACATCGCCATAGCTCTTGGTCACCTGATCGAAGCTCACCGCGGTGACGGGCGGTGCTGCGGTCGTCGTCATGCGGTCCATCGTCGCCGGGGGCAGGGCGACGGCGGCAGTGTCGTGTGTGCCTACTCCGGGATGACAGATGTCATGCGCCCCGAAGGGGCGCGGGGAACTGCGCGCCCGGCCACAGCCGACCCGCGGCAGTTCCCCCACCGCAACTTACGACGCGTCCAGCTGCTAGCTGCTAGCTACCGTTCGTCTCGATCACACCGATCCGCGCCGCAGGCGTCTTGCCGATCAGCGCCTTGTTCATCGCGGCGGCCACGTCCGTCGGCTGGACCGGCGTCTTGTCGCCGTTGCCGCGCTGGATCAGGATGCCGTCGAAGACGTTGCCGTAGAGCTTCTTGAGCTCTGGGAGGTTGTAGTGCGGCTGCAGGCTGCCGTTCTTGGCGACCTTCGTCTCCAGGATCTTCGGCAGCGACTTCGCCGGGCCGAACGGGATCGTCGCCGTACCCGCCTTGATCGTGACGTTGGCGGACATGGCGGGCTTCGCGAAGCGCGTCATGAACTTGTCGACCTCGGCGTTCGGGACGGTCGGCTTGCGGGTCGTGACCGGCACGTTCACCGTGCCCGCACTGCCCGTCTCGACCTGCTTCTTGTACGCCTCCGCCACGGCGGTCGTCGACGCGGCGACGTCGATGCCCTTGCCCGCCTTGCCGTACACGGGCACGGCCTTGCCGGGCACGAACGTGACCCCGCCCTCCTTGGCCGAGCCGGAGCCGCCCGCGGCGCGCTCCAGGGCGGCCGCCAGCTTCTCCTCGTCGACGGGCATCACCGGGTCGGCGACGCGCTCGCCGCCGAAGAGCGAGCCGATCACCGATACGGGGTTGTAGTCGCTGCCCGCCGCCTCGCGGACGGTGGCCTGGCTGTCCAGGGTCAGGCCCGCCTGGTCCGGCTTGAGGGTGACCTCTTCGCCGTCGACCGAGAGCTTCAGTGCCTTGTTGACACGCGGGTCGATCGCCCCGTCGAGCTTCTTGACGGCTTCGTCGCGCGTGCCGCCGCCGATGTCGACGCCGAGCACGGTGGTGCCCTTCGGCACGTCGGCGTGGTTCATCAGAAGACCGGCGCCGTACGCGCCGCAGGCCACGACGACCACGGCGACGCCCACGAGGACGAGCTTGTTGCGCCCCTTCTTCTTGGGCAGGGCCGCGGCCACGGGCACGTTCGGCTGCACCGGCTCGGGGAGCCTGGGCGGCGTGTGCGGCACGGGTCCGTCGGGGTGCTGCTGGCCCGTGCCGAACGGCGAGTTCTGCGTGGGCGGTACGACGGGGATGCCGCTGGTCAGGGTGTCGCCGGAGACGTTCGTGCCGGGCGAGGGCGCGCTGGGGCCGCCGGGGATGGAACCGGGGCCGCCGTGCGCCGGGCCCGCCTTCTGCGGGGTGAGGATGGCGGTGTCGTCGCTCATCGCGGGGCCCGCGCCTGCCCCTTGACGGGCCGCGGGGTCGGGCGGGAGCGGCGGGGTCAACGGGTTCGCCCGGCCTGCGGGGTTGGCCTGATGGGCCGGGTTTGCCGGGTTGGTCGGGTTGGACCGACGGGCCGGGTTGGCCGGGTTCGGCGCCATCGGGCCGTCGCCGGTCACCGGGCCGCCGGTCGGCCCCGATGGACCGCGCCCGCCGTCACCCGCACCGCCGCCGCCGCCGCCGGAGAAGTACGGCAGATCCCCGCGCTGCGGGTCGCCGCCCGTGCCGAGCGGGCCCGACGCGACAGCGCCGGACACGTCGAAGGAGCCCGTGCCGGAACCGCCCGAACCCGCCGGTCCAGCCGCACCGTTGCCCGAGCCACCGCCCGCGGCAGCGCCCGCACCGCTCTTGCGCGGCGCGAACCAGTCGCTCGTCTTCTCCTCGGCCTGAGCCGCAGCGGGAGCCGCCGAGGAGGAGGCAGGTGCGGCAGGCGCGGACGGAGCCGAAGGCACAGAGCCCGAAGCGGTCGCCCCGGCGGAAGCGGAACTGCCCGCGCCGTTCGGCGACCCCGGACGCCCCGCACCGTCCCCGGCACCGGACGACCGGTCCTCCGGACGCGGCGCGTTCACGTCGCTCTCCGCCATGGGCGTACGCATGACGACCGGCGGGATGGGACGCGACCCGGGGATGTTGATCCGGATGCGCGTGGTCAGCGTGGTCTCGGTCTTGGGCTCGTCCGGCCGCTCTTCGGCGGTCTGCCGCTGCGCGCCTTCCGCGGGGCCGTCCGACGCGGCGCCCTGCGCCGGGGAGCCGTACGGCGGCGTCCCCGAGGGGTAAGCGGCTCCACCGCGCCCCTGGGGCCCGGAGGACGAACTGTCAGTTTCACGACTCAAGGCAGGTTCTCCCGGTTGGCTCCGCCGCCCGTGCTCCCCGCGCGGACTGGGGGTCCCCCCGGCCGGAGGCTGGGGGAGGCTCGGCGGCGCGCACCACCATACTGGCCGCCGTGGGCACTCTTCCTGTGACCGCCGTCAAACCCGTGCGGGGCACGGTCCGAAGTGGTACGTCACTTGCCAAGTCGGGCGGCGGGCCCGCCTGGTTGCGGTCGCTGCCCGAGGGTGGCGCACATCACAGCGACCGCCATTCCGCCGAGCAGGAAGGCGTACGAACCGAGTCCCGCGCCGAAGAGGAAGTCCCCTTCGGGCCGGCTGGCCGTGAGCAGCAGGACGGCGACGAGCCAGCCCGCCGCCGGCGCCACCGCCCCCGCTCTGGTGCCGACCGCACGCGCCCCTCCGAGGAAGAGCCCGGCGGCTCCAAGGAGCGCGAGCAGCAATCCGCCCGGGAGCCAGCCCCCTTGGACGAGCGCCCCCGCGGTGCCGACGACCGCGCCGAGCACGAAGAGCCCCGCGTAGGCGGCGATACGCCCGGGATTGAGCGGCTGCGCGAGCAGGCTGCCGCCCGGCGGGGCGACGGCGGACGACGAACCGGATGGGCCAGCGGCCGAACCGGAAGCCGATGTCGCACGCGAACGAGTAGTCACAGCGCCGTCACCCCTTCGAGCCCCGCGAACAGATCCGTCTCACGCTCACGCTCACGCTCGCCGTCGTCCACCGCACCGGCATCCGCATCTCCTCGCACCAACTCGTAGTACTCCACATCAAAGATCGGCTGCGCGAGCCCGTTCGACAAGACGAAGAGCGAACCCGACACCTCGATCTGCGTCGCGTGCGCGCGCATCGCCGCCGCCTTGGCCGCACGGAAGGCAGTCCCGTCGATCTCCGCCGTGATCCGTTCGTCGTCCGTCACACCGGGCACGTCGGCGACCGAGGCGGCAGTGGTGAACGGCGAGTCCCCAAGGGGGCCGAGGACACCCTCCATCCACCGGAACCGCTCTTCGACGACGGAACGCGGTACACGGTTCCAGTAGATCTTGCTGATGGTGTGCGGTTCGCCAAGATCCGCGCGGAAGGCTCCCTCGGCCGCGAGATCCGCGGCGCGCATCGCGACCCGGTGGGCCTGGATGTGGTCGGGGTGGCCGTATCCGCCGTCCGGGTCGTACGTCACGAGCACCTGGGGCCGCACCTCGCGGATCACCTCGACGAGGTGCGCGGCGGCGGTGTCGAGATCGGCGGCCCAGAAGGCGCCGTCCCGGTGGTTCTGCTCGATGCCCATCATCCCGGAGTCGCGGTAGCGCCCGGTGCCGCCGAGGAAGCGGTGGTCGGTGACCCCCAGCTCCTTCGTCGCGGCGGCCAGCTCGCCGATGCGCTGTGCGCCGAGCGCGTCCTCGCGGTCGGCCGCGAGATGGGCGAGCTCGGGCGGGATGACCTCGCCCTCCTCGCCGAGCGTGCAGGTCACCAGGGTGACGTGGGCGCCGTCGGCCGCGTACTTGGCCATCGTCACGCCATTGATGATCGACTCGTCGTCGGGATGCGCGTGCACGAGCAGCAGACGCCGGGAGGGCAGTTCCGTCATGGGACCACCCTACGAGCACCGCACGCACTGATCAGAACGTGATGCGAACGGATCAGAACTTGATGTCGCCGATCATCCCCGCCACGTTCGTCGTCAGCTCATTGATCGTCGGGGCGATGGAAGAACTCGCCAGATAGAAGCCGAGCAGCACACAGACGATCATGTGGCCGGTCTTCAATCCTGACTTCTTGACCAGCAAGAAGACAATGATCGCCAGTAGCACCACCGCCGAAATCGAGAGTGCCACGGCGGTTCACCTCCAAGTCCCTGACCCTGCACCAGTGCGGACGCCAGCAGGTTCATACCCACTAAGCGCTACGGATCATAACTATCCGTGGGTCCGCATGACTCGGAGCACAGCAGCACAAGGGGGCGCATGACCCATAGGCTCGGTGGATGACCACCGAGACGCCCGACAGCACCGGGCCCGCCGAGAGTTCGGCGCAGCGCCTTTCCTTCCCGCGCATGCACGCCCGCACGCAACGCTTCACTCTCGGTGCGCCGCGCGCGTTCACGGTGGCGCCTGACGGGTGCCGTGTCACGTTCCTGCGCTCGTCATCGGGCACCGACCGGGCGAACCAACTCTGGGTACTCGACCTGACGGACGGCGCCGTCGAGCGTGTCGCGGCCGACCCCCAGGCCCTGTTGAACGGCGCTGCCGAGCGTCTCTCGGCCGAGGAGCGCGCCCGGCGCGAGCGCAGCCGCGAGGGCGGCGCGGGCATCGTGGGCTATGCGACGGACGCGGCGGTGGAGCTCGCGACCTTCGCGCTCTCCGGCAGGCTCTTCGCGGCGGAACTGCGCGCGGGCACCGCGCGCGAACTGCCCGCCCCCGCCCCGGTGATCGACCCGCGCCCCTCGCCGGACGGCCGCCACATCGCGTACGTCGCCGGGGGCGCGCTGCGGGTGACGGGCGCCGACGGGGAAGGTGACCGGGCTCTAGCGGCGCCCGAGCCGGACTCCGCCGAGAAGGCGACCGTGACGTACGGCCTCGCGGAGTTCATCGCGGCCGAGGAGATGGGTCGTTCGCGGGGTTTCTGGTGGTCGCCCGCATCGGACCGCCTCCTGGTCGCACGCGCCGACGACGCCCCCGTGCGGCGCTGGTGGATCGCCGATCCCGCGCACCCGGAGACGGAGCCCGCGCGGGTCGCGTACCCGGCGGCGGGCACGGCCAACGCGGACGTACGCCTCTTCGTCGTCGACCTGGACGGCGCGCGCACCGAGGTGACGTGGGACCGCGCCCGCTACCCCTACCTGGCGCGGGTGCACTGGTCGTCGGCCGGGGCGCCGCTGCTCCTCGTCCAGTCCCGCGACCAGCTCAGCCAGCTCTACCTCGCGGTGGACCCGGACGACGGCTCGACCCGCATGGTGCACGCGGAAGAGGATCCGCAGTGGCTGGAACTCTTCCCCGGCGCCCCGTCCTGGTCCCCCAGCGGGAAGCTGGTACGGATCGTGGACGAGGGCGGCGCGCGGGTCCTGGCTGTGGGCGAACGCCCGCTCACGGGACCCCAGTTGCACGTCCGCGCGGTGCTCGACGTGGCGGACGACGATGTCCTGATCTCGGCGTCGGCGGGCGAGGCCGCCGTGACCCCCGAGACCGGCGAGGTGCACGTCTACCGCGTCAACGAGCTGGGCGTCGAGCGCGTCTCGCTCGAAGCCGGGGTGCACTCGGCGGTGCGCTCGGGCGGCCTCACGGTCCTCGTGACGGCCACCCTGGACCAGCCGGGCTCCCGTGTCCAGGTACTGCGCGACGGCAAGCAGGTGGCGACCGTCGCCTCATACGCCCAGCGTCCCGGGCTCACGCCGCGCGTGACCCTGACCGAAGGGGGCGCACGCAAGATCCCGTGCGCCGTCCTGCTCCCCACGGACTACGACGAGTCGTCGGGCCCACTCCCCGTCCTCCTGGATCCGTACGGCGGGCCGCACGGCCAGCGGGTCGTCGCCGCCCACAATCCGTACCTCACGTCACAGTGGTTCGCCGACCAGGGCTTCGCCGTGATCGTCGCGGACGGCCGGGGCACTCCGGGCCGCTCCCCCGCCTGGGAGAAGGCGATCCTGCGGGACTTCACCCTCACCCTCGACGACCAGGTGGACGCGCTCCAGGCCCTCGCCGCCTCGTACCCCCTCGACCTGGACCGGGTCGCCATCCGGGGCTGGTCCTACGGCGGCTACCTCGCGGGGCTCGCGGTCCTGCGCCGCCCCGATGTCTTCCACGCGGGGGTGGCGGGCGCGCCGGTCACGGACTGGCGCCTGTACGACACGCACTACACGGAGCGGTACTTGGGGAATCCCGGCGTGGATCCGGAGCCGTACGCCCTGAGCTCCCTCGTCACGGACGAGGGGCTGGTGGCGCCGGAGGATCCGCACCGTCCGCTGATGATTGTCCATGGCCTGGCGGACGACAACGTGGTGGTGGCACATGCGTTGCGCCTCTCCTCGGCGCTCCTCGCGGCGGGGCGCCCGCACGAGGTGCTCCCTCTCTCCGGGGTCACGCATATGACCCCGCAGGAGCAGGTGGCGGAGAATCTGCTGCTTCTTCAGGTGGACTTCCTGAAGCGGTCGTTGGGGCCGGCGTAGGCGTAGGTGCGGCGATCGGCCGGGGCGACATGGCGAGCCCCGGCCGATCTACGGCACCCGCACGGCCGTACGGTCGTCAGTCTGCCGGGGGCGCATATCGCTGGCGCGTCGGCGCGATTGCTCGCCTGTTAAGGCCCTGACGGGATTCTTCCCCAACCCCGCAGGGACCGCCCCTACGGCACGACCTGCTTCTCCTCCGCGAAGTGGCACGCCGAGTCATGGGCCGCCGGGCCCTCGACATCACGGAACTCCGCCGGAACGGCCAACGCCGGCACCTCCAGCGCACACCGCTCCTGCGCCTTCCAGCACCGCGTGCGGAACCGGCACCCCGAAGGCGGATTCGCCGGCGAAGGAACATCCCCGCTCAGAATGATCCGCTCCCGCCGCTCCCGGGCCTCGGGATCAGGAACCGGCACAGCCGAAAGCAGCGCCTGTGTGTACGGATGCGTCGGATGCTCGTAGATCTCCTCGTCGGAGCCGACCTCCACGATCCGCCCCAGGTACATCACACCGACCCGGTCGGAAATGTGCCGCACGATCGACAGGTCGTGCGCGATGAAGACGTACGAGAGATCGAAGTCGTTCTGGAGCCGGTCAAGCAGGTTCACCACCTGCGCCTGGACGGAGACGTCCAACGCCGACACCGGCTCGTCGGCCACGATGATCTCGGGCCGAAGCGCCAACCCCCGCGCGATCCCGATGCGTTGGCGCTGCCCACCCGAGAACTGGTGCGGATAGCGGTTGATGTACTCGGGGTTGAGACCGACCACGTCCAACAGCTCCTGCACCTTCTGCCGCCGCGACCCCTTCGGCGCGACCTCGGGATGGATCTCGTACGGCTCACCGATGATGTCGCCGACCGTCATACGGGGATTCAGCGAGGTGTACGGGTCCTGGAAGACCATCTGGATGTTGCGGCGCACCGCCTTCAGGGCACGCCCCGAAAGCTTGCTGATGTCCTCGCCCTTGTAGCGGATCTCGCCCGCCGTCGGCCGTTCCAGATTCACCAGCATCTTCGCGACCGTCGATTTCCCGCACCCGGACTCCCCGACGATGCCGAGCGTCTCGCCCCGGCCGAGGTCGAAGTCGACGCCGTCGACGGCCTTGACCGCGCCGATCTGCTTCCGGATGACGATGCCCTGGGTGAGCGGGTAGTGCTTCACGAGACCCCGCACCTGGAGGATCGGCTCGCGGCCGGACTCCGAGCCGTGCGCGGCGAACTCGTGCTCCGCCCGCGCCTTGTCCATCAGCTGCCGCGCGGTCTCGCCCTCTTCCTCCAGCTGCTTCTTACTGATGTGCTCACCGTGCGGCATCGAGCGTCTCCTTCCAGAAGTGGCAGGCGCTCCTGCGGTCGGCGGTCAGACCCTCGTACGCCACCTCATAGAGCGGCGGCACATCGGTCCTGCACACGTCCTGGGCCATCGGACAGCGGGGGTTGAAGGCGCAGCCCGGCGGGATGTGCATGAGGTTGGGCGGCAGGCCCTTGATCGCGTAGAGCTCCTGGCCCTTCTGGTCGAGGCGCGGGATGGATTCGAGCAGAGCGCGCGTGTAGGGGTGGGCGGGCGCCCGGTAGATCTCGTGGACGGGGGCCCTCTCGACGATGCGGCCGGCGTACATGACGGCGATGTTGTCGGCGACGTCCGCCACGACGCCCAGGTCGTGGGTGATGAGGATCAGGCCCATGTGCAGCTCGCGCTGGAGCTCCGCGAGGAGGTCCATGACCTGGGCCTGGACGGTCACGTCCAGCGCCGTCGTGGGCTCGTCGGCGATGATCAGCTTCGGTTCGAGCGCCATCGCCATGGCGATCATGATGCGCTGGCGCATACCGCCGCTGAACTGGTGCGGATACTGCCCGACCCGTTCCTTCGCGGCCGGGATGCGCACCCGGTCCATCAGCTCGACGGCCTTGGCCTTGGCGTCCTTGCGGGACATCCCCTGGTGGACGACGTACATCTCGCCGAGCTGCTGGCCGACGCTGACCACCGGGTTCAGCGACGACAGGGCGTCCTGGAAGATCATCGCCATTCCGGCGCCGCGCGTCTTGCGCCGTTCTTCCTCCTTGAGCTTCAGGAGGTCCTTTCCCTGGAAGAGGATCTCGCCGCCGGTGATCTTCCCCGGCGGGATGTCGAGGATGCCCATGATGGCCTGCGCGGTCACGGACTTGCCGGACCCGGACTCGCCGAGCACGGCCAGCGTCTCGCCCTCGCTGACCGTGTAGTCGACGCCGTTGACGGCTTTGGCGACGCCGTCCCTGGTCCTGAACTCCACGTGCAGGTCGCGCACTTCGAGCAGCTTGGACGACCCCGTCGTGGGCGTGTCGGACGCCTCGGATGCCACGGTTGCCATGGGCGTCTACCTCAGCTTGGGGTCGAGGGCGTCGCGCACCGCGTCGCCGAGCATGATGAACGCGAGCACGGTGATCGCAAGCGCTCCTGCGGGCCAGAGCAGCATGTGCGGGGCGTTGCGGATGTACTGGGACGCGGCCGAGATGTCGATGCCCCAGCTGACGGTCGGCGGCTTCAGGCCGACGCCGAGGTACGAGAGGGTCGCTTCCAGGGCGATGTACGTGCCGAGCGCGATGGTGGCGACCACGATCACCGGGGCGACCGCGTTCGGCGCGATGTGGCGGAGCAGCATCCGCGAGTTGGAGGCGCCGAGCGCCCGTGCCGCCTGGACGTAGTCGTTCTGCTTGGCGGTGATGACGGACCCTCGGGCGATGCGGGAGAGCTGCGGCCAGCCGAGAAGAACCATGAAGCCGATCACCGGCCAGACGGTGCTGCTGGTGACGACCGACAGGAGCACCAATCCGCCGAGTACGACGGGGATGGCGAAGAAGACGTCGGTGATCCGGGAGAGGATCGCGTCCCAGAACCCGCCGAAGAACCCCGCGAGCCCGCCGAGCACACTGCCCAGGATCGCGACGCCGAGCGTGGCGCACACGCCGACGGTGACCGAGGCGCGGGCTCCGTACACGGTCCGCGTATAGACGTCGCATCCCTGCCCGTCGAAGCCGAAGGGGTGGCCTGAGGTGGAGCTCTTCTGGGCGTTGGCGAGGTCGCAGTCGAGCGGGTTGCCGGACGCGATCAGGGACGGCCAGAGGGAGATGAAGACGAGGAAGAGAATGATGAGGCCCGAGATGATGAAGATCGGGTTGCGCCGCAGCTCGCGCCAGGCGTCGGACCACAGGCTGCGGGCCGGGGCCGATGTGCCGGTGCCTTCGGGACCGCCGGGGGTCTGGCCGAGGGTCGACCCCTCGGTCGCCGCGAGGTCCATCGCGCCGCCCGCACCGGTCGGGGCGATGGCTCCGTCTGGCTCTCGGGGTTCAGGCATAACGGATCCTCGGGTCGAGTACGGCGTAAAGGAGGTCGACGATCAGGTTGGCCACCAGGAAGACCAGGACGAGGACGGTCACGAAGCCGACGACGGTCTGTGTGCTGTGGCGGAGAATGCCCTGATAGAGCTGGAAGCCGACGCCGTGGATATTGAAGATCCGCTCGGTGACGATGGCGCCGCCCATCAGCGCGCCGATGTCCGTGCCGATGAAGGTGACCACCGGAATCAGTGAATTGCGCAGCAGATGCCGGGTGATGACACGGCGCCTCGGGAGCCCCTTGGCGATGGCCGTACGGACGTAATCAGCGCGACGGTTCTCGGCGATGGACGTCCGGGTGAGCCGGGTGACGTACGCCAGGGACACCGAGGCGAGCACGAGCCCCGGCACGAGGAGTTCATCGAAGGGCGCCTCCGACGATACGGAGGGTTTCATCACGCCCCATTCGACACCGAGCAGCAGCTGGAGCAGCAGGCCGGTGACGAAGGTGGGAATGGCGATGACGACCAGCGTCAGAAGCAGCACGACGGTGTCGATGGGACGCCCGCGCCGCAGCCCTGTCACGACCCCCAGTGAGATTCCGATGACGATCTCGAAGACGATCGCGACGAGCGTCAGGCGGATCGTGAGCGGGAAGGCCGTCGACATCAGCTCGGTGACCTTCTGCCCGTTGAAGGCGGTACCGAAGTCGCCGGTGAAGACATTGCCCATGTAGGTCGCGTATTGCTGCCACACGGGCTTGTCGAGGCCGAATTCCTTCTGCAGCTGGGCGGCCGTCGCGGGGTCGCACTTTCGGTCCCCGCAGAGGCCCGCGATGGGGTCGCCCATCACGTTCACCATCAGGAAGATCAGCAGCGTGGCGCCGAAGAAGACCGGGATCATCTGCAGCAGACGCCGGATCACATAACGTCCCATGAGGGCTCCGGAAGTAGTGGGAGCGGGGGGGGGGGGGCGGGGGGGGGGCGCCCCCCCCCCCCCCCCCCCCCCCGCGGGGGCGGGGGGGGGGGGGGGTGTTTTGTTGCGGGCCCGGCGAACAGGGTTAGGGCACGACTGTTGTGACGGTGCGTGGAACC
>NZ_JBICXM010000015.1:0-203298 GCF_043200235.1 Streptomyces sp. NPDC048441
GGCGCTTCCCTTCGGTGTTTCTTTTGTACTGTGTTTCTGTGTTTCGTTCTTGCGTTTCCGACTCTATCAGACTCTTTCGTGTCCGATTTCCTCGGCGCCTTTCCGGTTCCCGCTCCGGCCTTTCGGCTTTCGCGTTTCCCTTTCCGGCGAGTCCGACTTTATCAGAGATTCTGAGTCGGAATTCCCCGCCCCGTTCGGGGTTGCTCCGAGCACGTGAGTGCCGGGGGCTTCCCGTTCAGGCGGAGACGTAAACGTACTGGAGCGGGGCGCCCCGATGCAAATCGAGGCGCCCCGCTCCGAGTTCGCGCGGTGTCGGGTCAGACCTCGACGACCACGGGAAGGATCATCGGGCGTCGGCGGTAGTTGTCCGAGACCCACTTGCCCAGCGTGCGGCGGATGAGTTGCTGCAGCTGGTGGGGCTCCACGACGCCGTCCTGGGCCGACTTCTCGAGGACCTCTTGGACCCTCGGCATGACGGCCGCGAAGGCCGAGTCATCGATGCCGGAGCCGCGGGCATGGATGTGCGGGCCTCCGGTGAACTTGCCGGTGCTGGAGTCCACCACCACGAAGACCGAGATGATGCCCTCGTCCCCGAGGATCCTGCGGTCCTTGAGGGAGGACTCCGTGACGTCGCCGACCGAGAGGCCGTCGACATACACGTATCCCGCCTGGACCTTGCCGACGATCTTCGCCTTGCCCTCGACGAGGTCGACGACGACGCCGTCCTCGGCAATCACGATGCGGTCGTGCGGGATGCCGGTGAGGGCACCGAGCTCGGCGTTGGCGCGCAGGTGGCGCCATTCACCGTGGACCGGCATCAGGTTCTTGGGCTTGCAGATGTTGTAGAAGTACAGGAGCTCGCCCGCCGACGCGTGGCCGGAGACGTGCACCTTTGCGTTGCCCTTATGGACGACGTTCGCGCCCCAGCGGGTCAGGCCGTTGATCACGCGGTAGACCGCGTTCTCGTTGCCGGGGATGAGCGACGACGCCAGGATCACCGTGTCGCCCTGGACGATGCGGATCTGGTGGTCACGGTTGGCCATCCGGGAGAGGGCGGCCATCGGTTCGCCCTGCGAGCCCGTGCAGACGAGCACGACCTGGCTGTCGGGCAGGTCGTCGAGCGTCTTGACGTCGACCACTAGGCCCGGCGGGACCTTCAGATAGCCCAGGTCCCTCGCGATACCCATGTTGCGGACCATCGAGCGGCCTACGAAGGCGACCCTGCGGCCGTACTCGTGGGCCGCGTCCAGGATCTGCTGGATGCGGTGGACGTGGCTGGCGAAGCTCGCGACGATGATCCGCTTCTGGGCGCCGGCGAAGACGCCCCGGATCACGTTCGAGATGTCGCGCTCCGGCGGGACGAAGCCCGGGACCTCGGCGTTCGTCGAGTCGGAGAGAAGGAGGTCGATGCCCTCCTCGCTCAGCCGCGCGAACGCGTGCAGGTCGGTGAGGCGGCCGTCCATCGGCAGCTGGTCCATCTTGAAGTCGCCGGTGGCGACGACCATGCCCGCAGGGGTGCGGACGGCGACGGCCAGGGCGTCCGGGATGGAGTGGTTGACCGCGATGAACTCGCAGTCGAACGGGCCCAGGCGCTCGCGGTCGCCCTCGACGACCTCGAGCGTGTACGGACGGATGCGGTGCTCCTGGAGCTTCGCCTCGATGAGCGCGAGGGTCAGCTTGGAGCCGATCAGCGGGATGTCCGGCTTCTCGCGGAGAAGGTAGGGGACACCGCCGATGTGGTCCTCGTGGCCGTGCGTGAGCACGATGCCGTCGATGTCGTCGAGGCGGTCCCTGATGGACGTGAAGTCCGGCAGGATCAGGTCGATTCCGGGCTGCTCCTCCTCGGGGAAGAGCACTCCGCAGTCGACGATCAGCAGACGACCGTTGTACTCGAAGACGGTCATGTTGCGGCCGATCTCACCGAGGCCGCCCAGCGGGGTGACCCGCAGGCCGCCCTTCGGGAGCTTCGGCGGGGCGCCGAGTTCAGGATGCGGATGACTCAAAAGACTCTCCTCACCACACGCGCCACGTACCTCCAGGGCACGTGGCGCGCATGACGTTCGTGCAGTAGCAGTTGTTTGGTGTGGGTGCAGGACCGTGTCCTGCGGTTTCGCGTATTCAGTTGTGAAGTCTGGTCTGAAGTCTGGTGTGAAGTCTGTGGTTAGAGCTGTACCCCGCCGGCCGCGAGATCGATCTTGAGCTGGGCCGTCTCGTCGGGCGAAAGCTCGACCAGGGGCAGCCGCAGCGGTCCCGCGGGGCGGCCCTGGAGGGTGAGCGCCGCCTTGGTGGTGATCACACCCTGCGTACGGAACATGCCCGTGAAGACAGGGAGCAGCTTCTGGTGGATCTCGGTGGCCTTCTGTACGTCGCCCGTGACGTACGCGTCGAGCATCGCCCGCAGCTCCGGGGTGACGACGTGGCTCACGACGGAGACGAAGCCGCAGGCTCCGACGGAGAGCAGCGGGAGGTTCAGCATGTCGTCGCCGGAGTACCAGGCGAGGCCGGAGCGGGCGATGGCCCAGCTGGCGCGGCCGAGGTCGCCCTTGGCGTCCTTGTTGGCGACGATCCGGGGGTGCTGGGCGAGACGGACGATCGTCTCGGTGTTGATCGGTACGCCGCTGCGGCCGGGGATGTCGTAGAGCATGACCGGCAGCCCGGTGCTGTCCGCGATCGCGGTGAAGTGCCGGAGCAGGCCCTCTTGCGGGGGCTTGTTGTAGTACGGCGTGACCGTCAGGAGGCCATCGGCTCCGACGCGCTCGGCGTCGCGGGCGAGCTCGATGCTGTGGCGGGTGTCGTTCGTGCCGACGCCCGCGACGACGTGGGCGCGGTCTCCGACTGCTTCCACTACGGCTCGTACGAGCTCGGCTTTCTCCGCGTTGCTGGTGGTCGGGGACTCGCCAGTGGTGCCGTTGATGACGAGGCCGTCGTTGCCTGCGTCCACCAGGTGGGCGGCGAGCCGCTGCGCGCCATCGAGGTCGAGTGCGCCGTCCGCCGTGAAGGGCGTGACCATAGCGGTGAGGACCCTGCCGAAGGGGGTCTGCGGAGTGGAGGTCGGAGCCATGGGTAACACGCTACTCGCTGCTCAGCGCGGGGTCCCCCCTCGGGGGATGTGTGCGGACCTGACAAGTGAGGAGCCCGGCACTGCCTGCTCGGGGGTTCAAGCAGTGCCGGGTCCGTTTGATCAGGCTAGATGAACTTCGCTAAATGCCGCAATACGGACACCTCGCTCGGCCCACCCGTACATCAGTGCCTTACGGAGCCACACGTCCGTTGCCGTTGAAGGCCGCGTGCGTGAGGGGCATGAGCCTGGCCCAGTGCTCCTCCATCTTCTCGCCCACCATCTCGATCTCCCGCTGCGGGAAGGACGGGACCTTGGCGAGCTCGTGCTGCGTACGCAGGCCGAGGAAGTGCATCAGCGAACGGGCGTTGCACGTCGCGTACATCGACGAGAAGAGGCCGACCGGAAGGACCGCGCGGGCGACTTCGCGGGCGACGCCCGCGGCGAGCATCTCCTGATAGGCCTCGTACGCCTGGCGGTACGAGTCCTCCATGACGCGGCCTGTGAGCTCCTGCTGGGCCTGGGTGCCCTCCACGAAGACGTACTTCCCGGGGCGGCCCTGCTGGACCAGCTTGCGGGACTCGTCCGGGACGTAGAACGTGGGCTGGAGCTCCCTGTAGCGGCCCGATTCTTCGTTGTACGACCAGCCCACGCGGTGCCGCATGAACTCGCGGAAGACGAAGATCGGGGCGCTGATGAAGAACGTCATCGAGTTGTGCTCGAAGGGGCTGCCGTGGCGGTCCCGCATCAGGTAGTTGATCAAGCCCTTGGAGCGCTCGGGGTCCTTGGTGAGCTCCTCCAGGGACTGCTCCCCGGCGGTGGAGACACGGGCGGCCCACAGGACGTCGGAGTCGGTCGCGGCATGCTTCACCAACTCGACGGTGACCTCGCTGCGGAAGCTGGGCTTGAGGTCTTCGGTGGGGGTCTCGCTCACTGGCGGGGTCCTTCCATGTGCATCACTCGGGCGGCGCCCACTCTATGGCCCGGCACTGACAATCGGCTGTTCGGTGGCTCGTCATGACAATCTTCGACGAATTTGGTGAAACAGGGCACCATTTGGGCGTTTCGAGCGTCTGTCTAGGCAACAGAGTTTCGTTCGATTCGTGTGAGGAGAACCGCACCCCATGTTCCGTCGGCGCGAGCCCGTCCCGTTCGCCTTCATCGCCGAAGCCGACAAGTTCCGCAGCAATGTCACTCCCCCGCCCCGCGAGCGCCCTTCGGCCTCGCAGGTCGTGGGCCGCACCCTGGTCGGCCTCGTCGTGGCCGCCGGGCTCGCGGGGTCCCTGCTGTTCGGGATGCCTGCCTTGTCGCCCGATCAGTCAACCGGGCATACGCAGCAGTCCGAGGCCTCTGACGATCGCTAGCGTCAGCCTCGTACGACCAACAGTGCCCCTGACTCTCCCCCACTGCCCTAAAGGCGTGGGAGGTACCCCCATGGCCCCCCAAGGGTGGTAGGCGGCAGCAGGGCTCGGTAGCCTCACCGGGCACAGCCCATGCGTGGATTGAGTGAGGATCAGTCGTGCCCCTGCCCTTCCTGACGGCGGACCGCGCCTTTGACGAGGCAGCGGACGACGCTCCGCTGCCGTTCGACGACCGCGACCACTGGCGGCGGCCCTATCGGCCAGGACCATGGCGGGTGGGGGCGGCCGCGCTGCTTCTGCTGCTCGCCTCGTTCGTCCTCGTCGCCGCCGTGATCATCGCGTTCGCGGACTCACTGGCAGGTGCCGCCGTCTGCGCGGCGCTCGCTGTGGTCATCATCGTGAGCGCCCTGCGGCTGCTTCGGATGGGCACCTGGGTGAGCGCGCACGGGCTGCGTCGTGTGGCCTTCCTGACGACGCAGACCGTGCCGTGGGCGCAGGTCGTGACGGTGCGTACGACGCAGCAGCCCGTGCGGTGGCTGGGTCTGCCCCGCACCGTGCAGGGGCAGGCACTCGTCCTCGTACGACGGGATCAGCGGGCAGATGGGCAGCAGCCGTTGCTCACCGACCGTAATGCCGACTTCCTGGCGCGGTACGAGGCCTTCAATCGAGCGGCCGACTCCATCGAGGTGTGGGCCGACGAGTACCGCCGCACCGCCTGAACCGCCTGAACCGCCTGAACCGCAGCGGAGCTAGACGTTCACCGGCCGGCCCGCGCGCAGGGCGATCGCGCGCTGCATCGCCTTTCGCGCGCGCGGGGTGTCCCGGGCGTCGTGATAGGCGACGGCGAGGCGGAACCAGCAGCGCCAGTCGTCCGGTGCGTCCTCGGTCTCGGCCTTGCGCCGTGCGAAGACCTCGTCGGCCGAGTCGCGGTCGATACGGCCGCCGGGCGTGCGCCTCAACTCGTCGACGGGCAGGCCGCCTTCGGCTTCGAGCTCGGCGGCGAGGCGGTTGGCGCGCTGGACGAACTGGGTGTTCTTCCAGAGGAACCAGATGCCGATGAACGGCAGGATGAGCACCGCGACACCGAAGGTGACGGTGAGCACCGTGCCGTGCTGTATCAGGAGCACGCCTCGGCTGCCGACCAGGACGAAGTAGACGACCAGGACGGCAGCCGTGACGGCGTAAGTGATCTTTGCTCGCATGACGGTCGGTTCAGCCCCGTGTCAGTTCAGGTCCAGGAAGTGTTCCAGGCCGAACGTCAGCCCCGGAGTGCTCACCACACGGCGTACGCCGAGCAGGATGCCCGGCATGAAGCTGCTGTGGTGCAGCGAGTCGTGCCGGACGGTCAGGGTCTCGCCCTCGCCGCCGAGCAGCACCTCCTGGTGGGCCAGGAGGCCGCGCAGGCGCACCGAGTGCACGGGAACGCCGTCCACATCCGCGCCACGGGCGCCGTCCAGGGCCGTCGTCGTGGCGTCGGGCTGCGGGGCGCTGCCCGCCTCCCTGCGCGCCTCGGCGATGAGTTGAGCGGTGCGCGTGGCGGTGCCGCTGGGTGCGTCCGCCTTGTTCGGGTGGTGCAGCTCGACGACCTCGACGGACTCGAAGTACGGCGCCGCGATCTGCGCGAACTTCATGGTGAGGACCGCGCCGATGGAGAAGTTCGGGGCGATCAGGACGCCCGTCTCGGGTGATGCGGCCAGTGAGGTCTCCAGCTGCGCGATGCGGTCGTAGGTCCAGCCCGTCGTACCGACCACGGCGTGGATGCCGTGCCGTACGCAGAAGTCCAGATTGCCCATCACCGAATCGGGGCTGGTCAGTTCAACCACGACCTGGGCACCGGCTTCCACCAGCGTGTCCAGCTTGTCGCCCCGGCTCAGCGCGGCGACCAGTTCCAGGTCGTCGGCGGCTTCGACGGCTCGGACGGCCTCTGAGCCGATCCGGCCCTTCGCCCCGATGACCGCCACGCGCAGCTTGCTCATGTGCCTGATTCCTTGAGGGAGTTGAGGGAGTTAGGAGACCGCGTCGTGCAGACGGGCGGCCTGCTTGTCCTTCAGCGGGCCGATCGCCGCGAGCGACGGACGGTGGCCGAGGACGTCACGGGCGACCTCGCGGACCTCGTCCGGGGTGACCGCCGCGATCTTGGCCAGCATGTCGTCGACCGACATCTGCTCGCCCCAGCACAGCTCGCTCTTGCCGATGCGGTTCATCAGCGCACCGGTGTCCTCGAGGCCTAGGACGGTGGAGCCCGCGAGCTGGCCGATGGCGCGGCCGATCTCGTCGTCGCTCAGGCCGTTCTGCGCGACCTGGTCGAGTTCGTCGCGGCAGATCTTCAGTACGTCGTGCACCTGGCTCGGACGGCAGCCCGCGTACACGCCGAAGAGGCCGGTGTCGGCGAAGCCCGACGTGTACGAGTACACGCTGTAGGCCAGGCCGCGCTTCTCGCGGACCTCCTGGAAGAGGCGCGACGACATGCCGCCGCCGAGCGCGGTGTTCAGGACGCCCATGGCCCAGCGGCGCTCGTCCGTGCGGGCCAGGCCCGGCATACCGAGAATGACGTGGGCCTGCTCGGTCTTGCGGTTGACGACCTCGACGCGGCCCGATGTGCGCAGGGCGCGGGAGCCCTGGCGCGGGATGACCGGCGTCGCGTCGGTGCGCTGGAGGGCGCCCGCCTTCTCGAAGGCGGCGCGGACCTGGCGTACGACCTTGTTGTGGTCGACGTTGCCCGCGGCGGCGACGACCAGGCGCGTGGGGTCGTAGTGCTTCTTGTAGAAGCGGCGGATCCGGTCGGCGTCCAGGGCGTTGACCGTGTCGATCGTGCCGAGGACGGGACGGCCGAGGGGGGTGTCGCCGAGCATCGTGTGCGCGAACAGGTCGTGCACGCAGTCGCCCGGGTCGTCCTCGGTCATCGCGATCTCTTCGAGGATGACGCCGCGCTCGGCGTCGACGTCCTCCTGGAGGATCAGGGAGCCCGTCAGCATGTCGCAGACGACGTCGATGGCGAGCGGCAGGTCGGTGTCGAGCACGCGTGCGTAATAGCACGTGTACTCCTTCGCCGTGAAGGCGTTCATCTCGCCGCCGACCGCGTCGAGCGCGGCCGAGATGTCGAGGGCGCTGCGCTTCTTGGTGCCCTTGAAGAGCAGGTGTTCCAAGTAGTGCGTGGCGCCGTTCAGGGACGGGGTCTCGTCGCGGGAGCCGACGTTCGCCCAGATCCCGAAGGTCGCGGAGCGTACGGACGGCAGGGTTTCGGTGACGACCCGGAGGCCGCCCGGCAGCGTCGTACGGCGGACCGTGCCGATGCCGTCCTTGCCCTTGAGGAGGGTTTGGGTACGGGCGACGGCCCGCCCCTCCGAAGAGGGGCGGGCCGTCGTCGTGGTGCTACGCGACGTCACTTGTCGGTGTCGTCCTTCGTGTCGTCGCCCTCTTCACCCTCGACTACGGGGATGAGGGAGAGCTTGCCGCGGGAGTCGATCTCGGCGATCTCGACCTGGACCTTCTGGCCCACGCCGACAACGTCTTCGACGTTCTCCACGCGCTTGCCGCCGGCGAGCTTACGGATCTGCGAGATGTGCAGCAGACCGTCCTTGCCCGGCATCAGGGACACGAACGCACCGAAGGTGGTGGTCTTGACGACCGTACCCAGGTAGCGCTCGCCGACCTCCGGCATGGTCGGGTTGGCGATGCCGTTGATCGTGGCGCGCGCGGCCTCGGCCTGCGAGCCCTGCTGGGCACCGATGTAGATGGTGCCGTCGTCCTCGATCGTGATGTCGGCGCCGGTGTCCTCCTGGATCTGGTTGATCATCTTGCCCTTCGGGCCGATGACCTCACCGATCTTGTCCACCGGGATCTTGACCGTGATGATGCGCGGCGCGTTCGGGGACATCTCGTCCGGAACGTCGATCGCCTCGTTCATGACGTCCAGGATGTGCAGACGCGCGTCACGGGCCTGCTTCAGCGCGGCGGCCAGGACCGAGGCGGGGATGCCGTCGAGCTTGGTGTCGAGCTGGAGCGCGGTCACGAACTGCTTCGTACCGGCGACCTTGAAGTCCATGTCACCGAACGCGTCCTCCGCACCGAGGATGTCGGTGAGGGCGACGTAGTGCGTCTTGCCGTCGATCTCCTCGGAGATCAGACCCATGGCGATACCGGCGACGGCGGCCTTCAGCGGCACACCGGCGTTGAGCAGCGACATCGTGGAGGCACAGACCGAGCCCATTGACGTCGAGCCGTTCGAACCGAGGGCCTCGGAGACCTGACGGATCGCGTACGGGAAGTCCTCGCGCGAGGGCAGCACGGGCACGATCGCGCGCTCGGCGAGCGCGCCGTGGCCGATCTCGCGGCGCTTCGGCGAACCGACGCGGCCGGTCTCGCCGACCGAGTACGGCGGGAAGTTGTAGTTGTGCATGTAGCGCTTGCGCGTCACCGGCGAAAGGGTGTCGAGCTGCTGCTCCATGCGGAGCATGTTGAGGGTGGTGACGCCCAGGATCTGGGTCTCGCCACGCTCGAACAGCGCCGAACCGTGCACGCGCGGGATGGCCTCGACCTCGGCGGCGAGCGTACGGATGTCCGTGACGCCACGGCCGTCGATGCGGACCTTGTCCTTGATGACGCGCTCGCGGACCAGCTTCTTGGTCAGCGCGCGGTAGGCACCGGAGATCTCCTTCTCGCGGCCCTCGAACTGCGGGAGCAGCTTCTCGGAGGCGATCTCCTTGATGCGGTCGAGCTCGGCCTCGCGCTCCTGCTTGCCGGCGATGGTCAGGGCCTGGGAGAGCTCCGACTTCACGGCGGCGGTGAGGGCCTCGAGGACGTCGTCCTGGTAGTCCAGGAAGACCGGGAACTCGCCGGTGGGCTTGGCAGCCTTGGCGGCGAGGTCCGACTGGGCCTTGCAGAGCGCCTTGATGAAGGGCTTCGCGGCTTCCAGACCGGCGGCGACGATCTCCTCGGTGGGAGCCTCGGCGCCGTCCGCGACGAGCTGGATGGTCTTCTCGGTGGCCTCGGCCTCGACCATCATGATCGCGACGTCGCCGTCCTCGAGGACGCGACCGGCGACGACCATGTCGAAGACGGCGTCCTCGAGCTCGGTGTGCGTCGGGAAGGCGACCCACTGGCCCTTGATGAGCGCCACGCGCGTGCCGCCGATCGGGCCCGAGAAGGGCAGGCCGGCCAGCTGCGTGGAGCAGGAGGCGGCGTTGATCGCGACCACGTCGTACAGGTGGTCGGGGTTGAGCGCCATGATCGTCTCGACGATCTGGATCTCGTTACGCAGGCCCTTCTTGAAAGAAGGACGCAGCGGGCGGTCGATCAGGCGGCAGGTGAGGATCGCGTCCTCGGAGGGGCGACCCTCACGACGGAAGAACGAACCGGGGATCTTGCCGGCGGCGTACTGCCGCTCCTCGACGTCCACCGTCAGGGGGAAGAAGTCGAGCTGGTCCTTGGGCCGCTTGGAAGCGGTGGTGGCCGACAGCACCATGGTGTCGTCGTCCAGGTACGCGACGGCGGAGCCTGCGGCCTGCTTGGCCAGGCGGCCCGTCTCGAAGCGGATGGTGCGGGTGCCGAAAGTGCCGTTGTCGATAACAGCCTCGGCGTAGTGGGTCTCGTTCTCCACTAGCGTTTTCTCCGTTACTTGTCGTCTTTCGTCCCCTGGCCCGTGTGGCACGGGGACGGTGGCGGAGAAGCGCTCCTGCTGGTGCGGGCCGGTCTTCGATCGAAGCACCCGGGCGGTACTCGATTGCTCGATGTTCGAGTTCTCCTCGACGCTTCAAGCTCTCCCTGTACCCCGGGCGCCACTACCGAGGACCGGCGGCGGCTTTCCTTGAGGTGCGCTTCTCCTCGTACGGTGTGACGTCGTCTCGTCGCCATGTGCGACGCCGTTACGTCTGTGGACTGTGCAGTCCGATTCTGCCCAGTCCGGTATGGAGTGTGCGTATGACGTTGTCTATGACGTTGTGCGACCAGACTACAAAGAGCCGGTGACACTTCGCATGTAGAGCGTGCCTACATCAGGCGTACATGACGTACGGCACGCTTGCATACTGCAACTTGCATACAGCAAAGGGAGCGGCCCCCTCTTGCGTGGGAACCGCCCCCTTCACGATGTCTTACTTCGCGCCCGCCGCACCGCGACGGATGCCCAGACGGTCCACCAGCGCACGGAAGCGCTTGATGTCCTTCTTGGCCAGGTACTGCAGCAGACGGCGACGCTGACCGACCAGGATCAGCAGACCACGACGGGAGTGGTGGTCGTGCTTGTGCGTCTTCAGGTGCTCGGTCAGGTCCGAGATGCGGCGCGAGAGCATGGCGACCTGGACCTCGGGGGAGCCGGTGTCGCCCTCCTTCTGGCCGAACTCGGTCATGATCTGCTTCTTCGTAGCGGCGTCGAGCGACACGCTTACTCCTCGTAGTCTTTACGTGGCCACCGAGTGCCCCTGGTCTAAGTCTCAGGGGAGCTTCCGTAACTCGGGAGGCGAGGTCCGCTGGGCGCTGCCTCCAGGTCCTCGATCCTCGATCAGCTTCTCGATCGAGGGGATCCGGGGGCGCGTACACATACGGCCGTTACACAGGGTACCAGTCGGCTTGTGGAGGGCTTACCGCGGGCCGTTTCAGCCGGTTCAGCTGCCGGTCATCGCGCGAGCGGCAGCGTAGACGTCGAAGACCGCCAAGGTCAGCGGGACCAGCGTCAAGAGCACGAAGCCCTCCGCGATCTCCACGAAACGGCCCCAGAAGGGAGTGACTCCCCGGCGCGGCGTGATCAGGCCTACGGCGGTGACCAGCGCGGTGGCGGCAGCGATCGCGGCGACCAGCCACAGCGTACGGACATTGAGAGCCGCACTGTCGCCGAGCAGGGCATCGTCCATCAGCTCGCGAGGCGGGTTGATGCAGAGGCCGAGCCCGAGCAGCACCAGCACCCCCAGGCCCGCGGCCAGGGTGGCGGCGACCTGTGCCGTATAGCGGAAGAGCTGGGCGCGCATCAGCATCGCGACGCCGGTGGCGAAGGCCAGCAGCTGCCCCCATACGTCGTCGGAGAAGCCGAGTACGGCGGCGGCCCCTACGGACACCAGCGCGCAGCCGCCCACCAGGCCGACGAGGAGTTCGTGACCGCGGCGGGCCTGGGCGGCGATGCGGTCGGCGTCGATCGGTTGCTGCGGCTCGGGCTCCGCGCCGTACTCACCGCGCGCGGCGTGCGGGGACTCGAAACCGATGGGGAGACGCGCGAACCGCATGGAAAGACCCGGCAGGAACGCGAGGGCCCCCACGGCCAGCGGTGCGCACAGCGCCGCGGTCTCGATCGGCTCCAGGTTCCTGAGCGTCGCGATGAAGACAGTGAGCAGGCCGACGGCGGAGGCAAAGACGAAGGCGACGAACGGACCGTCCCCGCGTGGCGACACCAGGGTGAGGATCACCGAGGCGATGAGCACGGCCGTGCAGGCGAGCAGGAACTGGAGCCTGCCGATGCCCTCGCCCTCGGTCAGGGGCAACAGTCCGGAGCCGGCCACCGCCACGTTCGGCAGGGCGCCGAGGCCGAGTGCGACAGCCGAGCCCCGGTCGTCATAGATCCGCGCCCGCACGCAGGCGAGGGTGAGCAGCAACAGCCCCGTGACGGCCGCGAGGATGCCCGGGAGGCTGTTCATGTCGTGGCGGGGCTCTGCGGTCCACGCCACGAAAGCGATGAGGGCCGGCAGAACGGCGCCGCCGAAAAGGCCCGCCACCCGCGTCAGGTCGCCGTTCCACAGCGTGCGGTCACGGGTCACCGCGGAGGCGACGGCCTCGGACACGTCGTCGAAGACGGCGGGCGGCAGCGATTCCGAGAACGGGCGCAGGGTGAGGAGCTCACCGTCGAGGATGCGCTGTGCCGCGAAGGAGCGGGCGCTGTCGAGGACAGCGCCGTCACGACGTACGAGGTGGTAGCCGACGGGAGCGCCTTCGGCAGGGCTCTGCCGGGAGAGGCGCAGGATCTCCGGGTATATGTCGGCGACCGGGATGTCATCGGGCAGCGCCACGTCGATCCGGCTGTCGGGCGCGACGATGGTGACCCGGCAGAAGCCGAATCCCGTGCCGGTCCCGGAGGGGGTTGGCCCTGGAGGCGTTCCCTGGCCGGGTCGGCCCGATCCGGTGGCCGTCGTGGAGGCCGTCATGCTCACCTTGCTGCTCCCCCTCAATGCTGGTGGTCCTGCTCAATGCTGCTGGTCCCGCTCAATGCTGCTGGTCCCGCTCAATGCTGCTGGTCCCGCTCAACGCTGCTGGTCCCGCTCAACGCTGCTGGTCCTGATGGCGATGTCATCAGTGATGCTCGTGTTGCGTTCTCGGCGTGTCCGCCGACTGTCCCGCAACGCACGGCGTGTCGCGGCACAATCGGGTCCGGCTGGCTGGTTCTTGGGGCCGACCCTCACCACATACCGCTAAATGCCCGGATTCATCGCCCAGTTGCCCGGACGCCCCTTCGGCCGGAATAGCAGGTGCTCACGCCCACCTCGGCACCCTACCGTCGGCCGGTCACCATCAGTATCAGTAGGATCACGCAGCGGCCTGCGTCCGCCTGGAAACGGGGTGGCGGACGGAACACCTCGGCCCTGTAGGGGAATTGGTGCGTAGTGAGCCACATCGTCGTCAAGCGCCCGCCTCGGGCTCTGCCGTCCCAGGTGCCCACTGAAGAAATCGTCCTGCAACCTCCGCCCGAGCTGCCGCGCGGTCAGCAGGAGGGCGCGATGATGCAGCTCCTTCCCATGCTGGGCATGGGCGGCTCCGTGGTGTTCTTCTTCATGCCCAATTCGCATCCGTTCATGAAGATCATGGGCATGGTGATGGTCGTGTCGACGGTGGCCATGTCCGTCGCGATGCTGATCCGCTACCGGCGTGGGACGCAAGGTCAGTTGTCAGACATGCGGCGCGACTACCTCCGGTACCTGAAGCAGACCCGGCGGCAGGCCCTGGACACCGCGAGGGCCCAGCGCGACGCGCAGTACTACCTCCACCCCTCCCCCGAGCAGCTGTGGGCCCTGGTCGCCGAGGGCAGCCGGGTCTGGGAACGCCGCACGGGGGACGAGGACTTCGGGCAGGTGCGCGTCGGACTCGGCCCGCAGACACTCGCCACGCCGCTCGTCCCGCCGCAGACCGCGCCGGTGGACGAACTGGAACCGCTCACGGCGGGTGCGATGCAGCGCTTCCTGTCCGCGCACAGCACGCTGGAGGACCTGCCGATGGCGGTCTCCCTACGGGCCTTCTACCACGTGACGGTCAGCGGTGACCCCAGCACTGTGCGGGCAGCGGCCCGCGCGCTGACCGGCTCTCTCTCTTCGCTCCACTCCCCTCAGGACCTGGTCATCGCGGTCGCGGCGGGACGGTCCTCCGCCCCGGACTGGGAGTGGTCCAAGTGGCTGCCGCACTGCCAGACGGAAGGCACCGCGGACGGTGCGGGCAGCCGCCGCCTGATCACCGGTGACCCGATGGAGCTCGAGGCGATGCTCTCCGCCCGGCTGCAGGGTCGCCCCCGCTTTCACCCCGGTGGGGCCCATGTACCGGACGAGCCGCACATCGTCGTCGTACTCGATGGCCTGTCACTGCCTCCCATGTCGGTCCTCGCCTCCCCCGAGGGGCTGCAAGGCGTGACGGTCGTGGAGGTCGTGCCGGGGGAACTGAGCGGCGGACGGGGCGGGTTGTCCGTCGTCGTACAGCCGAAGTCGCTGCGCATCGAATCCGGACACGGCCTGGTGTACGAGGGCACGCCCGACCTCCTCTCCTACGAAGCCGCCGAGGCGCTGGCCCGGCAACTGGCCCCCCTACGAGTGGCATCGGGCGGGGACGACGACGAACCGCTCCTGGCCAACCTCGAGTTCACGGATCTGCTGAGCCTGGGGGACGCGGACTCGGTCGACACGGCCCGGACATGGCGCCCGCGCGCACAGGCGGAGCGGCTGCGCGTGCCGATCGGTGTCGGCGAGGACGGCCGTCCCGTGATGCTGGACCTCAAGGAAGCGGCGCAGGAGGGCATGGGCCCGCACGGGCTGTGCGTGGGAGCCACCGGTTCCGGCAAGTCGGAGCTGCTGCGCACTCTGGTCCTCGGCCTCGCCGTCACCCACTCCTCCGAGAGCCTGAACTTCGTGCTCGCCGACTTCAAGGGCGGTGCGACCTTCGCGGGCATGGCGCAGATGCCGCATGTCGCCGCCGTGATCACCAACTTGGCGGACGACCTGACGCTCGTCGACCGCATGGGCGACTCCATCCGCGGCGAGCTCAACCGCCGCCAGGAGCTGCTGCGTGACTCGGGCAACTACGCCAACATCCACGACTACGAGAAGGCCCGCGCGGCCGGAGCCCCGCTCCAGCCGATCCCGTCCCTGGTCCTGGTCATCGACGAGTTCAGCGAACTCCTCACCTCCAAGCCCGACTTCATCGAGATGTTCGTGCAGATCGGCCGCATCGGCCGCTCGCTCGGCGTGCATCTGCTCCTCGCGTCGCAGCGCCTGGAGGAGGGCCGACTGCGCGGCCTGGAGACGTATCTCTCGTACCGCGTCGGTCTGCGTACGTTCTCCGCGGCGGAGTCGCGCGCGGCGCTCGGTGTGCCGGACGCCTACCAGTTGCCGAACGTGCCCGGCTCCGGATATCTGAAGTACGGCACGGACGAGATGGTGCGCTTCAAGGCGGCGTACGTCTCCGGGGTGTACCGCTCGGGATCGGAGCAGGCCGCGGCGGCGCTGGGCGGGCCGCGCCCTGTGGACCGCCGTCCGGTGCTGTTCACGGCGGCGGAGGTCCCTGTGCGCTATGCCGCAGCGCCGGTGCCGGATCCGCGCACCCGGTCCGGGGCGGACACGGACGACGCACTCGCCGACACCGTTCTCGACGTCATCGTGCGCCGCCTGGAGGCACAGGGCCCGGCGGCCCACCAGGTGTGGCTGCCGCCGCTGGACAGCCCACCGTCGCTGGACCAGCTGCTTCCGGGGCTGGCTGCCGTGCAGGGGCGCGGGCTCACTCAGCCGGAATACGCGGGAGCGGGGCGGCTCGTCGTCCCCCTCGGCCTGGTCGACAAGCCGTACGAGCAGCGCCGTGACGCACTGCGGTGCGACTTCTCGGGAGCGGCGGGCCACATGCAGATCGTCGGTGGCCCACAGTCCGGCAAGTCGACCTTGGTGCGCTCGCTGATGGCGTCCTTCGCCCTCACTCACACTCCGTACGAGGTGCAGCTCTACGGACTGGACTTCGGCGGCGGCGGAATGGCATCCGTGGCCGGGCTCCCCCATGTCGGCGGGGTCGCCTCACGTCTCGACCCCGAGCGGGTGCGGCGTACGGTCGCCGAGGTGTACGGCGTGATGACGCGCCGCGAGGAGTATTTCCGGACGTCAGGCATCCCATCCGTCGCCGACTTCCGGGCACGCAGGGCACGCGGTGACATCACGGTGGGCGACCAGCCGTGGGGCGACGTCTTCCTGATCATCGACGGATGGGGCAACTTCCGCTCGGACTACGAGGGCCTGGAACCCGCCGTCCTGGACATCGCGGCGCGCGGCCTCGGCTACGGCGTCCACCTGATCCTCACCGCATCGAGGTCGATGGAGGTCCGCGCGAACCTCAAGGACCACCTCATGAACCGCCTCGAGCTACGCCTGGGCGACACCATGGATTCGGAGTTCGACCGCAAGGTCGCCGCCAATGTCCCCGCAGGGGTGCCCGGCCGGGGCCAGTCCCCGCAGAAACAGCACTTCATGGCGGCGGTCCCGCGCATCGACGGCCTGTCGTCCGACACGGACCTCGCCGATGCCACGGCCATCCTGACCGCCGAGGTGTCCCGCCACTGGACGGAGCCGGGCGCACCGCAGGTCCGCCTGCTGCCGAGGGAGCTCCCCTCCGAACAGCTCCCGCCGGGCAACGTCTTCCCGAAGCGAGGTGTGTCCTTCGCCCTCGACGAGACCAACCTCGAACCGGTCTTCGTGGACTTCGAGCAGGACCCGTTCTTCGTCGTCTTCGGCGAGAGCGAGTCGGGCAAGTCGAACCTGCTGCGGCTGCTGATCACCCGCCTCACGGAGCGCTTCAGCGGCGACGACTGCAAACTCTTCGTGGTCGACAACCGCCGCTCCCTCCTCGACGTGACCCCGGCTTCGCACTTGGCGGAGTACATCCCCATGTCCAACGCCATGGACCACCACATGGCGGCGCTGGCCGACCTGATGAACCGCCGCACACCCACGGCCGACGTCACCGCTCAGCAGCTCCGCGAGCGCAGTTGGTGGCGGGGCCCGACGGTGTATGTGGTCGTCGACGACTACGACTTGGTGTCCAACTCCAGCGGCAATCCGTTGGGACAGCTCACCGAGCTGCTTCCCTTCGCCCGCGATGTGGGCGTCCGCTTCATCATCGCGCGGTCGACGGCGGGCGCGGGCCGGGCGGCGTACGAGCCGTTCATGCAGCGGATGCTGGAGCTGGGGGCGCAGGGTGTGGTGCTCGCCGGTGACCCGGGCGAGGGCGACGTGCTCGGAGGGGTGCGACCGCGGCCGATGCCGGCAGGGCGCGGGACCTTTGTGTCGCGGCGGCGGGGGAAGCCGTTGGTGCAGACGGGGTTGATGGCCGGGGAGTACTGAGGGTGACGGCTTCGGAAGCCGTGAACAGCGGTGAAGCCCCCAAGTAATGTGAGCTCACAGCACTTTCGTACGTCCTGAAGGGACCCCTCCGCCATGACCGATGCACGCGACGACGCGCAGGAAAAGGCACGCAAGGAACGCGAGAAGGAGGAGCTCTACGCCCTCGACATCTCCGGCGTCGAGTGGCAGAGCGCCCCGGGCACGGAGGCGCACGAGGAGCGCGTGGAGATCGCGTATCTGCCCGAGGGCGCCGTGGCGATGCGGTCCTCCCTCGACCCGGACACCGTGCTGCGGTACACGGAGGCGGAGTGGCGGGCCTTCGTACTGGGAGCACGGGACGGGGAGTTCGACTTGGAGCCTTCGCCGCGCAATGGCGGTGTGGCGTCGGAGTAGCGGCCAGTGAGGCGCTCCCGGCTCGCGGACCTCGCGGACCAGACCGTCGTGAGCCCCGCACCGGGGGCGAACCGCCGACCCGTCGTCGTCAGCGACGCCGTCCGGATCCGCCGGGAGTTCTCGACGCTGCTCGGTGAATTCCGGCGTACGGCTGTCCTGTTGCCGCTCGGCGGGGATGACGCGTCGCCGTTGACGGCCGACTTCAACGGAGTGCGGTGGATCTTGGCGTTCTCCGACGAGGAGGCGCTTGCACGGTTCGCGTCAGCGAGGGGCGAGGCGGAGCGGGCGTGGAACTACCGACGAGTCCTGGGTGCACGCGTGTTGGACGCCGCCGTTCCGGCCGCTGGTGTGCCCTGCGGTGTGGCGCTGGACGTCGGGAGCGAGGGCGACGAGGTGCTGCTCCCGCCGGTGGTGGGGGTCGTACCGGATTGGGCGGCGGTGGATGAGAACTGGAACGGGGATGCGGACGGGGCTGTGGGCAGGGCTGTGGGCAGGGCTGTGGGCAGGGGTGTGGGCAGCGAGGGTGACAGGGGGTCCCAGCGGTGAGTGGTGACCAGAAGGACCTCCAGGCGGGCGGCCTCGATCTCATCGCTCACGGCATCACCCTGACCTTGGACGAGCTCAGAGAACTCGGCCCGATCGGTGCGGCCGGGGAGGGACGGGGCTTCGAGGACATCGCCCTCTCCGGGATGGAGCTGGGACATCCTGGCTTGCTCAGCGCCTTCGATTCCTTCGTCGAGCGATGGCAATGGGGCGTGCGTTCCCTGGTCAATAAGGGGAACGACTTCGCCGAGGGGGTGGGCCTCGCGGCGGGGACACTGCACGAGACGGACGTGTACGTGGACGGCTCGCTGAAGGTGGTCTCGAACTCCCTGGGTGGCAACCCGTACGCCACCGAGGACGAGGTCACCGGCATGAGCTGGGACGAGCTGGGCGACCATCACGCCTTCGCCGACCCGGACTACAGCGAGGAGTCGTTCGACAAGGCCGGGGAGAACATGAAGCAGGGCTGGCAGGACGCCGGCCGCGATGTCCTCACCTCGGACATGCTCGGCAGTGGAGCCGTCCAGCGGACCGCCGACATGACCGACGAAGAGTACGAGTTCCTGCTCGACGAGGCCTTCGGGCCCTCACCCGAGGAGCGGGCCGCAGGCGGAGAGCGCGGCTGATGGGCATAGGCGACATAGTCGGCTCCGGCTTCGGCGAGCTGGAGGACGGCTGGGACGCGACGAAGAAGGTCGCCGGCGAGGGCATCGAGTGGGGCAGCGAACAGCTGGCGGACGGTCTCGACCACATCGGTGCCGAGGGCGCGGCGGACGCCGTCAAGTCCGTCGGTGCGGGTGTCGCGTCCAAGCTGGGGGCGAACGTCGACGAGCAGCAGCTCGGCGAGACCGACCACCCCGGGGACTTGATCCACGGCAGCCCAGGCAAGATCCGCGAGAGCGCGCGGCACCTCACGGACTTCCACAAGGCCTTCGACAAGGTCGGCAGGGGCATGCGCCGCCTCGACTCCTCCCACTGGAGAGGCGAGGCTGCCAACACCTTCCGCGAGAAGTTCGCCGTGCACCCCACCAAGTGGCTGCACGCGGCGGACGCCTGCGATCACGCGGGTCAAGCCCTGGACAGGTACGCGGATGCGGTCAAATGGGCTCAGGGCCAGGCTCAGGACGCCATCGACCTGTACAAGAAAGGCAAGAGCGCTTCCGACACGGCGGTGGAGGCGTACAACAAGCGTGCCGACGCGTACAACGCGGCCATCAAGGCGGACAAGGACCCGGGCCCTCGCCCTGCCCCCTTCAAGGACCCGGGCAAGGCCGACGTGGCGCGGGCGCACGAGATCCTCGCCGAGGCCCGCCGCCAGCGCAACGAAGCGGGCCAACTCGCCGCCGCCACGGTCAAGGCGGCCCTGACCCACGCTCCCGCCGAGCCGCCGCCGCTGGACCGGCTGAAGTCCAACTCCTTGGACGGCCTCAAGTCGGTCAATACGGAGCTCACCCACGTCATGGGCGGAGCTCTCAAAGGGACGGGCGGCCTGGTCAATTTCGTACGCGGCCTGAACCCGATCGACCCGTACAACGTCACGCACCCGGCGGCATACCTGCAGAACCTGAGCATGACGCTGAGCGGTCTCGCGTCCACGGCCACGCACCCCGACCGTGCGGTGAAGGCCGGGTACGAAAGCTTCAAGGAGGATCCCGCCGAGTTTGGCGGCAGGCTGCTGCCGGAGGTGGTGGGGTCCAGGGGAATGGGCCTCGCGAAGGGCGGAGTGCGGTCGGGGGTCCGGCAGGGGGCGAAGGAGGCCGCCGAGTCAGGGACACGGCGTGGAGCACGTGAAGCCCTGGGGGACGACCCCGCGAAGCACGGGCGCACTGACGACTCCCGGATGAGCAAGGGCACGGACCCGGTCGACCTCGCGACCGGCAAGATGTACCTGCCGCAGACCGACGTGGCCCTCCCGGGCGCCCTGCCCCTCGTATTCAAGCGGCGCGTTGAGTCCGGCTACCGCCTGGGACGTTGGTTCGGCCCTTCCTGGTCCTCCACGGTCGACCAACGCCTCGAGATCGACTCCGAGGGCGTCGTCTTCGTGACCGAGGACGGCCTGCTGCTCTCCTACCCGCATCCGGCGCCGGGCTTGCCGACCCTGCCGATCCGGGGCCCGCGCTGGCCGCTGGACCGCGAGGAAAACGGCTACACGGTCTCCGATCCGGCCACGCTGCGGCGGTGGCACTTCGTAGACAGCGGCCCCGACTTGGCGATCCTGGAACAGATCGACGACCGCAACGGCAACTGGCTCACTTTCGAGTACGACGCCGAGGGCGCGCCGCGGTCGGTCGTCCACAGCGGTGGTTACCACCTGAGGCTCACGACGGACGACGGCCGCGTCACGGCGCTGCACCTGGCGGACGGCGCCGGCCCGGAGGGCGCGGAGGCCGCTGACCAGGAGCTGGTCCGCTACGGCTACGACACCGAGGGCCACCTCTCCGAGGTAATCAACTCCTCCGGCGTGCCCCTGCGCTTCACCTATGACGACGCGGGCCGTGTCACGTCGTGGACCGACACGAACGACCGCGCCTACACGTACGCGTACGACGACGAAGACCGCTGCATAGCCGAGGGCGGCTCCGAGGGCCACATGAGCCTGCGGCTCGCCTACGACGACGTGGACCCGACGACCGGCCTCCGGGCAACGACGACCACGACGGGCGAGGGGCACACCCGCCGCTTCCTGGTCAACGAGGCCTGGCAGGTCGTAGCCGATGTAGACCCACTGGGCGCGGTCACGCGCTACGAACGGGACCGCCACAACAGGCTGCTGTCGCGCACGGACCCACTCGGCCACACCACGTCGTTCCGTTACGACGACGCGGGCAACCTGGTGGGAGTCGCGCGGCCGGACGGTCGCGAGTCAAAGGCGGAGTACAACGCACTCGGGCTGCCTCTGCGGGTGACGGGCCCGGACGGCACGGTCCGGAGGCAGTCGTACGACGAGCGGGGCAACCGCACGTCGGTCACCGACCAGGCGGGCAGGACGACGCACTTCACGTACGACGAGGCAGGCCACCTCACCACGGTCGTCGACCCGCTGGGTGCCACGACGCATGTCCGCTGCGACCGGACCGGCCTCCCGACCATGATCACCGACCCTCTCGGCGCGGTGACCCACTACGAACGGGACTCCTTCGGCAGACCTGTCGGAATCACGGACGCGTTGGGTGCGACGACCGGACTGAAGTGGACGGTCGAGGGACGGCTTGCCTGCCGGACCACTCCGGACGGGTCGGCGGAATCATGGACGTACGACGGAGAGGGCAACTGCACAACCCATACGGATGCGATGGGCGCAGTCTCGACGTACGAGTACACCCATTTCGACCTGATGTCCGCCCGCACGGGTACGGACGGCGTGCGCTACGAGTTCTCCCACGACAAGGAACTAAGACTCACCCAGGTAGCCAACCCCCAGGGCCTGAAGTGGAGTTACGCCTACGATCCGGCGGGCCGCCTGACATCGGAAACGGACTTCGACGACCGCACCCTGACCTACACCCACAACAGCGCGGGCCACCTGACGTCCCGCACGAACGGCACCGGCCAGACCATCTCCTTCGAGCGCAACGCCCTTGGGCAAGTGGCGCGGAAGGACGCGGACGGCACGGTCACGACCTTCGCGTACGACCTGACGGACCAACTCGCCCAGGCGACAAGCCCGGACACCACTCTCACCCTCCTGCGCGACCGTTTCGGCCGACTCAGATCCGAGGCGGTCAACGGCCGCAAGCTCACCTTCACGTACGACGAACTGGGCCGCCGTACCGGCAGGACCACCCCAACCGGGGCGTCGAGCACGTGGTCGTACGATGCGGCGGGCCGCCGCAGTCGGCTGGTCACGTCGGGACGCAACATCGACTTCGCCTACGACTCCGCGGGGCACGAACTCACCCGCCACATCGGCGATTCCATCACGCTGGACCACGCCTTCGACGAACTGGGCCGACTCACCACTCAGTCGGTCACGACGCCGGGCGGCCGATCAGTCCAGCACCGCGCGTACTCCTACCGCGCGGACGGCAATCTGATCGGCATCGACGATCAGCTGTCGGGCGCCCGGCGCTTCGACCTGGACGCGGCGGGCCGGGTCACAGCCGTCCACGCGGCGAACTGGACCGAGGCGTACGCCTACGACGAGGCAGGAAACCAGACGGAGGCGTCCTGGCCTGCCGGGCATCCTGGGCAGGAGGCGACAGGGCGGCGGGCCTACGTCGGCACGCGGATCACGCACGCCGGGGCCGTCCGCTACGAGCACGATGCCCTCGGCCGCATCACCCTGCGCCAGAAGACCCGCCTCTCCCGGAAGCCGGATACGTGGCGGTACTCGTGGGACGCGGAGGACCGCCTGACGTCGACGGTTACGCCGGACGGGACGGTGTGGCGCTATACGTACGACCCACTGGGCCGACGCACGGCGAAGCTGCGGCTCGCGGACGACGGGGAGACGGTCGTCGAGCGGGTCGACTTCACGTGGGATGGGACGACGCTGTGCGAACAGACGACGTCTTCCGCCGAGTTGGCGAACCCTGTCACGCTCACCTGGGACCATCGCGGCCTGCATCCCATTGCCCAGACGGAACGCATCACGGCGGCGACAGCGACCTCGGTGACCACAGCGCTCACGGCGGAGGACGCGCCCCAGGAGGAGATCGACTCCCGCTTCTTCGCCATCGTCACGGACTTGGTGGGGACGCCGAGTGAGCTCGTGGACGAGCAGGGGGAAATCGCGTGGCGGACGCGGAGCACGCTGTGGGGTACGACGGCGTGGGCGGCGAACAGTTCGGCTTACACTCCGCTTCGCTTTCCGGGGCAGTACTTTGATCCGGAGACGGGGCTGCATTACAACTATTCTCGGTATTACGATGCCGAGACGGGTCGATACTTCACGCCCGACCCACTCGGCCTCTCACCTGCACCTATCCCTGTCACGTACGTAATCAACCCGCTCCTCAGAACCGACCACTTAGGCTTGGCGCCAGATCCATGCCCGAACGAGGTGGCATTGGGCATTCGCGAGGAAGGGCTACGGGAATTCGCAGACTCCAACGGCTTCACGCACTACCTTGACAACTGGCAAGACTTTGAAAGCGAGGTCAGGGCAGCCGCACACAACCCAAATATTCGACTACACGTCTCTATGGATGGCTTCGCCGGTACCACTCCTTCAGAACGCTTCATGAACGCGTACCGAAACGGGATGGGTGACAACTGGTTTGCAACTGAGCGCGAGATGTACCACGTTGGAAAGGCCATTCGACTCGGCGATCGAAGCTGGGATAGCATCGATTTCTACGAAAATGGACAGAAGATAAAGGTGCCCGAGCCGTCGGCTTGGCCCACGCCTGGGAGTTGAATTGCATCAGATTGCCGCATGGCAGCGAAAGTTTCAAGTCTGGCAATACTCGGTATCGCACTCTGTATTGCTCCTGAGGAGCTTCCATCCCCGAATCCATGACACACGCATCGATGTCGCATTTCCAGCAGTAGAGTTGATGAAACTACAACCCAGCTATCAAGAACTCAAGATCACACAGTTGAACGCAAAAGAAGGGGCCGATTTCCTAGTGCGCCATGGAGTAGCCCCCCTCAGGGGCGTCCTATTTCTACTGAACGACGGAGATGGGTACGTTCAAGCAGCCAGCTGCCATTGGCACGAGGACCAGGGAGACCACCACACACCGTCGCAATTCGGACCGCTGCGCGGCACAGAATAGACCAGCCTCATAAAGCACATTCATATCCCAAGGAATGCCAGCACGATCTGGCCTGACCCCTGGTAGAAGGATGTCGTTCGGCCCGCCACCCGCCGCAACCGGGCCACCCACGCCGCCCCTCAGCCACGGCGGAGATCGAGGGGGTGCAGCGGCTGATCGGCCGCATCGCCCGATACGAGGCACGGATGCGGGCCGACGGCATCACAGCGTCATCACAGGTGAAACAGCAGTGCCCTACGTCGGTTTGGTTCACGAAGCGGCACTGCGGCTGCATACAGGTGGCCGCACAACCGCCAAGGCCCAGCTGTCCCGCCTCCTCGACGAGAGCGAGCGGCCCAACGTACGACTCCTCGTCATCCCGTTCGCCGCTGAAAGCTTTCCCATGGCGGGGGACACGATGATGTACGTCTGCGCGAGCAGCCCGCACCTGGATACGGTCGAGGTGGACTCCCCCATCGGCGCGGCCTTCTTCGACTCACCGACCCAACTGGCCAACTTCCGCCGTCGACTGGGCTTGGTCGAACAGGTGGCGTTGAATCCGAACAAGTCGAGGGACCTCATCCTCGAGATCGCCGGAGAGTTGTAAGAGGGGATCCCCATGCCTGAGTTGAAGTGGGTCAAGTCCTCCCACTCAGAGGCGTCAGGCAACGCCTGCGTCGAGATAGCCGTGTTCGGGGACCTGATCGCCGTACGCGATTCGAAGGACGCAGAGCTAGCGATGGCCACGGTGGGGCGTGGGGCGTGGGTGCAGTTCACGGGGGCACTGGCGAAGGGCCTGATGGCCTAGAAAGCCTGGGCAGGCAGGGCTGCGCCACCGCGAACGGGGCGGGGTAGGCGCCTCCCGCGCGCGCCTGCCCCGCCCCGTTGCGTGATACTGCCAGCCCTCACTGGAAGTAGCTGGCCCCCTTCAGGTCACCACCACGGTAGTCACCGCCGGCCTGGCTGACCTTCTGGCCGATGTCGACGAGAGCCCGATGGATGCCCTCGACCTGGTTGTCCCACTCCTTCTGCTTCAGGAGGTACGACTTGTGGGCTTCTCCCTCCCAGCCCTCGGCCACCTTCACCACGGCCCTCTTGATATCTGCGAGATCGGCTTCCAACTGCTTTGCTTGAATGCCGAGTTCAGTCGTAATGGCGTCAAGACCGCCGTATTTGACCGCGAGCTCGTCCAAGTGAACGTTTGCCATGCCTGCCCCGTCTCTCGGTAGTTGAGGGGAACGCGCTCCCCAAGAACCTCTGCTCTTCAGTAGCTGTTGATGGCCGAGTGCTTGCCGCCGTACTGCACGTCGATGCTGTCCATCGTCGACCGGACCTGGTCCTCAAGCCCGTCCACGAGCTTTTCGTTACCGCTGATGCCTTCCAGGAAATCCACCAGGATTCGCCCGATCACCTGCATGCGCTCGTTGATCTCAGTCTGCTTCTTGTCGAACGCATGAGCTCCGACGCCTCGCCAGTTGACCTCCATCGTGTCGAGGGTGCCCTGGAGGCGCTTGAGTTGCTGCTGGACCGATTCGTACTTGCCCACGATCTCTTTCTTCAGAAGCGCCACTTGCTCGTTGTTCAACTTCTGGCCGTCAGCCACTGCTGGGCTCCCTTCTTGAACTTCTTTGGGGATGTGTCGGGTGATGCTGCGCTGGCTTCAGGCCCTGCGCCGAGCACGCATCGCTACGAAGGTGCTGCCGCCGACCACCACGACGACAGCGATGGAACCGATGATCAACCACAACTGACTATTGCTTTCAGTTGACTTCGAGCTTGATGCTGCCGCCGCGGCTTCGCCGCCTGCCGAACCTTTAGAAGCTTGCGATGGAGCTGGTTCGGAAGGAGAAGCGGAAGCCGTCTTCCCGGAACCAACACCCGGAGTCTTCTGGTTCGTGAGGGGGTCAACATCCGCAGGGCCTGGGTCTCCCTTGCCGTCCAGCAAGTTGGGAGCCGGTCGGACGAGTCCGTACCCGAGGTAGACACTCGGATCGTCCTTGGGCCAGTCGCGGCCTGCGGTATCGATGAGGACCCGGAGGACCTGGTTGGACGTCCAGTTGGGGTGTTTGGACCAGATCAGGGAGGCGGAGGCGGAGGCGATGGCGGTTGCAGCACTCGTGCCGCCTCCGTCGTCGCAGTATGAGCGGAACGTCTCATCGCACCACTGGGGGAGATTCAGGCCCGGCGCCGCCAAATCCACATAGTCTCCGCGCTCAGAAAACTTGGCGACCTTCCCTGACTTGTCGGCGGCGGAAACTCCGGTGACCGAAGGAAGCGCAGCGGGATAGCCGATGAAGTTCTTCTTTTCTCCGTCGTTTCCGACGCCAGCGACCATCAACTTGCCCTTTTGAGCCGCATACTTCACCGCTTCCTTCTCGGCTGGGTCGATGAAGTCAGAACCGAACGACATGCTGATGATCCGAGCATCGCTGTCGGCCGCGGCCCGAATTGCTTCGGCGCTTCGGCCTCCCTTCTTCGCGAACTTGCCACCCAGACCGATCCGGTAGGACACGACCTCTGATCCAGGCGCCAAGCCCTTGATCCCCCCGCCTCGGCCGGATCCCACGATCAGCTCCGCCATCGTGGTTCCATGCCCGTCGTAGTCATCTGTCGAGGCACCAGCCATGCCTGTGAAGTCCTTGCCGGGATGTACGCGGCCTTTGAGTGACGGCGTCTCGGAAACGCCAGTGTCGACGACCGCGACTTTGATGCCCTCTCCAGTACTGACATCCCAGAGGTCATCAGCGCCCATGGCTTCCAGGTGCCACAGCTTCGACTGGACGTCGTCTGTCGTCGTGTCGTCTGCCGTCGCACCCGGAGCGATCCCTAGGGACGCGAGAGCCAGCACACCGACTGCCAAGCCCACGGAGGCGACGCGACTTCCTGCACCGCGGTCAAACGGCGCGACCCGGTTGCCGCGTCGACTGGCCTCTGACCTCATGCCCTGCACGTCCTTGCTCGCGATTAGTCGATCACCGGCGGCATGTGCCGCCGGTCGCCTGCCAGATGTGATTCCTCGTGCTCGACCAGATGGTCGGGCCGCTGCACACCCTCACCCTCGTCATCATCCGGACGTTGTGGTGTTCCCGCAGGACCACGTACCAGGCCAGAACCACCGGTTGTGAATCCGTTCCTACGGCCTACGGCGGTAGACGTGCGTTCCTTGGGAGTACCGACCACGCCGTCGGGATTTCTGACACTTCGACGAGTCGTCTGCCCGCTGCCGGCTGTGCCGTGCGGCGCCGCTCCAACGACTCCGCGCTGTCCTCCGGCTCCGTTCGTTGGCCTTGAACCAGCCGAGCCCTCGGTTCCGATGACCGGGCCGCGCGGCAACCTGTTACCCGTCGCGGGGCCAAGAGCGGGCCGCCCCCCGACGATGCCTTCGGCGCGCCCCGCACCAGTACCTGGCAGGCCAGAACGCGGGCCTGGCGCAGTGGGACGAGGTGCCCCTCCGGTGACGGCACGCCCTGCAGGGGGTTGCCCGGCGGTCGTCGGACCGCTGATGGTTCTCCCTTGGGCCGTCGGTCCTGTACGCCCAATCGGGACCGAAGGACTTCGTCCAGGGCCTGTGGTTGGTCGCGCTGGGCCTGTCGTACCTGTTCGGCCTTGGCTCGGTAGTGAGGTCTTCGGGCCTGATCCAGGAACTGGGGTACGTGTAATAGGGCCGGTCCCAGGGATACGGGGGCCGGTTGCCATGGGAGGAACAGGGTCTCCAGCCCCACCCGTTGGAACTTGTGTCGGAGGTGGCGAACCGGGGGCGGGGCTTACGGTCTGCGGCGGTAGAGTGCCGACGTTGTCAATCTCCGTGCCGACAGGCCGATCCGGCGAAGCGATCGAGTCCGGCGAGGCGACTGGGCTGGGTTCACCAATGCGGGCCGGGGGCAACGGTTCGTCCGGACGTGGGTCACCTCCCGTCACGGTGGCGGTAGAGCCGTCAGGCATGACCTGAGCGCTGCCGGCGGCCATTGCGGATGATGCCGCACCCCGCTCCGGGCCGGGAGCGAGGCCCTGCTTCCCGTTCGGCATTCCCACATCCGGCATCGCCGAGAACGTAGGCGGCTCCTGCCCAGCCATCGAGTGCTGCGACACTTGGTAGAACGACGACAACCGGTTCATCTGGTTGATCGCCTCTTGCCTATGGTTCTCCGCCTTGGCCGCGGCGTCGTACTCCGCATTGCCTTCGACCCTCTTGGGGGTGGGGATGTCCTCAACCGTCTTCGGGTCGGTGCGCTGGTCCCGGGGCGGCATGGAGCTACGGACCGAAGCCAGCCCCGCACCGGCCGAGGCAATCTGAACGCTGGCGGTGTCGGCGAAGTCGGAGAGCTGATGCGTGTCCGTGACGAGGTTCTTGCCCCACTTGCGGAACGCCTCCCCCGACGCCCCTTCCCAGTCGACTCGATCGATGTGCTCACCGAGTTCCTTGGCGGCGGCGGCGATCGCGTTGCGCGCCTTCTTGAGCGCCTCCCCAGCGCTCTCCAAGTCGGCAGGATTCGCTTGCTCGACCAAGTCGATCATGTCGTTGAGACGGTGGCCTTCGAAGCTCACTAGCGCCACCCCGAGTCAGAGCCGTCGTCGCCATTGCTACGGGGCGAATCGGGCATGCCGTTCATTCCACGCTGAGCTGCGGCCTCATCACGGTCGACCCTCGTCTGGATTGCCCAGAAGCGCTGTCGCAAGTCCTCGTCAAGATTGTCGAAGCCGACGTCCGCACCATGCACCGCGATGCTCATGGCGTCGATCTGGTCACCGAGCATCTTGGAGAGTGAGGTCAGCCGCTCGTGCACCTGGTCGTACTGCGAGTACAGGCCGTCGGCCGCGGGAAACGCGCTGCCTCCACCGCTGAACGACCCCCGGGAGAGCTTGTATCCCCCGACCTCACTCGAACCGCCCGCCGAACCCTCGAACTCCGTGAGCAGCGTGTTGACGCGCCGACGGAAGGTCTTCAGCGCCTCCAGCCCCCGCTTGAGGTCAGCGCCCGATGACGGCGCCGTACCTCCGTGCCCATCTGTAGCAAGCACGATGCCTTCCCTCCCCGTTACCGGCCTGCTCTGATCGTTCACGATCGCGGCGGCTCGGTGGTCACTTATCGCGCCCGCGTCACTCTAGTCACACTCAGCGTGACAGCCAACTGGACTTTGCAAGGGGACAGTTGCGAATCGGCCAGGGGACGAAGCGCCGACAGGTGCCAAATCCAGTCACAAGCCGTGACTCTGCACATCGACAGGGCCGCTACCGGCCAACGGAATCGAGACGCCGCTGCACAACACTCCATGAGAGTAGGCGCGTTGTTAGGTTGAGCCGGAGCGGTGCCATCCGTCGGGGGTGGCCGGGCTCACGGGGGAAGGATGTGCCCATGGCGTGGGATGAGTGGGAACAGCTGAAGTCTCAGGCGGCGGAGGGCCAGCCAACGCACATGCAACTGAACCAGACCGATCCCGGGATGGGTGGCGGTCCCACCGCAGAGCCCAGCTCCTACGGCGACCTGCAGGTCAGCGAAGCCGGGCTGGCGAAGATCGGTGAGCACGCACACGACCTGTTCGTGCGCCTCTGGGAAGAGGGGCGATCGGCAGTGCCGACCACCGACAAAGCCGCAGGCAACCTGGCGACGCAGGGCTTCGCACTAGGCGGAGCCCTGCAGCAGGTATCCACCCGATGGGATGAACAACTCAAGTCTCTGCGAGACGCCTGCGGGCACATCTCCAACCACATGCGGGTCACTAAGAAGTTGCATGCCGGCGACGAGGACTACATCTACCGCCAGATGAGCAGCATCGATGCTCTCGATGCAGGATTCAACGATCGAGTCGGGGAGCCCGGTAAGCCGAACCCGGTGTATGGAGAGCCAAGCAAGAAGAAGGGCGACTGATGGATCTCGAAGCACTTCGTTCCGCCAACTTCTCACTGCTCGACGACGCCATCACTGACTGGACGACGATGGTCGACAACCTCGACCGGATGGAGGAGTCGGCCCATAAGGGGCTGACGACCGCAGCCAACAAGGCCAGCTGGGCTGGGGTGAACGCCACAGTTTCCAAGGAGTTCATCGGCAAGACTGCCGATGAGTTCAGCGACGCCCACCTTCAGGCAAGGTCCATCCGCGACATCCTCAGAGACACTCGAGATGAGCTCAAGGACTATCAAAGCAAGCTGAAGACAGCCATCAAGAATGGCCAGGACAAGAACCTGAAGGTCACCTCGTCCGGCAGTGGATTCACTGTCAGGAAGGACAGCCACACCGACGGCGTTGCGAAGGGGGCGGCGGCCTCTGAGACGAGCGGGGCCGACGTCACGGCTTTGCGTGACGAGATCCAGGAGCTCTTGAACAAGGCCACCGAGAGCGACAGCACAGCCAGTACAGTCCTGCGGGCCATCGCAGATCAGAGCACGGTCGGCTTTTCCGGGGTGGACTACAGCGACAGGGATGAAGCAGCCGACGCCATCAAGAACGCAGATGAGCTCTCCAAGCTGGCCAAGAAGGACCCGGAAGATCTCAGCACGGCTGAATTCGACAGGTTGAACTCCGGCCTCAAGAGGTTCGCGGACGACGAGCTGTTCTCACAGCGATTCGCCACCAATCTTGGGGCAAAGGGGACGCTGGAGTTCTGGGTCGGCATCAATACCCCAGACGCAAACCCGGAGTTGAACCAGGCGAGACATGAAAAGTTCGACGACCTCCAGAAGAACCTCAGCCTAACCCTTTCCACCGCTACCCAGAGCGATGCGCTTGGCATGACGGAATGGACAAACAGGGTGGTTGACCTCGGTAATCAACCTGTGCGGGGAAGCGGCGGCCCCCTCGGATTCCAAGTCATGAGCAACCTGATGCGGTGGGGCAACTACGACGACCAGTTCCTTCACAGCTACGGCACGCAACTGATGGAGACCGAGAAGAAGTTCACAGGAAACGGCGAAGGCAGAGCATGGCAGCGAACGTCCTCCGACCCTTACCTCAACCGCACGGGAAGCGACTCCGGATGGGACCCGGTGACCGGGTTCATGAAGGGCCTTTCGAATAGCCCTGACGCAGCGACGAACTTTTTCAACGACCGGTTCATTTCGAAGAACGATGAAGATAACCCCTTCAATGGGCAGAACAAGTCCAATTTTCAGTACCTGTTCGAGGAACGAGATTGGCCCAGCGAATCCGACTCCGAGGGTGAGCCCAGCGACACCGGACGAAACAACCTGGCTTTGGCACTCGAGGCAGCGACCACAGGACATCCAGGTGGAGAAATGCCGACAAAGGAGACGCCTGCCCACAATGCCCAGCAGACCAAGCTGACGGAAGATCTCATCAAGTCAATCTCCAAGAATCCTGAATACCTTACCGAACACAGCTACATGTCTGACAGCATGGGGCAAATTGCAGCTGAGTACATGCCAGATATTCACAGAGGGATGCATCCAGGCAGGGTGAACGAAGACCAACTTTTCCCGATCGCGGGATCTGCAGCTAATCTCGGCGAACACGACGCCACTCGGTTCCTCTACACCGTGGGGCGAAACCCAGAAGGATATGCCGCTGTAAACCTGGGCCAGCACAGCTACACGACATCTCTGATGGAATATCACTTCCGGAATCCTGAGGCATATATCAACGATTCCTCGTTTTCCCAGAACGATAATCTCAAGAAGGGGATCGAAGACATCGCAAGGGTCGCCGGAGAGGTTGAAGGCACCATCGGCGCAGGCCGCACGTACGAGGGAGAACAGGAGGGTGGAGCAAAGGACGATGCCTATAACACTGCGTTGAAGCATGCAAGCACCTGGGGAGGAACCGCTGTAGGGATCGGAATCGGTCTAGGTACTGCTCCCATGCTTGGACCAGGTGGGATCGTGGTCGGGGGTGTAGGCGGCACGGCTGCCAACGAAATCATTGAAGCCATCACCGAGGGTTCCATGAAGGACGACGCCGGTAATGTAATTTACCGCAATGGTCAAGAAATGGAAGGGACCAAAGAATCCACATATCAGCTTGTCGAAAAGGCCGCCCAAAAAGCTGGAGATAGCGCAGGAACGCATTCGACGCATATCATCTCAGCTGCGGCAACTGCGGCGGAATCAGGATTCAACAACGCCAAGACCAATGTCGCAGACGCATTTGACGGTCAGGGCGTCCCGCGCCAGCTGGAAAGGCCAAGTTGATACATGCTCGCAGCACGGAAGAGATTCATTGCCGCTATTGCGTCGCTCGCCGGAGTCGCACTGATCGGGGCTACGGCCTATCTGCTCAATCTGCCGCCCTTTGAGCAGAAGTCAGACACCATCGAGTCCAGAGATGTATGCGAGTCCATGGGGCGTTCGGCGGTTCCGGCACTCCGGCAGGTGCTTCCGTCTGAGGCCAGCTACTCCTTCGAAGAAACGCCCGGGACACGAGTGGGCGATGACGACAGCAGCTACACATCAGCCTGTTTCGTGAGCGCCGAGGACAAGATTATCCTTAGCGCTCGGACGGAAATGATGCTCGCCGAGCCTTCGAAGGACTGGGTCGAAGATGAAGTCCTGAGTGAAACACGAAATGCTCAAGACCTCAAGCCTTTCACGGCCGGGGCAGGGGGCGTAGCTTCAGGTCGAATGGCCGCTGTACTCGTCCCGTGCACGCCAGCTGGTCAAATTCCAGGCGGGAGTTACAGCCTCAGCGTGATTGTCAAGTTGAAGGAAATTGGAGAATCCGACCAGAGGGAAGCACGCGAGAGCTTGATCGATTTGGCAATCGGTACAGCCAAATTCTCCCAGCAGAAGGCACGATGCGAACTCCCAGCGAAACTCCCCGTCGCTTCTTGAGCGGGTCTGATCAATTGAGGGCCAATCCAGGATGGGGATGAAGTCAGCCGATGGGCCAGTAAATCCAGACGAGAGGCGAATCGATTCCAATCCTGAGGGGGGCATCCCTTCAAAGATCAGCGGATTGCTCCTTCGGGTGCCAGTCCGCTTCAGACCAGCCGTGCTCCACGAACTGGTCGGGAACCTGCAAACAGGGGGCGTAGACCCTGATGAACAGAGTCTTGGTCAATTCGTTCCACTGCACGTCGACATGGTCGCCGCCTTCCGGGTTCTCGAATCGGAAGCCCAGTTCACGGAAGGTTGCGCCTGTACGGTCGCCTTCGTGGGTGAGTTTCCAACCTTTCTGCACCAGCTGCTGGCGCACGCGCCGTTGTGCCCCTCGGGCGGTGGCTTCGGGAACGTCGGGCACGCTCCAATCAAGGCCGAAGCTGCGGACGTCGCTTCGTGCCTCGTCAATGTGAGCGATGCCCCTCAACCCGCGGTAGTAGCAGGCGCCCGTATCGATCCTGCCCGAGTCCGCGGCATACTTTTCGGGCAGCGCGAAGCCGTCGTGCACCTCGTCGGACCGCGCCTTAAGCCGTTGCGCGACCGCGTCCGGGCTGGCCGGAGGATACGGCGTACCGTTCCACACGACGTTCCCCAGCACCACGGCAGCGACTAGCAGCGCCATCATTGCGAGCCCTGTGATGGCATACAGAACGCATCGCCCGGAGGTCCGGGCTCTGGATACACGAACCTTGAACATGCATGTGACGGTAGGCATCGACATTCGGTGACGCATGAGTAGCCGTACCCAGGAGAGCTCTGGAACACTCAGCAAATCAGGGGCTATACGGCAACCGCCGATAGCCACTGGCAGCTATGAGTTCGACGTCGCTGACAGGGTGGCCTCGCAGCGCCGGGTCACACGGCAGGCGGTCCGACGAACCCAAGCTGCCCTTGAGCCAGACGCCGATGAGGGACCATCAGGTCTCCGTCAGCTGTCTTCCCCACGGACACGGCCACGACTGCGGCCCCGCGCACGCCTATCCCGCACAGCCACCCCCACCCCACCAAGCCCCGCCACCACAACCCCCGCCCCCACAGCCACGTACGTAGCAATCCGAGCCGTTCGCTCCTCCGCCGTCTCATCAAGTTGGAGCTTCGCGGGAGTTGGGGCCTCCGCGCGAGTGACGCCCTCGCGGGCGTGGGGGGTCTCGATCGGGTGGTCGTCTTCCGTCAAGGCTCGGACCGGGTCCACCACTCCCCAGCCGACCAGGCGGTCGTGGCCCGCTACCGAGCGTTCTGCTGTTTGTTTGATCTGGGCGGTGATCTGGCGGGACGTCCAGCCGGGGTGCTTGGACTTGATCAGGGCCGCCACCCCCGCGACGTACGGCGCCGAGAAGCTTGTGCCGTTGTCCGAGCAGTGGCCGCCCAGGGGCACTGTGGAGATCATGTCTACGCCGGGGGCTGCCACACCCACCCACTTGCCTGACTGGGAGAACGGGGCCCGTTCGTTGTTGCGGTCCGATGCCGCCACCGCCAATACGCCCTCGTAGGAGGCCGGGTAGGTCGGTTTGACGTTGCCGCCCACGCCGTCGTTGCCGGCGGAAGCCACGATCACCTTTTCGTGGCTGAGGGCCTTGTCCACTGCCTGTTTCAGGATCGGGGTCGGCTTTACCGCGTTGGCCGTGTCCTGGGAGATGTTGATGACGTCCGCGTCCGCCGCGACCGCGTAGTTGATTGCCGCCGCGAGAGTCTCCGCGGTGCCGTGGCCCTCCGCGTCGTTCTGCTGGATGGGGATCAGCGTCGCGTCGGGGGCCAGGCCGACGAAACCGGTGCCCTTGGCCGGGCGGGCCGCGATGATGCCCGCCACGCGCGTGCCGTGGCCGACGGTGTCCGTCGTGCCGTTCTCCTTGCCGCGCTTGATCTTGTCGCCGTTGTCGTCCTTGAGGTTCTTGCGGAGGAGATTGCGGCCTCGCGACACGTCCACCGCGCTCTTGAGTTGTGGGTTCTTGACGTCCACGCCTGTGTCGATCACCGCTACCCGTACGCCCTTCCCTGTGGACTGGCGCCACAGCTCGTCCAGGAGGACTCGCTGCAGGGACCAGGGGCGGCCCTCGTACTTCTTGTCACCGAACGTGCACTGGTCTCCGGAAGCCCCCGTCGCGGTGGATGCGGAGAGCAGCGTTGTCGTCGCGATCACCGCCGTCAGGGTCGCTGCCGTGGCTGCTGCAGCGTGCGACCAGCGCTGTGCGTACGTCATCGTCCGCCCCCCCCTACGCCTAGGAGCCCTGCGGCTGGCGTGCCGCCGATGTCGAGAGGCGTGGGCCCGTAGGGAGGAACTTTGACCAGGGGGCCGGGACTGGAGTCACGTCCGTATTCGCGTAGCCCAGGCGGGTCTGCGCCTGTTGCGCCTCCTGCTGTTGCTGCTTGCGCTCCTTGGCCGAAGTGCCGATGCCCGCGTCGTCCGTCGCGCTGTCGCTGTTGGACTGCATCGCGTAGCGCAGGCCTGTGTCCGTGGCCAGGAAGATGCCGCCCGTCTTGGTCTGTGACCCGGTGAACTGCCGGTAGAGCAGGCCCGATCCGGCCGTGACGTACGCGCTGGACGAGCCGGTGGGGAGCGGGGCGGGGAAGTCCGTTCCCGCCCATGTGCTGAGTGTGGTGTGGCCGTTGTCGCCGTTTACCTTGCGCAGGACGTTGCAGATGGTGTTGCGGCTCCCTGCCTCGTCGGAGGCTTCGTTGGCCGCCTTCGGCGCCTCGCTCGGCCATCTGCGCTGCGCGTCGGCCTTCTCGGGGTCCGGTGTGAAGGCGCCGGTGCTCAGGTCGCGGGCGTGGCCGTCCTGGCCCACCTTGACAAGGTCAGGGCTGGCCAGGAGCAGTTTCGCGGTGAAGTCGGAGACCGGGGTGATCCGTCCGGGCTCGACTACGTAGTGCTGCTTCTCAGCTCCGTCGGATGCATGGAGGACCATGCCGACCTGGTTCGCCTCCCGGTCCTGGAGGCTCGGCACGTTGGCGGCAGCTCCGGGGACGCCCTCCACCTTCGGGAAGGTGATCGGGTCTCCGTAGTGCAGCGTTTCGAGCCACTCCTTGGAGACCCGCTGCGGTTCACGGCCGAGGCCCACAATGGTGCGCAGGAGGACGTTGAGTTTGTTCTTCTCCGCGATTCGGTACGCGGTTCCCCGCGCATCGACGACGTAGCGGACCTTGTCGGGGCCGACTACGTACAACAGTTCGCCGCCGCGCAGCCGTTCGCGCCCCTCGGTCTTGTTCTGGTCGCGCTCCGCCAGGATGAATGCGGCCTTCTGGATGGCCCTGCCACCCTCGCCCGGACGCTCGCACACCGCCCAGCGCTTGACGGCGCCCGCCTCGGACTCGGAGGGCAGGCGGTCGGGTGCGTACGGAATGCCGATGGTGGCGCCGTGGCGGATCTTGCCCTTGTCGAGGACCGATTCGTCGACGTTGATGACATCGCCCTTGTCGGCGTCCAGGAGGAGCTTCGCCGAGGCCATGTTGAGTACCGGGTGGAGCTGGGGCTTGCCCTTCGTCTCCAGGACGACGTATCGGGTCGTGGACTTGCTCGCGATGATCACGTGTTGCTTCGGCTCGTCCCAGCCGGGCTTGGCCGCCGGTTTGAACATGCCCCATGCGCCGAAGACAGCCAGGACGATCACTCCGACGATGATGCCGGGGACGATGCCTCGCAGCGGGCGCGGTGCGCCTTCCTCCGAACCCGAAGGCGACGGCTGGATGAAGGACGCCAGCGTGCGGCGCTTCGCGAAGGTGTAGGCGTTGAGTTCGTCCCGCCGTGATGCCATGAGTGTCTGCTTCTCCCCGTGCAGCGCCGGGGGCAAGTGACCCCCACCCTCCGTTGTCAGACCCGGCCCCTACTATGCCTGTTGAGTAATCGCGCGTGTGGGGTGGGTAAGGTTCCCAGGTATTTCTGGGGTGCATGTTCCGTTCCCAGCAAGGTGATTCGGGAGATTTACGGGGGGGTGGGTGGGCTGATGGCTTCCGCAGCTCGGACCGGAGCTCAGGGGCAGGCAGGGGCCGTTGGGGCCGGCGCGTCGTCGACCCGTGGGGCTGTCGTGTTCCATCTGCGGGCGCGTTCCGCGCAGTTCGGATCGTCCCGCTTGCAACGACTGGTGCTGATCGAGGTCGCGGCGGCCCTTCTGCTGGCCGCGTGGGTGGTGGATCCGCTGGCCGTCGTGCCGACCGCCGTCGTCGCCGCTGTGCTGGTGCTGCTTGCCGTCGTACGCCGTCGTGGCCACGCATGGCACGAATGGTTCGGCACCGCGAAGGCGTTGCGGGCACGCAAGCGCCGAGCCATGAGTACGCCGATACCGCCGGGTACGGAGCCTGCGTTCGCCCCGGCCGTCGAATGCGACCCCGCCCTCCGTACGTACGCCTACGGAGACCGGGATCGGCGGCAGGTCGGGATGGTCGGGGACGGGACGTTCGTGACCGCCGTGCTCCAGATCGAGTCGGATGCCACCGCCTTGCGGGCCGAGCGCGGGCGGCAGCCACTGCCGGTTGGGCTCGTACGAGACGCCTTGGAGGTGGACGGGATTCGGCTCGAGTCGGCGCAGATCGTGCAGCACACCCAGCCTGCGCCCGCGCTGCATCTGCCGCAGCAGTCCGTGGCTGTCAGCAACTACGCGCCCCTTCAGGCCCAGACCGGAGCACCAGCCGTACGGATTACCTGGGTTGCCCTGAAGCTTGATCCTGAGCTCTGCCCCGAGGCGGTGGCGGCGCGTGGGGGTGGGCTTGTGGGGGCTCAGAAGTGCGTGGTGCGGGCCATGGATCAGCTGGCCAGTCGGCTGACCGGGGCCGGGTTTCGGGCTACTGCGCTGACCGAGGAGCAGTTGGCCGCCGCCATCGCCACCTCGGCGTGTGCCAATCCGCTCGTCACGGCGCAGGCCGGGCGGGCCGAACTGCCGGAGCGCAGGACTGAGGAGTCCGCGCGCGCGTGGCGCTGCGACAACCGTCGGCACACGACCTACTGGGTGCGGCGCTGGCCGCAGTTGGGGAACGCGGGTGGTCCGTCGCTGCCTCAGCTCGTCGCATCGCTCACCGCCCTCCCGACGCTGGCCACGACGTTCAGCCTCACCCTGCGGCGCGGCGAGCGGCAGGAGGTCTCTCTGTGCGGGCATGTGCGCGTGACCGGGCGCAGTGATGCCGAACTTGTCGCTGCTCGGCGTGCGTTGGAGCAGGGAGCCCGGCAGGCGGGAACCGGACTGGTGCGGCTCGATCGTGAGCAGCTGCCGGGAATGCTCGCCACTCTTCCGCTCGGAGGTACCCGCTGATATGGCCGTCACGACCACCGCGGCTCCCGCGGCTCCCGCCGTGCCGTCCGCTCCGGGCCGTGGGTTCCGTGCGGCGGTGCGCAGTGGGTTCGGGCTGCTCGGGCCGCGGCACGGCCGCCATACGATTTCCGCCGAGCAGGTGGACGCGCTCGCGTTGCCCATCGGTGACGACGGCGTCGTGATCGGCGTGGACGGGCAGGGGCAGCCCGCCGTCCTCGGGGTCAATCGGCCTACTCCGTACGACGTGCTGCTGATCGGCGGGCTGTGGACGGCCCAGGTCATCGCGTTGCGGGCCGCCGCGACGGGAGCCCGGGTGGCCGTGGAGACCGGGCGGGCGGAGGCCTGGGGTCAGCTGGTGCGGGCGCTTGGTGTCGGGCCGAGTGGGATGTCGGTGCATGACGTGGGGCGGGTGCCGCCGATGGGCGCGTCAGCCGGGAGTCCGGTGCTTGTGGTGCGGGACTGCGGGATGCGGCCTCCGCGCGGGCGGGTCGTGTCCGGCCCTTGGCAGTCGGTGCTGACCGTGCTGCCGTACTTGAGCCCGGTGGCACCACGGCTGATCCGGCAGGCCCGGCTCGTGGGGGTACAGCGGGTGTCGCCGGATGAGGCGACTCAGATCGGGCGGTCCCTGGCACTGCCCAGCGGTGACGTCGAGGCCCTGCCGACTCTCACGGACGGGGTGACACTCTGGTGCGGCGATCGTGACCGGCAGTACGTGATGACGCAGGCCACCGATGCCGAGAACGGACTGCTGGGTACCGCGCGGCGGATGGACTGATCCGCATGGGCGGATCTGCATGGACTGATCTGCGGTGGCCGAGGGAGGAGCCTGGCGGACCGGCGGATGATGCGGGCCGGTCCGCTCGGGAGTTGCCTCGGAGAGATACCGCCCTGGAGTTACCGCCCAGGAATTAGCTCGCGCGCCCCTGCTTCGCGCTCTCGATTCCGATCGTCAGCCAGACCCACTCCTTCTTCTTGCCCCCGGTCGGGCCCATCGCCCGTGGGGCGCCGAAGAAGAGGCGGCCGTTCTGGACGACGATGTCGTTCGAGTCCGGGGCGGTGAGTGTCCAGCCCTCGATGGGCAGGCTGTAGTAGAAGTACGGGGTTTCCTTGCCGGTCTTCGGGTTCAGGCTCACCAGTGCCGAGGGCGTGATGTGGTCGGTGCTGTCGCGGAGCGCGAGGAGTTGGTCGCCGCTCATCCGCAGGGGGTAGAGCAGCTGGTTGCGCCCCGACTCGAACTTCAGGACCGTCTTGCCGGTCTTGAGATCGAACGACACGATCCGGTTCGCGTTGTTGACCATGTCGCCGTGCGGGTCCTCGCGGCTCGTGACGAAGACCTGGTCGCCGCTGACGACAGTCGAGGGGCAGTTGTCGACCGCGCCGAAGTCCAGTGGGTCCTCGCAGTTGACGACGTAGTGGCCGCCTTCCAGCCGGACGGTGGCGCGCTGCTTTCCGCGGTCGTTGAGGGAGATCAGGTGCGTGACCTCGACGTCGCCCGCCGCGGGCGCGATGACCGCGGGCTCGGCGGAGAGCAGGTTGACGCCCTTGACGCCGTCAGCGACCTGGTACGTCCACTTCGCGTCGCCGGTACGCGGGTCCAGCTTCCGTACCTGGTACGTCGTGTCCTTGGGGTGGACACAGGAGAGCAGCATGAGCAGGCCTCGATCGCCCGCAAGGCCCATGTGCTTGCAGTCGGAGACACGGCTCTTCTTCCAGAGACGGCTCCCCTTGTCCATGTCGTACGCCGCCGAACCGTCGCCCCAGGTAACGGCGACCGTGCCGTGCGTCAGGGTCACGCTCGTGGGGTCCTGCCCGAAGACCGTGTCGGAGGTGGGGAAGCTCTTGTCCCAGAGCTTGTCGCCCGTGTTCAGGTCGACGAAAGACACGTGGTCGCACGGCGACTCCTCGTCCTCCCCCGACCGGTGGAGGACAGCGGTGCGGCCCTGCACGGTCACGTGGCGCGTCACTCCGCAGATCGGGCCCGCGAGCCTGATGCTCCAGGTCTCGTCGCCCGCCGCCGCGTCCTTGCCGATCTTGAATCCCACCAGCGTTCTGTTGATGCCCTTGGCGAGGATCTTGTCCGTGGCCCAGGTGCCCGGCGTCGTGTACTCCTCGCCGGGCCCCATGTCATCGGCGGAAAACCGGAAGGCCATGCTTCCCGAGGTGTTCGCCGGGCGCTTCTCGACCGTCTGCCTGACGTCCAGCCGCCCTTGCGGGACGGTGGCCGACGTCGACTTGTTGTCGCCGCCCGCGGGGTCGTCGCCCCCGAACCAGAGAAAGCCGCCACCCGCGCACAGCACCGCGACCACGACGACGAAGACAACACCGAGCAGCTTCCTGCGGCGGCGATTCCTTTGTGTGCTGTCTGCCACCAGCGTGGACTGCGTGTACGAGGAGGGAGGCGGGCCGAAGCTCACTTCGTGAGGTCCTTTCTGCACCGACGCGGGTCTCGGGGCGCGAGTCCGCCACCCACTGCTTTTTGTCGAAGCTTTTTGTCGAAGCTCTTCGTCGAAATCGGACCCACTATGCAGGGCGGGTGATCACGTGCGTGTGGCGGGTGGGGATTCTGCCCGAGAGGCCCGAGAGGCCCGAGAGGACGGACTTGCGCTCGCCTCTCGAATTTGCGCCATGTTGTCGCTTGTTGCGTGGTTTGCCCCTGCTGTTTCGACGGTGTGCGGAGCTACGGAGCGGGGCGTGACGGAAAGGACAGTGTTCGTGGGGTGGCCTGCCCTGCCGTGCTGGTGGTTTTGGTGATTAGGCTGGGACAGGGCGCGACGCCAGAACCCACGAGTGGGTCGTTCGCGTCACCAACGGGGAGAGCCAAGGCGGATCGGACGACAGGAACGGTCGCCCCCCACCACGGCACGAGGGTGCTCGACCACACCAGGAGGCATTGTGAACAGCGATCGGGACGAGATCCGCGGGGGCTGGGACTCACCCGTCGATGATCAGTCCGACGCGGAGTCCGCTGCCGAGACGACGGGCGAGTTCACCATCGACTACGCCCCGCCTGCCTGGTATACGCAGAATGCGTCCGGCAGCGCGGGGGAGACGCCTTCGCCTTCGGCGTCGCCTACGGATGCGGGTGCGGGTGCGCCTGCGGCCTCTGCTGAGCCGACTCCGGCTGCTCCGACTGCGGCTGCTTCGGCGCCCTCCGCTCCCCCCGTAGCCCCTGAGCCTCCGGTTCCGCCGGTCGGGCCGCCTGCCGCTGTGCCGAAGCTGCCTGTGGGGAGCGGGTTTCAGCCTTCTCCGGAGCCGGCTGCTCCTGAGGGGGAGACGCCTTCGGGGGGTGCTGCCGACTGGAGTGGTGCCGTTGCCGGTGTGGCCTCCTCTGTGCATGTGACCGGGGTGGTTCCTAAGCCTGAGGTTGAGCCTGCGGCTGAGGTTGAGAGCCTTGGGGGTGGCGACCTGGAGAGTGGCGCCACCATGCGGTTCTCCTCTGCCTCGCTCAAGCGAGAGATTGCGGAGCGGGCCGCTGCTGAGGGGGCTGATGCCGAGAAGGCGGATGACTCAGGGGTTGGCGCAGGGGATGGCGCAGGGGATGACCTTGGCTCTTCGGAGGCCTCGGATGCGGATGAGTCGGACGAGGTCGGTTCCGTGGAGTCTGGTTCCGAGGAGTCTGCTGGGGCCGCCGATGAGGCCGGTGAGGTCGATGCTGACGACCGTGGCGATTCGCCTTCCGCTTCCGTCGAGCCTGTAGCCGAACTTGGCGACCGTGCCCCCGATCTCGACGTCGACCTCGAAGCGCCTGTCTCGGATGACTCCGATGATTCGGATTCGGATGATGACGACGCTGTGGCTGCGGATGAGGTAGAGGCTGATGAAGCCGATGAAGCCGATGAGGTGGACGGCTCTGATGTCGTCGACGACATCAGCGATGCCGTTCCTCAGGACGCCGTGCCCTCCTCGCCTGTCGATGAGGTACAGGACTCCGTGCCGCCCTCTTGGACTCCGCCGCCCGCGCCGCACGGTGGGCTTCCGCCGCTGCCGCCCGCCTTCCAGCCCGCCGCGCCCACGTCCGCGCCGCAGTGGCCCGAGCCCGTGCAGCAGCAGGCGCCGGTGCCGCAGCAGGCTGAGCCCGCGCCTGCTCCCGCTCCTGCCCCTGCCCCTGCCCCTGCGCCCGTTCAGCCGCAGGCTCCTCTGCCCGCGCCTCCGGCGTGGCCCTCGCCTACCGGGCCGGTGGCTCCTTCGCCGGTCGCGCCCGCGCCGGTCGCCGATGCTCCTGTCCCGCCGACTGGGTACGGCTTCCCGCAGGCCGGTGCACCCGCTCCGACTCCCGTGACGCCTGCGCCCGCGCCCGCCCCGACTCCGGCTCCGGCTCCGACTCCGGCTCCCCAAGCGCCTGTTCCGCCTGCCGGTTATGGATTCCCGCAGCAGGGCGCCGCTCCTGTCCCGCCGACCGGGTACGGCTTCCCGCAGGCCGGTGCGCCTGCACCGGCCCCGGCTCCGGCCCCGGCCCCGGCTCCGGCCCCCCAAGCTCCCGTCCCGCCTGCCGGTTATGGATTCCCGCAGCAGAGCCCTCCCGCCCCGGTCAATCCCAACTCCCCTCCCCCGCAGGGCAGTTACGGGTTCCCGCAGCCGCCCGCGCCGCCAGCCCAGCAGCCCCAGCCCGCACCCCCGGCACTGGCGCAGGCCAACCCGAACCTGCCCGTACCGCAGGCAATGCCCCAGCCCCCTGCCCCCGTACAGCCTCAGCCGCAGCCGCAGCAGCCGCTTCCGGCTCAGCAGCCCCAGCCGCAGGCGCAGCCTCAGCCGCCCATCGACCCCCGCACCGGCGCCGCCTGGCCGCAGACCGTGCAGCACGATCAGCGCGAGCGGACCAACCCCGGGGCGCCGATCGGCTACACCGCCGCCGTCGAGCTCTCCTCCGATCGCCTTCTCCGCAACAACAAGCCGAAGGCCAAGAGCAGTCGGCCCGCGGCCGGTGGTTCGCGGTTCAAGCTCGGCGGCAAGAAGGAAGAGGCCGAGCGGCAGCGGAAGTTGGAGCTGATCCGGACTCCGGTCCTTTCCTGCTATCGCATCGCCGTCATCAGCCTGAAGGGTGGTGTCGGTAAGACCACGACCACCACCGCGCTCGGGTCCACGCTCGCCACCGAGCGACAGGACAAGATCCTCGCGATCGACGCCAACCCCGACGCGGGCACGCTCGGGCGCCGCGTGCGGCGCGAGACCGGGGCCACCATCCGTGACCTCGTCCAGGCGATCCCGCACCTCAACTCATACATGGACATCCGGCGCTTCACCTCGCAGGCCGCGTCCGGGCTCGAGATCATCGCCAATGACGTCGACCCGGCCGTTTCCACGACCTTCAATGACGAGGACTACCGGCGCGCCATCGACGTACTGGGGAAGCAGTACCCGATCATCCTGACCGACTCCGGTACCGGGCTGCTCTACAGCGCCATGCGGGGTGTTCTCGATCTCGCCGATCAGCTGATCATCATCTCGACGCCGTCCGTGGACGGGGCCAGCAGTGCGTCCACGACGTTGGACTGGTTGTCCGCGCATGGGTACGCCGACCTTGTCTCGCGTTCCATCACCGTCATCTCGGGAGTGCGTGAGACCGGGAAGATGATCAAGGTTGACGACATCGTGTCGCACTTCGAGACGCGGTGCCGGGGTGTTGTCGTCATTCCGTTCGATGAACATCTCGCCGCCGGTGCCGAGGTCGATCTCGACATGATGCGGCCGAAGGTTCGGGAGGCGTACTTCAATCTCTCCGCGATGGTCGCGGAGGACTTTGTACGGGCTCAGCAGCAGCAGGGGCTTTGGACTTCCGACGGGAATCCGCCGCCGGTCGTGGCTCCGCCCCTGCCGGGGCAGGGGGGCTATCCCGGGCAGGCCCCGCAGCCTGGACAGGCGCCTTATCCCGGACAGGCGCCCCACTCCGGGCAAGCGCCCCACCCCGGGCAAGCGCCGCAGCAGCCGTACGCGCCTCAGCCTCAGCAGCAACCGCAACCTCAGCCGCAGCCCGGTGCGCAGCCCTATCCGCAGCAGCCGGGGGCTCCGCAGGGGTGGCAGAACTCGGCGGCTCCGCAGGCCCCTGCGCCTGGGCAGCCGTACCAGCCCGGCGCCCCTTATCAGCCGCCGGGCGCGCCTCAGCAGTAGCCTCCGTCGATCATGACTGGGCCCGCACCGCTTTCTGGTGCGGGCCCAGTTCGTTGACCAGGCGCCCCGCAGTCATCGCAGTCCCCCGCAGTCCTCGCAGTCCCCGCAGCCCCCGCAGTCCTCGCTGACGAACAAACTTTCCCACCCACCCGTCCGATTGCCCCGCAGCCTTGACCAAGCAGCGAAGAGAGCATGGGCGGGTGGGCCGACACCCCGCCGGGCCACCCCAGCCTCCGCCCCCACACTCCCCCACCTGCCCCTCCCCCCACCGTCACCCCCCGACCAGCCACGCTTCACAGGTCTTGACCAATGCGGATGAAATCCGGGTCAACTCGTTATTTCCGCAGGCCACATGGGGTTCACCTGCCGTTGACTGGCGCAGACTGGCGCTGGTAGACACACACATCAACCAGCTGGCGTTACTTGATCAACTAGCCATCCCTGTGCGAGCGATGACGCGAGGTCACCGACCCATGGACACACAAGATCAGCACGGCAGAACACGGTCTCATCCCACCACGAAGGCTCCACCACGCCGCCGTCTCCATCTCCTCCTGGCCGCCGGAGCCGGCGCCCTCGCCCTGACGGCAGGTCTCGCCTCTCCCCTCAATCCGGCGCCCCAGCAGGCCGAGGCCAAGGCGGACGGTAAGAAGACGCTCACCGTGGCGGTGGCGCAGAGCGTCGACTCGCTCAGCCCGTTCCTCGCGCAGCGGCTGCTCAGCACCAGCATCCTTCGCCTCACGAACGAGTACCTGACGAACTACGACGCCAAGGACAACCACGCGATCCCGGGCTTCGCCACCAAGTGGAAGCCCTCCGCGGACAAGCTGACCTGGACGTACACCATCCGGGACAACTCCAAGTGGTCGGACGGCAAGAAGGCGACCGCCGAGGACGCCGCCTGGACGTTCAACAAGCTGATGTCCAAGGAAGGCACCGCCACCGCCAACTCCGGATTCGTCGCCAACTTCAAGAAGGTGACCGCTCCCAGCCCCACCGAGCTGGTCGTCGAGCTGAAGAAGCCGCAGGCCACCATGGCTGCTCTCGATGTGCCGATCGTTCCCAAGCACATCTGGGAGAAGGTCGGGGACATCAGCAAGTACAACAACGACAAGACCTTCCCCATCGTCGGCAACGGCCCCTTCATCCTCACCGACTACAAGACCGACCAGTACGTGAAGCTGAAGGCCAACAAGAACTTCTGGCGCGGCGCGCCCAAGTTCGACGAGCTGGTCTTCAAGACGTACAAGGACCAGGACGCGGCCGTCGCGGCGCTCAAGAAGGGCGAGGTCTCCTTCGTGGCCGGCCAGCCCGCCCTCACCCCGGCGCAGGCCGCCGAGCTCAAGGGCACGGACAACATCAAGGTGAACGAAGGGCCGGGACGGCGCTTCTTCGCCCTTGCCACCAATCCCGGCGCCCAGACCCGCGACCGCAAGAAGTTCGGTGACGGCAACCCTGCCCTCCTGGACAAGAAGGTCCGCCAGGCGCTCTTCCTCTCCGTCGACCGCGAGGCGCTGGTCGACAAGGTCTTCCAAGGTCACGCCGTAGAGGGCGCGGGCTACATCCCGCCCCGCTTCTCCGACTACGCCTGGAAGCCCTCAGCCGAGCAGAAGCTGTCGTACGACCCCAAGAAGGCGGGCCAACTCCTCGACCAGGCGGGGTACAAGAAGAACGGCGACGGCAAGCGCGTCGGCAAGGACGGCAAGCCGCTCGACTTCCGCATCCTCTGCCACGCCACCGACCCGAACGACAAGGCGGTCGGGAAGTATCTGAAGGAGTGGTGGGGGGATCTTGGGATTGGACTCAAGGTCAACTGCCTCGATGATGTGTCCGTGCCCTGGTACGCGGGCGAGTACGACCTCGCCTTCGACGGCTGGTCGGTCAACCCCGACCCGGACTTCGTCCTCGGCATCCACGCCTGCAACGCGCTCCCGGTGAAGGCCAAGGAGAGCGCCGCGACGGACAACTTCATCTGCGACAAGAAGTACGACGAGCTCTACAACAAGCAGCTGGCCGAGTACGACCCGGCCAAGCGCGCCGAGACCGTCAAGCAGATGCAGTCCTGGCTCTACGACTCCGGGTACATGAACGTCCTCGCGTACCCGAACGCCGTCGAGGCCTACCGCACCGACCAGATCAAGTCCATCACCACCATGCCGACCGCCGCGGGCAACATCTACGGCCAGGACGGTTACTGGTCCTGGTGGTCGGCGGAGCCCGCGGATGGGAAGAGTTCCTCCAAGGATGGAAGCTCGACCGGTGTCATCATCGGTATCGCCGCCGCCGCGGTGGTGCTCGTCGGCGGTGGAGTCCTGTTCGCCCTGCGCCGCCGTTCGACCGCAGAGGACCGCGAGTAACGCATGACCGCTGACAGCAATCCCGCACTGCTCGACACCGAGGGCACCGCGGCGACCGACGATCCGGCAGTCGCCGGGCCGTCGGCCCGCGGGCCCCGGGCCTCGGGCACCCGTGCCTATCTCCTGTACGTGGCGGGCAAGCTGGGCGGCGCCGCCGTCTCGCTGTTCGCCGTCCTCGTCACCAGCTTCTTCCTGTTCCGGCTGATCCCGGGCGACCCGGTGAAGCAGATGACGGGCGGAAAACGCGTGTCCGCCGAGCAACTGGACTCGATGCGCAAGGAGTTCGGCCTCGACCAGCCGGTCATGACGCAGTTCTTCGACTACTGCGGCAACGCGCTGACCGGCGACTTCGGCACCTCCTACCAGTTCCACACCCCGGTGATGGACAAGATCACCACCGCCCTGCCCGCGACGCTCCTGCTCACCGGCACCGCGTTCGTCCTCTACACCCTTATCGGCATCTGGCTCGGCACCCGCACGGCCTGGCGCAACGGCGGGCTCGGGGACCGGGTCCACACGGGCCTCGCGCTCACCCTCTACTCGGTACCGTCCTTCTGGCTCGGGCTGCTCCTCATCATCACCTTCTCGGTGGGGGTGGGTCCGATTCCCGGGCTCTTCCCGACCGGCGGGCTCGAATCGGGGGGCGAGACCGGCATCGCGTACGTCCTCGATGTCGCGCACCACATGGTGCTCCCCGTCATCACGCTCGTCGCCGTCGGATACGCGCAGACGCTCCTCGTGATGCGCTCGTCCCTCCTCGACGAGATGGGGAGCGACTATCTGACGACCGCCCGCGCCAAGGGGCTGCGGGACGATCTCGTACGTCGTCGTCATGCCGTCCCGAACGCCATGCTGCCCACCGTCACGCTGATGTTCGTGAACCTCGGCACGGTGGTGGCGGGCGCGATCCTCGTCGAGACCGTCTTCTCCTGGCCGGGGCTCGGCGGGCTGTTCTACGCGGCGCTCAGCGTGCCCGACCTGCCCCTCGTCCAAGGCCTGTTCTTCGTCTTCTCCGCCGCGGTGATCCTGATGAACATGGTGGCCGACGTGATCTATCCGTTGCTCGATCCCCGGGTGGGCCGATGACGACCGAATCCGCACCGACCGAATCCACACCGGCCGAATCCGCACCGCCGGCCCAGCTGAAGAGCGCGCGAGCCCTCGCCTGGGCCCGCAGGCGGCACTCGGCCGCCCGCTTCTGGCGCGCGTACCGCACCCACCGGGCCGGGCTCTTCGGGCTCGCGGCCCTCGTCGTGATCGCGCTGGTCGCCGTCTTCGCACCGGTCCTCGTCGGCTCGGACGCGCAGAACGTGACCGACGCTCCGGGCAAACCCATGGAGTCGCCGAGCGGCGAATTCCCCCTCGGCACCGATCAGTTCGGGCGCGACCTGCTAGGCCTCCTGGTGTACGGCGCACGGATGTCGTTGACCGTCGGGCTGCTCGCCGCCTTCCTTTCGGTGACCATCGGCACCCTCGTGGGGATCACCGCCGGGCACTTCAAGGGCTGGTACTCCACGGTCATCATGCGCGTCACCGACTGGTTCCTCGTGATGCCGACGCTGGTGCTCGCCATCGCGCTCGCAGCGGTGATGTCAGGATCGATCTGGACGATCATCCTGGCGATCGGCGTGACGACCTGGCCGACGACAGCGCGCCTGGTCCGCGCCCAGACCCTCGCCGTGGAGTCGCGCCCGTACATCGAGCGAGCGCAGGCACTCGGCGGCGGTCACGGCCACATCATGACCCGGCACGTCCTGCCCAACGTCATGCCGCTCGTCCTCGCCCAGACCACTCTCGTCATCTCCAACGCCATCCTCACCGAGGCGACGCTCGCGTTCCTCGGCCTCGGCGACCCCACAGGCGTCTCCTGGGGCGGACTGCTCCAGGACGCGCGTGAGGCGGGCGCGGTCAGTGCGGGCGACTGGTGGTACCTCGCTCCGCCCGGACTCGCCATCGCCGTCGTCGCACTCGCGTTCACGCTGTGCGGGCGCGCCGTGGAGTCCGTGCTCAACCCCAGGCTGGGGGTCTCCCGTTGAGTGATTCGAGCAAGGTGACGGAGACCGAAGTGACGGAACATCGCACGGACAAGACCGCGGAACAGCGCCTCCTCGACGTACGAAATCTCGAAGTGACGTACGCGACCGGGGCGGCCGCGGTGCGCGGCGTGAACCTCACGGTCGACGCGGGCCAGAAGCTCGGCGTCGCGGGCGAGTCCGGGTGCGGCAAGTCGACCCTGGCGCTCGCGCTGCTGCGGCTGCTGCCCGCGGGGACGAAGGTGACCGGCGAGGTCCTGCTCGACGGCAAGGACATCCTCAGCATGAAATGGGGGCAGGTCCGCGCGGTCCGCTGGGCGGGCGCTTCGATCGTCTTCCAGGGCGCGATGCACTCCCTCAACGCCGTGCACCGCATCGGCGACCAGATCGCCGAGCCGATCCTGCTGCACAAGAAGGCGACGGCGGCGGGTGCGAAGAAGAAGGTCGGTGAGCTGCTCGAGCAGGTGGGACTTCCCGCCGCTCGCGCGCAGGCGTATCCGCACGAGCTGTCGGGCGGGCAGCGGCAGCGCGTGATGATCGCGATGGCGCTCGCCTGCGATCCACGCCTGATCATCGCCGACGAACCGACGACCGCCCTCGACGTGATGATCCAGGCTCAGATCCTGCGCCTGATCGAGCAGTTGGTGGCCGAGCAGGACCTGGGTCTGATCATGATCAGCCATGACCTCGCGGTGCTCTCCGACACCTGCGACCGGCTCGCGGTGATGTACGCGGGCCGCGTCGTCGAGGAGGGCCCTGCCTCCGAGGTCTACGAGAACGCTCAACACCCGTACGGCAAGGCCCTGTCGGCGGCCTTCCCGCGCATCGGCGACGCGGCGTCCCGCTTCGCGCCGCGCGGCCTGCCCGGCGACCCGCCGGACCCGTCCGCGCTCCCCACGGGCTGCACGTTCCATCCGCGCTGCACGGTCGCCATCGACTCCTGTACGACAGAGGACCAGACGCTGCGGGACGCGGGCCCCCGGCATCGCGCGGCGTGCGTGCACGCGGGCGCAGCGCTTCCGGCGCAGCCGACGTCCGCGCCGGCTACGGCGGAGCGGACGCCGTGAGGCCCGATGCCGTGGGCCCCGACAGATCACGTACCGAGGAGCAGCGACGCATGACGACCACCGATGATCCCCCGCTGTCGGCTGATCCCCCGCTTTCGGCTGATCCGCTGCTGTCTGCGGGCGACCTGCACATCACCTTCCCCGGCCGCCGCGGCGCCCCGCCCGCGCGGGCCGTGGACGGCGTGGACCTCGACATCGGGCCGGGCGAGATCGTGGCCCTGGTCGGCGAGTCCGGCTGCGGAAAGACGACCCTGGCCCGTTCCCTGCTCGGTCTGGTGGCGCCCACCTCGGGCAAGGTGACCTTCGGCGGCAAGCCGCTCGACTACTCCGGGCGGGCCTTGAAGGCGTACCGCAAGCGCGTACAGCTGGTGCTCCAGGACCCCAGCGGGTCGCTGAATCCCCGTCACACCGTGTACGAGGCTGTCGCCGAGGGGCTGCGCATCCATGGGTACGCGGGTGACGAGCGGGCGGCGGTCGCCGGGGCCCTCTCGCGGGCCGGACTCCGCCCGCCCGAGCGGTTCTTCCTGCGCTATCCGCACGAGCTGTCGGGCGGTCAGCGCCAGCGTGTCGTCATCGCGGGCGCGCTGGTCCTCGAGCCCGAACTGATCGTCGCGGACGAGCCGGTGGCCTCGCTCGACGCGTCCGTACGCGGCGAGATCCTCGCTCTGCTGCTGCGGCTCCGTGCGGAACTGGGGCTCTCCGCGCTCGTGGTGACGCACGATCTGGGGCTCGCGTGGAACATCGCGGACCGTGTCGCGGTGATGTACCTGGGGCGGATCGTCGAGACGGGGACGGTGGAGGAGGTTCTGACGTCGCCTCAGCATCCGTACACCCAGGCCCTGTTGTCCGTCCTGCCGGAGGCTCCCGGTGATCCGGTGGTCCTTACCGGAGAGCCGCCGGACCCGTCCCGCATCCCGGGCGGATGCCGGTTCCACGCACGGTGCCAGGTTCTCGACTCGGGTGAGGCCGAGAGGGCCGGGGTGGCGGACCGCTGCCGGAGTGAGGATCTGCCGGTGTTGTCCGGCGGGGGCGGGACGCAGGTGGCCTGTCACTGGGCCGAGGCGCTGGTTGCCGAAGGCACGCCCTAGCGTCTGCGGGTGCGGGTGCGTCGTGGTTGCTCGCGCAGTTCCCCGCGCCGGCGCCCCTTACGGGGCGCGGAACTAGGCGCCGTCCGCTTCGATCAGCTCGCGCGATCGCTTCACGTCGTCCGCCATGGCGACCAGCAGCTCGTCGATCGAGTCGAACTTCGCCTGGCCGCGCACGAAGGCCAGGAAGTCCACGGCCACGTGCAGGCCGTACAGGTCGAGCCCGACACGGTCGATCGCGTACGCCTCGACGGTCCGCTCGGTCCCGTCGAACTGCGGGTTCGTCCCGACGGAGATCGCCGCGGGCATCGCCTCGTCCTGCGCGTGCAGCCAGCCCGCGTACACGCCGTCGGCCGGGATGGCCGTGTGCGGCAGCGTCTCCACGTTGGCGGTGGGGAAGCCCAGTTCGCGTCCGCGCTGCGCGCCGCGGACGACGACGCCCTCGACACGGTGCGGGCGGCCGAGGATCTCCGCGGCGCCCGCCACGTCGCCCTCGGCGACCAGGCGGCGGGTGAGCGTGGACGAGAAGGGCTCACCGCCCCCGGCCTCGCCGCTCACGTACAGGTCGATGACGTCGACTTCGTAGTCGTACGTCGCGCCGAGCTCGGTCAGGAAGGCGACGTTGCCCGCGGCCTTGTGGCCGAAGCGGAAGTTGGGGCCCTCGACGACCACGCGCGCGTGGAGCTTGTCGACGAGGACCTTGACGACGAAGTCGGCGGGCGACAGCTTCGAGAACTCCGTGGTGAACGGCAGGATGAGGAGCGCGTCCACGCCGAGCTCCGCCATCAGTTCGGCGCGCCGGTGGTGCGGGGCGAGCAGCGGCGGGTGGCTGCCGGGGCGCACGACCTCGCTGGGGTGCGGGTCGAAGGTGACGACCACGGCGGGCACTCCGAGCTCACGGGCACGTGCCACCGCGCGGCCGATGATGAGCTGGTGTCCGCGGTGTACGCCGTCGTAGGAACCGATGGTGACGACGCTGCGCCCCCAGTCCTGGGGGATGTCCTCCAAGCCACGCCAGCGCTGCACTGTCTTTGCTCCTCGCCGAACCCGTGTCCGAGTGTGTGTACGTCCCGTTGCCGATTGCGCAGGTCTAAGACTGCCATGCCCGCGCGATCCGGCTCGCATCGGATGGGGTGGCGGGGGTCACGCGGGGTCACGCGGGGACGCGTACGCCGGCGAGGTTCTCGATCATGCGACGGGCGCTGGGGCCGACGAGGGCGGCCCAGTCCTGCGGGGCGCCGCCCATCCACTGGCCGACCAGGGCGGCGAAGCCCGGTACGGAACGGGCCAGCTCGACCAGGCGCCGGTCGAAGCAGGTCGCGCCCGCCGGGGTGCGGACCAGCAGGACGGCGGTGCGGTGCACGAGCTCGCGGACCCGTTCCTTGTCGGCGCCGCCCGCCACGGCGCAGAGCACCGCGTCCAGGACGTCGGGCTCCCGCTCTTCGGCGAGCAGCGCCTCCAGGAGCTCGGTGCGCAGGGCACGCGAGGCGTCGGTGCCGGGTGCGGCGACGGCGGCGGCGAGCGCCGCGCGCACCTGCGGCGGACGGTCGCGCAGCAGGCCCACCGTGAGCGGGAGGATGACGGCGCGGACGCCAGGTCCTTGCTCGAGACGCAGGTCGAGATACGCGGCCACGTGCCCCGCCAGGTCGGGGCGCAGCTCCAGCACGTCGCGTACGAGATCCGCCACCCGCCGGGCGAGTCCCGGCGCCGTCACGTCGGCCAGGCCGCGCAGTACCTCTCCCGGTGCGGGTCCCGGTCCGTGCAGTCGGGTCCGGAAAGCGGCGATGACGGGGTCGGGGTGGGTGGCCAGGGCCGCGACGAGGGCGCTCATGGGCAGCTGTGGGTCGCCTGCGGAGAAACGCTTCAGGGCGGGTGGCAGGTGGCGCTCGCGGGTCTGCGGGTCGCGCACGAGGAGGGCCAGGGCGGCGCCGTGCAGCGTGTCGTCGGCGGTGCGGGCGAGCAGGGCGAAGGCCGCGTACCGCAGGAGCTTGCGGTCGGCGTCCGTCGTGGCGTGTGGGGCGGCACGCAGGCCGTAGGTGACGGCGGCGACATGCCGAGCGGGGCGCTCGTCGTGGACCCAGCGGTCCACGGCCCGGCAGATGGCGGACGGCTCCTCCTCGGCGAGCACGGCGAGGAGTTCGTCGGCGCGGGCGTGGGCGCAGTCGACCAGGGCCTCGATGAGGTCGTCGATGGCGCGGTGGCGGTGGGTGTGGAGGAGGGCCTGCGCGGCGGAGGCGACGGTGGCGTGGGGGGTGGCTTCGAGGGGACGCTCGTCGGTGAACCATCGGGTGAGGTGCGGTTGCGCTGTCGCGGGTGCGGTGGCCAGTAGCTCGGCGACCGCGTCCAGGCAGCGGGCCCGGCTGGGGCCGGGCGGGGGGTCGTGGATCACTGCGTCCCGCAGCAGGTCGAACCGGTCGGCATCGGTGAGGGGCAGGCCCAGCCAGAACTCGGCGGGGTGCGGGGCGCCTTGCTCGGCGAGCTCCTTGAGCAGCCCGAGGAAGGGGCTGGCGTCGCCCACCCTGGAGAGGGTCTCTCTCAGCAGGTGCGTGGCCCACCAATGGGCGTCGCCCGGGGTATCGGCAGGCGGGGGCTCCGCAGGTGCGTTGCCCGTGTCCCCTTGTGTATCGGCACCTGGGGGTGGGGGCGCGTTGCCCGTGTCCCCCTGCTTCTCGGCACCCAGCGGTCGGGGTTGTGCCCACCCTCCCCCACTCTCGGCTTCGCTCGATCGGGGGGACCCCCATCGCCCTGCGGAACGCCTGCCCACAACAGGGGCGGCCTTGGCATTCGCGCCACACGACGCACCACCCACAACGGGCGCGCCCTTGCCCTCGCCGTCCGTCGCCGTCCCCGCCGCTGTGGGCAATCGTCCCGCACGGCGGGACGGGTGGGCACAGCCCACGATGCCGGGGGGCGACTCGACGGGCGATGGGTGAAGCTTTCCGAACCGGGCCAAGTCCCGTAGCCGGGCCTCCAGTTCCGCAGGGCCCCGCTGTCGGCCGAGAAGCAGCAGCGCCTGGATCACAGGGCCGATCCGATGCCGGGGTACCGGCAGTGCCGCCTCCGGCAGCGGGGCGCGATGCCGGTGCACCAGCGACCACAGGGCCCCGTCCACATCCAGATGCATTCCCTGGATCCAGTCCGCGAGCTCCTCGTGGGCGAACCGGTAGCCACCCCCGGCAGGGACAAGGAGGCCCTCCGTGAGCACCGCGGACGCCCACCTCGCTCCCCACGGGAACACCTCCTCGAACGACGCCCGGTCGAGTTCCCCCTGCCCCGGCCCGAGGCACCGCCGGGCGGCCTCGTGCAGCTGCCCGGACACCTTCGCCGCGAGGCGTCGTACCGCCGCGCCCCGGAGTCCGTTCGCCGCCGCGAGCCGCACCGCCACCCGCAGGCAGAGCACGTCCACGTACGCCTCGAAGATCTCCTCCCGGCCAGGACGCCCCGGCGGCGGCTCCTCCGGCAGAGCCGCCCGCACCTCGGCGAGCAGCCGCAGGGTATGAGGATGCCGCGCGTCCGTCGCGGCCAGCGCCCCGTCCGGGATGCCGTACCGCGCCCGAGCGATCCGCGCCTGCCGCTCGGGCAGATCCCCGAGGCAGGCGCACCCCGGCAGCAGCTCCGCCGGAAAGTGCGCCGCGGCCTGCTCCCAGTACTCCGCCCGGCAGGCCACCACGAGCCGCGCCCCCGTCCCCCGCAGCCACTCGCCCGTACCCGCGCTCCACTCCGCGAGGCGGTGCGCGAGGACCGGCGGCATCTCCTCAGGTCCGTCGAGCAACAGCAACAACGGCCGCCCCGCGTCCCGCACGAGCCGCGCCACGCGCCCCGCGGAAATGTCCCCGAGCCCGTCGTCCGCCGCGGCAAGCACCTCCTCCGAGGCCGAGGCCGGAGCTGAGGCAGAGGCCGGAGCTGAGGCAGAGGCCGGAGCTGAGGCAGAGGCTGAGGCAGAGGCTGAGGCCTCCAGGATCCGGCCCGCCCGCTCCAGGGCCCGCTCCACCGCGTCGCCCACTCCCCCGTCGGCGCCCTGAAGGTCGGCTCCCCGCAGCCACAGCGTGGGGGTGGGCTCCGCGCCCCTCGCCCGGCGTGCGGCCAGCGCGGCGAGTTCAGTCGTCCGGCCTGTGCCGGGGTCGCCGACCAGGCCGAGCACCTGTGCGGGCCCGCCGGTGAAGTCCGCCAACTCCCGTGTCGTATCGGGGCGTTCGACCGGTTCCAGGAGGGCGGGGCGAGGCCCGTCGGAGCCGACCGACGTCGCCGTCAGATGCAGCGCGCCCGCCAGGTTCAGATCGCGGCCGTACGCCGGAACCGTCGCCGCGTTGCGGGCAAGGAGCTCGGCGAGCGGCCCGCCCGGATCGACGGCGGCCGCCTCCCGCAGCGGCACCGCGAACCCCGCCGCCCGGTGCTCACCGTGCAGCGCGGTGCCCAGGACGGCGAGCACGGCCCCGGACGAGGCGCCGACGACCGGCCCGCCCGCTGCCCCGCCGCCCAGCCGCAGCGCGTCGGCGCCGTCCGTGCCGATCGCCAACTCCATGGCGGCGTCGATCAGATGGAAGCGGTCCGTCGCCGTGTACGTCACAGAGGCGGGGCCCAGAACCCGCGCCTCACGCTGCCCGCGCGCGACGATGCGTACGTAGGCGCCCACAGGAACGGCGTCCCGCACCGTGACCGGCAGCGGCCGCAGGGCGAGCTCCTCCGTACGGATGAGTGCGAGATCGGCCTCGGGAAGAGCGACGACGGCGTCGGCGCCCACCACGCAGACGCGCTCCCCCGCCGCGTGCAGCACTATCCGCGCGAGGCCGTCGACGGCCTCATGGCTGGTGATCACCGTGCCGTGGTCGTCGGCGGCGAATCCCATCCCCCGTGGACGCCCGGCCAGATCGCAGATCCGTACCAGGGAGCCGTCGAGCGCCGCCGGGTCGTTCTGTCCCGTCATGCCCGACCTCCCCGCAGCGCCCCGTCCTTCCGACGGTAGGTCTCCGGTGATCAGCAGGACAGAACGCGTCGCGAACGCGCCCCCTTCCGCCCCCTCGGTTCACTCCGAGCGCCTGCCCGATGGGGTGAATCCGTACGGCCAGATGGATACACCTTCAGACAGGGGGTTCCCGTGGAGCGGCGGACAACTGTGCGCCGCTCCACGACGGGAAGGCCTCAGGCAAAGACCGCGAGGCTCTTGGCCTTGCCCTTCAGCTCCTCGGCCAGGACCAGGAACCGGCCCTCCTGGTCGAACACCGCGACGGCGCCAACACCGGCGTACTCCCCAGGCATCTCGATCCGCACGCCGTTGAGCAGCAGCTTCGCCCGCCGCTCGTCCACGTCCCAGCGCGGGAACGCGGCGGTGGCGGCATCCGCCACCGGCATCACCGTCAGCTCCTCCTGGAGCTGGTCGATGGTCTTCGCCGCGTCCAGTTTGTAAGGACCGACGCGCGTGCGCCGCAGCGCCGTCAGATGGCCGCCGACCCCGAGGTCCACGCCGAGGTCGCGGGCCAGCGCGCGGATGTACGTCCCCGACGAGCAGACCACCGAAACGACCAGGTCGAGGACGGGGGTGCCGTCTTCGGCCACGGCGTCCCTGACGTCGTACACGGTGAAGGCGGAGATCTTCACCGGGCGTGCGGGGATCTCGAAGTCCTCGCCCTCGCGCGCTCGCGCGTACGACCGCTTGCCGTCGATCTTGATGGCGCTGACCTTCGACGGCACCTGCATGATGTCGCCGGAGAGCTTGGCGATGCCCTCGTCGATGGCCTCCCGCTTGATGCCGGAGGCGTCGGCGGACGAGGTGAGCTCGCCTTCGGCGTCGTCCGTGAGTGTGTTCTGGCCAAGACGGATCGTGCCGAGATACTCCTTCTCCGTCAGCGCGAGATGGCCGAGGAGTTTGGTCGCCCGCTCGACCCCGAGGACGAGAACGCCCGTCGCCATGGGGTCGAGGGTGCCCGCGTGGCCGACGCGGCGGGTCTTGGCGATCCCGCGCATCTTGGCGACCACGTCATGCGAAGTGAAGCCGGACGGCTTGTCGACGATGACAAGTCCGTCCGGCGTCTTGTTGCTGGTGCTGCTCATGCGCGGGCGTCGCCGTCCGTTTCTTCGTCTTCTTCGTCGGACTCGTCCTCAGGCTTGCGGTACGGGTCGGCCCCGCCGGCGAACTCGGCGCCCGCGGACACCTCGCGCACCTTCTCGTCCGAGAGCCTCGCCCTGTCGAGGAGGTCCTCGATGGCCTTGGCGTTGTCCGGCAGTGCGTCCGCCACGAAGGCGAGGCTCGGGGTGAACTTCACACCGGCAGCCGCGCCGACCGCGGAACGGAGGACGCCCTTGGCGCTCTCCAGACCGGCGGCGGCCGCCGCGCGGTCCTCGTCGTCCCCGTAGACCGTGTAGAAGACGGTCGCCTCCCGCAGATCACCCGTGACCCGGGTGTCCGTGATGGTCACATGCGTACCGAGCCGCGGGTCCTTGATCCCGCGCTGAAGCTTCTTGGCAACCACCTCTCGAATGAGGTCCGCCAGCCTTTTCGCCCGCGCGTTGTCGGCCACTGCTCCGTCTCCTTCTTCGCCTTGCTGTGCAATCAGTCTTCGTCGCCGTGGAGCCTGCGTCGAACCGAGAGCAGCTCCACCTCCGGACGGGCGGCGACCAAACGCTCGCACCGGTCCAGTACGTCGGTGAGGTGCCCCGTCTCCCCGGAGACCAGCGCCAGGCCGATCTCGGCCCTGCGATGGAGGTCCTGGTTCCCGGTCTCCGCCGCACTCACCGCGTACTTACGCATGAGTTCGGCGACTATCGGGCGGACGACGGAGCGTTTCTCCTTCAGCGAGTGAATGTCGCCGAGGAGCAAATCGAAGGACAGTGTCCCCACATACATGTGTGTCCGGATGTCCCGCCGGTTCGGGGTCGTGCCCCGCCAACCACTTGGCAGGGACACAAGAACCGTACACGGAACGACCGGGGCCGATCGACGGGATTTACTTCCCCTCGACCGGCCCCGACCCGAGCTGCGTTGATCAGCCGCGAGGCTTCTCGCGCATCTCGTACGTCGCGATGACGTCGTCGATCTTGATGTCGTTGAAGTTGCCGAGGTTGATACCGCCCTCGAACCCTTCGCGGAGCTCCGTGACGTCGTCCTTGAAGCGGCGCAGACCGGAGATGTTGAGGCTCTCCGCGATGACCTTGCCGTCGCGGATGAGGCGCGCCTTGGTGTTGCGCTTGACCTCGCCGGAGCGGACAAGAACACCGGCGATGTTGCCCAGCTTGGACGAGCGGAAGACCTCGCGGATCTCCGCCGTGCCGAGCTCGACCTCTTCGTACTCCGGCTTGAGCATGCCCTTGAGGGCTGCTTCGATCTCTTCGATCGCCTGGTAGATGACCGAGTAGTACCGGACGTCCACACCTTCGCGCTCGGCCATCTGGGCGGCACGACCGGCCGCACGGACGTTGAAGCCGATCACGATCGCGTCGGAGCCGGTCGCCAGGTCGATGTCCGACTCGGTGACCGCACCCACACCGCGGTGCAGGACGCGGATGTCGACCTCTTCGCCGACGTCGAGCTGGAGCAGCGAGGACTCGAGAGCCTCCACCGAACCGGACGCGTCGCCCTTGATGATGATGTTGAGGTCCTGCACCAGACCGGCCTTGAGGGCCTCGTCCAGGTTCTCCAGGGAGAACCGCACACCCTTGCGAGCGAAGCGGACGTTGCGCTCACGGGCGGCACGCTTCTCGGCGATCTGACGGGCCGTACGGTCCTCGTCGACGACCAGGAAGTTGTCGCCGGCACCCGGGACGTTGGTGAGACCGAGGACGAGGACCGGAGTCGCAGGACCCGCCTCTTCCACGTTCTCGCCCTTGTCGTCGAGCATCGCGCGGACTCGGCCGTACGCGTCGCCGACCACCATCGTGTCACCGACGCGGAGGGTACCGCGCTGGACCAGGACGGTCGCGACGGCGCCGCGGCCCTTGTCCAGGTGGGACTCGATCGCAATACCCTGCGCGTCCTGCTCCGGGTTGGCCCGCAGGTCGAGCGAGGCGTCCGCGGTCAGGACCACGGCCTCGAGGAGGGCTTCGATGTTCTCGCCCTGCTTGGCGGAGATGTCGACGAACATCGTCTCGCCGCCGTACTCCTCTGCCACCAGACCGAACTCGGTGAGCTGACCGCGCACCTTGGTCGGGTCGGCACCCTCGACGTCGATCTTGTTGACCGCGACCACGATCGGCACGTCGGCCGCCTTGGCGTGGTTCAACGCTTCGATCGTCTGCGGCATCACACCGTCGTTCGCCGCGACCACGAGGATCGCGATGTCGGTGGACTTCGCACCACGGGCACGCATGGCGGTGAACGCCTCGTGACCGGGGGTGTCGATGAAGGTGATCCGACGGTCCTCGCCGTTGACCTCGGCGCCGACCTGGTACGCACCGATGTGCTGCGTAATACCGCCGGCCTCGCCCGCAATGACGTTCGTCTTGCGGATCGCGTCCAGAAGTCGGGTCTTACCGTGGTCGACGTGACCCATGACGGTCACGACCGGCGGACGCGCGACGAGTGCTTCCTCGCCGCCCTCGTCCTCGCCGAACTCGATGTCGAAGGACTCGAGGAGCTCGCGGTCCTCCTCCTCCGGGCTGACGATCTCGAGGACGAAGTTCATCTCGTCCGCGAGGAGCTTCAGCGTCTCGTCCGGGACGGACTGCGTGGCAGTGACCATCTCGCCGAGGTTCATCATCACGCCGACGAGCGACGCCGGGTTGGCGTTGATCTTCTCGGCGAAGTCGGTCAGCGAGGCACCACGGGACAGGCGGACCGCCTGGCCGTTGCCGCGCGGCAGCATGACGCCGCCGACCGACGGAGCCTGCATCGACTCGTACTCCTGGCGCCTCTGCCGCTTCGACTTGCGACCACGACGCGCGGGACCGCCGGGGCGGCCGAAGGCGCCCTGCGTGCCACCACGGGCGTTGGGACCACCCGGACGACCCGCGAAGCCGGGACGGCCACCGCCGCCACCGGGACGGCCTGCGAAACCGCCGCCACCGCCACCGGGACCACCGGGACGGCCGGCGAAGCCGCCGCCGCCACCGGGACCAGCGGGACGGCCTGCGAAGCCGCCGCCACCGGGACGACCGCCGCCGCCACCGGCACCGCCGGGACGACCGCCGCCACCGGGACCACGGCCACCGCCGGGGCCACCGCCGGGACGCGGGCTGCCCGCAGCGGGACGCTGCGGCATCATGCCCGGGTTGGGACGGTTACCGCCCGCGCCGGGGGCACCGCCACCAGGACGCGGAGCGCCGCCCTGCGGGCGAGGCATACCGCCGGGGCTGGGGCGAGCGCCGCCCTGACCCTGCGGACGAGGAGCACCCTGGCCGCCGCCCTGGCCCTGCGGACGCGGGGCGCCGCCGGGAGCACCGGGGCCACCCTGGCCGCCGGGGCGCGGGGCGCCGCCCGGACGAGGCGACTGCGGGCGCGCCATGCCGGTGGAGCCACCAGAGGTGAAGGGGTTGTTGCCGGGACGCGGTCCTGCCGGACGGCCACCGGGGCGCGCTGCGCCACCCTGGCCCTGCGGACGCGGAGCGCCACCCTGACGGTCGCCGCGGTCACCGCGGTCGCTACGGCCCTGACCACCCTGACCACCCTGGCCGGGGGCCGGACGGCCCGCGGGCTTGGGGGCACCCGGGCGAGCGCCCGGACGGGGGCCTGCCGGCGCCGAGGAGGCGGCCGGGGCAGCCGGAGCGGCCGGCGGAGCGGTGAACTCCGGTGCGGCCGGAGCCGGGGAGACCGGTGCGGCGGGCGCGGCCGGGGTGACCGGAGCCGGAGCCGCGGGAGCCGCCGGGGCGGCCGGTGCCGGCTTGGGCGTCGGCGGCTTGGGGCCGGGACGCGGGCCGGAGGCCGCCGGGGTTGCGGCAGGCTTGTCGGCCTCGGCGGCGGGCTTGGCAGCCGGCGCCGGAGGCTTGGGCGCGGCCGGACCCGGACGGGCGGCCTGCGCGGGAGAGGGGGCCGACGGCGTCGCCGGCTTGGGGGCGGCCTGCTTGCGCGGCGCCCCGGGCTTGGCGGCGGCGGGCTTGCCGTTGCCACCGCCCGTGTTCAATGCGTCAGTCAATTTGCGTACTACCGGCGCCTCGATCGTCGAGGACGCCGAACGTACGAATTCACCGAGTTCTTGGAGCTTGGCCATGACGACCTTGCTCTCTACGCCGAACTCCTTGGCGAGCTCGTATACCCGGACCTTAGCCACTTCGCTCCTTTTAGGTCCGGGTTACGCCGGACCGTCGCTACTTCATGGGCGTACTCATCGCGTGCTCATCGAGTGCTCATCGCAATCTCGACCTACTTCCAACTCGCGGAATACCAGGGCCGCGCGGGGTTCCGCGCGACCTTCCTTACGGTGTTGCCTGCTGGGCAACTGTCTCGACGGCTCGGCGCAAGTCCTCCGTGTCGAGCGGGCCCGGGGCCCGGAAGGCCCTCGGGAACGCTCTGCGTCGGACCGCCAGGTCGAGACAGACCGGGACGGGGTGGATATACGCACCCCGGCCGGGCAGCGTACCGCTTGGATCGGGGGCGCAAGCGCCCTCTTTCGCCACGATGCGCAGCAGATCGCTCTTGGCCGCTCGCTCCCGGCACCCCACACAGGTGCGTTCAGGGCAGGCGCGGGCTTGCGTCCGGCCAGACACGTTTAAGTCTACCTCCCCGCACCGACGTCACCCCTTTGGGGCAAAAATCGAACGGTTGTTGTCTTGATCAGAACTCGATCAGGGTCCGATCAGGACTCGCGGGAGTCCTGCGGCTGCTCGGTGTCCGGGCGGATGTCGATGCGCCAGCCCGTGAGCCGCGCGGCCAGGCGGGCGTTCTGGCCCTCCTTGCCGATCGCGAGGGACAGCTGGTAATCGGGCACCGTCACCCGCGCGGAACGGGCCGCGAGGTCGACGATCTCCACCTTGCTGACCCGCGCCGGTGAGAGCGCGTGGGCGACCATCTCGCCCGGGTCGTCCGACCAGTCGACGATGTCGATCTTCTCGCCGTTGAGCTCGGCCATGACGTTGCGCACACGCTGGCCCATCGGGCCGATGCAGGCGCCCTTGGCGTTGAGCCCGGAGCGGGTCGAGCGCACCGCGATCTTGGTCCGGTGACCGGCCTCGCGGGCGATGGCCGAGATCTCGACCGAGCCGTCGGCGATCTCGGGCACCTCGAGCGCGAAGAGCTTCTTGACGAGGCTCGGGTGCGTACGGGACAGCGTGACCGAGGGGCCACGGACACCCTTCGCCACCCGGACGACGTACGAACGAAGGCGCAAGCCGTGGGTGTACTCCTCGCCCGGCACCTGCTCCTGCACCGGCAGGATGGCTTCGAGCTTGCCGATGTCGACGAGCACGTTCTTCGGGTCGCGGCCCTGCTGGACCACGCCGGTGACGATGTCGCCCTCACGGCCCGCGTACTCGCCGAGGGTCGCGTCGTCCTGGGCGTCGCGCAGACGCTGGAGGATGACCTGCTTGGCGGTCGTCGCGGCGATGCGGCCGAAGTCCGACGGGGTGTCGTCGAACTCCTTGGCCTCCTGACCCTCTTCGAGGTCCGCCGGGTCCTCCGTCGCCCACACCGTCACATGGCCGCTCTCGCGGTCCAGCTTCACGCGGGCACGACGGAAACTGCCGTCGGTGCGGTGGTACGCGATGAGGAGAGCGGACTCGATCGCCTCGACCAGCAGGTCGAAGGAGATCTCCTTCTCCCGGACCAGACCCCGCAGGGCACTCATGTCGATGTCCACGGCTACGCCTCCTCTTCCTTCTTGTCCTTGCGGCTGAACTCGACCTCGACGCGCGCCTTGGCGATCGCGTCGAAGGTGAGCCTGCGGGCGGTGGGCTTGCGCCCCTTCACGCCCGGTACTTCAAGATCCACGCCTTCGTCGTCCACCTCGAGGATGCGGGCGATCACGTCGTCGCCGCCCTCCGTCAGCTGGAACTTCACCAGGCGGCCGACGGCACGCAGATAGTGGCGGTGCTCCGTCAGCGGGCGCTCGGCGCCCGGGGAGCCGACTTCGAGGGTGTACTCCCCCTCGCCCATCGCGTCGCTCTCGTCGAGCTTCTCGGAGACTTCGCGGCTGATCTCCGCGATCTGATCCAGGTCCACGCCGTCGTCGGAGTCGATGACGACTCGCAGCACACGCTTACGTCCGACCGAGGCCACTTCGATCTCTTCGAGATCCAGTTCCTTCGAGCTGACGAGCGGTTCCAGCAGTTCTCGCAGCCTCTCGCTCTGGGTGGTGCTCATCCGGGTGACTCCTCGGCCGCGTGTGCTGTTGTGGGATCGTCGTGTGTCAGGTCAAAGGGTATCCGCTCCCGAGAGGTGTTGCCGCCGCCATCGGCCCGCTGTCCACCCGTCGTCCGACCGCCGTGCACCCGGCTTCGAGCCGCTCACGCGTACGAGGGCAGGCCGAAGGTACGGTGATCACCGGGCTCACGCCCGGCTCGGACCGCCCCGCTTCACCCTGCCTGTCCCCCTGCCTGCCTTGCTGGCCTTCCTTCCGAGGACGTCTGCTGTGCCGTCGTATCCCATCGCCTCACGCTCCCGTCCAGGGCCGCGCCGCAGGAGTCTGCTGACCGGGGCCGCCGGAGCGGCCGGGGCCGCGCTGCTCTCGGGCTGCTCGGATTCCGCCTCCACGGACTCCGACGAGCGCCCTTCCACCGCCGAGCGCCTACGCGCGCGTGCCGCTCGGGACAGCGGGGAGCTGCTCGGGCGGTACGACGCCGTGCTCGCCGCGCATCCCGCACTCGCCGGGCGGCTCGAACCGCTGCGGGTGGAGGTGAAGCGGCACGAGGCGGCGTTCGCCGAGGGGTTGGCTTCTCCGTCTGCCTCCGCTTCCGCTTCTCCGTCCGCTTCTCCTTCTGTGTCGCCCTCGCCTGCTGCTTCCCCCTCCGTACCCACGGACGAGAAGGAAGCCGTACGGGATCTCGCCAAGGCCGAGCGTGAGCTGGCGGGGCGGCGCGGGAGCGCGCTGCTCGACGCGCCCGACGAGCTGGCCAGGCTCCTCGCATCGGTGGCGGCCGCCGGTGCCGCGCACGCGTATCTGCTGACGGAGGGCGACAAGTGAGTGCAGTGAGCGAAGTGGGCGATTCCAAAGGTGAGTTGAAGGCCGTGCAGGCCGCGCTCGGCGCCGAGCACGCCGCCGTGTACGGCTATGGGGTCGTCGGCGGCCGGGTCGGCGAGGGGCGCAGGACCGAGGCGCGCACGGCGTACGACGCGCATCGCGCCCGGCGCGACGAACTGCAGCGCGCCGTGCGCGACCTGGGCGGCGAGCCCGAGCCGTCGGCCGCCGCCTACGCGCTGCCGTTCACCGTCCCGGACTCCGCGGCGGCCGTGCGTCTTGCGACGCAGCTCGAGGAGCGGGTCGCGGGGGTCTACTCGGATCTCGTACGGGCGTCCACGGGCGCCCGGCGCGGGAGCGCCGCGGAGGCGCTGCGGGAGGCGGCGGTCCGTGCGGCGCGGTGGCGCGGCGGGAGCGTAACCTTCCCTGGTCTCGCCGAGCGGCCGGCGCCCAAGGCGTAAGGCAGCCACCGCGCAAGGCGCTCACGACAGTCACGAAGGTCAGGAAGGGAACAACTCGCGTATGGCTCTCGAACCGCCGCAGCGTCTCGTCACCGCACTCGGTGAGGCGGCGCAGGACGGTGACGACTGGCTGGAGAAACTGCCTCAGGCGGTGGAACGGGCCGCCGCCCTACGCGAGTTGACCATCGAGCGGGTCCATGTGCCCGGCGGGCGCAGCAGCCTCGTCGCCCTCGTACACCTCGCCGACGGCACGCCCGCCGTGCTGAAGCTCGTGCCGCCGAGGTCGCGGCCCGAGAGCGAGCGGGCCGCGCTGGCGCACTGGGGCGGCCTCGGTGCCGTACGGCTCCTGGATCCGCCCTCGACCGCCGCGGACGGGGCGCTGCTCCTCGAGCGGCTGCACCGCGATGTCTCGGTCCGTTCGCTGCCGGAGGCCAAGGCCCTCCTGGAGGCCGCGGGCACACTGCGCCGCCTGTGGGTGGAGCCGCCTGCGGGGCACCGCTTCGAGACGGTGGCCGAGCGGACGGGGCGGCAGGCCGACGCGATGCGGGCGGCTGCCGACGGGGAGGTCACGCCGCTGGTCGACGCGGCGCTCGCGGCTCGGGACGAGTTGCTGGGCGGGGACGCGGAGGTGCGGCTGCTGCATGGCACCTTCCGGCAGAGCAAGGTGCTTCAGGGGGACCGCTTGCCGTGGCTTGCCGTGGGGCCGGATCCGGTGGTGGGTGAGTGCGCGTTCGACCTGGCCCGTCTTGTGCGGGACCGCGTCGAGGACCTGATCGCCTCGCCCTCGGGGTCTTCGATCACCCGCCGCCGGGTGAAGAAGCTGGCCGAGTCGCTTGATGTGGATCAGGAGCGGTTGCGGGGCTGGACGTTGTTCCGGGCCGTGGAGTCGGGGGTGCGGGCCCGCCGTGTGGGGCGGGAGCAGGATGCGGAGCTGTTGTTGGAGTTCGCGGGTTGGTTGTAGGGGGCGGGTTTCTTGTCCCCAGCCCTGCCCCTTCCCGAAAACCCGCTCGGCGCGGGGGCCTTGCGTACCGTCAATCACCGGCTCCGCCGAGTTCGTCCTCAAACGCCGGACGGGCTGAGATTTCCCCGGCGTCTGGGGCGGAGCCCCTGCGCGGCGGAGCCGCCAATAGACGCAGCCGGGAAGGGGCGGGATGGGGGAAGGCCCCGCAGGGCCCCCGCCCCAGCCCCCTCAGGCAGTCAGTCGCGCGATCGCCTCGGCCACAGTCAGCTCCTCGCGCTCCCCGGTCCGCCGGTCCTTCAGCTCCACAACACCCTCGGCAGAGCGCCGCCCCGCCACCAGGATGGTCGGCACACCGATCAGCTCCGCGTCCGTGAACTTCACGCCCGGCGACACACCAGCCCGGTCATCGACCAGAACCCGCACACCCGCCGCATTCAACTGCTCGGACACATCAAGCGCCAGCTCCGTCTGGAGCGCCTTGCCCGCGGCCACCACGTGGACGTCGGCGGGGGCGATCTCCTTGGGCCAGCACAGGCCCTTGTCGTCCGCCGTCTGCTCGGCCAGCGCGGCCACCGCGCGCGAGACGCCGATGCCGTACGAACCCATGGTCACGCGGACCGGCTTGCCCTGCTGGCCGAGGACGTCCAGCTGGAAGGCGTCGGCGAACTTGCGGCCGAGCTGGAAGATGTGGCCGATCTCGATCGCGCGGTCGAGCTGAAGACCGGTGCCGCACTTGGGGCAGGGGTCGCCCTCCTCGACGACCACGACGTCGAGGTACTCGTCGACCTCGAAGTCGCGGCCCGCGACCACGTTCTTCGCGTGCGTGTTGATCTTGTTCGCGCCGGTGATCCAGGCCGTGCCTGCCGCCACCCGCGGGTCGGCGATGTAGCGGACCTTCTCCAGGCCCTGCGGGCCGACGTAGCCGCGTACGAGATCGTCGCGGCCTTCGAAGTCCTCGGCCGTCACCAGCTCCACGACGGCCGGCGCCAGGTGCTCGCCGAGCTTGCCGAGGTCGACCTCGCGGTTGCCGGGGACGCCCACGGCGACGATCTCGCCGTCGACCTTCACCAGGAGGTTCTTGAGGGTCGCGGACGCGGGCACGCCGAGGTGCGCCGCGAGCGTCTCGATGGTCGGGGTGTCGGGGGTGTCCAGGTCCTCGACAGGGCCGTGCGCCGAGCCGTCCGCAGTCTCGGTGGCGACGAACGACACCGCCTCCGTGTTCGCCGCGTAGTCGCACGCGGGGCAGTCCACGAACGTGTCCTCACCGGCCGGCGCGGGCGCCAGGAACTCCTCGGACGCCGAGCCGCCCATCGCGCCGGAGACGGCGGAGACGATGCGGTGGTCGAGACCGAGGCGCTCGAAGATCTTGATGTACGCGGCGCGGTGCAGGGCGTAGGACTCGGCGAGGCCCTCGTCCGTCGTGTCGAAGGAGTACGAGTCCTTCATCTGGAACTCGCGGCCGCGCAGCACACCGGCGCGGGGGCGGGCCTCGTCGCGGTACTTGGTCTGGATCTGGTAGAGGATCACCGGCAGGTCCTTGTAGGACGAGCACTGGTCCTTGACGATCTGGGTGAAGATCTCCTCGTGCGTGGGGCCGAGGAGGTAGTCCGCGCCCTTGCGGTCCTTGAGGCGGAAGAGCAGGTCGCCGTACTCGTCGTAGCGGCCCGTCACGTCGTACGACTCCTTGGGCAGGAGCGCGGGCAGGAGGACCTCCTGGGCGCCGATGGCGTCCATCTCCTCGCGCACGACGTGGCTGATGTTCTCCAGGACCTTCTTGCCGAGCGGCAGCCAGGACCAGATGCCTGCGGCGGTGCGGCGGACGTATCCGGCCCGGACGAGCAGCTTGTGGTTGAGCGTCTCGGCGTCCGCCGGGTCGTCGCGCAGTGTCTTGATCATCAATCGGGACATGCGCTGGACCTGGGCCATGGTGATCTCCTGCGTGGAAAGAATGATGTGCAGGAGGTTAGCCGGGGGCCGGGTGCGGGCGGAAATCGGTTAGGTGCCGGGCCGCCTCAGCGGCAGCGGCGCACCCATCACCGCGTACGGCTTCGGCGCGCTGGGGAACTGGACGTTGCGGGCCAGGTCCGCGTACCCGAGGCAGCGGTAGAGGCCGCGTGCGGGACTCTCCGTGTCGATCGCGGAGAGGATCGAGCGGGGCTGGCTCACGGCGTCCGTGATGGTGGTGATGAGGGTGCGGCCGACGCCTCGGTTCTGGTAGCCGGGCTGGACGTGCAGCTCGGTGATCACGAAGGAGTCGTCGAGCCAGCCGTCCATGTCCTGGGCGCGCAGATACGGCTCGACGACCGTGGACCACCAGTGGCCGCGGTCGTTGGGCATTCCGTAGACGAAGCCGACGAGCCGCCCCTCGGGGGTGGTGGCGCCGAGCGCGCGGGCGCCGGGGTAGGTGATGTGCCGCAGCACGATCTGCCGCCGCACGGTGACCTCGTCGTCGCTGAGCCCGAACGCGTGGGCCTGCACGCGCAGCGCTTCGTCCACGTGCGCGGCGAGGTCCAGCGGCCCGAACACGACGTCGTCAGTCATGCGCCGAACTTTAACTCGCTGACGCGGGTACGTGCGGGGCGCGGGCGAGACGCACAGGGGCTAGAACAGGACGCTCATGAACGCCCCGACCTCCTGGAACCCCACGCGCCGGTACGCCGCCCTGGCCGCTGTGTTGAAGTCGTTGACGTACAGGCTGACGACTGGTGCCACGTCCTCGAGGGCGTAGCGCAGGACCGCCGCCATGCCGGGCGCCGCGAGGCCCTGGCCCCGGTACTCGGGCGCCACCCAGACGCCCTGCACCTGGCAGGCGAGGCCCGTGGCCGCGCCGATCTCGGCCTTGAAGGCGACCTTGCCTTCACGGTCGAGGCGCGCGAACGACCGTCCGGCGCCTACCAGTTCGGCGACCCGCGCCTGGTAGAGCAGGCCGCCGTCACCGGCCATCGGCGAGATGCCGACCTCCTCGGTGAACATCGCCACGCACGCCGGCATGATCGTCTCCATCTCGTCCTTGCGGACGCGACGGACGTACGGGTCGGGGGCGATGTCCGGGGGAAGCCGGTCGGTGACCATCAGGGGCTGTTGGGGCCGAACCTCGCGGGCAGGCCCCCAGGACGGTTCGAGCAGCCGCCACAGCTGGGCGGTGGGCTCTGCGGGGCCGACGATGGAGGAACAGCGGCGGCCTGCCCTGCGGGCGCGGTCCGCGAAGGCGCGTACGGCACGGGGAGTCGCGCATATCGGGACGAGGTTGGCGCCCGCGTAACAGAGGGACTCCAGCATTCCGTCCTCGTACCAGCCCCACATCTCGCCGCCGAGCCGCCAGGGGTCGAGGCCCGCGACACGCACCCGCGATGCCACGAAGGCATTCGCCACCGGCTCGCGGTCGAGCACGGCGAGCGCGGCGTCCAGGTCACTCGGTTCGAGGACCCTGGTGGTGGTCTGAGTCAACACGTGCGGGGGCCCTCACCAAACGGTCTGCTAGATCTCCGCACTGTACCTGGCGAGGGCGCCTTGTGCCCTGGGGTGGCTTGGAGGGGGCTTTGTCTCCCCTTCCCCGCGGGCCGGTTGGCGGGCAAATCCGGGGAAACCCGGGGAAACCCGGCCCCCGGACGCACGTGGGCCCCGCCACCAACCCGGTGGCGGGGCCCACGTGACAAGAATCAGCCCGCGACGGCGACTGTCGGCTCCCCGGAAGGGATCCCGTCCTTCTCCATCTGCTCGGCGATCTTCAGCGCCTCTTCGATGAGGGTCTCCACGATCTTCGACTCGGGGACCGTCTTGATGACCTCGCCCTTGACGAAGATCTGCCCCTTGCCGTTGCCGGAGGCCACGCCGAGGTCGGCCTCGCGGGCCTCGCCGGGGCCGTTCACGACGCAGCCCATGACGGCGACGCGGAGGGGGACCTCCATGCCGTCGAGGCCCGCGGTGACCTCTTCGGCCAGCTTGTAGACGTCGACCTGGGCGCGGCCGCAGGACGGGCAGGAGACGATCTCCAGGCGGCGCTGCTTGAGGTTGAGGGACTCCAGGATCTGCATACCGACCTTGACCTCCTCGGCCGGAGGGGCCGAGAGGGAGACGCGGATCGTGTCGCCGATGCCCTCGGAGAGCAGCGCGCCGAAGGCGACCGCCGACTTGATCGTGCCCTGGAAGGCGGGACCCGCCTCCGTCACACCGAGGTGCAGGGGGTAGTCGCTGGCCGCGGCCAGCTGACGGTAGGCGTTGACCATGACGACCGGGTCGTTGTGCTTCACCGAGATCTTGATGTCCCTGAAGCCGTGCTCCTCGAAGAGGGACGCCTCCCACAGGGCGGACTCGACGAGCGCCTCCGGAGTGGCCTTGCCGTACTTCTTAAGAAGGCGTGCGTCCAGCGAGCCCGCGTTCACGCCGATCCGGATCGGCGTGCCCGAGTCCTTCGCGGCGCGCGCGATCTCCTTGACCTTGTCGTCGAACTGCTTGATGTTGCCCGGGTTCACCCGCACCGCGGCGCAACCGGCGTCGATCGCCGCGAACACGTACTTCGGCTGGAAGTGAATATCGGCGATCACCGGGATCTGCGACTTCCGCGCGATCGTGGCAAGCGCGTCCGCGTCGTCCTGCGTAGGACAGGCGACCCGCACGATCTGGCAGCCGGACGCGGTCAGCTCCGCGATCTGCTGAAGCGTCGCCCCGATGTCGGACGTACGCGTCGTCGTCATCGACTGCACCGACACCGGTGCGTCCCCGCCGACGGCGACCGTACCTACCTGGATCTTGCGGCTGACACGGCGGTCGGCGAGCTTGGTCGGTACGGACGGGATTCCGAGAGAAACGGCAGTCATCTGGCGAGCATCCCCAAGGTGTGGATCAAGGTCCCGAGATCGGCGGGCTCCAGGCTTCGAGATTACGGCACCACACCGGGCTCGGGCACATCCCGCCCACAAGTCCACCCAATGGTGATCGGCCGGACACAAAGAGTGCCCGGCCGCCGCAAACTTCGCGTTACTAGGAGATTCTCACCGGATTAACCACGTCCGCGATCAGGACCAGGATCGTGAAGCAGATGAAGATTCCGGCCACTACGTAGGCAACGGGCATCAGCTTCGCCACGTCGAAGGGGCCCGGGTCGGGCCGCTTGAGGAGCTTGGCCGCCCGGCGCCGGATCGACTCCCACAGGGCTCCCGCGATGTGCCCGCCGTCCAGCGGAAGCAGCGGCAGCATGTTGAAGAGGAACAGGGAGAGGTTGAAGCCCGCCACCAGGAACAGCATCATCGCGATCTGGTTCTCCGGCGGGATGTCGAGCGTGAAGACCTCGCCGCCCACGCGGGCCGCGCCCACGACGCCCATCGGGGAGTCCTGCTTGCGGTCGCCGTCTCCGAAGGCCGCGTCCCACAGGTCGGGGATCTTGGACGGCAGTGCGATGAGCGACTCGACGCCGTTCTCCATCATGTCGCCCATGCGGTTCACGGAGTCGCCGAAGCCCTGCTGGACGATGCCGGTGGCCGGGGTGAAGCCGAGGAAGCCCGCGTAGACGTACTTCCCTTCCACATAGCCGCCGTCGCCGTCCGTCTTGCTGACCTGGTTCTTGATCAGGTTGGCGTGCAGGTCGACCTTCTTGCCGTCGCGCTCGACCGTGAGGGTGGCCGGGCCGATGGTCTCCCGGATCTTCCCCTGGAGCGCGGACCAGTCGTCGACGGGCTTCCCCTGGAAGGCCACGATCTTGTCGCCGAGCTTCAGGCCCGCGGCCTTGGCGGGAGCGACCGTGTCGCCCTTCGCGCACTTCGTGCGGTTCTCGCTCTGCTGGATGACGCAGTCGGACACCTTGCCGACCGACGTCGTCTGCGTACTGATGCCGAACGTCATCATCACGCCGAGGAAGATCGCCACGGCGAGGATCAGGTTCATGAACGGGCCCGCGAACATCACGATCACGCGCTTCCACGGCTTGCGCGTGTAGAAGAGGCGGCTCTCGTCGCCGGGCTGGAGCTCCTCGAAGGCGGCCGACCGCGCGTCCTCGATCATGCCGCGCCACGGAGACGTCGAGCGTGCCTCGATACGGCCGTCGGGGCCCGGCGGGAACATGCCGATCATGCGGATGTAGCCGCCGAGAGGGATGGCCTTGACGCCGTACTCGGTGTCGCCCTTCTTGCGCGAGAAGATCGTCGGCCCGAAGCCGACCATGTACTGCGGCACGCGGATGCCGAACAGCTTGGCGGTCGACAGGTGGCCCAGCTCGTGCCAGGCGATCGAGATCAGCAGCCCGAGCGCGAAGACGACTATGCCGAGGATCATCATCAAGGTCGTCATGCGCGGGCCTCCGCGGTCGCCTTCGCCGTCAGTTCACGTGCCCGGGTTCGCGCCCAGGTCTCCGCTTCGAGGACGTCCGCGACGGTCAGGGAAGTTCCCACCGACGGCGTGCCGTGTTCGGCGACGACCTTCGTGACAGTCTCCATGATCCCGTTGAAGGGCAGGGCGCCGTTCAAGAACGCGTCCACGCACTCCTCGTTGGCGGCATTGAACACCGCCGGGGCCGTGCCCGCGAGCTTCCCCACGTGCCGGGCGAGCCCGACCGACGGAAAAGCGTCGTTGTCGAGGGGGAAGAACTCCCAGCTCGACGCCTTCGTCCAGTCGAAGGCGGGCGCCGCGTCCGGCACGCGCTCGGGCCAGCCGATGCCGATGGCGATCGGGCCGCTCATGTCGGGCGGGGTGGCCTGGGCGAGGGTCGAGCCGTCCGTGAACTCGACCATGGAGTGGACGTAGGACTGGGGGTGGACCACGACCTCGATGCGCTCGAAGGGGATGTCGTAGAGGAGGTGCGCCTCGATGACTTCCAGGCCCTTGTTGACCAGGGTCGCGGAGTTGACCGTGATGACCGGGCCCATCGCCCACGTCGGGTGCGCGAGCGCGTCGTCCGGCGTGACGTCGGCCAGGTCGGCCTTCGTACGTCCGCGGAACGGGCCCCCGGAGGCCGTGACGACCAGCTTGCGCACATCGGCCCTGGTGCCCGCGGCGAGCGCCTGGAAGAGGGCCGCGTGCTCGGAGTCGACGGGGATGATCTGCCCAGGCTTGGCGAGCGCCTTCACGAGGGGGCCGCCGACGATCAGCGACTCCTTGTTGGCGAGCGCGAGCGTGCGGCCCGCTTCGAGCGCGGCGAGCGTGGGTGCGAGCCCGATGGACCCGGTGATGCCGTTCAGGACGGTGTGGCACGCGGATGCGGCGAGCTGCGTGGCCGCGTCGGGCCCGGCGAGGATCTCGGGCAGCGGCTCACTGCCGTACTGCCCCTTCAGCGCCTCGCGCAGCGCAGGTACGACGTCCTCGCGGGCCACCGCGACGGTCCGCACCCGCAGCTGCCTGGCCTGCTCGGCGAGCAGCCCGACACGGCCTCCCGCGGCGGAGAGCGCGGTGACGCGGAAGCGGTCGGGGTTGCGCCGCACGAGGTCGATGGCCTGGGTGCCGATCGACCCCGTGGAGCCGAGGACGACGATGTCCCGCGGACTGTCCGTGACGACGGGGTCGAAGACGAGATGCGGGTCGGCGAGGGGGGCTGGACTTTCGCTCATCCCCCCATTCTTGCCTGGGCGGCTGTGTGTGGGTGCACTGCGCCCCGATCTGGTCGGTAAGAGTTGGCAGGAATCGTGTTCCGGGGCTGCTCCGGGACTGCTCCAGGGCGTTCCTGTGGGGGAACGCCCCGGAGCGGCGCGTCAGCGGATCGGGCGGTGGACGTTCTCCCGCTTGGAAGGACCTGGTGTCGCGTCCGCGATCCACGGCCCCTCGCCGCTGGGGTCGACGACGCCCTCTTCCAGCCAGGTGTACGTACCGGACAGGACGCCCTTGACCACCTGCCGGTCGACGCCGTCCGTGTTGGTCCACAGGCGCTCGAAGAGCTCGTCGACGCGGATACGGGACTGACGGCAGAAGGTGTCGGCCAGCTGATAGGCCTCGCGGCCGTGCTCCTCCGTCGTGCGCAGGAGTTCGGCGCGTACGCACGCCGCGCTCATCGCGAAGAGTTCCGCGCCGATGTCGACGATGCGGCCGAGGAAGCCCTGCTTGGTCTCCATCTTTCCCTGCCAGCGCGACATCGCGTAGAACGTCGAGCGGGCCAGCTTGCGGGCGCTCCGCTCCACGTAGCGCAAGTGCGGGGAGAGGTCGGCGTGGCCGCCGGGGTGGAACTCGGCGTACGAGCGAGGGAGTTGACCCGGCCCTGTGACCAGTTTCGGCAGCCAGCGGGCGTAGAAGCCGCCTGCCTTCGCGCCTGCCTTCGCCTTGTCCGAGAGGGACTTGTCCGGGTCGATCAGGTCGCCTGCCACCTTCAGGTGCGCGTCCACCGCCTCGCGCGCGATCAGCAGGTGCATGATCTCCGTCGAGCCCTCGAAGATGCGGTTGATGCGCAGATCGCGCAGGACCTGCTCCGCCGGGACCGCGCGCTCGCCGCGGGCCGCGAGGGACTCCGCCGTCTCGAAGCCGCGGCCGCCGCGGATCTGCACCAGCTCGTCCGCCATCAGACAGCCCATCTCGGAGCCGTACAGCTTGGCGAGCGCCGCTTCGATGCGGATGTCGTTGCGGTCCTCGTCGGCCATCTGGGACGACAGGTCGAGTACGGCTTCCAGGGCGAAGGTGGTCGCCGCAATGAAGGAGATCTTCGCGCCGACCGCCTCGTGGAACGCGACCGGCTTGCCCCACTGCTCCCGCTCGCCCGACCACTCGCGGGCGATCTTCAGGCACCACTTGCCCGCGCCGACACACATCGCGGGCAGCGAGAGGCGGCCGGTGTTGAGGGTCGTCAGGGCGATTTTCAGGCCCGCGCCCTCCGGGCCGATGCGGTGGGCGGCCGGGACGCGGACCTGGTGGAAGCGGGTCACGCCGTTCTCCAGGCCACGCAGGCCCATGAAGGCGTTGCGGTTCTCGACCGTGATGCCGTCCGCCGCGGCCTCCACCACGAAGGCCGTGATGCCGCCCTTGTGTCCTTCGGACTTGGGGACGCGCGCCATGACGACCAGGAGGTCGGCGACGACGCCGTTCGTGGTCCAGAGCTTCACGCCGTCCAGGACGTACGCGTCGTCGCCGTCCGGGACGGCCGCCATCGCCATGCGCGCGGGGTCCGAGCCGACGTCCGGCTCGGTCAGGAGGAACGCGCTGATGTCGGTGCGGGCGCAGCGCGGCAGGAACTCGTCCTTCTGCTCCTGGGTGCCGAACTGCTTGAGCGGCTGCGGTACGCCGATCGACTGGTGGGCGGAGAGCAGCGCGCCGATGGAGGGGCTCGCGGAGCCGACCAGGGCCAGGGCCTTGTTGTAGTACACCTGCGTGAGGCCGAGCCCGCCGTACTTCGTGTCGATCTTCATGCCGAGCGCGCCGAGCTCCTTGAGCCCGTTGATCACTTCGTCGGGGATCTGCGCCTCGCGCTCGATGCGGGCCGAGTCGATCTTCGTCTCGCAGAAGTCGCGAAGCTTGGCGAGGAACTCCTCGCCGCGCTGGGCGTCCTCGTCGGCGGGCATCGGATGCGGGTGGATCAGGTCGAGCCGGAAGCGGCCGAGGAAGAGTTCCTTGGCGAAGCTGGGCTTGCGCCAGTCCTGCTCACGGGCGGCCTCGGCAACCTGCCGGGCCTCGCGTTCGGTGACGGAAGGCTTAGGGGTTGGTGCGGGCATTGAGGAGCTCACCTCGCCGCGGAGTGGGGCCGATCGGCTCCGATTGACCCGATCTTGACCCGGTCGGTTACTGACTGGTGCTACTCGATCGTATGGATCGTATGTACCCGATTCGCCCGGAGCTCACCAGTCCTCGCGCAGCGTTTGGCCGCCGCGCACCACCCTTGCGCACGAGAACGGCCGGAGCCCCCGCACAGTGGGCTCCGGCCGTCCGGTTCGTGAACTGACGTAAAAGGGCTGCCTACAGAGCGAGGCCCGTCATGACCATGACCCGCTCGTACGTGTAGTCGTCCATCGCGAAGCGGACGCCCTCGCGGCCCACGCCGGACTGCTTGACGCCGCCGTACGGCATCTGGTCGGCCCGGTAGGAAGGGGCGTCGCCGATGACCACGCCGCCGACCTCCAGGGCGCGGTGCGCGCGGAAGGCGGTCTGCAGGTCGTGCGTGAAGACGCCCGCCTGGAGGCCGTACTTGGAGTCGTTGACGGCGGCGAACGCCTCCGCCTCGCCGTCCACCTTCTTGATCGTGAGGACGGGTCCGAAGACCTCCTCGACGGCGATGGTGGCATCGGCCGGTACGTCGGTGAGCACGGTCGGGGCGTACGAGGCGCCGTCCCGCTTGCCGCCGGCAAGGAGCTGCGCGCCCGCCTGGACAGCCTCGTCGACCCAGGACTCGACGCGCTTGGCGGCGTCCTCGTTGACGAGCGGACCGACGTCGGTCTTCGGGTCGGACGGGTCACCGGTGGCCTGGCCCTCGATGGCCGCGAGGACGCGCGGCACGAGCCGGTCGTACACGGAGGCGTCGGCGATGACGCGCTGCACCGAGATGCAGGACTGGCCGCCCTGGTAGTTCGAGAAGGTCGCGATGCGCGATGCCGCCCAGTCGAGGTCCTCGTCGGAGGAGAAGTCGGACAGGACCACGGCGGCGCCGTTTCCGCCGAGCTCCAGGGTGCAGTGCTTGCGCGGCACCGAGTCCAGGATCGCGTAGCCGACCTTCTCGGAGCCCGTGAAGGAGATGACGGGAAGGCGCTCGTCCTGCACGAGGGCGGGCATCTTGTCGTTCGCGACCGGAAGGACCGACCAGGACCCGGCGGGCAGCTCGGTCTCGGCGAGCAGCTCGCCGATGATCAGGCCGGAGAGCGGGGTCGCGGGCGCCGGCTTGAGGATGATCGGCGTGCCGGACGCGATGGCCGGGGCGATCTTGTGGGCGCAGAGGTTCAGCGGGAAGTTGAACGGTGCGATGCCGAGGACGACGCCCTTGGAGAAGCGGCGGGTGAAGGCGAGTCGCCCCTGGCCACCGGCGTCGGTGTCGAGGCGCTGGGCCTCGCCGCCGTTGAACCGGCGGGCTTCCTCGGAGGCGAACCGGAAGACGGAGACGGCACGGCCGACCTCGCCACGGGCCCACTTGATCGGCTTGCCGTTCTCGGCGGAGATGAGCTGGGCGATCTCTTCCGTCCGCTCGACGAGCCTGCGGCTCACGTGGTCGAGGGCGGCGGCCCGCACGTGCGCCGGGGTCGCGGCGAACTCGTCGCGCACGGCGTACGCGGCGGCGACGGCCTCCTCGACCTGGGCGTCGGTCGGGACGGCCGCCTTGCCGACGATCCGCCCGTCCCAGGGCGATGTGACGTCGAGAGTGGTCTCACCGGTGGTCTGGCGACCGGCGAGCCAGAAGGCGTGGATGGAAGTCATGTCGATTCCCGGCCCTTCCGCGAAGGTGTGTCTTGGGGGGTACGTTCCCCACCGTAGGGGCGGTAAGGGTGCGGGACGTTTGTCCGACTCGGAGTACTGACCGGGGAACCCGTGCCGGATTGGCAGGGGCGTAATTCCCCCGCAGCTACTCCGTACCGCTCGAAGTCGCCTTCAGGGAGAGCCACAGCTCCATCCGGACGTCCGGGTCGTCCAGGGAGCGGCCCAGGATTTCCTCGACCCTGCGCATCCGGTAGCGCAGCGTATGGCGGTGGACTCCCAGGTCCGCCGCTGCCGCGTCCCACTGGCCGTGGCGCGAGAGCCAGGCGCGCAGGGAGGCGATGAGGTCGCCGCGGCCTGTGGCGTCGTGTTCGTACAGGGGGCGCAGCAGTCCGTCGGCGAACGCGCGCACCGCGTCGTCGGCGAGCAGCGGCAGGACCGAGCCCGCGGCGAGATCCTCGTGCTCGACCATCGCGCGGCCCCGGCGCCGGGCGACGGACAGCGCCTGGTCGGCCTGCTTGTACGCGGTGGCGGCCGCGATCGGTCCCGCGGGTGCGGAGAGGCCGAGGAGAAGAGCCGACTCGTCGCCCGTGCCCTGCTCCGGCGCATCGGAACGCGCGGCCTCCAGCGTCTGCGCGTACGAGACACACGCCGCCGCGCCCGCGCCTCCGTCCACGACGAGCAGCACGAGCCGCTCGCCGTACGGGACGACGAGGAGTGCCTCGCCTGCGCGCGCGGCGGCCGACTCGACGGCCTCGGTCAGCGCGGCGAACGGGTCGCCGCCTTCCGGGGCCGAGGCCGGTACTTCCGCCACCACGAGGCGGAACGGGGCATCGAGCAGGCCCCCGTACAGATCCCCTGCCACCGTCCGCGCGTGATCGGGCTCCCCGGCGAGCAGCATCCGCAGGACCGCGGAGCCGATCCGCGCCTCGGCGGCCTGGAGCGAGCGGTTCCGCTCCGTGGTGAGCGTGAGGAGCGCTATGGCCGAGTGCAGTGCGTAGCGCTCGGCGGTGCCGAGGGTGGACGCCGTGCCGACGGCGAGCGCGGCGCGTGGCCGCCGTCCCGTGCCGATCGAGTGCAGCTCCACCCGGTCCTCGGCGCCGGCGACGACCGCGCTCGCGGGCGCGGCCCTGTCCCGCAGCCGCTCGACGTCGGTGGTGAGCCGGGCGGCCCTGCGCGAGGCCCACTCGGGCGCGGTGGCGACGAGGGCGCCGGACGCGTCGTACAGCGCGGCCCAGCCGTCCACCTGTCCGGCGAGCGCGCCGAGCAGTCCCTCGGGTCCGTCGCTCAGCGCCTGCTTGGTCAGCTCGCGCTGGGCCGCGAAGCCCGCCGTCACCGCGCGGTACTGGTCGGCGGCGATGGCCGCGGAGACGGCCTTGCTGATGGCGAGGAACGGGGTGCGGCGCGGCACTTCGAGCAGCGGAAGCCCTTCGTCCGCCGCAGCCTGGACCAGCGCCTCCGGGATGTCCTTGTAATGCACCCCGACCGCGAACCCGAGCCCGACGACCCCTGCCGCGGCGAGCCGCTTCACGTAGCGGCGCATCGCCTCCGGATCCTCCGCGTCCAGCTTGAGCGCGGTGATCATGAGGAGCTCACCGCCCTCCATGTAGGGCACGGGGTCGGTGAGCTCACTGGCGTGCGCCCAGCGCACGGGCGCGTCCAGGTGTTCCTCACCGGCGCGCACGGTGAGCTTCAGCGCGGAGTGATGGACGAGGGAGGCGAGCGTCGGCGGCATGGGACCTTCAGGTCGGATCAGCAGGTCTGGGCGGCGGGGCAGGCCGGGCGGCGGCGGGTGAGGCACGCGTTCCGGTCGGCCATTGAATCCCGGTGAATCCCGGACGAGATGTGGATCTTTTGGCCGGTACGTATGAACGACCTGTGTCGATTCTGCCTCACCGTACGGTACGTACGGGACCGATTACCTCGTACGTGCGTCCCTGCCTGCCCACCTGCTTACGCACCGGCGGCTAACCCCGAAGATCCACGAGCAGCGGCGGCGCGTGCTCTCCCCGGACGTCCGTCAGCGAGAGCACGGCGTGGCCCGGCGGTACCCCGTGCGCCAGCTCGGAGGCGGACCACCGCTCGCGCTCGACCTGGCGGACGGTCACGGCGCGCGCGGTCGGAGCGTTGCCGGTGATCACCCGGCGCAGCATGTGCACCGTCTTGCCGAGCGGGGTCTCGGCGATGATCTGCCGGTCGGTGACGTCCCGCGCCTCGATCCACTCCTTGCCCCAGACCTCCGCGAAGTCCTGCCCGTCCCACGGGGTGAGACCGGACAGCGCCATACGGCAGCCGACCGAGCCAAGGAGCGGGGTGCGCAGTTGGCGGGGTGCGTCGTCGAGCGTACGCAGGGTCAGCACGACCCCGGCGTTCGAGGAGCGCAGCCGCTGCAGCCGGCGTACGGACTCAGGAGTGACCGTCCCCGTCGCGTCGTCAAGGACGAGACAGGCGAAGAGCGAGCGGTCCTCGCGGGCGATGGAGCTCGCCATGAACTGGGCGAGGATCAGCCGGGCGAGGATCCGCGACGCGTCGGCGTGACCGCGCTCGGGCAGGTCGATGCGGACGCGTACGGGATGGTCGAGGGCCCGCAGCGAGAAGGGCGTGCTCTGGCCCGACGTGTCGAAGAATGCGGCGAAGGCCGGGCGGTCGAGCAGCGCGATGCGGTCGGCGATGACGGATCCCGGGTCACCGGGGTGGGCCAACTGCCGCTCGCGGGCGTCGAGTTCCCGCAGCATCGCCTCCTGCCCCGCGTCCTGGAGCGCCTTGCGCAGCGCGCCGAGGGGTCCGGGGGCGCCGTCGAGCAGGGCGCGCAGCTCGGGCACGGAGGGGAAACGCCGGTGCACGGCGTAGTAGGGGCCGAGCAGTTGGGCCAGCACGGTCGTCGAGCGGCGGCTGTCTCCTCCGGGGTGCGGGTCGACGAGGTCGCCGACGAGCGCTTCGGCGAGCACGGCGGCCGCCTCGTCCGGGTCGTTCGTGCCGCCGTAGAGATCGAGGTCGTACACGGAGTCGGGGTGCCCGACCCGCACCACCACGTCATAGTCATCGGCGGGCCCGAGCCCGGCCCCCGCAGCCCCGACCACGACCACGGCGGCTCGCCCGGCGAGCGCCCCCAGGCACAACGACTCGGCGACCGGCCACACCACACCGCTCGTCTTGCCCGACCCGGCAGGCCCCACGGCGAGCAGCGAGGTCCCGAGCAGCTCGGGCCCGAGCCCGAGCCCGGCCCCCCGGTAGGCGTACGGGTTGCGCGGATCATCGGCGGTCGTCCCGAGCCGCACCTGCGCCGTGGCGAGGTCATGGCGGGCGGCGCGGGCGGGCAGATCCCGGTCCCCGGAGGGATGAGCGCAGGCGGCGGCCCCGTCCCGCACGACGGAGTCACTGAACGCGGAGAGGGAGTTGCGCCCGGCCCGCACCGACCGCCAGGCCCGGTTGATCCGGGCGTGGTCGACATCCCGCATGAGCCCGGCCCGCGCATCGGCGGCGAGCCGCTCGGCGGCGGCATCCGCCCCGGCTTCTCGCAGCTGGGGCCACTGGGCGGGGTCCTCGCCGGGGGCGGGCGGCGCCTGCGCCGGGGCGGGGCGGCGGAAGCGGGGGGCTACGTAGCGGCGCCAGATCTCGTCCCAGCGGCCGACACGTCCGAGGCCGATCATGATGACGAGCACGATGAGGGTGTAGTAGCCGTACCAGACGACCGCGTTGCCGATCTTGTTGCCGCTGTAGAGCCAGGCGTCCGGCAGGAAGAGCTCCAGCGGTACGACCCACCAGCCGCCGAGATAGCCGTTCCAGAGCAGCGACCAGACCAGCCACCCCACCAGGAATGCGATCAACGCCCCGCTGAACAGCTGTCGCGCCGGGGTCACCTCCGGCTCCTGCTCGGGCCGCGGCATGTGCCCGAACCGCCACACCCCCGGCTGCACCCCCGGCCGCGGCGTACGCAGCCAGGTCAGAAAGGCGGAGCCGTCGGGCTGCGGCGGCACCCCCGCGGCAGCCGGTCCCGGCGCCCGCACGGGGCGCGGCGGAGTGATGTGCGTCCCCTGCCGGTCACGCGGCCCGGCGGAACCAGGAGGCGCCGCCGGACGCGGCACCGGTGTGGCGTGCGTGCCGCGAGCGTCGTGCGTGCCTTCGGAGTCCATGGCCCCTGCCCCCTGACCTGCCGGTCTGTCGGTACAGCCGTCAATCTAGTGCCCCCACACGGGTAGTTCACCGCATACGCGCCCGGGACCTGCGGGAACGCCCCGCCCCGCACCGCCCGCCGAACGGGACGAAAGCCGCACCCCGGCCACCCGCCACTATGTCCACCACGGACAACCGCCACGCCGAACAACTCCCCCGTGGAGCATGCCCGCCCCCGCCCTCCACCCCTAACCTGCGAAAGAAAGCAGCACGAAAGCAAGCATCGAGCGTCAGCCTCGCCCCACCCCCAGGAGCACCCCATGACCGCACTTCCGCAGGAGCGCCGCGTCGTCACCGCCATCCCCGGGCCGAAGTCTCAGGAGTTGCAGGCCCGCCGTACCGCCGCGGTCGCCGGCGGCGTGGGTTCTGTCCTGCCGGTCTTCGCTGCGCGCGCGGGCGGCGGCATCATCGAGGACGTCGACGGCAACCGTTTCATCGACTTCGGGTCCGGCATCGCCGTGACATCGGTCGGTGCCAGCGCCGAGGCCGTCGTGCGCCGGGCGACCGCGCAGCTCGCCGACTTCACGCACACCTGTTTCATGGTCACGCCGTACGAGGGATACGTCGCCGTCGCCGAGCAGCTCGCCGAGCTGACGCCGGGTGACCACGAGAAGAAGTCCGCGCTCTTCAACTCCGGCGCCGAGGCCGTCGAGAACGCCGTGAAGATCGCCCGTGCGTACACCAAGCGCCAGGCCGTCGTCGTCTTCGACCACGGTTACCACGGCCGTACCAACCTGACGATGGCGCTGACCAGCAAGAACATGCCGTACAAGAACGGCTTCGGGCCGTTCGCGCCCGAGGTCTACCGCGTGCCGGTGGCCTACGGCTACCGCTGGCCGACGGGCGAGGAGAACGCCGGGCCCGAGGCCGCCAAGCAGGCCATCGACCAGATCAGCAAGCAGGTCGGCGCGGACAACGTCGCCGCGATCATCATCGAGCCGGTGCTCGGCGAGGGCGGCTTCATCGAGCCCGCCAAGGGCTTCCTGCCGGAGATCGTGAAGTTCGCCAACGACAACGGCATCGTCTTCGTCGCGGACGAGATCCAGTCCGGCTTCTGCCGTACGGGGCAGTGGTTCGCGTGTGAGGACGAGGGCATCGTCCCGGACCTCATCACGACCGCCAAGGGCATCGCGGGCGGCCTGCCGCTCGCCGCGGTCACCGGTCGCGCCGAGATCATGGACTCCGCACACTCCGGCGGCCTGGGCGGCACGTACGGCGGCAACCCGGTGGCCTGCGCCGGTGCGCTCGGCGCCATCGAGACGATGAAGGAGCTCGACCTCAACGGCAAGGCGAAGGCCATCGAGGCGGTCATGAAGGCCCGCCTGAACGCCATCGCGGAGAAGTACGACATCGTCGGCGACGTCCGCGGCCGTGGCGCGATGATCGCCATCGAGCTGGTCAAGGACCGCGCCACGAAGGAGCCGAACCCGGAGGCGACGGCCGCGCTCGCCAAGGCCTGCCACGCGGAGGGCCTGCTCGTCCTCACCTGTGGCACGTACGGCAACGTCCTGCGCTTCCTGCCGCCGCTGGTCATCGGCGAGGACCTCCTGACCGAGGGTCTGGACATCATCGAGGCAGCGTTCGTCGGTATCTGATCGCGGACGATCAGAAACGGCCATGAGAGCCGGGATCACCCCAAAGGGGGAAGATCCCGGCTCCGCATGTTTCCGTACATGCCCTGACGTGTGCGTACCTCGCTTCGCGAGAGCGGCCGTGACCTGGGGTGACCGTCAGGGCATGTGAAGAACGTGTGCGGGCCCCATGACGGGTTGCCGTTCCGCCTGTCGGCCCGTCACTCCCTGACGTACGGTTTCTGCAGATGAGAGAAACACCCCGCCCACAGGGGACTGTGGGCGACACCAGGGCGGAGCCTCCCCAGCCCCGTCTTGGTCGTGCCCTCGCGCACACACCCGGAGCTTCAGGCTCTGGAACTCCTCACCGATCGGATGGCCGTCCGCCCCAAACCCCCCGGGGCGCGCGGTTCGCCGGTCAGATCGGCCGTCTCGGAACTACCCCCCCTGTTCCGGGACGGCCGATTGTTTTTCTCCCTGCCCTTCTCCCTCTGTGCGCGCTGCTCTTCGCGCTCATCACCTGGCAAGTGATCACCGAAGGCCCCCTCCGCGACGCGGACGAGCGGCTCGGTCCCTGGATCACCGGAAGCCGCCTCCCGGACGGCGCCGCCGAATTCCTCGCCGATCTGGGCGGGGTCGCCATCGCCGTGCCAGTTCTCGCCGTGGTCGTGGTCTACGCGGGGTGGCGCGCTCGCGTCGCCGGTACGTTCCGCTGGTGGCTGGCCCCTGCGGCCGCCGCCGTGGCCATGGCCTCGGTCCCCGCGCTCGTGATCCCGCTCAAGGAGCTCATCGGCCGCACCGGACCGCCCGGCATGGACGGCAGCGGCTACTACCCCTCGGGGCACACCGCCACCGCCATGGTCGCCTACGGCGGGGCGGTGCTGCTCCTGCTCCCCTACCTGCGCGGCACGTACGCACGGCGTGAACTGCTCATCGCCTGCGCCCTGTTGAACTTCGGGGTCGGGCTCGGTCTCATGCGCCGCGGATATCACTGGCCGCTGGACGTCGTCGCCAGCTGGTGCCTGTTCGGGATGGTGCTGCGAGGGATGGTGCTTGTGGTGGCGCGGTACGGACGCCGCCCCGGCAGCGGGTCGGACTCCCCTCAGCCGAAGTAGCTGTCGAAGTTCTTCGAGAACTCCCCGTTGTTGAAGCGGTCCCAGTTGATCGACCAGGTCATCAGGCCGCGCAGCCCCGGCCAGGTGCCGTGCGTCTTGTACGAGCCGCAGTTCGTGCCCTTCGTCAGGCAGTCCAGGGCCTTGTTGACCTCGGTCGTGGGGACGTGGCCGTTGCCCGCGTTCGTCGATGCGGGCATACCTATGGCTACTTTTTCCGGGGGCAGCGCGGGGAAGACGTTGTTCGCGTCGCCCGCCACCGGGAAGCCGGTGAGCAGCATGTCGGTCATCGCTATGTGGAAGTCCGCGCCGCCCATCGAGTGGTACTGGTTGTCCAAGCCCATGATCGGGCCGGAGTTGTAGTCCTGGACGTGCAGCAGCGTGAGGTCGTCGCGCAGGGCGTGGATGACCGGGAGGTAGGCGCCGGCGCGGGGGTCCTGGCCGCCCCATTTCCCGGTGCCGTAGTACTGGTATCCGAGCTGCACGAAGAAGGTCTCCGGGGCCATCGTGAGCGTGAAGCCGCTGCCGTACTTGGACTTGAGGGTCTTGACCGCCGCGATGAGGTTCACGATCGACGGGGTCTTGGGGCTCTTGAAGTCCGTGTCGTCGGCGTTCAGCGAGAGGGAGTGGCCCTCGAAGTCGATATCCAGGCCGTCGAGTCCGTACTCGTCGATGATCGCGGAGACCGAGGAGACGAAGGTGTCGCGGGCCTGCGTGGTGGTCAGCTGGACCTGGCCGTTCTGGCCGCCGATGGAGATCAGGACCTTCTTGCCCGCCGCCTGTTTGGCCTTGACCGCCGCCTTGAACTCGTCCTTGGACTCCACGTTCGGGCACTCGGCCCGCGGACAGAGGCTGAAGCGGATGTCGCCGGACGTGGCGGACGTCGGTTCACCGAAGGCGAGGTCGATGATGTCCCAGCTGTCGGGGACGTCCGAGAGCCGGGTGTAGCCGGACCCGTTGGCGAAGCTGGAGTGCAGATAGCCGACAAGGGCGTGGTCGGCGGCAGTATTCGGCGCTGGGCCAGGGCCCGCCGAGGCCTCGGCGGCGAGCAGGCCGGACGCGGTGAGCGCGCAGGCCGTGGTCACGGCCACGGTGAGACGCCTCAGGAAACGCGACGAGGAACGATCCACAACTGCCTCCGGGCATGGGGGATGGAGGGTGGGTCGCTCAATTTGGTCCAGACCAATCAAGTTGTCAAGGCCCCGTCAAAAACTCGGTGGCTCCCCGTCCCGCGGCGCCAACTGCGCCGCCGCCTCGTGCATCGCGAGTTCGAGCAATGCCGGGTCCGTCAGCGTGCCCGACCCGTCCGGCGTGACGAGCCAGCGCACACCGCCCGTGGCGCGCCCCGGATAAGGGACCACGATCCAGGTGCCGCGCCCCGCGCCGCGTACGCCCGTGCCGATCCAGCGGGAAACCGTGCCCGCGGGGACGAAGAACCCCATGCGGGAGTCGCCGAAGTCGGCGAGCACCGGGCCCGGACGGTCGATGCAGCGCGTCAGGACGTCGAGCGTGGGATAGCCGAGTTCGCCGGGAAGGATCAGTACGTCCCAGAGCTTGCCCGCCGGAAGGAGCGCGACCCCGAGGGGATTCCGCTCCCATTCCCAGCGGCAGGCCTCCGGGTCCGGCGCCACCGACACCAGCCATTCGACCGCTGGTTTCGCCCCCGAGACAGTCATGGGGGGACCTCCCTCTCTCTGTGCGACAGCTCTGCATGTCACAGGAGAGAGGGAGGCCGGGCCTGAGCATTACGCGGGTTCCGGGAACTTGTTGACGAACAGTCGACAGCGGGCCGTCCGAGCCCCGGAGCTTGTCGAGCCGCTCAGCTGTCGAAGCCCAGGCCCAGCTTGTCCATCGTCTTCAGCCACAGATTGCGCCTGCCGCCGTTCTCGTCCGCCCGCGCGAGGGACCACTTGGTCAGCGCGACGCCCGTCCACGCGAACGGCTCGGGCGGGAACGGCAGCGGCTTCGTGCGGACCATCTCCAGAGACGTACGTTCCGTGCGCTCGCCGGAGAGCAGGTCCAGCATGACGTCGGCGCCGAAGCGGGTGGCCCCGACACCGAGTCCCGTATAGCCCGCCGCATACGCGACGCGGCCCGCGTGGGCCGTGCCGAAGAACGCCGAGAAGCGCGAGCACGTGTCGATCGCGCCGCCCCACGCATGCGTGAACCGGACGCCCTCCAACTGCGGGAAACAGGTGAAGAAGTGGCCCGCGAGCTTCGCGTACGTCTCGGGGCGGTCGTCGTGCTCGGCGCGCAGCTTGCCGCCGAACGGATAGATCGCGTCGTAGCCGCCCCACAGGATGCGGTTGTCGGCGGAGAGCCGGAAGTAGTGGAACTGGTTGGCGCTGTCGCCGAGGCCCTGGCGGTTCTGCCAGCCGATGGCCGCGAGCTGCTCCTCGGTCAGCGGCTCCGTCATCAGCGCGTAGTCGTAGACCGGGACGGTGTACGCACGCACGCGCTTGACCAGGGACGGGAAGATGTTCGTGGCGAGCGCGACATGCCGGGCACGGACGCGGCCGTACGGGGTGCGTACGGCCATTCCGGCGCCGGACGAGGCGAGTTGGAGGGCGGGCGTGTGCTCGTAGACGCGTACGCCCTTCTCCAGGCAGGCGCGCTTGAGACCCCAGGCCAGCTTCGCCGGGTGCAGCATGGCGACGCCCTCGCGGTCCCAGAGTCCGCCGAGGAAGGTCGGCGAGTCGACGTGTGCGCGCAGGGCTTCCGCGTCGAGCAGCTCGGAGCCGCCCGCCAGGCCGTGCTCCGCCATCTCCTCGTACATCTCGTGGAGTTCGGTGAGCTGGTGCGGCTGGGTGGCCACGTCGATCTCGCCGGTGCGCTCGAAGTCGCAGTCGATGGAGTAGCGCTTGACGGCCGCCTCGATCTCGTCGAGGTTGCGGGCGCCGAGCTCCTCCAGCTTCCCGATCTCACCGGGCCAGCGGGACAGGCCGTTCGAGATGCCGTGCGTGAGGGACGCGGCACAGAAGCCGCCGTTGCGGCCGGAGGCGGCCCAGCCCACCTCGCGGCCTTCCAGCAGGACCACTTCGCGGTGCGGGTCGCGCTCCTTGGCGATGAGCGCGGTCCACAGTCCGCTGTAGCCACCGCCGACGACCAGGAGATCGCACTGCTCGTCGGCGGTGAGGGCGGGCTCGGCGCGAGGCCTGCCCGGGTCGTCCAGCCAGTAGGACACCGGCTGGGCGTCGGCGAGAGACTTGGTCCAACGGGTCATGGCGCTTGGGGCCATGATTTCCAACTCCTTCAGATCCTTCGGAATTCTTGAAGAGCTCAAGCGGATTGCTTGCTGCGGCGCTTTCCGACGATCATGCCGCCGAGTACGAGCAGTACCGCGACAAGGAACATCGCCGTACCGATCACATTGATCTGAACGGGCGTACCCCGCTGTGCGGATCCCCAGACGAACATGGGGAAGGTCACGGTCGAGCCCGCGTTGAAATTCGTGATGATGAAATCGTCGAAGGAGAGCGCGAAGGCGAGCAGTGCGCCCGCCGCGATTCCCGGTGCGGCGATCGGCAGCGTGACGCGGACGAAGGTCTGCACGGGGCCCGCGTAGAGGTCCTGCGCGGCCTGTTCCAGGCGCGGGTCCATGGACATCACGCGCGCCTTGACGGCGGTCACCACGAAGCTGAGGCAGAACATGATGTGGGCGATGAGGATCGTCCAGAAGCCGAGCTGCGCGCCCATGTTGAGGAAGAGCGTGAGCAGCGAGGCGGCCATGACGACCTCGGGCATCGCCATCGGCAGGAAGATCAGCGAGCTGACCGCGCCGCGCGCCCGGAACCGGTAGCGGACGAGCGCGAAGGCGATCATCGTGCCGAGCACGGTCGCGCCGATCGTCGCCCAGGCCGCGATCTGCAGGCTCAGTGAGAGCGAGCCGCACATGTCGGCGACGCCGCAGGGGTCCTTCCAGGCGTCGAGCGAGAATTCCTGCCAGGCGTAATTGAAGCGCCCCTTCGGCTTGTTGAAGGAGAACACCGTCACGACGACGTTCGGGAGCAGCAGATACGCGAGTGTCAGCAGACCCGCGATGATGACGAATTTGCCACGGAGCCAGCGGAAGAAGGCAGCCATCAGACGAGATCCTCCGTCCCGGACTTACGGATGTAGAAGGTGACCATGGCGAGGATCGCTGCCATCAGGATGAAGGAGAGAGCCGCGGCCGTCGGATAGTCCAGGATGCGCAGGAATTGCGTCTGGATGACGTTTCCGACCATGCGGGTGTCCGTCGAACCGAGCAGATCGGCGTTGACGTAGTCGCCCGCTGCCGGGATGAAGGTGAGCAGTGTGCCGGAGACGACGCCCGGCATGGAGAGCGGGAAGGTCACCTTGCGGAAGGTCGTGGACGGCTTGGCGTAGAGGTCGCCCGCGGCCTCGTGCAGCCGGCCGTCGATGCGCTCGAGCGAGGTGTAGAGCGGCAGGATCATGAACGGCAGGAAGTTGTACGTGAGTCCGCAGATCACGGCCAGGGGTGTGGCGAGGACCCGGTCGCCGTCGGTGACGCCGATCCAGCTGGTGACGTCCAGGACGTGCAGCGTGTTGAGGGCGCCCACGACGGGGCCGCCGTCCGCGAGGATCGTCTTCCACGCCAGCGTACGGATGAGGAAGCTGGTGAAGAACGGGGCGATGACCAGGACGAGGATGACGTTGCGCCAGCGGCCCGCGCGGAACGCGATCAGATACGCGAGCGGATAGCCGAGCATGAGGCACAGGATCGTTGCGGCACCGGCGTACATCACCGAGCGCAGGAACTGCGGCCAGTAGTCGTTCAGCGCGTCCCAGTAGGTGGCGAAGTGCCAGGTGACCTTGAAGCCGTCTTCCAGGGAGCCGGTCTGGATGGACGTCGACGCCTGGTAGACCAGCGGGAGCGCGAAGAAGACGACGAGCCAGAGGATGCCGGGGAGCAGCAGCCAGTAGGGGACGAGGCGGCCGCGTTTGCGGATCTTGCGGATCTTGCGGGGCGCCTCGTCGGGCTCTTTCGTCGGCGGTGCGCCGTTGAGGGTCGTCGTCATGCGGAGGCGTCCTCCTCGACCTTCTCGACGCCCGCGTCGATGTCCTGGGCCGGGTCGAGGCCGAAGGTGTGCGCGGGGTTCCAGTGCAGGACGACCTCGACGCCGGGGACCAGGCGCGTGTCGCGCTCGATGTTCTGGGCGTAGACCTCGAAGCCGTCGCAGAGCGGGCTGCTGATGACGTACTGCGTGGATACGCCGATGAAGCTGCTGTCGGCGATGCGGCCCGTGATGCGATTGCGCCCGTCCGGAATCTGCCCCGCGTCGTCGGCGTGCGTGAGGGAGATCTTCTCGGGGCGTACGCCGAGGATGACTTTGCCGCCCGTGGTGGTGGGCGCCGTACATCGTGCGGCGGGCAGCGTGAGCTTGCCGTCGCCTGCCTTGAGGGTGAGGTCGTCGCCGCTGCGTCCTGCGATCTCGGCCTCTATGAAGTTCGACGTGCCGAGGAAGTTGGCGACGAAGGTGGTGCGGGGGTTCTCGTAGAGCTCGGCGGGGGCGCCGAGCTGTTCGACGCCGCCCGCGTTCATCACCGCGACCTGGTCGGCCATCGTCATGGCCTCCTCCTGGTCGTGCGTGACGTGGATGAACGTGATGCCCACCTCGGTCTGGATGCGCTTGAGTTCGAGCTGCATCTGGCGGCGCAGCTTCAGGTCGAGGGCGCCGAGCGGCTCGTCCAGGAGCAGCACCTTGGGGTGGTTGATCAGGGCACGGGCGACGGCGACGCGCTGCTGCTGGCCGCCGGAGAGCTGGTGCGGCTTCTTGCGGGCCTGCTCGCCGAGCTGGACGAGGTCGAGCATGTCGCCGACCTTGCCCTTCACCGATTTGATGCCGCGGCGGCGCAGGCCGAAGGCGACGTTCTCGAAGATGTCGAGGTGCGGGAAGAGCGCGTACGACTGGAAGACCGTGTTGACGGGCCGCTTGTACGGGGGCAGCGCCGTGACGTCCTGGTCGCCGAGGTGGACGGTGCCCGAGCTGGGCTCCTCGAGACCCGCGATCATGCGGAGCGTGGTGGTCTTGCCACAGCCGGACGCGCCGAGCAGCGCGAAGAAGGAGCCCTGCGGCACGGTGAGGTCGAGCGGTCGGACGGCCTTGAAGGAGCCGTACGTCTTGCTGATCCCGGTGAGGCGGACGTCGCCGCCGTGTTCTGTAGCAGTCGTCATGGTGCGTCCAGGGGGTCGAGGGAGAGTCGAGGGACTACAGGGGGCGTGGGGGCGCCGCTCGAGAATCGATCAGGAACCGGTCAGCTTGGCGAACTTCTCCTCGTACGCCGTCTCTTCCTCCGGCGTCAGCGAGCGGAATCCGTGGGACTTCGCGGCCATCTCCTTGTCGGGGATGATCAGCGGATTCTCCGCGGCCTTCTTGTCGAGCTTCGCGAGCTCGGGGCGTACGCCGTCGACCGGGCAGACGTAGTTGATGTACGCGGCGAGGCGGGCGGCGGGCTCGGGCTCGTAGTAGTAGTCGATGAGCCGTTCGGCGTTGCTCTTGTGGCGCGCCTTGTTCGGGACGAGCAGGTTGTCCGTGGACGTGATGTAGCCCTGGTCCGGGATGTGGAAGGCGATGTCGGGGTTGTCGGCCTGGAGCTGGACGATGTCACCCGCCCAGCCGAGGCACGCGGCGAGGTCGCCCTTGTCGAGGTCCGAGGTGTAGTCGTTGCCCGTGAAGCGACGGATCTGCTTCTTGTCGACGGCCTTCTGGAGGCGGGCGATGGCCGCGTCGAAGTCGTCGTCGGTGAACTTCGCGGGGTCCTTGCCCATGTCGATGAGCGTCATGCCGACGCTGTCGCGCATCTCGGAGAGGAAGCCGACGCGGCCCTTGAGCTTGGGGTTGTCCAGGAGCTGCGACACCGAGGTGATCTCTTCGCCGTCGGTCGCCTTCTTGTTGTACGCGATGACGGTGGAGATGCCGGTCCAGGGGTACGAGTAGGCCCTTCCCGGGTCCCAGTCCGGATTACGGAACTGGGAGGACAGGTTGGCGTACGCGTGCGGCAGGTTGGCCGGGTCCAGTTTCTGGACCCAGCCGAAGCGGATGAGCCGGGACGCCAGCCAGTCCGTGACGCAGATGAGGTCGCGTCCGGTGTCCTGGCCCGCTGCGAGCTGCGGCTTGATCTTCCCGAAGAACTCGACGTTGTCGTTGATGTCCTCGGTGTACTTGACCTTGATGCCGGTGCGCTTCGTGAACGCGTCCAGGGTCGGGCGGCGTTCGTTGTCGTCGACGTCCATGTACTCGGTCCAGTTGGAGAAGGTGATCCGCTTCTCCTTGACCGAGTGGTCCTCGGACGAGACCTCGCCCTGGCTCTTGCTCGCTGCCGGGATCCCGCAGGCACTGAGTGCGCCTAGCCCGCCGATGGCGAACGCGCCGCCCGCGGAGGCGCGCAGCATCGAACGGCGGGTGAGGGCTGCCCTGCCGTTCCTCATGCTGCGGTGCATGGCGGCCAGCTGGGCCGGGGAGAGGAGGTCGGACTCGTACTGCTCCATACGCTTGGTTGCCCTTTCGGGATGATGATCGGCCGCTGGTCGGGCGGCCTGGTCGGCTATGACTATCGGTCCCCGAAGATCGTGCGGTGCCAGTCCTTGCGGACCACCGCGGTGTTGTCGAACATGACGTGCTTGATCTGGGTGTACTCCTCGAAGGAGTAGGCGGACATGTCCTTGCCGTAGCCGGATGCCTTGTATCCGCCGTGCGGCATCTCGCTGAGGATCGGGATGTGGTCGTTGACCCACACGCAGCCCGCCTTGATCTCGCGGGTCGCGCGGTTGGCACGGAACACGTCGCGGCTCCAGGCGGATGCGGCGAGTCCGTACGGGGTGTCGTTCGCGAGCCTGATCCCTTCCTCGTCGGAGTCGAAGGGCAGCACCACGAGCACCGGGCCGAAGATCTCGGCCTGCACGATCTCGCTGTCCTGCGTGGCGTCGGCGATGAGGGTGGGCTTGTAGAAGGCGCCGGGGTGGTCGAGCGCCTCGCCACCGGTGACCACGCGCGCGTAGGAGCGCGCCCGGTCGACGAAACCGGCGACGCGGTCGCGGTGGGCGTGCGAGATGAGCGGCCCGAGATCGGTGTCTTCGGCGAAGGGGTCACCGAGCCGCACGCTTTCCATGAGCGCGGCGACGCCGTCCACGAAGGCGTCGTACAGCGGACGCTGCACGTACGCGCGCGTGGCGGCCGTACAGTCCTGCCCGGTGTTGATGAGCGAGCCGGCGACGGCGCCGTGCACGGCGGCTTCCAGATCGGCGTCGTCGAAGACGACGAACGGCGCCTTGCCACCCAACTCCAGGTGCAGCCGCTTCACGGTGGAGGTGGCGATCTCGGCGACGCGCTTGCCGACGCCGGTGGACCCGGTGAAGGAGGTCATGGCGACGTCGGGGTGGCCCACGAGCCGCTCACCGGCGTCCCGCCCCGCCCCGCTGACGATGTTGACGACACCGTCCGGGATGCCCGCCTCGGTGGCGGCCTGGGCGAAGAGGAGCGAGGTGAAGGGGGTGAGCTCGGCGGGCTTGAGGACGATGGTGTTGCCCGCGGCGATGGCGGGAAGCACCTTCCAGGCCGCCATCTGGAGCGGATAGTTCCAGGGTGCGATCGACCCGACGACACCGATGGGCTCACGCCGTACGTACGAGGTGTGGTCACCGGAGTACTCACCGGCCGCCTGGCCCTGGAGATGCCGGGCCGCTCCCGCGAAGAAGGCGGCGTTGTCGACGGAGCCCGGTACGTCGAACTCCCGGCTCAGCTTGATGGGCTTGCCGCACTGGAGCGACTCGGCCTGGGCGAACTCCTCGGCACGGTCCGCCAGTACGGCGGCGAAGCGGTGCATGGCGTCGGAGCGCTCTCCGGGGGTCGCGCCCGCCCACTCGGGGAAGGCGTGCGTCGCTGCGGCGACAGCGGCGTCGACGTCCTTCTCGCCCGCGAGTTCGTAACGGTGGACGTCCTCGCCGGTGGCCGGGTCGACGACGGCGTGAGAACGCCCCGATGTGCCCTTGGTCAGCCGCCCCGCGATGTACTGCGCGCCTTCCGCGAAGTGGTCCTGCGCCTGGAAGTTGTGCATGACGCTCTCCTCCGCCGCCCTCCCCGTCTAGCTGGGGTCGGCGTAGCTCCAGATCGATTTGAGTGCCGATCCTGACAGAGCAGTAGGCCTCCAACAAGTGATTCCGTTGTTGCCTTTTGGTTACGCGACGGAATCTGTCGACCAGGTGTCGAGTCGTCCTGGAAAACCTAGGACGGAGTGTCAGTGGTGCGTGCCAGACTCGCGTGCATGACGAAGATCGACTCGGTGGACACGCTGGTCGGCGCTGTGCGTGCGGGGGAACAGGTCGAGTATCTGCACTTCTGGGGACACACTCCGCGCCGCGATGGAACGCTCGGCGCGAGCTGCTTCAGCCAGTGGTGGGTGTCGCCGTTCACCGTGGGTGGAGTGGAGTACGGGACTGCGGAGCACTGGATGATGGCGTCCAAGGCCCGGCTCTTCTCCGACGCGGAGGCGGAGCGGGCGGTCCTCGCCTCGCGTACGCCCGCGGAGGCGAAGAAGGCGGGGCGTCTCGTCCGGGGCTTCGACGAGGCGATATGGGCACGGGAGCGGTTCGGGATCGTGGTCGAGGGCAGCGTCCGCAAATTCGCGTCGGCCGACGCCCTCCGCTCGTTCCTGGTCGGCACGGGGACACGGGTCCTGGTGGAGGCGAGCCCGATGGATCGCATCTGGGGGATCGGCCTGGCGGCCGACGACGACCGGGCCCAGGACCCGGAGAGGTGGCGGGGGCCGAATCTGCTGGGCTTCGCGTTGATGGAGGCGCGGGAACGACTGGGTGGCGCTGCGGGATAATCGGGCGGACGGTCAGGAACGGACGACCAGCGTCGTCGAGTAGCCGGCGTCGCCCGAAGCCGCCCCGTCCTCCTCGAACGCGTCGTCCGGGACCGCGATCAGGACGACCAGCAGGGCCACGCCCAGGACGATGCCTGTGATCCCGCAGATGATTCCGGCCAGGGCCTGACCGGGATTCGTGGCCTCGCCACGCTTCGCCCTGCCGCGGCCGATCGCGCCGAAGATGATCGCGAGGATGCCGAGGACGATCGCCAGGGGCCACAGGCAGAAGCCCACGGCCGCGATGATCCCGAGGACGAGGGCGGTCACGCCCATCCCGTTGGCGGGCGCCATCGGCATCGCGGGCCAGCCGTAGCCGGGCGGGCCCTGCACCTGCCCCTGATACCCCGGGTATCCCGGATATCCCGGATATCCGGGATACCCGAAAGGCACCTGCCCCGGCCCCTCAGGCCCGATCGGAGGCGGCGGCACCGGCTCACCCTGGCCCCCCGCACCCGCCGGAAGCGAAGGCGAAGGCGGCGCGAAAGGCCCGCCGGGCCCGGAAGCGACCGGCCCCGAAGGAGTCGACCACCCCGCCCCCGGCGGCACCTCCTCCGGTGGAGCCCAAGGGTCCCGCTTCTCCAACGGCACCGGCCCAGAAGCCGCCGCATCCGGCACCTCCGGCGGCGGAGCCCAAGGATCCCGCCCCTCGGACGAGCCCGACTCCCCCGAACCCTCAGACATGCCGCGTCACCTCTTTCGTACGTTCCGTCATGCTACGGCCACCACCCGCACCGACGGGACCGCCGCCTACGATGATCCCCGACCCACCCGATCAGCCGATCAAGCCCGTTCCTGGGGAGGAAACCGTGACCGATCCACACCGCACCCGTGAGCCACACGACCCACGCGACCCACATGTCTTCATCGCCGGACTGCCCAAGGCGGAACTGCATGTGCACCACGTCGGCTCGGCATCCCCCCGCATCGTCTCGGCCCTCTCCGCCCGTCACCCCGATTCCAAGGTGCCCACGGACGCAGAGGCCCTCGCCGACTTCTTCACGTTCACGGACTTCGCCCACTTCATCCAGGTGTACCTCTCGGTCGTGGATCTGATCCGCACCCCGGACGACGTCCGCCTGCTCACGTACGAGGTCGCCCGCGACATGGCCCGGCAGAACATCCGCTACGCCGAGCTGACCGTCACCCCCTTCAGCTCCGTGCGCCGCGGCATCGACGACCGCGCCTTCATGGACGCCATCGAGGACGCCCGCAAGGCGGCCGAGGACGAGCTCGGTGTCGTACTGCGCTGGTGCTTCGACATCCCCGGCGAGGCGGGGCTCGAATCCGCCGAGGAGACGGTGCGGCTCGCCACCACCGACAAGCTGCGCCCCGAAGGCCTGGTCTCCTTCGGGCTCGGCGGGCCCGAGATCGGCGTGCCGCGGCCGCAGTTCAAGCCGTACTTCGACCGCGCGATCGCGGCAGGCCTGCACTCCGTCCCGCACGCGGGCGAGACCACGGGTCCCGGGACCATCTGGGACGCCCTCACCGACCTGCGCGCCGAGCGCATCGGCCACGGCACGAGCGCCGCCCAGGACCCGAAGCTCCTCGCCCACCTCGCGGAGCACCGCATCCCGCTCGAGGTCTGCCCGACGTCGAACATCGCGACCCGCGCCGTCGCCACCCTCGACGAGCACCCCATCAAGCAGTTCGTCGCCGCCGGGGTCCCGGTCACCATCAACTCCGACGACCCGCCCATGTTCGGCACGGACCTCAACAACGAGTACGCGGTCGCCGCCCGCCTCCTCGACCTCGACGAGCAGGGCATCGCGGCCCTGGCGAAGAACGCCGTCGAGGTGTCGTTCCTCGACCCGGCGGGCAAGTCGAAGCTCGTCGCGGAGATCGACACGTACACGCAGGCCTGGCTCGCTCCCTAGCCCGGCACCACAATGGGCTCATGCGCACCGTGACTGCCGTGGCCCATCGAGGCGATCCCTACCGCTTCCGTGAGAACACCCTCCCGTCCCTGCGCTCCGCGCTCGAACGGGGCGCGGACGCGGTGGAGATCGACGTCCGTCTCAGCCGTGACGGCGTCCCCGTCCTGCTGCACGACGCGACCCTCAAACGCCTGTGGGACATCGACCGCCCCCTGTCCACGCTCTCCGCGGACGAGGTGCACGGCCTCACCGGGGGCGGTGTGCCCACCCTCGAAGAGGCCGTCGCGGCGACCGACGGCCACCGGCTCATGGTGGATCTGCCGGGCGCGACCCCCGAATCCGTCGGCACGGTCGTCGGCTCCATCGCCGACTGCGGGGCGACGGAGCGGGCGTACTACTGCGCGGGCGCCGAGACGATGCTCGCGGTGCGTGCCGCCGATCCCGTCGCCGAGATCGCCCTGACCTGGACGTCCCTCGCCCCGCCTCGCCGGGGCGTGCTCGACGCGCTGAGGCCCCGCTGGCTCAACTACCGCTTCTCTCTGCTCGACCGCGAGCTGGCCGTCCAGCTGCAACGTCAGGGCTTCCTCGTCTCGGCCTGGACCCCGGACACGAAGCGCTCGATGCGCCGCCTCATCGACATCGGCGTCGACTCGATCACGACCAACCGCGTCGACACGTTGCGCGCCCTGTGCGGCGCGTCCGAAAGCACACCCTCGTAGCGGGGCGACCCTCAACTAACTTGTGGGGCATGGGGAACAGCGACGACGACAAGCCGGAGGAGCCTCTCTTCGTGTATGAGCGCGACGAGCGGGGCTACCGCGGCCACCGGCTCAATCCACGGCACCCGGCCGGCCGCATGTTGACCATCGCTCTCCTGGTCGGCATCGTCCTCGTCATCCTGCTGATGACGAGGTGACGGCGCCCGTTCCCTGAGGAGCCGTTCCCTGAGGAGCCGCCCCCTAGGGGACACCCCGCCAACACCCCTGATCTGTATGGGTGTTGCCCCCTCAGGGCTCACCGGGCCCCCGCCCTCCCCAGTGAGGATCCGCCCCGCCCGACCGATCACCAGGATGGAAGCAGAAACAGCACACCGCAGCCCACCCTGGAGTCACACCGTGCAGTTCCCTGCCCGCACCACCCTCGCCGCCGCCCTCGCTCTCGGTCTCACCGGCGCCGTGACCGCCCCCGCACTCGCCCAGGCGCACACCGCCCCGGCCGTGACGGCCCCCGCCGAGGACTCCGCACCCGACGCCGCGGCCCTGCGCGACGCGATCAAGGGACTCCCGAACGCCGACGCGACCGCCGCCCTGGTCCGTGTGGGCGGCACCGACGGGACCTGGCGCGGCAGTTCCGGCGTACACGACCTGGTCACGGGGCGGAAGGCCGACCCGCACGGCCGCTTCCGCGCCGGGTCGACGACCAAGATCGTGACGGCGGCCGTGGCGCTACAGCTGGCCGCCGAGGGCAAGCTTGACCTCGACAAGCCGGTGCAGCGCTACCTGCCGGGCCTGTTCCCGAAGGGGAAGTTCGAGCCCATCCCCGTTCGCAGCCTGCTCAACTACACCAGTGGCCTGAAGTCGGGCGACGGCTTCGACGACGAATACGCCCACCGCTACGACACGTTGAAGCCGCGGGAGGTCGTCGCATCGGCCATCGCCAAGGGCCCCGAGCACTCCCCCGGCGCCGAGCAGCACTACCGCAACATCGGCTACACCGTGCTCGGCCTGCTGATCGAGCGGGTCACCGGCGACTCGTACGCCCATCAGGCAGCCCAGCGGATCTTCAGGCCGCTCCAGCTGCGCGACACCTACTTCCCCGGCGCCGACCCACGCATCCACGGCCCGCACAACCGCGGCTACCAGAGCATGAAGCAGCCGGACGGCATCACGCGCCTGGTCGACGTCACGGAGTGGAACCAGTCGGACAGGTTCGCAGCGGGCGACATGATCTCCTCCACCGCCGACCTGGAGGTGTTCACCCAGGCACTGTTCGGCGGGAAGGTAGTGCCGCAGCCACAACTCGAGGAAATGTTCACGCTGCCCGCGAAGATCGACGACGCCGTCTTCGGTGCGGGGCTCCAGCGGATGAAGCTCGGCGACCAGGTGGTCTGGCTGAAGACCGGCTCCCGCTACGGCTACACGAACATGATCGCCTCCACCGAGGACGGCACCCGCACCCTCGTCTACTCGGTCAACGCGACCGACGCGAAGGGCGAGAACATGAACCCGATCGCCGAGCGGATCGCACGGGCCGCCCTCAGCTGAGCCGCGGGGTGAGCAGTGACCGGACCGGAGCTGATCCGCCGCTGATCACGCGACACCCGTCAGGCTCGCGAACACCGTGACGTTGTTGGGGTAGTAGTGCCGGTCAGCGTCGAAATCACCGCCGCAGGTGATCAGGCGAAGCCCCGCGTGGTCGATGTTCTTGTACACCTCCAGGGTGGGGAACTCCTTCTTCGGGTGCTCCTCGACACGGTCCACGGTGAAGGTGGCCGTCTTCCCGTCCTCGCGCGTCACCTCGACGGTGTCCCCGGCCTTCATCGTCTTCAGGTTCTTGAAGACCGCGTCGGCGCCGTTCCAGGTCACATGCCCGGCGATCACAGCGGGCCCCTGGGAGCCCGGGGTGGGGCCCGGCTCGTACCAGCCCGCGAGATCAGGATTCTTCGGCGTCGTCATCGCCCCGCCCCCGTTCTGCCCCAGCGTCTCCAGCTCGCTCGTCACGCCGAGGGAGGGGATGGCGACCTTCTGCGGCACCGACCGGGACAGGGTCTCGACGCCCTGGTCCGGCCCCGCAGCCGGAGCCTTACCGCCCGACGCGCCGCCCCGCTCCGCGCTCGGGACGCTACGGGCCGGGCGCGCCTGCGAGGAGGCAGCCGTGTCCTGACCGGCGCAGGCGGTGAGCAGCAGGGCCGCCGCGAGGGCGGCGACCACAGCCGCGGAGGTGTACCGAACCCGGGCCCACATCCTCCGGACCGTACGGCTCACGCGGCACCCCCTGCCTTCGTCTTCGCCACCGCGGCGACGGGCGTCGGCGTCATCCGCCGGCGCGCGAGAACCAGCACAGCGGCGGCCGCCACCGAAGCAGCCCCGGCACTACCGATCAGAGCCCCGGAGGACACGCCTCCCGCAGCCGCCCCACCGCCGGTCTCGACCCCGCCGACAGGGACGGACCCGACCGCCGCGCCCTTGACCACACCGCAGTCGGTCGGGGCGGTGGCCTCCTGGGGAAGCTTCGGGTCGAGTTCGCTCTTGCCCGCGCCCTCGAAGTCGTACTTGCCGTTGTCGTTGCGGTCGACGCCGTGCTGCACGATGTGCAGGTCCTTGATGTGGTCGACCACGTCCTGCCCGACGGTGATGGTCCGCTTGTAGGAGACCTTGCCCGCCGCGTCGGCCACCGGCATCCGGTCCACGGCGAGGCCGCTGCCCGCGTCGGTGCCTCCGGAGACGGTCAGCGAGATGTTGATGTCGCCGTAGTGGACGGTGGCCTCGGTGTTGTCGAGGATGCCGTCGCCGTTCGTGTCGTCGCCGTCGTCCGGGCACTGGAAGTCGTGCCCGTCGGTGGAACCGTGCAGGTGCTGCGCCGATGGCTGTCCCGGCACCATGCCCTCGGACTTGATCCACACCGTCAGCGCATTGCCGCGCAGGCTCAGGAGGGCCGTCCCCTTGGCGCCGGAGCTGTTCAGCTGCGCCAGGTCGATCTGATAGGCCGGGGTGTCCGCCGCGAACACCGGGGACGAGACGGCCACGGTGAGGAGGGCGGCGGGCAGAGCGGCGAGCGCCGCGAGAAGGCCGATTCGCTTGGGCATCACGTTCGTTCCTTTTCCGCGGCCCCCTCAGGGTCGGGAAGACCGCATGTCGTACCCAGATGGGCATCAACTGCCCTTGTCTGCACGACAGTTGGAGGAACGGAAGACGTAGCTGCCGTCGGCCTCCGGTTGCGCGCCATGCAGTTACCCATGAAACGCAACGGGGCTCTCGGGTGTTCAAAGTGAGACACAAGTCGGTCAGGGCGTCCGAGTGGAACTGGAGCGGCGGCGCAGGCTTCCTCCCCTACAGCCCCGCGATCGCGTTCCACCGCTTCGCGAACTCCGTTCGTTCCTCCGACGTGATGTCCCGGGCGATCGCGAGCCGCTTGCGCATGGCGTCGTCCGGGAAGATCAGCGGGTCCTCGGCCAGCGCGGCCAGTTCCTTGTCCTTGGAGGAGGCGAGGATGTCGCGGGCCGCGGGAACCGGGCAGACATAGTTGACCCAGGCGGCGAGCTCCGCGGCGACCTCGGGCTCGTAGTAGTAGTCGACGAGCCGTTCCGCGTTCCGCTTGTGGCGGGCCAGGTTCGGGATCATGAGGGACTCGGCCCACAGTTCGGCCCCCTCCTGCGGCACCACGAACTCGATGTCCGGGTCGTCCGCCTGGAGCTGGATCACGTCACCGCTGTACGCCTGGCAGGCGAGGACGTCCCCGCTCGACAGGTCCTTGATGTAGTCGTTGCCGGTGAAGCGGCGGATGTGCTTCGACGCCACCAGCTTCTCCACCCTGTCGCACACCCGGTGGAAGTCGTCGGCCTTCCACTTGGTGATGTCGACACCGTCGCCCTGCATGAGCAGCGCGAACGACTCATCGAGTCCGGAGAGCAGCGTGACCCGGCCCTTGAGGTCGTCGGCCCACAGATCGGAGACGTGCTTGATCTCGCGGCCGACCTTGCGCTTGTTGTACGCGATGCCGGTGATGCCGGACTGCCAGGGCACCGTGTGCTTGCGCCCCGCGTCGAAGCTGGGCGAACGCAGCAGCGGATCGAGGTACTTGGTGACGTTCGGCTGCCGGGCGCGGTCCATCGCCTGGACCCAGCCGAGCCGTACGAAGCGGGCGCACATCCAGTCGCTGATGACGATCAGGTCGCGGCCGGTCTCCTGGTGGTTCATCAAGGACGGGCTGATCTTGCCGAAGAACTCGTCGTTGTCGTTGATCTCCTCCGTGTAGCGGACGTCGATGCCGGTCCGCTTCTCGAAGGCGTCGAGCGAGGGCCGCTTCGTCGAGTCATCGTCATCGGTGTCGATGTACAGCGGCCAGTTGGCGAAGGTCAGCGTCCCGTCCTGCCGGGAGCGGTCGCCCGCGGCGCGCTCGCCGGGTCCGATGTACGCGGCGGGCACGCCGCAGCCCGCGAGCGTGCTGACGGCCGCCCCGCCGCCGATGGCACGCAGCAGGGACCTACGGGAAACTGAGGAGGCTCTGGGGTTCGCTCGCACCCCGGCAGCATGCGCCTGCGTGCCACGTACAGGCAATGGACGCTGCGTCGAGCCGAGCGGCCGGGAAACGACACCCTGTCGATCACGCCGGCTCCAGCCACCCCGCCAGGTCCCCCGCCGTGATCCGCGCCGTCGGTGCCGCGTCGACCGGACCGGGGTAGAGGCGGTACACCGTGCCGGACGCGACGTCGTCCGCGCCCTCCAACTCGCCGTGCAGCAGCGCCAGAAGGGCCCGGCGGCCCGCCAGCTCCGGCTCCGCGCGCAGCACGTCCGGCTCCCAGCCGTCGCGGACGCGCAGCGCGAAGTCGGCGCGCGGCTCGTCATCGGCACGGAGGTAGCCCCACAGGACGTGGCCCCGGCCGCGCACGTACACGGGCCCTTCGGTGCGGGCCGCCGCCGTCCAGCAGGCGAGGTCCCACAGGGTGGCCCTGCCGCGCGGCTGGAAGGTGTCGAGCAGGTCGTTGCCCATGCGGCCCAGCTGCTTGCGGTAACGCCACACGTCGTGGTTGCCGTCGCCCGTGCCGAGTGTGACGTCGGCCCACCAGGCGTGCCGCGTCCGCAGGTCCAGGATCATCGGCACGCGCAGCGCCGCCTGGCCCGCGAGGTCGAAGCGCTGCCGGATCGTGCGCGGGTCGTACGCCGCCCGGCGGTTGCCCGTGACCGCCATGAACCCCGCGAAGGCGTCCGGGAGTTCATCGAAGGCCACGTTGTTGTACGAGAGGACCGCGGGCACGACGAAGCGCACTCCCGTGCCGGCGAGCCGCGGCAGGTCGAGGTCCAGGTACTCGGTGGCGCCGTGCGGGGCGGGCGCCGATGTGAGGTCTCCGGAGTGCCGGGCGGCGCCGCCCGCGTACGTCAGATGCGTGTAGTCGCACAGGCCTATGAAGCGCCACAGGTCGTCGTAGAGCGCGACGGACAGGTCGAGGTCGACGCGCACACCCTTGGGCTGCAGCCAGTGCAGGAAGAGCCGGACGGTCTCGCTGTCCGCGGGCATGGGCAGCGAGCTGCCGCGCGGCACGGCGACCAGCGAGGCCGCCGAAGCGCGCTCGGCGAACGGCACCGGCAGGTCGGCGAGCGAGGCGTCGATGACGGCCACGTCGTACCGCTCGCCCTCCCGCTCGGCGAGCCGCCGCACGGCCTCCGCCTCGATCAGCTCTCCGGCACGCCCCGCCACGCGGGAGGGCAGCGGCGGCCGGTGGTCCTCGACCGCGTACGCCTTGGTGACCCGGCCGCGCGGGAAGAAGACGCGGCGGTGTCCCGGCACGGAACGGACCTTCATACGGCCGTACGCGCCGAGCAGCGGGCCGGGACCGGAGCGGGGCAGGGCTTCCGCGAGCGCCTCGCCCACCGGCTCCGGGAGGGTCGGCGAGCCCGAGCGGGCCAGCAACAGGTCGAGGCGGCGGAGAAGTTCACCGGGGCGCTCGCGCAGCAGCCCCGCCGCGGCCGTGGTGTCCCAGCGGCCGAGCGCCTCCTCGACGCGCCCCTGCCAGGTGATGATCCGCAGCCGGTCACCTGCGAGGCGGACGTCATCGTGGTGTGCGGCTTCGGCGAGCAGCACCTCGGACAGCGGGCCGTCACCGACGCGGGTCCCGCGCAGGACGGCGAAGGCGAGCGCCACGCGCGTGTGGCGGTGGGGCTGTTCGAAGGGGTGCAGGATTTCGCCGACCCGCTTCCAGGCGCGGGGGTTGCGCCCCATGTCCTCGGCGAGGCGCCGGAGGTCGAACCCGTCGAGGAGGGCGAGGAGTTCACGGCGTACGGGACGCGGGAGTCCGCGCAGGCGCGGCAGTTCAAGCAGGTCGGGGTCGCCTTCGGAACGGACTACGAGCACGCGCAGCACATCCGTGGCGGTGTCCGCGTACCGCCCCACGAGCGCGCGCACGTCCGGCGGGACGAGCACATCGAGCAGCGGCGCGAGGGCGAGTGCCTTGCTCTCGCGCAGGGGTATGTCCGCCGGGAGCCAGTCGGCGGCGTCGGCGGGGTCCAGGTGGCCGAGCAGCAGGACCAGGTCGTCGTGGTCCTGCGGGCTCAGGGGCGTACGGCGGGCGAGCAGGGCGGCGAGCTCGGCGGAGGCATCGCCCGGCGCCGCGAGGCACAGCGTGCGCAGGATCTCGCCGCCGTCACCGCCGAGTCCTGTCCCGGAGTCGATCCAGGGGTCGGTGGGCCCGTCCGTCTCGTAGCGGTTCTCGCAGATGGGGCAGGCGTACCAGACGCAGCACTCGTCGCAGCAGCCGAAGTCCTCCTTCTTGCGGTGGCAGTCGTCGCACAGCAGGTGCGCGCAGGGCGCGAGCGCGCGGACGCGGGCCTTGGTGCCCGCGCAGTTCATGCAGGGCTGGTGCGGCTGGGCGGCGAGATGCGCGACGACGAGGGAGGTGAAGCGGTCGTAGGCGTGCTGGTACGGGATCTCGTCCGGGAAGCCCTGGAACAGCGGGGCGTGGTGGCGGTCCGAGCCCATCAGCGCGTCGACGTCGGCGAGCAGCTTGCGGCCGGTCGTGGCGAGGTCGCCGACGGACAGAGCGGTCAGCGCGCGACGCAGCGGGACGGTCAACAGGTGACCGCGGTCGGCGAGTTCGGCTTCGAGGACGACCACGGCGGCATCGATCACGGCCGCATCGGTCACGGCCGCATCGGTCACGGCGGACCGTCCGGCGCCGGAGGGAACGTACACACTCTGCCGACGGCGCAGCAGCAGTCCCGCGAGATCGTCGGTCGTCTTCATCAGGTCCCACCCCCGTAGGTACAAGAAAGGCGGGGGCGGGGAGTGGGTGCGCTACGGATCTTTTGCAGAGAAGAGAAAGAAGGAAGCACACCACGGAGCCGCCCCCGCGTACGCAACGGTACGCGGGGGCGAAGGGGCAGTCACACGATTAATAGCCGGGCTACAGGGCCGGGGAACAGGGCCCCGTAAGGGGCGCGGGGAACTGCGCGACCAGCCCCCACGCGCCCGCGGAGGCCCACACCGAGCAACCCGGCAGACGCGACGCGCCTAGCCTTCGATCGACGTCATCACGTGCTTGATGCGCGTGTAGTCGTCGAACCCGTACGCGGAAAGATCCTTGCCGTAGCCGGACTTCTTGAAGCCACCATGCGGCATCTCCGCGACCAGCGGAATGTGCGTGTTGATCCAGACGCAGCCGAAGTCGAGGACCTTGGCCATGCGCATCGCGCGCGCGTGGTTCTGCGTCCAGACCGAGGAGGCGAGCGCGTAGTCCACGCCGTTCGCGTACGACACGGCCTGCGCCTCGTCCGTGAAGGACTGGACGGTGATGACCGGGCCGAAGACCTCGTTCTGGATGATCTCGTCGTCCTGCTTCAGGCCCGAGACGACGGTCGGGGCGTAGAAGAAGCCCTTCTCGCCGACCCGCTGACCTCCCGCCTCGACCTTGGCGTGCGCCGGAAGGCGGTCGATGAAGCCGGAGACCTGCTTCAGCTGGTTGGCGTTGTTGAGCGGGCCGAAGAGCACGTCCTCGTCGTCCGGCTGGCCGGTCTTCGTGTCGGCCGCGGCCTTGGCGAGCGCGGTCACGAACTCGTCGTGGATGGACTCGTGGACGAGCACGCGCGTGGCGGCCGTACAGTCCTGGCCCGCGTTGAAGAAGCCCGCCACCGAGATGTCCTCGACGGCCTTGGGGATGTCGGCGTCCTCGAAGACGACGACCGGCGCCTTGCCACCCAGCTCCAGGTGGACCCGCTTGAGGTCCTTGGAGGCGGACTCGGCGACCTGCATACCGGCGCGCACCGAGCCGGTGATGGAGGCCATCGCCGGGGTGTTGTGCTCGACCATCGCGCGGCCCGTGTCACGGTCACCGCAGACGACGTTGAAGACGCCCTTGGGGACGATCGAACCGATGATCTCGGCCATCAGGACGGTCGACGCGGGGGTCGTGTCCGAGGGCTTGAGGACGACGGTGTTGCCCGCGGCGAGCGCCGGGGCGAACTTCCAAACGCCCATCATCATCGGGTAGTTCCACGGCGCGACCTGCGCGCAGACGCCGATCGGCTCGCGGCGGATGATGGAGGTCAGACCCTCCATGTACTCGCCGGCCGCGCGGCCTTCGAGCATCCGGGCCGCGCCCGCGAAGAAGCGGATCTGGTCGACCATGGGCGGGATTTCCTCGGACCGGGTGAGCCCGGTCGGCTTGCCCGTGTTCTCGACCTCGGCCGCGATGAGCTCCTCGGCGCGCTCCTCGAAGGCGTCGGCGATCTTCAGCAGGGCCTTCTGGCGCTCGGCGGGCGTCAGGTCACGCCAGGCGGGGAACGCGGCGGCGGCCGCCTCCATGGCGGCGTCGACGTCGGCCTGCCCGGACAGGGGCGCGGTGGCGTAGGACTCGCCGTTGGCGGGGTTGACCACCTCGGTGGTCCGGCCGTCGGCGGCGTCCCGGAATTCTCCGTCGATGTAGTTACGCAGGCGGCGCAGCTCGGTGGTCACTTCCGGCCCTCCAGTCAGATGTCCAGTGGATGAGACACCCACCCTAGTCGGTGTACCGACGCTTTCAACATACCCGGGGGTCCAGATCTGCGAAATCCGTGAGTATCGAGTCTCCAAACAACGAATTTCATCGATCTGACCTTGCGGAACTGTCGAGTCCTGTGCACCATGGGGTCGTGGCCAGTCGCAGCGCAGATTCCAGTGGTTCCCGGCAAGGGAACGGTTCTTCGTCCATCGACGCCGTCTCCCTGGCGATCATCGAACAGCTTCAGGAGGACGGACGCCGTCCGTACGCCGCCATCGGCAAGGCCGTGGGCCTTTCCGAAGCGGCCGTGCGGCAACGCGTCCAGAAGCTGCTCGACCAGGGCGTGATGCAGATCGTCGCCGTCACGGACCCGCTCACCGTGGGTTTCCGGCGCCAGGCGATGGTCGGCATCAACGTCGAGGGCGATCTGGATCCCGTCGCGGAGGCGCTGACGGCCATGGCCGAATGTGAGTACGTGGTGATGACCGCGGGCTCCTTCGACCTGATGGTGGAGGTCGTCTGCGAGGACGACGACCACCTTCTCGAAGTGATCAACAAGCGCATCCGCGCCCTCCCCGGCGTGCGCTCCACCGAGAGCTTCGTCTACCTGAAGCTCAAGAAGCAGACCTATATGTGGGGAACCCGATAGCCGTGAGCAAGGACCTCAGCCAGACCGCGTACGACCACTTGTGGATGCACTTCACCCGCATGTCGGACTACGAGAACGCACCCGTGCCCACCATCGTGCGTGGCGAGGGCACCTACATCTACGACGACAAGGGCAAGAAGTACCTCGACGGCCTCTCCGGCCTGTTCGTGGTCAACGCCGGTCACGGTCGTCACGAGCTCGCAGAGACGGCGTACAAGCAGGCGCAGGAACTGGCCTTCTTCCCCATCTGGAGCTACGCCCACCCCCAGGCCGTCAAGCTCGCCGAGCGCCTGGCGAACCACGCTCCGGGCGACCTGAACAAGGTCTTCTTCACCACCGGTGGCGGCGAGGCCGTCGAGACCGCGTGGAAGCTGGCGAAGCAGTACCACAAGCTCACCGGCAACCACCAGAAGTACAAGGTCATCTCCCGCGCGGTCGCCTACCACGGCACCCCGCAGGGCGCCCTGTCCATCACCGGTCTGCCCGCTCTCAAGGCACCCTTCGAGCCGCTCGTACCGGGCGCGCACAAGGTGCCGAACACGAACATCTACCGCGCCCCGATCCACGGCGACGACCCGGTGGCCTTCGGCCGCTGGGCCGCCGACCAGATCGAGCAGGAGATCCTCTTCGAGGGCCCCGAGACGGTCGCGGCCGTGTTCCTGGAGCCGGTGCAGAACGCGGGCGGCTGCTTCCCGCCCCCGCCCGGTTACTTCCAGCGGGTGCGCGAGATCTGCGACAAGTACGACGTGCTGCTCGTCTCGGACGAGGTCATCTGTGCCTTCGGCCGCCTCGGTACGATGTTCGCCTGCGACAAGTTCGACTACGTCCCGGACATGATCACCTGCGCCAAGGGCATGACGTCGGGCTACTCCCCGATCGGCGCCTGCATCATCTCGGACAAGCTCGCCGAGCCGTTCTACAAGGGTGACAACACCTTCCTGCACGGCTACACCTTCGGCGGCCACCCGGTCTCGGCCGCGGTCGGCAACGCCAACCTCGACATCTTCGAGAAGGAGGGTCTGAACCAGCACGTGCTCGACAACGAGGACGCGTTCTACCAGACCCTGCGCAAGCTGCACGACCTGCCGATCGTCGGCGACGTCCGAGGCAACGGCTTCTTCTACGGCATCGAGCTCGTGAAGGACAAGGCCACCAAGGAGACGTTCAACGACGAGGAGACCGAGCGCGTCCTGTACGGCTTCCTCTCCAAGGCGCTCTTCGAGAACGGCCTGTACTGCCGTGCCGACGACCGTGGCGACCCGGTCGTCCAGCTCGCCCCGCCGCTGATCTCCACCCAGGAGACCTTCGACGAGATCGAGGGCATCCTGCGCCAGGTCCTCACGGAGGCCTGGACGAAGCTCTGATCCACATCATGTGATCGCGTGATCGCGTGATCGAGTGATCAACAGCGGCCCCGGGGGCGCCCGTTCGAGTGAGAACGGGTGCCCCCGGGCCGCGTCGTTTCCAGGCAGCGCGGCCTGGATCCCTAGCGTGCCCAGTGACCGATCGGCCCCGCCTTCGTTCCCCCGTACGGGGGAGGCAAACTGATCTGAACCGAGGTGTACGTGATGGTGGCCCCGCCGGACAACGACGTGCTGTGGGCACGCGCCCTGCACGTCACGCACAACGGCTCGCCCGCGCTCACCGGCGTATCGCTGGGTGTGCGCGAGGGCGAGATCCTCGCCGTCACCGGCCCGCGCGGCAGCGGCAAGACGACTCTCCTGCGCTGTCTCTCCGGCCAGCTCCTGCCCGAGCGCGGCGAGGTCTGGTTCAACAGCACGCCGGTGCACACGATGGGCCCGCTGGTCCGCGAGCGGCTTCGCAGGGACCGCTTCGGGTGGATCGACCCGGAGCCGCACCTCGTGCCCGAACTCACCGCCTGGGAGAACGTCGCGCTGCCGCTGATGCTGCGCGGCGAGGGACACCGGGTCGCCAAGACCGCGGCCAAGGAGTGGCTCGACCGCCTCGACATCGGCGACTGTGCCCGCAAGCGGCCGCACGCGCTGCTCCAGGCCCAGCGTCAGCGCATCGCCATCGCCCGCTCCCTGGTCACCATGCCGTCCGTGATCTTCGCCGACGAGCCGACGGCGCCGCTGCACCGCGCCGACCGCGCCCACGTCCTTCGTACGCTGACGACCGCGGCCCGCTCGCACAGCATCACGGTGGTCCTCGCCACGCACGACACGGAGATCGCGGCGCTGGCCGACCGGACGGTCACGCTGCTCGACGGGAGGCGCGTGAACACGGTGCATCTGCCGGGGGCCGGGGGCCTCGCGGCGGCGGACACGGATGTCCCGGGTGCTGCTACCGGCGCCTCCGACCCCTCCGACTCGGAAGGCCGGGCCGCGTGCTCGCTCTCCGTCTAGCCCGCGGCGCCCATCCCCTGGTCCAGCTGCGCCGGCTGCTCGTCGCGGCGGCGTCGGCGGGCACCGGCTTTCTGCTGCTCTGCACGCTGGGGTACGCGATGGGGCATCCGGACGCGTCGGGCGGGGCCGGTCTTCGGCTCGCCTGGTGCGTGGCGCCCATCGCGGCCACCGTGTACTTCGCCGTCACCGTCGCGCGCACCGACCCCGCGACCCAGCCGCGCTCCGGGCTCTCCGCGGTGGGCCTCGGCCCGGCCAGGCTCACGGTGCTCGCCGCGATCTCCACGGCCGTGGCGTGCACGCTGGGCTCGATGGTGGCGCTCCTGTTCTTCCTGCACCTGCGCGGCGATCTGACGGGCCTCCCGTTCGACGGCGCCGCGGCCGAGCTGCTGGCCGCCGACTACCCACTGCCGCTGGCCGCCGCCCTCACCCTGCTCGCCCTGGTCCCGCTGATCGCCTCCGCGGCCAGCGCCGCCGTGCTGCGGCCCCGCACCGCGAAGCCCGGCGACGGCAAGGGCGGCGACAAGGGCGGCGGTCAGGACGACCCGGCGCGGCCGGACGTCCCTGCCGCACCGGCCGCACCGGCCGCACCGCCGAGCGGGCTGCCCTGGGGGGTCGCGCTGCTCGCGGCGGGCCTCGCCGTCGAGACGTACGCGAGCCGTGCCGAGGGCACGTCGGGCCTCGCGATGCCGGGCGGCCTGACCGGCAGCCCGGCGGGCGTGCTCACCGGATGGACGCTCACCGCGCTCGGCCTCGCGATGGCGGGGCCCGGCCTCACGTATCTCTGCGGGCGGATCCTGCAAGCGGTCAGGCCGGGCGCGATGCGGCTGCTCGCGGGGCGTGCGCTCCAGGAGGAGGCCCGGCGGATCGGGCGGCCGCTGGGGGTGCTGTGCGCGGTGGGCTCGGCAGCGTACGCGGCGCTCACCCTGTACTCCGGTGACCGGCCCGCGGTCGGCCCGCTGACCACGCTCGGCGCGCTGCTCGTCGCGGGCTGCGCGGTCCTCACCCTGGCCACGGCGGCGATCGAGGCCAAGCACGCGCGCTCGGACACGACGGCGGCGCTGCTCCAGCTGGGGGCACCGACGGCGATGCTGCGCGGCACGGCGGCACTGCGCGCGGGCGCGCTCGCGGCTGTGTTCGGGCCGCTGACCTGGGCCGTCGCGGAGCTGGCCGCGCTGCCGCTCGCGGGGTGAGGGGCTTCCGCCGAAGTGGCGCGAGGAAAATCCGCGATGGGCGATGAGTTCTGCGTCGAACGTACGTCTACCCCTCCGTAGGACAGCACACGGACCGCACGCGCCGCGCAGAACCACCGCAACGGGAGACGCCTCATGTACCAGCAGATGATCTTCGTGAACCTCGCATCGAACGACGTCGCGAGCTCGAGGAAGTTCTTCACGGAACTCGGCTACACGATCAATCCGCAGTTCTCGACGGACGACTGCGCCTGCGTCGTGATCAGCGAGACCATCATCGCGATGGTGCTGAGCAAGCAGCACTACCAGCAGTTCACCGAGAAGGAGATCGCCGACTCGACGAAGACGAGCGAGACGCTGATCTGTCTGAGCGCGGAGAGCCGGGAGAAGGTCGACGAGCTGGTCGACAAGGCCGTGGCGGCCGGTGGCACGGCGGGCAAGACGCAGGACTACGGCACGATGTACGGCCGCGCCTACGACGACCTGGACGGCCACACCTGGGAAATCATGTGGATGGACCCTGCGGCTGTCGAGGGCTGAGGGGCACCCGCCCCCTTCGCCCGGGGCCGCCTGCTTAGCATGGGCGGATGCAGCCGACTCCCGAACCCGCATCCGCCCCCAGGCCGTCGCCCCAACTGCCGGGGGCCGACCGCGAGATCGAGACGCTCGCCGAGTTCGACGAGACCGCCGCGCGCGGCTCGCTCGCCGGCTGCCGCGTCCAGGCCATAGACCTGATGGAGCGTACGTCCGCGCTACGGGCCTGCGACGCCACAGGCGCGGTCTTCCTCGGCTGCCCCATGGAGGACAGCGCGGCGGACGCGGTACGGGCGGCCGGTGGCCTGGTCTTTCCGCCCGTCCCGGGCCTCCCCTTCAACCCCTACCGAGGTCTTCTCTACACCCCGGACGACCTGTTCGCGGGCCTGGCCGACGGTGGCTACGAGGCGACGCCCGACGCCCGCGCCTACGCCTGGTTCCAGGAGACGAAGGCCGACGGCGACGTCTTCTCCTCGATGCTCCGCGCGATCCACGACGACTCGATCTCCGACGCCCTCGACGAACTGCTCCTCAGCGCGCGGGTGGTGGGCGTCATGGGCGGTCACGCGATGGCCCGCGGCACGGAGGCGTACGAAGGCGCCGCCCGGCTCGGCCGCTCGCTCGCCCGCGCCGGATTCACGGTCGCCACGGGCGGCGGCCCCGGCGCGATGGAGGCGGCGAACCTGGGTTCGTACGCGTCCGTGTTCCGCGACGAGATGCTGGACGAGGCCCTCGAACTCCTGGCCAAGGCGCCGTCCTTCACCCCGTCGATCACCTACTGGGCGCGGGCCGCATTCGACATCCGCGAGCGCTGGCCGTCCGGCGGCGCGTCGGTGGGCATCCCCACCTGGTTCTACGGCCACGAGCCGCCGAACGCCTTCGCCACCCAGCTGGCCAAGTACTTCGCCAACGCCACCCGAGAGGACGGCCTCCTGGCCCGCTCGAACGCGGGCGTGGTCTTCCTCCCCGGCGCGGCCGGCACGGTCCAGGAGATCTTCGACGCGGCAACGCCCAACTACTACGAGTCGCGGGGCAGGCCCGCGCCGATGATCCTGGTGAACCGAGAACACTGGACGGAACGCCTCCCCGCATGGCCCTTGCTCCAGGCACTGGCGCGGGGCCGCTCGATGGAATCGCGGATCGCCTTGGTGGACACGGTGGATGAGGTGCCGGGCGTACTGCGGGGATTCAGCCCCTTGTAGGGCCCCGGCTCTTCAAACGCTTGGGGGGCAAATGAGCTGCTACCCGAACGAAGCCCGCTCCAACCAGAACTCCAGCAACTCCCGCTCCCCCAACACCTCCACGGCTCCTCCATCCAGCGACCGCCGCCGATAGAACGCGAGCAGCACCTCGGTAAGCGGCCCCCGCAAGGCGACAGTCGCCTTCTCATGCCCCCGCCGCCAGGCGAATCCATCGTCACCGAACTCGACGAGCCACTCCGCGTTCAGCTCCGCCGCCGCGTCAGTCGCATGCAGATGAATACTGCGCCCCGCCCCCCGCAACTCAGCGGCGCTGTCCTCCGGATCGGCCCGCTGCACGTACCGCACGATCTCCAGCCACTCATCGATCGCATCGGCAGCGACATCCGGCGCGACCTCGTAAGGGACACCCGCGGCGATCGCCGCGTCCGCCCGGTGAATGGCCACCTCATGCGTCATACGCCGAACCCAGAACCCGGCGTTCCGCGGCTCGGCCCAGGTCCACACCGCCGTATCGGCACGCGCGGCGGAGAACGTCTTCGCGGCGAGCTCCGCGGTTTCCGCGAGCCACGCGTCGAGGGCGGCGGGATCGTCGCCCTCAGGGCCGCGGATGCCCGGGATCTCCTCCTCCGGAATGTCCTCCGTGGCCCGGCCTGCGACCAGTTGCTCGGCCCAGCGAACGGCACCGCCGGTATGGCGGGCGAGGTGGCCCAGCGTCCACTCCGGGCAGGTCGGCACCGTGGCCGAGAGATCGGCTCCGGCCAGGGTGGCCCGCAGCAGGCCCAGTTGATCCACCACTTCGGCGCAGTAGCGGTCGTACTCCAGTGACGTCATGGAGCGCACCCTAGATCGGCAACGGCTCCCCGAGCACCATGGTTTTCGCCCCACCCGGCCTCACCCCAGAACCACAACATCCCCCACGTCGAACCCGACCCCCACGGCCTCCCCCACCCCAGGCGCATCCCGCAACGCACAGGCCGCCTCGAGCCGCGGCCCCACCCCAGGCTCCAGGTGGACGGCGACATGCGTCCCTCGGAACGTCCGCGCCGTCACCACGCACGGCAGCCCCTCATCCGCAGGCACGAGCCGCACGCCGGCGGGCCGCACCAGCATCCGGCACCGCCCGTCCCGCGCACCCTCCGGCACCGGGATCTTGCCCCAGACGGTGTCCGCCACCTCACCGGCCACCGTCGCGTCGACGACGTTGTCGAAGCCGAGGAACCGCGCCACGAACTCGTCCGCCGGATGCCGCCAGACCTCAAGTGGCGTACCGGACTGGGCGATCCGCCCGTCCCGCATCACCACGACCCGGTCCGCGAGCGCGAAGGCCTCGCCCTGGTCATGCGTCACCGCAAGGACCGTCGTACCCAACTCACCGAAGAGTTCCCGGAGTTCGACGACAAGGCGCTCCCGCAGCGACCGGTCGAGCTGCCCGAGCGGCTCATCGAGCATGAGCAGCCGAGGCCGCGGCGCGAGCGCCCGCGCAAGAGCCACCCGCTGCTGCTCACCGCCCGAGAGCGAGGCGACGGCCCTCCGCTGCGCACCCGGCAGCCCTACCAGTTCGAGCAACTCGGCCACCCGGTCGGCCTGTTCGCCCCGCGAAGCGCCATGCATACGCAGCCCGAAGGCGACATTGCCCGCCACATCGCGCTGCGGGAACAGCTGATGGTCCTGGAACATCAGCCCGACCCCACGCTTGTGCGCGGGCACGCCACGCTGGTCCCTCCCGTCCAACAACACCTGCCCGCCATCGAGCTCCTGCAACCCGGCGACCGCCCGCAGCAGCGTCGACTTGCCGCTGCCGCTCGGCCCGAGCACGCACACGATCTCGTGCTCGTCGACCGCGAGCCCGACACGGTCGAGCACGGCCCGCGCCCCGAAACGTACTGTCGCCTTCTCCAGCGCCAGCAAGGCCATCAGAACTCCCCGGTCGTGCGGTCGGTACGGAGCCGTTCGAGCAGCAGCAGCGACACCGCACACACCACCATCAAGATCGTCGAAAGGGCCATCGCCTGACCGTAGTTGAGCTCACCGGCCCGCCCGAGCAGCCGAGCCACGGCCACCGGAAGGGTCGGGCTGTCCGGCCGCGCGATGAACACGGTCGCGCCGAACTCCCCCAGGGACACCGCGAAGGCGAACCCGGCGGCGATGAGCAGCGCCCGCCGCACCATCGGCAGATCGACCTCCCGCCACGCCCGCAGCGGCGAGGCCCCGAGGACGGCCGCGGCCTCGCGCAGGCGTCCGTCCACCGCGCGCAGGACGGGAAGCATGGTGCGTACGACAAAGGGCACGCCCACAAGCGCCTGCGCGAGCGGCACCAGAATCCACGTGGCCCGCAGGTCCAGCGGAGGCTTGTCCAGCGTGATCAAGAACCCGAAGCCGACCGTCACCGCGGACACCCCGAGCGGCAGCATCAACAGCGCGTCGAAACCGCGCACGAGCCGCCCGGCCTTCCGCGTGAGCGCCGCCGCGGCGAGCCCGCCGATCACCAGGGCGATGGCGGTGGCGGCGAGCGCGTACTGAAGTGAATTCCAGACCGCGTCGATCGGCGGGACGAGGAAGGCGCCCCCGTCGGCCGAGGTCAGCTCCTTGTAGTACGTGAAGCCATAGCCGCCGGGAGCGCTCAGCGAGCGCTCGATCAGCACTCCGAGCGGCAGCAGGATCAGCACGGCGATGGTGACCATGACCCCGGCGAGCAACGTCCACTGCCCCGCGCCGCGCGGCCGTCGCGGGACCGTCGAGGCGTCGACCAGCTTCAGCACGCCCTCCCGCCTGCGCACGGTCCACGCGTGCACGGCGAGGATCATGCCGACCGCTGCGAACTGCACGATGGTCAGGACGGCGGCCGTCGACAGGTCGAGGAGCTGGGCGGTCTGCCGGTAGATCTCGACTTCGAGGGTCGAGTACGCGGGTCCGCCGAGGATCTGCACGACACCGAACGAGGTGAACGTGAACAAGAAGACCATCAGAGCCGCCGCGGCGACCGCGGGGCCGAGCGCGGGCAGCGTCACGGTCCGCCAGGCCGTCCACCGCGAGGCGCCGAGCACCCGCGCGGCTTCCTCTTGGCGCGGGTCGAGCTGCGACCAGAGTCCGCCGACGGTCCGTACGACGACGGCGTAGTTGAAGAAGACATGTGCGAGCAGAATCGCCCACACAGTCGTGTCGAGCCGCACGCCCCACATCTCATCCAGCAGTCCACCCCGCCCGAGCAGCGCGAGGAACGCGGTCCCGACGACGACGGTCGGCAGCACGAACGGCACAGTGACGATCGCCCGGAGCACTTCCTTGCCCCTGAACTCGAAGCGCGCGAAGACGTACGCGCCGGGGAGCGCGACAAGCAGCGTGAGCGCGGTCGACGCGAGCGCCTGCCAGGTGGTGAACCACAGCACGTGCCGTACGTCGGACTGCCCGACGACATCCGCGATCCGCCCGAACTGCCAGTCCCCGCCCACCTTCAGGCCGCGCGCGACGATGGCGGCGACGGGATAGGCGAAGAAGACGGCGAAGAACGCGACGGGCACGGCCATCAGACCGAGCCGCGCCGCGCTCCCACGCGAGAGCCCCTTACGGGACTGGCCGCCCTTACGGGACTGGCCCTTAGGGGACTTGCCCGTCGGGGACTCGCCCGTCGGGGACTTGCCCGTCGGGGACTTGCTTACTTCAGTACGAGCGAGGTCCACGACTTGACCCACTGCTCGCGGTTGTCGGCGATCTTCTTCGGAGCCATGGTCTCCGGATCGTCGATCTTCACGCCGTGCTTGACGAACAGCTCGGGCAGCTCGGCGGACTCCCGCACCGGGTTCACGAACATGTTCAGCGGCATATCGTTCTGGAAGTTGTCACTGATCAGGAAGTCGAGAAGCGCCTTGCCGCCCTTCTCGTTCTTGGCGTTGCTGAGCAGGCCCGCGTACTCGACCTGCCGGAAGCAGGTACCGGTCGCGACGCCGGTCGGCGCCTCCTTGGGCTGCGGCTTCGCGTAGAGCACCTCGACCGGCGGGGACGAGGCGTACGAGACGACGAGCGGCCGATCCCCCTTGGCCTTCTTCCCCCCGGCAGACCCGGAGAACTCCTCGTTGTAGGCCTGCTCCCAGCCGTCGACGACCTTGACGCCGTTGGCCTTGAGCTTCTTCCAGTAGCCCTGCCAACCGTCGTCGCCGTACTCGGCGGCGCTGCCGAGCAGGAAGCCGAGACCGGGCGAGGAGGTCGCGACGTTCTCGGTCACCAACAAGTTCTTATATGCGGGCTTGGCCAGATCCCCGAAGGACTTCGGCGGCGCCAGCTTCTTGTCGGCGAAGTACTTCTTGTCGTAGTTGACGCAGATGTCGCCGCTGTCGACGGGCGTGACCCGATGCTTGTCCTGGTCGACGCGGAACTGCGAGACGATCTGGTCCGAGCCCTTGGCCTCGTACGACTGGAAGAGACCGTTGTCGAGCGCGCGCGAGAGCAAGGTGTTGTCCACCCCGAAGAACACATCCCCCTGCGGGTTGTCCTTCGACAGAATCGCCTTGTTCACAGCGGCGCCCGCGTCCCCGTCCTTGAGGACGTTGACCTTGTAGCCGGAGCTCTTCTCGAACGCCTTCAGTACGTCCTTGGAAACGTTGAAAGAGTCATGACTGACAAGCGTGACGCTCTTGGAGTCAGCCTTGTCGCCACCGCCCGACGAGCTGCCGCACGCGGAGAGCGCGACGAGCCCGAGGCCGACCGCGACCGCGGTCACGGTGATCTTCTTGGTGCTGCGGGTGGTGCTCACTGAGTTCAACTGAGTTCATTCCTCCTGGAGTGACCAGGAAGAGACGCGGCCCTGCCCACAGCCTTGAAGGGGCTGCGGGCAGGGCGCAACAGCTTGAGTGATGTCCGAACTTCCTACCCGGAATGACCCGGGCAAGGTTCAGAGGGTCTGCGGCCAACCTGTCCTTGGTGCCGCACTCTCAGCGCTGTGGCGCTCCCCTGTCGGAATATGAAGATGTGTTCCGGCTATGAAGTTGTGTTCCGGCCAGCCTAACGCTCGGACGCGGCGAGCTGGCCGCACGCCCCGTCGATCTCCTGACCACGGGTGTCACGAACCGTGACAGGCACCCCGTGGGCGGCGATGGCGTCCACGAAGGCCTTCTCGTCCTCCGGCCGCGACGCCGTCCACTTCGAGCCCGGCGTCGGGTTCAGCGGGATCAGGTTCACATGCACGGGCTTGTTCTTGAGCAGCCGCCCGAGACGGTCACCGCGCCACGCGTGGTCGTTGATATCCCGGATCAGCGCGTACTCGATGGAGAGGCGGCGCCCCGACTTGGCGGCGTACTCCCATCCTGCGTCAAGGACCTCACGCACGTTCCACCGCGTATTGACGGGTACGAGGGTGTCGCGAAGCTCGTCGTCGGGCGCATGCAGGGAGATGGCGAGGCGGCACTTGAAGCCCTCGTCGGCGAACCGGTGGATGGCGGGCACAAGCCCGACGGTCGACACGGTGATCCCACGCTGCGAAAGACCGACCCCATCGGGCTCGGGGTCGGTGAGCCGACGGATCGAGCCGACCACGCGGTTGTAGTTGGCGAGCGGCTCGCCCATGCCCATGAACACGATGTTGGAGAGCCGAGCGGGCCCACCCGGGATCTCTCCGTCCCTGAGCGCCCGCATCCCGTCCACGATCTGGTGCACGATCTCGGCGGTCGACAGATTCCGGTCGAGCCCGGCCTGTCCCGTCGCACAGAACGGACAGTTCATCCCACACCCGGCCTGCGACGAGATGCACATCGTCACGCGGTCCGGATAGCGCATGAGCACGGACTCGACGAGCGTCCCGTCGAAGAGCCGCCACAGCGTCTTGCGCGTGGTGTCGTCGTCACAGCTGATGTGCCGCACCACGGACATCAGCTCGGGAAGCAGCGCCTCCTGCAACTTCCCGCGCGAGCCGGCAGGGATATCGGTCCACTGCTCCGGATCGTGCGCGAACCGCGCGAAGTAGTGCTGCGAGAGCTGCTTGGCACGAAACGGTTTCTCGCCGACGGCGGCAACGGCTTCCTTGCGCTCGGCGGGCGTGAGGTCGGCGAGATGCCGCGGCGGCTTCTTGGCTCCGCGGGGCGCGACGAAGGTGAGTTCTCCGGGTACAGGCATGGTCCGTCCAGTGTCGCAGACATACAGCAAGGGGCCCGCCGCCCTGTGGACAACGAACCCCTCGCGTACAGATACGCAGGTCAGCCGTCAGCCAGACCCCACGAAGATGACAAGCAGCAGCCACACCACCGGTGCGGTCGGCAGCAGCGAGTCGAGGCGGTCCATGATGCCGCCGTGGCCGGGGAGCAGCGTGCCCATGTCCTTGATGCCGAGGTCACGCTTGATCATGGACTCGCCGAGGTCACCGAGCGTCGCGCTCGCGGCGACCGCGAGGCCGATGAGCAGCCCCTGCCACCACGTGCCGTCGTCGATCAGGAACTCCATGCACAGCGCACCCCCCGCCATCGCGAACGTCACGGCACCGACCAGGCCCTCGCGGGTCTTGCCGGGGCTGATGCGCGGGGCGAGCTTGTGCTTGCCGAAGCGCCAGCCGATCGCGTACGCCCCGGTGTCGCTGACCACGGTCAGGAGCAGGAACGTGAGCACCCGCATCGCGCCGTCGTCCGCGGTGAGCATCATCGCCACGAACGTCGCGAGGAACGGGACGTAGAACGCCGCGAAGACGCCCGCCGTGACGTCCTTCAGATAGCCGTCGGGCGGCTCGGTCATCCGCCAGACGAGCACCGCGAGCGCGGTGAGCGCCATGGCGACCCAGGCGCCCTCGGGCCCGCGGACGTATCCGGCGACGACCATCGCGGCGCCGCCCACCGCGAGCGGGACCAGCGGCGCCTTGATGCCCTTGCGCTCCTCGAGCCGCGAGGTGAGCTCCCAGAGGCCGACCACGACGGCGACCGCTATGACGCCGATGAAGAGGGCCTTCACGATGAAGAGCGACGCGACGATCACCGCGCCGAGCCCCACGCCGACTCCTATGGCCGCCCCGAGATCACGGCCCGCGCTCTTCTTCTGCGGCGCCTGTGGCGCCTTGGGGGCGGGCTGTGATGCGCTGGGCATGGGCTCCTGGGGTACGTCAGGCAGGTCAGGCACGTCGGGCACGATGGGCATGGGCTGCGTCTCTGCTGGATACAGGGAGTCATGCGCATCGTACGCGGGACCTGCCGGGGCAGCCCCTTGAGCGGGACCCTGGTCGGGCGGCCCCCAGTACCCGGCTCTGGGAGGCGCCCCCCAGGAAGAGTCGTTCACGGATCGGATTCCTCAGTCCTCAGACCTCGAGCCCTCAGACCTCGAGCAGCTCGGCTTCCTTGTGCTTGAGCAGCTCGTCCACCTGGGCGACGTACTTCGCCGTGGTGTCGTCGAGCTCCTTCTCCGCGCGACGGCCCTCGTCCTCGCCGATGTCGCCGTCCTTGATCGCCTTGTCGATCGCTTCCTTGGCCTTGCGGCGGATGGAGCGGATCGAGATCTTGGAGTCCTCGGTCTTGGTCTTGGCGACCTTGATGTACTCCTTGCGGCGGTCCTGCGTCAGCTCGGGGAACGTCACCCGGATGATGTTTCCATCGTTGCTCGGGTTGACGCCGAGGTCGGAGTCGCGGATCGCCTGCTCGATGTTGCGCAGCGCGCTCTTGTCGAACGGGGTCACCACGGCCATCCGCGGCTCGGGCACCGAGAACGAGGCCAGCTGGTTGATCGGCGTAAGGGCGCCGTAGTAGTCAGCCACGATCTTGTTGAACATCGCCGGGTGCGCACGGCCTGTGCGAATCGCGGCGAAGTCCTCCTTGGCGACCACGACGGCCTTCTCCATCTTCTCCTCGGCCTCGAGGAGGGTCTCTTCGATCACCACTTGCTCCTGCGTCTGTGAGTGGTCTTGGGGCGCCCCCAAGACGGTGAAGTAGGGGGAGTCCATGGGGCGTCGGCTGCGTCGCGTCTCTTTCCCTGCACCGTGTCCGACCGGCAGGGCTTTGTCCATCCCTCGGGGGCGTACCCGAGATCAGGCGCGGGTGACCTCGTCGCCCACGAGTGTGCCGATCTTCTCACCCTTGACGGCACGGGCGATATTGCCGGTGGACAGCAACTCGAAGACCAGGATGGGCAACTTGTTGTCGCGGCACAGGGTGATCGCGGTCATGTCGGCGACCTTCAGGTCGCGGGTGATGACCTCGCCGTAGCCGAGCGCGTCGTACTTCACCGCGTCCGGGTTGGTCTTGGGGTCGGAGTCGTAGACCCCGTCGACGCCGTTCTTGCCCATGAGCAGGGCCTCGGCGTCGATCTCAAGGGCGCGCTGCGCCGCGGTGGTGTCGGTGGAGAAGTACGGCATACCCATGCCCGCACCGAAGATGACCACACGGCCCTTCTCCAGGTGCCGGACGGCACGCAGCGGGATGTACGGCTCCGCGACCTGGCCCATCGTGATGGCGGTCTGGACGCGGCACTCGATGCCTTCCTTCTCCAGGAAGTCCTGCAGGGCAAGGCAGTTCATGACGGTGCCGAGCATGCCCATGTAGTCGGAGCGCGCGCGGTCCATGCCGCGCTGCTGGAGCTCCGCGCCACGGAAGAAGTTGCCGCCGCCGATGACGGCCGCGATCTGGGCACCGTCGCGTACGACAGCGGCGATCTCCTTGGCGATCGCGTGCACCACATCGGGGTCGACGCCAAGGCCGCCCCCGCCGGCGAATGCCTCGCCGGAGAGCTTCAGCAGGAAACGACCGGCGACTTTGTCGTCACCACTGTTTGTGTCGGCCTTGGTGGTCATGGAGTTCTCGCTTCTTTTTGCTCGGCGCACATACGAAGAAGGCCACTGCCGGTGGGGTGTTGTTCGCATCCCATGCTCGGCAATGGCCTCCTCGTCAGATCTGCGGTCGTACGTCGCGCACTGCGTGGGGTACGCGGGCGACCGCTGTCGACCCTAGCGGGGTCTACCGTCGATCGCGGTACGGACTCAGATGCCGACCTTGATGCGCGAGAAGCGCTTCAGGGTGACACCGGCCTCGTCCAGGACCTTCTGGACGGACTTCTTGTTGTCGAGCGCGTACGGCTGACCGAGGAGGGTGGCCTCCTTGAAGAAGCCGTTGACGCGACCCTCGACGATCTTGGGCAGCGCGGCCTCGGGCTTGCCCTCGGCGCGGGTGGTCTCCTCGGCGACGCGGCGCTCGGACTCGACGACCTCGGCCGGGACGTCCTCACGGGAGAGGTACTTCGGCGCGAAGGCGGCGATGTGCTGCGCGATGCCCTTGGCGAGACCGGCGTCGGCCTTGTCAAGCTCGACCAGGACACCGATCTGCGGGGGCAGGTCGGGCATGGTGCGGTGCATGTACGCGGAGACGAAGGTGCCCGAGAACTGCGCGAAGCGCTCCAGGACGATCTTCTCGCCGAGGTTGGCGTTGGCCTCGTCCACGTACGCCTGGACCGTCTTGCCGGACTCGATCTCGGACGCGAGAAGCGCCTCGAGGTCGGCCGGGGACGTCTTGGCGATGTGGGCGGCGAGGTTGTTCGCCACGGCCTGGAACTTGTCACCCTTGGCGACGAAGTCCGTCTCGCACTTCAGCTCGACGATCACGCCGGAGGTGTTGTCGTCGGCGATGAGGGAAGCCACGGCGCCGTTCTCGGCGGAGCGGCCCTCGCGCTTGGCAACGCCCTTCTGGCCCTTGATGCGCAGGGCTTCGACGGCCTTGTCGACGCTGCCGTCAGCCTCGTCGAGCGCCTTCTTGCAGTCCATCATGCCGGCGCCCGTGAGCTCACGGAGCTTCTTGACGTCAGCGGCGGTGTAGTTCGCCATGATCCTGAAATTCTCTTTCGGAGGTCTGAAAGATCTACGGGTGAACGGCGGGGGCCGGATGGGCCCCCGCCGTCAACTACCGAACCTGTGAAGGTCAGGCCTGCTCGGTCTCCGCGGCGGGGGCCTCAGCGGCGGCAACGTCGGCGGGGGCCTCGGCCTGCTCGGCGTCGGCGACCTTCTCCGTCTCGGCGGAGGTCTGGACCTCGGCCTCGGCGTCGTCGGCCTTCGGCTCGTCGGCCTTGGCCTCGTCAGCCTTGGGCTCGTCGGCCTTCTTCTCGCCCTCGAGGAGGTCGCGCTCCCACTCGGCGAGCGGCTCAGCGGCGGCCTTCTCGCCCGGCTTCTGGTCGCCAGTGGCGGCACCGGAACGGGCGATGAGGCCCTCGGCGACAGCGTCGGCGATCACGCGGGTGAGCAGGGTGACGGAGCGGATCGCGTCGTCGTTGCCCGGGATCTTGTAGTCGACCTCGTCGGGGTCACAGTTCGTGTCGAGGATCGCGACGACCGGGATGTGAAGCTTCCGGGCCTCGCCGACAGCGATGTGCTCCTTCTTGGTGTCCACGATCCAGACGGCGCTGGGCACCTTGGACATCTCGCGGATACCGCCGAGGGTCTTCTCCAGCTTGGCCTTCTCGCGGGAGAGGACGAGCAGTTCCTTCTTGGTGAGGCCGGACGCGGCCACATCCTCGAAGTCGATCTGCTCGAGCTCTTTGAGGCGCTGCAGACGCTTGTAGACGGTCGAGAAGTTGGTGAGCATGCCGCCCAGCCAGCGCTGGTTCACGTAGGGCATACCGACGCGGGTCGCCTGCTCGGCGATGGCCTCCTGCGCCTGCTTCTTCGTGCCGACGAACATGACCGTGCCGCCGTGGGCGACGGTCTCCTTGACGAACTCGTAGGCGCGGTCGATGTACGACAGCGACTGGAGCAGGTCGATGATGTAGATGCCGTTGCGCTCCGTGAAGATGAAACGCTTCATCTTCGGGTTCCAACGACGGGTCTGGTGACCGAAGTGGACGCCGCTTTCCAGCAGCTCCCGCATCGTGACGACGGCCATGGCCGTACTCCTAGTGTTCTCGGTTGTGCCGCGTCCGCCGGATGGCGGTCGCGCCTGACGCCCGCGATGCGCCGTGCCACAAAGGACCGAGAGGCGCTGGCACCTGGCTTTCAGGGCCTGGTGTCGGGGCGTGCGAAGTCGACCCGGTGACCCGGATCGCCACAAGAAGTGTACGGGACCCGGGAGGCAGCGGGTGACGCCGCTGTCCACCAGTCCGTGAGGCCGTTGCCCCCAGGGGGTGACGGCGTTATCCCCAACCGGCCGGTGGTCCACAGATTCAGACCATGATCCCTACGGGCAGGCCCGGCGCGGGACGGTTCTCACATGTCTTACATGCGACGAGAGCTGCGACAACGGGTGGGGCTAGGGGTGCGGCGACAGCCGCGGCTGGGGCTGGGGCTGCGACGACAGCCGCGGCGAGGGGTGCGGCGACAGCTGCGGCGGGTACTGGCTTCTGTGCTGCTTGCCGTAGCGCTGATCACTGCGGCAGCGGCACTGCCTTCCGCTGCCGCCGGGGGGACCGGTCCGCCCGGCCCACCGGTACCGAAGGTGGGCGGCGCATGGCCGGTGGGGGTGCGTCCCGCTGTCCTGCGGGGCTGGGAACCTCCGGCGACGGAGTACGGCCGGGGGCACCGGGGCGTGGATCTCGCGGCGCCGCCGGGGGCCGTGGTCCGGGCGGTCGCTCCGGGGAGGGTGTCCTTCGCGGGCCGGGTGGCGGGCCGTGGAGTGATCGCGGTGGAGCTGGCGGGCACTGGCGAACCACCGTTGCGCACGACGTACGAGCCGGTGCGGGCCACGGCCGAGAAGGGCGCCCAGGTGGCGACGGGCGAGGCACTGGGGATCCTTGAACCACCCACGGCCCACTGCCCGACCAGTTGCCTCCACTGGGGCCTGCTGAGGGCCGACACCTACCTGAACCCACTGTCGCTGCTGCCGCCGTGGCTGCTGCGGCGCGGGGCGTCCCGTCTACTGCCGGTGATCGACGTGCCGCTCCCGCGACTGCTCCCGCTGCTCCCGCCGTGGGCAGGCGTTCCCCGCGGCGGAGCAGAGGAGCGCCTGGCCCTACTGCCACGCGTCGATGAGCGAGTCCGTCGGAAGGGCCCTAGCCCCGCACACCCCGCAGCGACATGGAGACCGCTGCTTCGGTAATGGCTGAGGGGTCCTCCGCGGCGCCCAGCTCAATCCGCCGGACAGCCGCGTCCACAACGCCCTGGAGCAACATCGCCGCAAGCCGAGGCTCCGTATGCCCCAACTCGCGCAACGCCTCGCCGATCATGGCGACGAGCCCGCCGTGCGCGGCACGAATCTTCTCCCGCGCCCCCACGTCCAACTCTGCCGCGGAGATGGCGACCACGGCTCGGTGCCGCCGGTCCCCCACCAGGTCAAGCTGCCGCCGGACATACGCCTCGACCTTGCCCTCGGGGGACTCCGCCCCCTCCATCGCGGCGGAGACCTCCGCAGCCCAGACGGGGAAGTCGACCTCGCACAACTCCTCCACCACGGCGGCACGCGAGCGGAAGTACTCATACACGGACGACCGCGCGAGCCCCGTGCGCTCGGCGAGGGCGGGGAAGGTCAGCGCCTCCGTACCGCCTTCGGACAACAGGGACCGCGCAGCGTCCAGCAGGGCTCCGCGCTGCATCGACCGGTGCTCGGCCACAGAGGCCGCTCGAATCCTTGGCACGTCTCCACTCTACGGACGCGACCGCGAGCACGGGAGCCGATCCGCCTCGGCGGCACCGCACACGGGCCCCACACGACCGCCGCCCAGCGCCGCCCCACGGCAGGCAGGGACGATTCAGCGGCTTCAGCGGCTCAGCCCCTTCAGCGGCCGAAACTCGCCAGCTTCGCCCGCAGCTGGAGCACCGACTTCGTGTGGATCTGGCTCACCCGGCTCTCCGTCACCCCGAGCACATTGCCGATCTCCGCGAGCGTCAGACCCTCGTAGTAGTAGAGCGTGACGACGGTCTTCTCCCGCTCCGGCAAGGTGTTGATCGCCCGTGCGAGCAGCCGCCGCAGCTCGCGGTCCTCCGCGACCTCCACGGGGTTGTCGGCCGCGGTGTCCTCGAGCGTGTCCATGAGGCTCAGCCGGTTGCCGCCCTCGCCGCCGACATGCAGCAGCTCCTCCAGGGCCACCACATTCGCCAGCGACAACTGGCTGAAAACGGCGTGCAGTTCCTCCACGGCGATCCCCATCTCCTGGGCGACCTCGGTCTCCGACGGCGTACGCCGTAACTGCGCCTCCAGCGTGGCGTAAGCGCGTTCGACGTTGCGCGCCTTCTGCCGTACGGACCGGGGAATCCAGTCGAGCGCCCGGAGTTCGTCGATCATCGCGCCACGGATACGCGTGATCGCGTACGTCTCGAACTTGATCGACCGCTCGATGTCGAACTTCTCGATCGCGTCGATCAGACCGAACACCCCGGACGAGACGAAGTCCGCCTGCTCGACATTGGGCGGAAGACCCACGCTGACCCGGCCCGCGACGTACTTCACCAGTGGCGAGTAGTGCAGGATCAACTGCTCGCGCAGCCGCCCGTCCCCCGATTCCTTGTACGACCGCCACAGCTCGTCCAGCGACGAGGGTGCGGGTGGCCGCTCCCGCTCGCCGCTACGGGCGGCGGGAGGAGCTGCCGCCCGATCGGACCCTGAGGTGTGCTGGGGCATGGGTCGCCTTGAGCCGTTCTGCCGTGAACTGGTGAGGTCGCGCGAGCCGGTGGATTCGCCCGCGCCCGCGAGGTCGTGAGCTTGCGTGAAGTGAATGAGGTTGTCCGTCTGATTGCCTGTGGTTGCCTGTCCGCGTCGGAAATCCTTGTGAGCGTAGCGTGACTGGAGTGTCGCAGTGTGCGAAGAGTAGGGGATCACACGTACGCAGATACGTTCCGCTGGGCGCCCCGCGGAGTTCGATCCGTCGCCGTGCGTGATCACCTCAGCGCGTCAACTGCACGTATTTCCAGGGCCATCGGGGGTTCATCCAGACGGCCGAACACATTCCGTCACGATGCTCCTCCCTCGGGGAAGACCGACACAATCGCCTGGCGTGTCAACTGCCAGCCGTCGCCGTGTCGTTCGACGAACCCCAGTGAGCGCAACTCGTACAACCGACCGACAGCTTCATCCACCACCGTGCCCGCTCCGAGTGCGATCTCCCGCGCCGAAGCACTCCCCCGGCCGGGCAGCGCGGCCAGGACGCGCGCCGCGTCCGGGGCGAGCAGATCGCGCGGCACGACGGGGCCACGCCGCTCCGGGGCCAGCTCGCCCATGCCTCCGACCAGCTCCACGACTTCCGCCGCATCGGTCACCAGGACGCCGTCACCCCGCAGGAGTTCATGCACTCCGGCGGAGAGTCCGCTGGTCGCGGGCCCCGGCACGCCCATCGTGAAGCGGCCGAGCTCCTGCGCGCAGCGCGCCGTGACGAGCGCACCGCTGCGGTACGCGGCTTCGACGACGACGCTGCCACGGGTGAGGGCGGCGATCACGCGGTTGCGGAGAATGAACCTGCTCGGCGTGGGATGGTCCCCGGGTGGCAACTCCCCCACCACCAGGCCTTGTTCCGCGATCCTCCTGATCAACTCGGCGTGTCCTCGCGGATAGGGCCGGTCGACCCCGCAGGCGAGCACCGCGACCGTGGCCCCACCGGCGCCCAGCGCTCCCCGATGGGCGGCACCGTCCACCCCATAGGCGCCGCCCGACACCACCACCCAGCCCCGCTCGGCGAGCCCCGCACCGAGACTGGCCGCCATGTGCGCGCCGTACTCGGTGCAGGCCCTCGCGCCGACCACGGCCACCGATCGCAGCGCCCATATCCGCAGGCTGGGCCGCCCTCGCACCCACAGCCCGATCGGCCGCGCGTCCCCCAGGTCGTCCAACTGCGCGGGCCACTCCGCCTCCCCCGGGCACACGAACCGCACCCCGGCGTCCCGCGCCACTGCCAGATCGCGCTCGGGCCGCGCCTTCCCGGCCCTGGCCCGCAGCCCCTCCCACCGCATCTGAGTCACGCCGGCCGGCCGCTCGTCCTCCGTGCCGAGCCGCCGCACCACTTCGGCGGCGCCGATCTTCCTCAACCACCGCCCGCCCACCTCGTCCCCCGGTTCGAGGATCCGGGTCAGGGCAACCCTGGCCAACCGCTCGTCACCCGAGTCGGGGTCCAGGGCGAAAGGCACCGGGTTGACGGGACCGGGATCGAAGGGACCACCGCCGACGGGACCCGGGGTCATGTCAGCGCCCCGATCGCCATGGGCGCGCCCCGCGACACCCCCGTACGCAACTGAAGCGCCAGCGTGACGTCCTGTACCGATGGCCGGTCGCGGCCCGCGAGGTCCGCGACGGTCCAGGCGACCCGCAGGACGCGGTCGAGCCCCCGGGCCGTCAGGAAGCCACGCTCCAGGTCGAGCTCGGCCACGTCGAGCGCGCCGGGTGCCGCGGGCCAGCGCGTGCGCAACGCATGCCCCGGCACCTCGCTGTTCGTCCGCCACCCGGAGCCTGCGAGACGGGCCGCCGCCCTCTCGCGTGCCGCACGCACCCGGTCGGCGACCGTCCGCGTGCTCTCGCCCCGCTCGCCGTACCCGGAAAGCTCCGAGCGGGTGACGGCCTCCACCTGAACCTTGAGATCGATGCGGTCCAGGAGCGGCCCCGAGAGCCGGGCCTGATAGCGGCGCACGACGGAGGCCGGGCAGTCGCATCCGTCGCCGACGAGCGTGTGGCGACCGCAGGGGCAGGGGTTGGCGGCCAGTGCCATCAGGAACTTCGCGGGCAGCCTCACCACTCCCGCGCTGCGGGCGATCACGACGTGGCCGGACTCGAGCGGCTGGCGCAGGGAGTCCAGAGCCTGGCCGGTGAACTCCGGGGCCTCGTCGAGAAAGAGGACTCCTCGATGAGCCAATGACACGGCTCCGGGCCGCGGCAGCCCCTTCCCGCCACCCACGAGCGACTGCATCGTCGCCGAGTGGTGCGGTGCGCAGTACGGCGCCGTGGCCACGAGCGGCTTGCCCGGGGGCAGTATGCCCGCCACCGAGTGAACCGCCGTCACTTCCAGCGACTCCTCGCGCGTCAGGGGCGGCAGGAGCGCGGGGAGCCGCTCCGCGAGCATCGTCTTCCCCGCGCCTGGCGGGCCTTGCAGGAACATGTGGTGAGCGCCCGCCGCCGCCACTTCCATGGCGGTCCGTGCCGACCGCTGTCCGACCACATCGGACAGGTCGAGATGGCGGGCATCGTCCAGGCCGCCGCTGAGCCCTGTGCCCACACCGGCTCCGGGCACACAGAGCCCGGCGAGCATCGGGTCGGGCCGCCCCGGCTCGTCCGGCTCCTCCTCCGGGACCGGCTCGTCGGTCAGCACGGCGATCAGTTGCCGCAGACTGCGAACGCCGAGCACCGAGACCCCCGGCACGAGCGCCGCCTCGGCCGCCGTGCACTCCGGGACGACCACTTGCTCATAGCCCGCGTCGGCCGCCGCGAGGACCGCGGGAAGCACGCCCCGGACCGGCCGCACCCGCCCGTCGAGCCCCAGTTCCCCGATCATCACGATGTCGGTGAGCACTCGGGGGTCGATCCGCTCCGCCGCCCCGAGCACCGCGCAGGCGACGGCCACATCGAAACCGCTGCCACTCTTGGGCACGGATGCCGGGCTCAGGCCCACCGTGAGCTTCTTTTGCGGCCAGGCCCCGCCCGAATTGACCACCGCGGCCCTGACCCGGTCCTTGCTCTCCGTCAGGCTCTTGTCGGGGAGCCCGACCAGCGTGAACGCCGCGACGCCCGGCTCCAGATCGGCCTGCACCTCGACGACCACGCCCTCGACGCCCACCAGCGCCACGGAACACGTACGCGCGAACCCCATCAGGCCACCCCCCGCGCGTGCTCCACGACAGGGGCGCCGCGCCGTGGGATCAGCACACCGACGAGGTCGATCCGGACTCCGCCCGGCGGTGGCCCGCCGCGCTCCTTGATCCAGCGCTCGGCAAGACGTCGCAGCCGCTCGGCCTTCGCGCGGCCCACGGCCGCCATCGGATGCTGATAGACCGCCGTGCCCGCCAGGCCCGCTCTGCGCGTCTTGACCTCACAGACGACCAGCGCTTCGCCGTCCATGGCCACGATGTCGATCTCGCCGGTTCTGCCGCCGCGCCAGTTGCGCTCCAGAACCGTCATTCCGGCCTCGCCGAGCCGCCGCGCGGCCAGGTCTTCGCCGTACCGCCCGAGTGCCCCCCGTGCGTTCATGTCGCACCACCTCCGACACCCACGTTGAGGCTCGGCCCCGAACATTGTGGATCTTGGTGGACGACTCACACTTTGTGGATAACCCGCTCACTCGAACCGGTGAGCTCAGCCCCCCGGCAGCTCGAGATCGCTCTTGTTGAGCTCCTCGATATTCACGTCCTTGAACGTGAGCACCCGTACCTGCTTCACGAACCGTGCGGGCCGGTACATGTCCCACACCCAGGCGTCCGCCATGGACACCTCGAAGAAAACCTCACCCTGGACCGAGTGCACCTGCATCTCGTAGTCATTGGTGAGGTAGAAGCGCCGTTCGGTCTCGATCACATATTTGAACAGACCGACGACATCGCGGTACTCCCGGTAGAGCTTCAGCTCCATCTCGGTCTCGTACTTCTCGAGGTCCTCGGCGCTCATGGCATGTTCCCCTTCAGCCGTGCGTCCCCCTATTGTGCGTCAGCCCCTGGAGCCTCTACACGATTTCCGTGGCGAGGGTCTCGAGCCGACTCGGGGGACCCTCGTCGAGCAGCCGGCGAAGCAACTCGGCGAGCCTGGTCGGATACACCGTCTCATGTGCCTCGGTCAGTTCCTGGCACGTCCACCAACGCGCTCCCGCGACACTCCGCCTTTCCAGCTCCGTCAGCCCTGTGGCCTGCGTAGACGTCTGTGACGTACGCGCCAGGAAGTACCGCTCGTCCTGGTCCCAGCGCCGTCCGGCGAAGGGAAAGGAGCAGAACCGCTGCCACAGGGCGGGGCCGAGCTCGACCTCGGTGATGCCCGTCTCTTCCATCAGTTCACGCAGTGCGGCCTGTTCATGCGTCTCGTCGCCCTCCAGACCTCCGCCCGGCGTGAACCACCAGTGGTTCGCCACATCCTCCGGCTCATGGCCGTGAAGGAGCAGGATCCGGTCCTGCGGGTCGAGCAGCACGACCCGCGCCACCCTGCGCCGCCGCTGTGCCGCCTCTCCCGCCGCCGTCTGCCCCTCAGCCGACATGCGCGGTCGCCCCCGAGCGGTCACGGCTCTGCGGGCGCTCACGCCCGCGCCGCAGCCGGTTGGCCACCGGACCGTACGCCGCGCCGCCCAGGACGAGCACCGCACCGGCCACGACCGCCCACACCATCAACCGCACGGGCCCCGGCTCGGAGATGCCGCCCCGCATGTCCGCGAAGCCGTCCGGACGCTCGAGCGTCCCGAACTTGCCCATCGGCCAGGCCACCGCGTCGACCCGCCCCTTCACCGCGCCCCGCGGCACGGAGCCGTGGTTCGAGTCGCCCAGGTGCACGCTGGAGTCCAGGGAGCCGCTGCGCTCGTCGCCGAGCATGAACAGATTGCCCTTGGGGACGGTGGTGGGCGGGATCCCGGTGGCCGAGGCCCCCTTGTCCGCGGGAAGATACGGTTCTGCGACTTCCTTGCCGTTCACGGTCAGCTTGCCGTCCGTGCAGCAGGCCACCCTGTCGCCGCCGATGCCGACGACACGCTTGACCATCGGCAGGTCGCCCCAGCTCGACTGCTGGAAGACGACGACGTCACCTCGACGCACCTCGTCACCGTCTATCCGCTCCGCGAGGACCCGGTCACCCGCGCCGATCGTCGGCGTCATCGACCCGGTGGGAACGGTGTACGGCTGGTACAGGACAGCACCCCAGATGAAGCCGCCCAGGAAGAGCACACAGCCGAGGGCCACGGCCAGTCCCGACAGCACGCTGCCGAGCCGCCCGCGGCCCTCGTCCGTACGTTGTGTCCTGCTCATCCCAGTGCTCCCCTATCTCGGAGACGACCCCGCGACCCCTACGTGAAGGGGCACGGAAGATCGGCGATCTGGGACGGCACCCTACCCGGCGGTACGTCCGCCAGAAACCCTCGCACCCTTGGCGGCGGCCACCGTGAGACGACGCCTGCGCCACAGCACGATCGGCACCGCACCCGCGAGCCCGAGGGCCGCCGGCGTCGCGTTCATCGCGGCGTTGATGCCCGGCTGATCGAAGGTGTCCGGCTTGGGCAGCGTCGCCCAGCGGGTGGGCGGCCAGGCGATCACGATGGCGCGGCCCACGACGTTGTCCACGGGGACGGCGCCGCCGCCGGGCTGGTTCTGGTGGTAGCGGGAATCCAGCGAGTTCTGCCGGTGGTCACCCATGACCCAGATTTTGCCCGCGGGAACGGTGACCTTGAACTGACCGCCCTGGTCGTCGACGCTGCAAGGGGTGTTGCCCTCGAAGACGTACGGCTCGTTCAGCGACTTGCCGTTGACCTTCACCGGGCCGGTGCCCTTGCACTCGACCGTGTCGCCGCCGACCGCGATGACCCGCTTGATCAGGTCCTTCTCATCGGCGGACGGCATCAGTCCGACCCAGCCGAGCACTCGCTGGATCGCGTTCGGATCGGGCGTCGGCTCACCGTCGAGCCAGTGGCCGGGGTCGTTGAAGACGACCACCTCACCGCGCTCGGGCTCCGAGCCGAACCACGGCGTCAGCTTGTCGACCAGGACACGGTCGCCCTGCTGGAGCGTGTTCTGCATCGAGTCCGAAGGAATCGAGAACGCCTGCACCAGGAAGGTCTTGATCACCAGTGCCAGGATCAGCGCGATGCCGATGAGGAGAGGCAGCTCCTTCCAGAAGGAGCGTGACTTCTTCGCCCCCTTGGCCCGCTTGCCGTCGAGCTCACTGGGTGCGGGAGTGGCACCCTCGGTGTCACTCCCGGGGTTCACGCCGTCCGCCGCGGACTCGGCCTCCGACTCGTCTGATCGCCCTGGCTGCTCCTCGGGCCCACCGTGTCCGGACCGTGCGCCGACCGCCACATCCCCCACATCCACTCCTCAGTCCGTGCCGCTGCCCGCTCCTGATGCGATGCAGGCCCACCACTCCCATAACGAGCGGGAGTTCCGCAGGGGTCGGGAGTCCGGTCAATCCGTATCGATCGCCAGGTGCCACCCTATGCGACGGCCCGATGGCGGTGTCCGATGCCGCACGCGCGTCGGGCACGGACGCGTACGTATCCGGCTCCTCCAGCTTGCGCCAGTGGTCGAACGGCCAGGCGATGACGAGCGCCCGTCCCACGACGCTCTCCTCGGAGACAGTGCCGCTGAACTTCTCTGTCCGATGGAAGCGCGAGTCGGCCGAGTCGGAACGGTGGTCGCCCATCACGAAGATGCGCCCCTCGGGGACCTTCACCTCGAACTCGAAGGAGGACGGGTCGTCGCCCGGATTGATGTAAGGCTCGGTGAGCGGGACTCCGTTGACCGTGAGTTTGTTGTTCTTGTCGCAGCACTTCACGGTGTCGCCGCCGACTCCGACCACGCGCTTGATCAGGTCCCGTTCGTCGTCGGACGGAAGCAGTCCGATGAAGGTCAGCCCCTGCTTGACCTGCTTGACCCCTACAGGGTCGTCCTTCTTCTTGGTCTTCTCTTCCTCGAGCCAGTTCCCCGGGTCCCGGAAGACGACCACGTCACCGCGCTCGGGCTTGGAGCCGAACCACGGGGTGAGCTTGTCGACGAGGACGCGGTCGCCGATCTTGATCGTCTGCTCCATCGAGCCCGAAGGAATCACGAAGGCCTGCACCAGGAAGGTCTTCAGGACGAGGGCTATCAGCAGCGCGACACCTATGAGGAGAGGTATCTCCTTGATCGCCGAGCGCTGCCTGCGCCGCTTGACCTTCTTGGCGAGCTTGCGCCGCTCGGCCCTTCCGGGCAGTACGGGGCCGGTGGTTGGCCGGGATCCGGTGGGCAGCCGAGTGTCGGACCGATGGCTGGCGGCGCGCGTGCGCCCGCGGTTACCCATGCGTGCCCCCTGGTGCGGGCACGCGCGCGTAGCCGTCGGGACGCTCCAGGGACGTCCAGTGGCCGATGGGCCAGGCGATCCAGTCGGCCCTGCCGATCACGGAGTCGACGGGGATCATGCCGCCGCCGGGCAGGCCCAAGTAGTCGCGGGAGTCACGGGAGTCGCTGCGATGGTCACCGAGGACGAACAGGCTTCCTTCAGGTACAACGGCGACGAAGGGCACCTTGGAGGGGACATCCCCGGGGTACAGGTACGGCTCGTCGACAGGCTCGCCGTTCACCTTGATCCTCCCCCGCTTGTCGCAGCAGACCACTCGGTCTCCCCCCACGCCCGCGACCCGCTTGATGTAGTCAGCATCCCCGAAGTAACCGCTGCCGTCGAAGACGACCGCGTCACCCCGCTGCGGCTCAGAACCGAAACGGTACGCCAACTTGTTGACGAGTACGCGGTCTCCCACCCGGAACGCGGGCTGCATGGAGCCGCTGGGGATCTGGAAGGGCTGCATCACGAAGGTGCTGACGAGCAGCAGCGACGCCATGCAGATGAGCAGCGTCAGCGTGAATCCGCCGCCCGGCAGCCAGGACACGACGGACATGAAAACGGAGCGCGACCGGTCCTCCGTCCCCTCGGACTCCTCGACGCGCTCGGCGTCAGGGGAATCAGCGGGTGGGGAGGAGCGGTCGCGCTCCGTGTGCTGTGCTTCGGTGTCCATCGGGGCCAGATGCTATCCGGCTCCGCTGTGGACCCGTGCGCGAGCTCAGTTGTCGCGCTTCTCCTTGATCTTCGCGGCCTTGCCGCGCAGCTCACGGAGGTAGTACAGCTTCGCGCGACGCACGGCGCCGCGGGAGACGAGCTCGATCTTCTCGACGATCGGGGTGTGCACCGGGAAGGTGCGCTCCACGCCGACGGAGAAGGAGACCTTACGGACCGAGAAGGTCTCGCGCACGCCGGCACCCTGGCGACGGATGACTACGCCCTTGAACTGCTGCACACGGGAGCGGTTGCCCTCGATGACGCGCACGTGGACGTTGACGGTGTCACCCGGGCGGAAGGCCGGGATGTCGGTGCGCAGCGAAGCGCTGTCGACGGAGTCGAGCAGGTTAGCCATGATCGTCTGCTTTCTTCACTGATGCCACAGGTCATCAGCGGTAAGTTCGTGATGAGGATTCGATAGCTGTTCGCGTCGGACGGGCGTCTTTCCCCCTGTGGCAGGGGCGCACGCTGGACGTACAGCAGCGACCTATTGTTCCACGGCCTCGGGGTCTCGCCCAAATCGGCCGTCGGGGCCCGGCCGCCACCCCAGGATCGAGAGCATCTCGCGGTCCTTCTTGTCGAAGGCCTTGGGGTCCGCGCGCTCGATCAGATCGGGCCTGTTGCGGACCGTGCGCCGCAGCGCCTCGTCCCGGCGCCAGCGCGCGATCTTGCCGTGGTGGCCGCTGACCAGCACGTCCGGAATGCCGTGACCGCGCCACTGGGGAGGCTTGGTGTAGACGGGGCCTTCGAGGAGGTCGGCCATCGCGCCAGGTGCGAAGGAGTCGTCGCGGTGGGAATCGGCGTTGCCGAGGACGCCGGGCAGGAGCCGGGCCACAGCCTCGGTGACGACCAGGACGGCCGCCTCGCCACCCGCGAGGACGTAGTCGCCGATCGACACTTCGCAGACGGGCATCCGGGTCGCGTACTCGTCCATGACGCGGCGGTCGATGCCTTCGTAGCGCGCGGGCGTGAAGACCAGCCAGGGGCGCTCGGAGAGCTCGACGGCGAGTTCCTGGGTGAAGGGCCGCCCGCTGGGCGTGGGGACGACCAGGACGGGCCCGTGGGCGCCTGCCTCGTACCCGTTCGCGAGTACGTCGTCGAGTGCCGCGCCCCAGGGGTCGGTCTTCATGACCATGCCGGGGCCGCCGCCGTAGGGGGTGTCGTCGACCGTGTTGTGCCGGTCGTACGTCCACTCCCTGAGGTCGTGCACGTTCACGTCGAGCTGCCCACGCGCGCGTGCCTTGCCGACGAGTGAAACGTTCAGGGGTTCCAGGTACTCCGGGAAGATCGTGACGACGTCGAGCCGCATCAGGCGTCGTCCTTCGGAGCGGCCTCATCCTCAGCGGCCTCGTCCTCAGCGACCTCGTCCTCAGCGGCCTCGGCGGGCCTGGTGGAGACGATCTCGGCGCGGTCGTCGATCAGGCCGGGCGGCGGGTCGATGATCGCCCGCTGCTCCTCCAGGTCGATCTCGGTGACGATCGACTCCACGAAGGGGATCATCACCTCGCTGCCGTCGGGCCGCTCCACGATGAACAGGTCCTGTGAGGGCAGGTGCGAGATCTCGGTGATCCGGCCGACCTCGAGCCCGTCCTTGGTGACGATGTCGAGGTCCATCAGCTGATGGTCGTAGTACTCGTCCTCGTCCTCCGGGAGCTCCTCGGGATCGATCTCGGCGATCAGCAGCGTATTGCGCAGCGCTTCCGCGCCCGTGCGGTCGCGTACGCCCTCGAAGCGCAGCAGCAGGCGACCGCTGTGCACCCGGCCGGTCTCGATGGTCAGCGGCCCCGTGGAGGCGGGGTCGGTGGCGAGGACGGCGCCGGGCCCGAGCCGCAGCTCCGGCTCGTCCGTGCGTACCTCGACGGTGACCTCACCCTTGATGCCGTGGGCGCGGCCGATCCGCGCGACTACGAGCTGCACTGCTTTCTCTCCTGTCGTGTGCCTACGGAGTGGCCCCGTAGACGACTACAAACGACTACGGGCCGAGGAAGGCCAAGAAGCCCTCCCCGGCCCGTGCCGGTGCTGCAGGTGGTTCAGTGAACCTGGTCCACGTCGACGAGGTCGACGCGGACACCGCGGCCGCCGATGGCGCCCACGACGGTCCGCAGAGCGCGAGCGGTGCGGCCGTTACGGCCGATCACCTTACCGAGGTCGTCCGGGTGGACCCGGACCTCGAGCACACGCCCGCGGCGCAGGTTGCGCGAGGCGACCTGCACGTCGTCGGGGTTGTCGACGATGCCCTTCACGAGGTGCTCGAGAGCCTCCTCGAGCATGCTCAGGCCTCGGTCGACTCGGTGGGCGCAGCCTCGGCCGCGTCCGCCTTCTTGTCAGCCTTCTTGGCCTTCTGGGTGATGGCCTCACCCTTCGCCTCGTCGCCCTCGAGGCCCTTGGTGAAGGCTTCGAACGCGGCGCGCTTGTCCTTGGGCTCCGCGACGAGCAGCGGCGCCGGGGCCGGAAGGCCCTTGTGCGCCTGCCAGTCACCGGTGAGCTTCAGGATCGCCATGACCGGCTCGGTCGGCTGAGCGCCGACGGAGAGCCAGTACTGCGCACGCTCCGAGTTGACCTCGATGCGCGAGGGGTTCTGCACCGGGTGGTACAGGCCGATCTCCTCGATGGCCCGACCATCACGGCGGGTACGGGAGTCGGCGACGACGATGCGGTAGTGAGGCGCACGGATCTTACCCAGACGCTTCAGCTTGATCTTGACTGCCACTGGAGTGGTGTCTCCTGGTCTTGACGTGGTTGGGCACAACTAGATGCCACGTGGGGTTGCGGTACTCGGAGTGCCCGATGGACGCGTCAGCCGGAGGCGAGAGGGTTCCTATGCGGCTGTCGAGTACAGCTAGCCATTGTGCCATACGTCGTCGGGGCGACCGAAACCGGTCCGGCCGCCCCTGTCCGGCTCAGCCGTGTCACCCGGCGGCGGCGCCGACCACTTCCGGGATACGGAAGGGCTTGCCGCAGCCGCCGCAGACGATGGGCGCCTGGGCGAGCACCGACGGGACCACGCGGACGTTGCGCCCGCAGTCGCAGACCGCCTTGACGCGGACGCCGCCCCCGGAGGAGCCGTGCCGGGCGGCCGGGCCCCGGAAGCTGCGTGCCGTGTCGGCGGCGGTCGCCGCGGTGTGTGCCTTGAGGGCGCGCTGGAGCCGCTCGATCGTCGGGCGGTAGCGCTTGCGCGCCTCGGGGTTGAGCGTGACCAGCGAGAAGCCACTGCTGGGGTGCGGCTCATCGGGGTGGTCAAGACCCAGCTCCTCGGCGATCGCGAGGAATCTGCGGTTGTGATAGCGGCCCGCTCGTGAGGTGTCGCGTACGCCGCGTGACGCGGCGATGCCATGGACTGCCTCATGGAGCAGTCGCTCGAAGGAGAGCTCGGCGCCGCAGGCGGACGACGACTCTCCGATCAGGGATTCGGGCGCGGCAAGATCTGGCAGCTCGGGGTGGTGCCGCTGAATATCGGCCCACGCCTGTGCCAGCTCTGCGGCGAGAACAGGTGGTGTCGTGCTCACGTCGTGAACAACGAGCAGGGACCCTTGGGGGTTCCATTCCGGGGCATCCCAAATAATTTGCACGTACCCGTCAGTTGCCATTGATGTGCCATTGATGCGTCCGGACGAGGGCGGGTGCGCTGATCTGCGCAGAAGCCTCGCAGCTCATAGCAAGCCGGTACGTAGTAGCGCGTACGCCCCGGCTCGTAGAAGAAGTCCCCACGCCGGAGCCTGTGTTGCCTGAGCAGGCGTACGAGCCGGGAACGAGCGCTCTGGTACCGGACGGGCGCCCCTCAGTAGGCGCGGGCCACGACAGCGACGTTACCCGGGGTCTCATCGGCGTCCGGCACCGCCCCGTCCGCCGCGACCAGACACCGTACGGACACGGAGTGCTCGGCGAGCTTCGCCTCGCCCTCCGGGCCGAGCGTGGCCCACGGGATGCGCGCCCAGCCGCCGGCGGACGTGGCCTCCAAGGCCTGGTCGATGGTGGTGACGTCCGACGTGCGGGACTCGCGGCGCTCGCGGGCCTGGTCGAGGAGCAGCTGCTGGTCCTCTTCGAGGACAGTGGGGAGCAGCGCCGCGAGGGAGTCGATCGCGACCGGCTCCTTGCCGCCCTCGCTGTGCTTGTCCAAGATCCGGCGCGCCAGCATCGCGGTCCCGTTCTCCAGATCGCGCGGGCCGACCTCGACGCGGACCGGCACTCCCTTGAGCTCCCAGTCGACGGCGCGGCGCCCGAAGGGGGTGTCCGTGCGGTCGTCGACCTGGACGCGCACGCCCGCGGCCTTCAGACGGTCGCCGATCTCGCGGACCTTGGCGAGCACCGCGTCGTCGCCCTTGACGGCGAGGACGACGACCTGGACGGGCGCCAGGCGCGGCGGGACCCGCAGACCGCTGTCGTCGCCGTGCATCATCACCAGAGCGCCGACCATCCGCGTCGTACTGCCCCAGGAGGTCTGCCAGACGAGCTCCTGCTTGCCTTCCTTGGAGAGGTACTGGGTGTGGAAGGCCTTGGCGAAGTTCTGGCCGAGCTCGTGGCTCGTGCCGAGCTGGAGGGCCTTGCCGTCGCCCATCATGCCTTCGAGGGTGAGGGTGTTGATGGCGCCCGCGAAGCGCTCCTGGGCGGTCTTGCGGCCCAGGACGAAGTCCATCGCGAGGACGTCCCGCATGAAGGCTCCATAGACGTCCCGGTGGATGCGGGCCGCGAAATCGCGTGCTTCCTCGTACGTCGCGTGGGCCGTGTGGCCCTCCTGCCAGAGGAACTCCGACGTACGCAGGAAGAGCCGCGGACGCAGCTCCCAACGGACCACGTTCGCCCACTGGTTGATCAGGAGCGGCAGGTCTCGGTAGCTCTGCACCCACTTGGAGAAGTACTCGTTGACGATCGTCTCTGAGGTGGGGCGGATGACGACCGGCTCCTCCAGCTCCTTGCCGCCGCCGTGCGTGACGACGGCGAGCTCCGGGGCGAAGCCTTCGACGTGCTCGGCCTCCCTGGTCAGGTACGACTGAGGGATGAGGAGCGGGAAGTACGCGTTCTGGGTGCCCGTCCCCTTGATACGGGCATCCATGTCCTGCTGCATGCGTTCCCACAGGCCGTAGCCGTACGGTCGGATCACCATGGTGCCGCGCACCGGGCCGTTGTCGGCCAGCTCGGCCTTGTTGATCAGATCCTGGTACCAGCGCGGGAAGTCTTCCGCCCGGGGCGTGAGAACGGGTGCCTTAGCCATGGCGCGCATGGTACGGCGGGCCTCCGGAGAGCGTGAATTGAATTCCGCCCGGGGTTCTCCGGGGGTTCTCCAGGGGGCGCACGACGGTGGCACGCAAGCATTGCCCCACAACCCCTGGACGCCACGACGGATGCGGAGTTCTCTGGCATACGGGGGGAGTGCGAGCGCACTGCACGGGGGCGGGGGGCGGACGAACCGTTTGAATACGACACTCCAGCAACTCTCGTCGGATTGGGGCGCTTTCGATGACACCTACACTCGTGCAGCCGCACCTCCCCCATGCGGGCGCGACCCCGCGTGTGGACCGGTGCGCACGCGCGCGTGACTGGGCGGAGATCCAGGAACGGATGCTGGTCCCGCTCTATGAAGCGGTGTACGAACGACTCGAAGTGGGCGGCAGGACCCGGCTTCTCGGCCTCGGCTGCGGCTCCGGCCTCGCCCTCCTGATGGCGGCCTCACGGGGCGCGTCGGTCACCGGCGTGGACCCGTCGGCGCCCGAACGGCTCGCCCTGGCACGCGAACGCCTGCTGCCCGACGCGAGCCGGGACGCAGGGCCGTACGGCGACACACGGCTCGTGGAGGGCGGCCCGGCCGATGTGTCGGGCCCGGACGTGCCCCCGTTCAATCTGGTGACCGCGTTCCAGCCGATCGGCTGTATGGCGGGCGACTCCGAAGGCCTCTCCAGCCTCCTGGAGGCCAGCGTCCCGCTGACCGCGCGCGGCACTCCCGTGGTGCTGGCCGGCTGGGGCCCGCCGGAGCGCTGCACGACCTCTTCTGTACTGAGGGTGGCGACCAAGCTCGCCGACCCTCTTCGTAGTACGGGGAGTTGGCGCCCCGCGCTCCGCGACGACCTGGAGGAGGTCGCCCAGCGGGCGGGCCTCAAACCGGACGGCTCGGGCCGGGTCGCGTGCCCCTTCGGGTACGCCGACACGGACAGCGCGGCCCGCGGCCTGCTCTCCACGGGCCTTTTCGACGCGGCGGTGGGGGCGACGGATCAGGTGCAGGTCGACAAGGAACTGACGGAGGCCCTGCACCCGCACAAGCGGCGGGACGGGACGGTGTGGATGCCGAATGTCTTCCGGTACTTGATCGCGCGTACGCGCTGAGCGGCGCTTCGAGGCCGCCGGACAGACCTAGTCGGCGTCCTTCCGGAGCCGCGTGATGCCCGCCACGCGGTAGGCCGCCGCCTCCTCCAGGGTCTCGTTCTCCAGGAGCGCCGCGGCCAGGTCGTCCAGCTGACCCCGGTGGTCCCTCAGCTGCCGGCACGCACTCTCGTAGCACTCGTCGACGATCCGCCGGACCTCGTGGTCGATCACATCGAGGGTGCCGGGGGCCGCCGAGAGCCCGTACGCCTGCTGGGCATCGCTCGGCAGGGCGGAAAGGCGGCCCACACGCTCGCTCATGCCCCAGCGGGCGACCATGCCGCGGGCGATGTTGGTGACTTGTTCGAGGTCGCTCTCGGCGCCCGTGGTGATGGTGTCGAAGACGACGTGTTCGGCCGCCATGCCACCCAGGGCTCCGACGATGCGGCCGCGCAGATACTCCTCCGTGTACGCGTACTTGTCGGCGTCGGGTGTCGAAAGTGTGACGCCGAGGGCGCGCCCCCGGGGCACAATGGTGATCTTCCGGACCGGGTCGGCGCCGGGCTGCAACATGCCGAGCAGTGCGTGCCCGCTCTCGTGGTACGCCGTGCGCCGCCGCTCCTCGTCGGGCATGACCAGCGGCCGCTCGGCGCCGAGCTGCACCTTCTCCAGGGCCTCGGAGAGGTCGGCCTGCGTCACCTCCTTCTGCTTGCGCTTGACGGCGAGCAGGGCGGCTTCGTTGGCGAGGTTGGCGAGGTCCGCGCCGGTCATCCCCGGTGTCGTACGGGCGACTTGGGCGAGGTCCGTGTCGTCGGCCATCGGGATCTCACGGGAGTGGATCTTGAGGATGGCCTCGCGTCCGTCGCGGTCGGGCGGGCTGACGGTGACGACCCGGTCGAAGCGTCCGGGGCGGGTCAGAGCCGGATCGAGGATGTCGGCCCGGTTGGTGGCCGCGAGGACGATGACGCCTTCCGCGCCGGAGAAACCATCCATCTCGGTGAGAATCTGGTTCAGGGTCTGCTCACGCTCGTCGTGTCCGCCCATCCCGCTGCCGCCGCCACGCGCCCGCCCGATGGTGTCGATCTCGTCGATGAAGATGATGGACGGGGCGACTTTCCTGGCCTCGGCGAAGAGTTCACGTACACGCGATGCACCGACGCCCACGATCATCTCGATGAACTCCGAAGCGGACGCCGAGAAGAAGGGCACCCCAGCCTCACCGGCGACAGCCCGCGCGAGCAGCGTCTTGCCGGTGCCTGGCAAGCCCGCGAGCAGCACGCCCCGCGGCATCTTGGCACCCATCTCGCGATAGGCCTCGGGGTTCTTCAGGAAGTCGACGACATCACTCAGCTCACCCTCGACCTCGTCGATGCCCGCCACGTCGTCGAAGGTGGTGCGCTTGTCGCCGGGCTCCAGCTCCACCGGCTTCGGCGGAGCCTTGCGGCCCAACATGCCGCCCGCGCCGCCCATGCCCGAGCTCATCCGCCGGGCGATGAAGATCCACAGGACGACCAGGAGCAGCATCGGGGCGAGCGAGATGAGCAGGTTGGAGAGGAAGCTGCGTTCCTGGACGACCGGCTCGGCGGTGACGGTGACGTCGTGCTTGGTCAGGTCGTCCCAGAGCTTGTCGTCGGCGAAGGCGGGCCGCTGGGTGGTGAACTTGGTGTACTTCCCCTTCTCGTCCCCCGGCTTCTCCTGCTCCTTTTTGAGCTGCCCCTGGATCGCGTCGCCCTTGGAGTAGATCTTCGTGACGTTGCCGGAGTCGACCTGCTTGCTGAACTCCGTGTACGAGATCGTCGGCTCGTCGCCTTCATTGAAGAAGGAGAGGACGAGGTTGGCGATGAGATAGACGATGAGCGCGGTGAGGATGAGCCCGCCCCAGCCGCCCGGCATCTTCTTCTTCGGCGGCGGCGTGGGCTCGGGCGGGGGCGCGCCCTCGGAGCGCCAGGGCTGATCGGGCGCCTGGCGCGGCGGCACAGGGTTGCTCATATCCGGACGTTACGACACAAACAGCTGCCGGGCACCCGCTCGGGAAACGCCTAGGGCGCCCCTTCTACAGAAGGGGCGCCCCAAATGACGTACGCAATATGAGGCGTCAGCCCATGAACTTCTTGAACTCGTCCGGCAGCTCGAAGTCCTGCGCCTGCTGCCCCGCGGGGAGGCCGAAGGCGCCACCCTCCTGAGCGGCCTGCTCGCGGCGGGCGGCGTCCTCCTGCTCCTGCTGCTTGCGCTTCATCGGGTTGCCGGAGCGCTGCTTGCCCTTGGCCTGCTTCTGCTTCTTCTTCGTCTTGCCCGCGCCGCCACCCATGCCCGGCATCCCGGGCATACCCGGCATTCCGCCGCCCTGGGCCATCCGCGACATCATCTTGCGGGCCTCGAAGAAGCGCTCGACCAGGTTCTTGACGGCGCTGACCTCGACACCGGATCCCTTGGCGATACGAGAACGGCGCGAGCCGTTGATGATCGCCGCGTCCGCCCGCTCGGCGGGCGTCATCGACTTGATGATCGCGGCGGTGCGGTCCACGTCCCGCTCGTCGAGGTTGTTGATCTGGTCCTTGATCTGCCCCATGCCGGGCATCATCCCGAGCAGCTTGCTGATGCTGCCCATCTTCCTGACCTGCTCCATCTGGGCCAGGAAGTCGTCGAGCGTGAAGTCCTTGCCGCCCTTGCTGCCCTGCAGCTTGGCGGCCATCTTCTCGGCCTCTTGCTGGGAGAAGGTCTGCTCGGCCTTCTCGATCAGCGTGAGCATGTCGCCCATGCCGAGGATGCGGGACGCCATGCGGTCCGGGTGGAACGCGTCGAAGTCGTCCAGCTTCTCGCCGTTGGAGGCGAACATGATCTGGCGCCCGGTGACCTGCGCGATGGAGAGCGCGGCACCACCACGGGCGTCACCGTCGAGCTTCGAGAGCACCACACCGTCGAAACCGACACCGTCACGGAAGGACTCCGCCGTATTGACGGCGTCCTGACCGATCATGGCGTCGACAACAAAAAGGACCTCGTCCGGGCTGACGGCGTCGCGGATGTCCGCGGCCTGCTGCATCAGTTCCTGATCGATGCCGAGCCGACCGGCGGTGTCGACGATGACGACGTCGTACTGCTTCTGCTTGGCGAACTCGATCGAGTCCTTGGCGACCGCGACGGGGTCGCCGACGCCGTTGCCCGGCTGCGGGGCGTAGACGCCGACGCCGGCGCGCTCGGCGACGACGGACAGCTGGTTCACGGCGTTCGGGCGCTGCAGGTCACACGCCACCAGGAGCGGGGAGTGGCCCTGCCCCTTCAGCCAGAGGCCGAGCTTTCCGGCGAGGGTGGTCTTACCGGCACCCTGCAGACCGGCCAGCATGATGACGGTCGGCGGATTCTTCGCGAACCGCAGCCGTCGCGTCTCGCCGCCGAGGATGCCGACGAGCTCCTCGTTGACGATCTTGATGACCTGCTGGGCGGGGTTGAGCGCCTGGGAGACCTCGACTCCGGCGGCACGCTCCTTCACCTGCTTGATGAAGGCGCGTACGACGGGCAGGGCGACGTCCGCCTCGAGCAGGGCAATGCGGATCTCGCGCGCGGTGGCGTCGATGTCCGCCTCGGACAGGCGGCCCTTGCCCCGGAGGTTCTTGAATGTCGCTGCGAGGCGGTCGGAGAGAGTATCGAACACGGCGGTCGCGAATCCTCGGGTCGAAGGGGGCCCCTGCTCGGGTGGAGCGGAGCTTGGGTGAGGGCGGGCAAGTCGCCCTCCAGGGTATCTGCCTCGGGTAGAGGTTGAGTGCGCAGCACCTTGGCGGTGCGCAGCGCGGGTCCCTCTTGGCTCGGGAGGGCGTCTTCACCCCCGTGCCGAGGCGCTCTGCCCCGCAGCGTTGGTGGTCCCACAACGCACCCGCGGTCGGCAGCGCTCGCGCGGGGACGTGCCGGTATTTCCGCCCGGAGCACGGTTCGCGGCACTCCGGGGCCGAAGCACCACGCGGCCACTGGACGATAGCGAGGACGGACATACCGGCGCGGCCCCGCTGCCCAAACAGACCGAGGCCGCTACAACAACCCCCACCCAACCCGCCACAGGCGCCGCAGGCATCCCCACCCACAAACCCGCACCCCACACACGGCCCCGCACCCCAACAACACCCCCCCTACCCCCTCAACGCCCCTTCCACCCCCCGAGCCACCCCCGCCGCCCGCTCCCCCGGCAGCAGCTTCCCCTCAAGGTCCGTTACGTAGAACGCGTCCACCGCGTTCGCCCCCAGCGTCGACACATGCGCACTGCGCACCACCACCCCGGCCGCCTCAAGGGCCCGCCCGATCCGGTGCAGCAGCCCAGGTGCGTCCTGGGCCCGCACCTCGATCACCGTCGCGAGCCGGGAGCCCGCCGAGGCCACCGTGACGCGAGGCGGCGGCGCCACAGTCCCTCTCCGCCTCGGATACGCCGCGTCCCGTTCCGCCAGCCTCGCCGCGATGTCCAGTGAGCCGTCAAGGGCCCGCACCAGATCCGCCCGCAGCCGCGCCGCCTGCGGCAGCGAGCCGTACTCCGCGGCGACCCGCCAGTTCAGGAGCAGTACGGAGTCCTCAAGCCCGGACGGCAGCCCCACAGCCCGCAGCCCCACCCCCCGCAGCTCCGCGGTCCGTACCGCGAGCCGATGCATGGCGAGCACCCCCGCGACGGCGGACAGCACACCGGGCTGATCCGGTACCGCGATGACCAGCTCCACACCCAGCGGCTCAGGGTCCCCCGTCCCGCCCTCCGCAGCAGCGCCAGCGGCAGCCCCCTCCGTCTGCGCCCGCAGAGCCAGCACAGGACCGCCCGTACGGAACGCCTCCACAGCGAGACGCTCCTGCTCGGCGGTCGGAGCGACGTCCTCCGCCCCCTCCGGCTCGTCCCCCGCAAGCACCGCCCCCACCCGCTTCACCAGGTCGGCGACGAGCGACCCCCGCCAGGCGGACCAGGCCGCGGGCCCGGTGGCCAGCGCGTCCGCCTCGGTCAGCGCGTGCAGCAGCTCCAAAGTCCCCAGCGACCCCACGGCCTCGGCGACGGACCGCACCGTGGCCGGGTCGTCCAGGTCCCGCCGCGTCGCCGTCTCGATCAACAGCAGGTGATGCCGCACCAAAGTCGCGAGAACCGCCACGTCTCCGCGGTCGAACCCGATCCGAGCGGCGACATCCCTGGCGATGACCTCCCCGGCCACCGAGTGATCCCCCGGCCATCCCTTGCCGATGTCGTGCAGCAGCCCCGCCACCAGCAACAGGTCGGGCCGCCCCACCCGCCGGGTCAACTCCGAGGCCTGCACCGCCGTCTCCACCAGATGCCGGTCGACCGTCCACGTGTGCACGGCGTTGCGCTGCGGCCTGCACCGCACCCGCTCCCAGTCGGGCAGTAGTCGCGTGATCAGCCCTTCGGCCTCCAGCGCCTCCCACACCTCGACCGTCGGCCGCCCGGCACCGAGCAGCGTCACCAGCTGCTCCCGGGCCTCCGCGGGCCACGGCGTGGGCAGCGGCCGCACCGCCGCCGCCATCCTGCGCACCGCGTGCAGCGACAGCGGCAGACCGGCCTGCGCCGCGGCCGCGGCGGCACGCAGCGGCAGCACAGGGTCCCGCTCGGGCCTGGCCGCCCGCGCGAGAACCACCTCCCCGTCCTGCTCCACGACCCCCTCGGCCAGCGGCGACCGCTCGGCCGCCGCCCCCTTGCCGCCGCCCAGCATGGCCCGCAGCCGGGGCCGCACGGAGCGGGACCGCAGCACCCTGCTCACCTCGCGCCACGTCACATCACTCGCGTACGAGACTGTCCGCGCCGCCTCGTACACTTGACGCAGCAAGGTGTCGGCATCCAACAGGCCCAAGTCCGCGGCCACTTGGTCCTGCTCCTGCAGAGCGAGCCGGTCCGTGGCCCGCCCCGTCGTCAGATGCAGCGCGTCCCGTACGTCCAGCAGACGCCGCCGGGCATCGGCGAGCCCCTCCCGAGGCGCATCAGCCAGCCACGAAGCAGCGACGGCCCGCAAGGCGGTCGCATCCCGCAACCCACCCCGTGCCTCCTTCAGATCCGGCTCAAGGAGATAGCTCAACTCTCCCTGCCGCTCGGCCCGTTCCTCGCACAGCTCCCGCAGCTCCGGCAGCCGCTTCGGCGCGAGGTTGCGCCAGTCGGCGAGGACCGCCGTACGCAGCCCGGCGGTCAGCCCGAGGTCACCCACCACATGCCGCGCGTCGAGCAGCCCCAGCTGCACCTTGAGGTCCTCGCCCGCGGTCTTGCGCGCCTCCACCGGCGTACGCACGGAGTGGTCGAGCGCGAGCCCGAGGTCCCAGATGGGGTACCAGATGCGGTCCGCGAGGGCCGCCACCTCACCGGCGTCCGCGCTGCCGTCGTGCAGCAGGAGCAGATCGAGGTCACTGCGCGGCGACAGCTCGCCCCGTCCATAGCCGCCCACCGCGACAAGGGACGCCCCGCGCGGCGCGCCCGCTGCCGTGAAGAGTCCCGTCAGCCAGTCGTCCGTGAGATCGGCGAGGGCCGAACGGCGCGGCGGCCCGGACCGCGCCTCCCCTTGAAGGAGGCGCAGCCGGGCCGCCGCGTAGCCGCTGGGTCCGGAGTCTTCCGAGTCCGATTCAGTACGTACATCCACACTCGTCACCCAGCAGCTCCTGTCAGTCCCGCTCAGTTCCGCTCAGCCCAACGTCAACCCGGTCCGGCTCACAGCGCATCGGGGCCGCGCTCGCCGGTCCGCACCCGCACCGCCGTCTCGACCGGGACGCTCCAGACCTTGCCGTCCCCGATCTTGCCGGTACGGGCGGCCTTCACCACGACATCCACCAGTTGTTCGGCGTCGTCGTCCTCGACCAGGACCTCGATCCGGATCTTCGGTACGAGATCGACGGTGTACTCCGCGCCACGGTAGACCTCGGTGTGCCCGCGCTGGCGGCCGTAGCCGCTGGCCTCGGTGACGGTCAGGCCCTGGACGCCGAAGGCCTGGAGGGCTTCCTTGATCTCGTCGAGCCGGTGCGGCTTGACGACCGCGGTGATGAGCTTCATGCGTCCACCCTCTTGTTCTTCTCGGTCGCAGCCTTACCGGCGCCCTGGGCCGGCGTGCCCGGCACGGCGGCGGTACGGGGAGCCGTGCCACCGCCCGCGCCACTGAAGTCGTACGCCGTCTCGGCATGTTGCACCTGGTCGATGCCCCCGACCTCCTCGTCCTCGGTGACCCGCATCCCGATGGTCTTGTCGACCAGGAAGGCGAGGATCGCGGAGGCGATCATGGAGTACGCGAGGACGGCGCCGACACCCGCGGCCTGCTTGCCGAGCTGGTCGAGGCCGCCTCCGTAGAAGAGGCCCTTGGCGTCGGACTGGACGCCACCGGTGGCGAAGAAGCCGACGAGCAGCGAGCCCACGACACCGCCGACGAGGTGGACTCCGACGACGTCGAGCGAGTCGTCGTAGCCGAACTTGAACTTGAGGCCGACGGCCATGGCGCAGAGCAGACCGGCGATCGCGCCGATGGCGATCGCGCCGAGCGGCGAGCAGGAGCCGCCGGACGGAGTGATGGCGACGAGACCGGCGACGGCACCCGAAGCGGCGCCGAGCGTGGTGAACGCGCCGTGCCGGATCTTCTCGTAGGCGAGCCAGGCCAGCATGGCCGCGGCGGTGGCGACCTGCGTGTTCAGGAACATCATCGCGCCGACGCCGTCGTCGTTGCCCAGCCACGATCCGGCGTTGAAGCCGAACCAGCCGAACCACAGGAGTGCGGCGCCGAGCATGACGAGCGGCAGGCTGTGCGGCCGCATCGGGTCCTTCTTGAAGCCGACGCGCTTGCCGATGACGAGGATCACGCCGAGCGCCGCGGCACCGGCGTTGATGTGCACGGCCGTACCACCCGCGAAGTCGATGACCCCGAGCTCGAAGGCCCAGCCGCCGGTGCCCCACACCCAGTGCGCGACCGGGAAGTAGACGACCGTGACCCACAGCGTGACGAACAGCGCCCAGGCGGTGAACTTCACGCGGTCCGCGAGCGCGCCGCTGATCAGCGCGGGCGTGATGATCGCGAACATCAGCTGGAAGACAGCGAAGACATAGACCGGGATCGTGTAGCCGTCCCACAGCTCGGTGATGCCTATGCCGCTGAGCCCGACATAGTCGGACGACCAGCCGACGAGGCTGCCGTGGTCGGTGCCGAACGCGATGGAGAAGCCGTACAGCACCCAGAGGATGGTGACGATCCCCAGGCTGATGAAGCTCATCATCAGCATGTTCAGTGTGCTCTTGACGCGGACCATGCCTCCGTAGAAGAAGGCGAGTCCCGGCGTCATGAGCATCACCAGGGCGGAACAGATGAGCATGAACCCTGTGTTGGCGGCAGACAGCTGCGGGGCGTCTGCGGCGATCGTGATGCCTGGGGGCATCGGCGTCTCCTCGTCGTCGTATGCGGCCCGTGCGGGGCGGTGCAAGAGCGGTGGGCCGTTATGCGCCATGAGATTGGCCCAGCGCCGTTTCGACGGGCGCCCCTCGATGTTTCGCAGCGGTGACGAAGAGGTCGTACGTGTTACGCGTCCATGAACTGCCGGGTCACGCGGGGCGCGGTTTCATACCCTGCGCACACCGCACGAACCGGCCGCGGCGGCCATCCGGCTGACTGGCGTAGGGGAGCCGAGTCGGACTGTTCGGGATGGGCCGGCCGCGGCCGGAGCTCTGGCGGGGCGGTGTCAGACCGCCTCCGCGGTTTCCGGCATGTCGATGGCGAGCTGTTCGGTCAGGCGCACGACATCCGCGAGGTCCCCGAAGTCCCGCACGGCGGTGTCCACGGTCTTGCGGAGGCGGGTGTTGACCCGCTCGGAGCGGACCTTCTTGGCGACGGTGAGGGCCTCCCTCGCGAGGACCGTGCTCTGCTCGGGCTCCCGCTGGAGCAGGTGGACCGTGGCCATCCCGATGAGGTTCAGTGCGTACGAACGCTGGTGCTCGGCGTCCTTGCCGAAGAGATCGACGGCGCGCTCCATGACGGGCTCGGCGAGCGATGCGTACGTGGGGCTGCGGCCCGCCACATAGGCCAGGTCGCGGAACGAGTGGGCGTTCTCGCCGTTCAGCTCGGCCGCGGAGAAGAAGCGGATCCAGTCGGGCTCGGGGTCGTCGAAGTCGGCGGCGTCGGCGAAGGTGTCCTCGGCCATGCGCACGGCCCGTTTGCACTTGCCGGGCTGGCCCATGCTGGCGTAGGCGCGGGCCTCCATCGCATACAGCATGGCCTGGGTGCGCGGGCTCGCGCAGTCACGGCTTCCGTACTGCGCGAGGTGGATGAGTTCGAGGGCGTCGTCCGGCCGGCCGAGGTGGATCATCTGGCGGCTCATGCTGGACAAGATGTACGAACCGAGCGGCTTCTCGCCCGCTTCCTTCGCGGCGTGCAGGGCGAGGACGAAGTACTTCTGGGCGGTGGGCTGCAACCCGACGTCGTAGCTCATCCATCCGGCCAGCTCGGCCAGTTCGCCCGCGACCTTGAAGAGCCGCTTGGACGTGGCCTCCGGCTGGGGCTCCTGCAACAGGTCCGTCACCTCGTGCAGTTGGCCGACGACCGCCTTGCGCCGCAACCCGCCGCCGCACTGCGCGTCCCACTGCCGGAACATCATGGTCGTCGACTCGAGCAGGTCGAGCTCCGGCTTGGAAAGCCTCCCCGGCCTGCGGGACGGCACTGACGGCTCGGGGTCGCCGACCGGTGTCGTCGGCCCTGGGACCAGCCAGCGCTGCATGGGCTCGATGAGGGCGGGGCCCGCGGAGAGCGCGAGCGAGGCGCCGAGGAAGCCGCGCCGCGCCAGCATCAGGTCGCTGCGGGAGAACTCACTGATGAGCGCGACGGTCTGGGGTCCGGTCCAGGGCAGGTCCACACCGGACACCGAGGGCGACTGGTGCGCGGCGCGCAGGCCCAGGTCCTCGACCGCCACCACACAGCCGAACCGCTCGGAGAACAGCTCGGAGAGGATGCGCGGAATGGGCTCGCGCGGACTCTCGCCGTCCAGCCAGCGCCGCACGCGCGAGGTATCGGTGGAGATGTGATGGGCACCCAACTGCCGCGCCCTGCGGTTGACTTGGCGCGCCAGCTCGCCCTTCGACCAGCCGCTGCGCACGAACCAGGAATTGAGCAGTTCGTTGGGGCGCTTCTCAGCGTTCGTAGCACTTCCGCCATTGCCGCCCACCCGGAACGCCCCCATCCCTCAACGACACTTACGCGTGGTCCACGCCAAGCCCTACCAGAATGCCGCGCATTGCGGCCCTGCGTCCGGAGAACGTCACCCATCGAACAGGAAACCGACTTGCCTCCGGCATACCCACAAGTGCACAACACCGAGGGTCCGTGCACTGAAAGTAATCCTACGATCACCCCTCCGGCGAGGGCGATCGCGGAAACGCCACCATTCGCCACCCCTTCGAATGAACTCCCGGCCCGCCACAAGCGATTGACTTGACAGCGGACGACCGACAGTGGGCGAAACGAAGCACTTGGGGGCGCGTATGACCGAGTGCACCACCTTCAGACCACCGGGCGCCGCCTGAAAACGCAGGGTCACGATCCGATTCCGTCACGTAACCACACTGCGCTCGACCCGTTGGAGGGGGCATGGGCTTCACGATCGGCGGCATCCGGGGGACCAGAGAACCCCGCACCGGCACACGGCGGCGGGGACGCACGTCGGACTGCACCACGGTGGCCGAGTACACCGGCCTGTGGGGCTGGGCCGCGGTCCCCGGCGCACGCGCCCTGGCCGGGCGCTGCTCCTGCGGCGCCGCCGACTGCGAGGCCCCCGGCGCCCATCCGCTGGACTTCGCACCGGAGGTCCCTGCCGGAGCGACACTCGACGAAGTGACCGAAGCCTGGGCGCAGTTCCCCGGCGCGGCCGTGCTGCTGCCCGTGGGGCGCGCCTTCGATGTGATCGAGGTGGCCGAGGCCGCCGGGCGCAGGGCGCTGGTCCGCCTGGAGCGCATGGGGCTCCCGCTCGGCCCGGTGGCGGCCACGCCGAACGGCCGCGCGCACTTCTTCGTCGCCCCCGGCGCCGCCGCCGAACTCCCCCAGCTGCTCTACCGCATGGGCTGGGACGACGCCGGGATCGACCTGCACGGCCTGGGCCCCGGCGAGCACATCACGGCACCGCCGTCCGACCGCGCGGGCCTCGGCCCGGTCCGCTGGCTCCGCGCGCCCGACCTGGACTCGGCTACGCATCCGCCGCAGGCGCGGTTGGTGCTCGGCACCTTGGCGTACGTGGCGCATCGCTCGCCCGCGTAGTCACCGCCGCCCGCACGCGGAAATGCCCCACCCCGGCTGCACCCCGGGGTGGGGCATTTCTTTCGTACGCGGCACATGAAGCGCTGTGCCCGACCCTAGTCCCCGATCAACGCGTCCACGAACGCCTCCGGCTCGAACGGCGCCAGATCATCCGCGCCCTCGCCGAGCCCAACCAGCTTGACCGGCACGCCCAGCTCCCGCTGGACCGCGATGACGATGCCGCCCTTGGCCGTGCCGTCCAGCTTCGTCAGGACGATGCCGGTGATGTCGACGACCTCGGCGAAGACGCGCGCCTGCACCAGGCCGTTCTGCCCGGTCGTCGCGTCCAGGACGAGCAGCACCTCGTCGAGCGGCGCGTGCTTCTCGACGACGCGCTTGACCTTGCCGAGCTCGTCCATCAGGCCCGTCTTGGTGTGCAGCCGGCCCGCCGTGTCGATGAGGACGACGTCGGCGCCCTCCGCGATGCCTTCCTTGACCGCGTCGAAGGCGATCGACGCGGGGTCGCCGCCCTCGGGGCCGCGCACCGTACGGGCGCCAACGCGCTCGCCCCAGGTCTGCAACTGGTCGGCGGCGGCGGCGCGGAACGTGTCGGCGGCACCGAGGACCACGGAGCGGCCGTCGGCGACGAGGACGCGGGCGAGCTTGCCGGTGGTGGTGGTCTTGCCGGTGCCGTTCACGCCGACGACCATCACGATGCCGGGCGTCTCCAGGCCCGACTCGGTCTTGACCACGCGGTCGAGGTCCGGGCCGAGGAGCGTGAGGAGTTCCTCGCGCAGCAGGGCGCGCAGGTCGTCCGGGGTGCGGGTGCCGAGCACGCGGACGCGCTCGCGGAGCCGCTCGACCAGTTCCTGGGTGGGGGCGACGCCGACGTCGGCGGTGAGGAGCGTGTCCTCGATCTCCTCCCACGTGTCCTCGTCCAGATGCTCGCGGGAGAGGAGCGTGAGCAGCCCCTTGCCGAGCGCGTTCTGCGAGCGGGAGAGCCGCGACCGCAGGCGGACGAGGCGACCTGCCGTGGGCTCCGGGGTCTCGATCTCCGGGGCGGTCGGTTCTTCGACGGCAACGGGGGCCGACGCCGACGGCTCGGCGAGTGGGAGTTCCACCTCCTCGATCGTGCGGCGCGGTTCGTCGCGCGGCGTCGCGGCCTCGTCGCCGACATGCGGCTCGGCCGGAGGAGCGGTGATGGTGGGCGCGGACGACGGGGCCTGCGGCGGCAGCTGCTTCTTCTTGCGGCTGCCGATCACGAGCCCGCCGAGCGCGCCGATCACGACCACGGCGATGACTACAGCAAGGATGACGATTTCCATAACGCACCCAGTATCAGCCATGGGGGCAACAGGGGCCCGCCTTGTGCCTTCCTCCAAAGAACATAAGCTGATAGAGGGCACTACTCGGACTAAAGTACGATGGAGCTCTCCGTATCAACGCGCGTAGAGTCCAACCCGATCACCCCCACGGACGGGTCGCGGCGTTGCGATCCGAGCGAGAGGCACGGACCCCACCCCATGAGCACCACCGCCGAAACCGAAGGCGCCCTGGAGACACGCGGCCTAGAGCCCGTCCCCGACTCCGAGCGCACCGGCCGCACCCGCGAGCTTTTCCCCACCTGGGTGGCGGCCAACATCAGCGTCCTGCTGCTCACCATGGGCGCGGGCCTCATCGTGACGAACGGCCTCAACTTCTGGCAGGCCCTGGTCGTCGCCCTGGTCTCCCCCCTGCTCAGCTACGGCATGGTGGGGCTCATCTCCATCGCGGGCAAGCGCGGCGGCTCCCCCGGCATGACGCTCTCGCGCGCGGTCTTCGGCCAGCGCGGCAACCTCTTCCCCGGCGCACTGATCTGGGTCGCCCGCTGGGGCTGGGAGACGATCAACGCGGTCACGGGCGCCTACGCGATCATCGTCGTCCTGGACATCTGCTTCGGCGTGAAGTCCAGCAAATGGCTGACGGTCGTGACGCTGTTCCTCTTCGTCGCCTGTACGTTCGTCATCAGCGGCCTGGGCCGCAAGGTGCTGCACATCTGCAACACCTGGGCCACGTACCTCTTCGGCGCGTTCAGCGTCCTGGTCCTTGTCTACCTGGTGGCCAACACCCCCTGGTCGGACGTCTTCTCGCAGTCCGCGGGCTCCACCTCGGCGATGGTCGCGGGGGTCGGCGTGATCGCCGCGGGCGGCATCAGCTGGGTCCCCACGGGCCCGGACTTCACGCGCTACCTCCCGCGCAAGGCCTCCAGCAAGGCCCTGGTGGGCAACGCCATCGGCGGCGCCGGCATCGTCGTCGTGCCGATGGTCCTGATGGGCGCCGTCATGGCGGTCAGCGTGCCGAGCCTGTCGAAGGCCTCGGACCCGGTCTCCTTCCTCGGCGAGCTGCTTCCGACGTGGATCGCGGTGCCGTACCTGCTCATGGCCCTGATCGGGATGCTGCTCATCAACTCGATGTCGATGTACTCGGCGGGCTTCACCGCGATGACGCTCGGCATCAAGGTCCCGCGCGCGTGGGCGGTGAGCATCAACGCCATCATCAGCCTGATCTTCGGCTACATCCTGATGAACGTGGCCTCCAGCTTCATCGGTTCGTTCATCTCCTTCCTGACCCTGCTCGCGGTGACGTTCTCCGCCTGGATCGGCGTCTTCGGCGTCGACATGCTGCGCCGCAAGACGTACGACGCCGAAGCGCTGATGGACACCAAGCGCACCAGCGCCTACTGGTACAAGGCGGGCTTCGCCTGGCAGGCCATGACCGCGTGGGCCGTGGCCCTGGTGATGGGCCTGCTCTTCACGAAGGTCGACTGGTTCAGCGGCCCGCTCGCCACGTCCTGGATCGGCCGCAACGGCCTGGGCTGGCTGGCCACGATCCTGATCGCCGCCGCGCTGTACGCGGTGCTGCCCAGGGACCCGGTCGTCGAGGCCCCCGAGGGCAAGGGCGGGGGCGATGGCGAGACCGAGCTGGTCTCCGCCTGACGCCGCATCGACCCCGATCCGGAGCAACTGCCCCCCGGACACTGGTCATCTGACACCGCGTCATCTAACGTCCCTCTTCGCCCGCCCACGGTGAAGGGGGACGTTTCCCATGCCCGTCACAGTCGTACGTTTCAACCTCGTCGAACCGGATGCGACGCCCACCTCGCTGAGCGAACGCTACAGAGCCGCCCTGGAGATGGCCGCGTACGCCGACGACCGGGGCATCTCCACGGTCCAGACCGAGGAGCACCACGGCGTCGACAACAACTGGCTGCCCTCGCCCTTCACTTTCGCGGGGGCGGTGTTCGGCGCGACCCGGCGCATCGCGGTCACGGTCTCCGCGATCATCGGCCCGCTGCACGATCCGCTGCGGCTCGCCGAGGACATCGCCGTACTCGATCTGCTGAGCGGCGGCCGTCTGGTGACGGTGGCGGGGATCGGCTACCGGCCCGCCGAGTACGAGGCGTTCGGCGTCGAGTGGAAGCGGCGCGGCAAGCTCCAGGACGAGCTGCTCGAGACGCTCTTGAAGGCCTGGACGGGCGAGCCCTTCGAGTTCCGCGGCCGCACGGTCCGCGTGACCCCGCGCCCGCACACCCGGCCCCACCCACTGCTTCTGGTCGGCGGCTCTTCGCAGGCAGCGGCCAGGCGCGCGGCCAGACTCGGGCTTCCGTTCTTCCCCAGCGCCCATCTCCCGGAGCTCGAGGCGTACTACAACGAACGCCTCGCGGAGTACGGCACCGAGGGCTGGACCATGATGCCCGCCGCCGAGACCCCGCTCCTGCACATCGCCGACGACCCCGACCGCACCTGGGCCGAGCACGGCGAGCACTTCCTGCACGAGGCCCGCACCTATGCCTCCTGGCAGTCCAAGGACATCCGCTCGGCGGTGAAGTCCGCCGCCACCACGGTCGATGAGCTGCGCGCCGAGGGCGTCTACCGCGTCCTCACGCCCGACGAGTGCGTGGCCTACGCGCAGGGCGGCGCCGCCAATCTCGTACTGCATCCGCTCTCGGGCGGGATGCCGATCGACGAGGGATGGCGCAGCCTGCACCACTTCGGGGAAAACGTACTGCCCCGGCTCAAGGAATAGGTCCTTGAGCCGGGGCAGCTTCCTCAGAGGAGGGGCAGCGGGGATTAGCCCATCTCCTCCAGGGTCTTGCCCTTCGTCTCCTTGACGAACTTCATGACGAAGGGGATGGAGATCGCCGCGAAGGCGCCGTAGATGATGTACGAGCCGGTCAGGCTCCACTCGGACATGCTCGGGAACGTCTTGGTGATCGCGAAGTTGGCGAGCCACTGGGCGGACGCGGCCACACCGAGGGCGGCGGCACGGAGCCGGTTCGGGAAGATCTCGCCGAGCAGGACCCAGACCACCACGCCCCAGGAGAGGGCGAAGAAGAGCACGAAGAGGTTGGCAGCGATGATCGCGGTCAGACCCTGCGCGTCCGGCAGCGAGACGTTGTCGCCGGAACCGGTCCGGTACGAGAACGCCCAGGCCATGGTGAACAGCGCCAGAGCCATACCGGCGGACCCGATCAGGGCCAGCGGCTTGCGGCCGATCCGGTCGACGAAGATCATCGCGATGACCGTGCCGACGATGTTCACGATCGACGTCTCGAACGAGTACAGGAACGAGCTGCTCGGGTCGTGCCCGATCGACTGCCACAGCTGGTTCGAGTAGTAGAAGATCACGTTGATGCCGACGAGCTGCTGGAACACCGAGAGCCCGATGCCGACCCAGACGATCGGCAGGAAGCCGACCTTGCCGAGCAGGTCCTTGAACGAGGACTTGTGTTCGCTGCGCATACCGTGCTCGATCTCGGCGACGCGCGCGTCCAGGTCGATCTTGGTGCCCTCGACCTCGCCGAGCACCTTCTTGGCCTCGGCTTCACGACCGACCGAGACCAGGAAGCGCGGCGACTCGGGGATGACGAAGGAGAGCACGCCGTACAGGACGGCCGGGATGACCATGACGCCGAGCATCAGCTGCCAGGCCTCGATGCCCATCACCTCGCCGCGCTGGTCGTCGTCCGCCAACTTCAGGATGCCGTAGTTGACCAGCTGGGAGACGGCGATGCCGATGACGATCGCGGCCTGCTGGAAGGAGGCGAGGCGGCCTCGGTACGCGGGCGGGGCGACCTCGGCGATGTAGGCCGGGCCGATGACGGAGGCCATGCCGATGCCGATGCCGCCGATGAAGCGCCACATCGTCAGGTCCCACGCCGCGAACGGCAGGGAGGAACCGATGGCGCTCGCCGCGAAGAGGACGGCGGCGATCTGCATACAGCGGATGCGGCCGATACGGTCGGCGATGCGCCCCGCGACCGCGGCACCGACGGCACAGCCGAGCAGCGCGGTGGCGATGATCCAGCCGAGCGTGTTCGCGTCGACGTCGAACCGGTCCTGGATGGCGACGGTCGCGCCGTTGATCACCGAACTGTCGTAGCCGAAGAGGAAGCCGCCCATGGCGGCGGCCGCCGTAATGAAGATGACATGGCCGAGATGGTCCGGCCTGGCCTCTCTGCCTTCGGGCTGCGGCGCCTTCGTTGTGCTGGTCACATGGACTCCTCGGGCCACCGGCAGCATCGCCGGGGGTGGGGGTGAGCACTTCAAGTGGCGCACAACTTCACGCCGCCCACCACCTGAAGGTAAAAGCAACGTTGCAGAGACTATGCCTTCAAGTTTCGAAGTCAAGACCTGGGTTCCTGTGAAATTCAGGCACGCTTGAGGTCAGCTTCGTTCAAGTCTTGAAGTTGTGGAGACCAAACGGTGTACGCCGCTGAAGGGAGCGGTGAAGAGGGCTAGCGAAGCCGCTGGCTGATCACCTTCGAGACGCCGTCGCCCTGCATGGACACGCCATACAGCGCGTCCGCGACCTCCATCGTCCGCTTCTGGTGCGTGATCACGATGAGCTGCGAGGCCTCCTGCAACTCCTCCATGATGCGGATGAGGCGCTGCAGGTTGGTGTCGTCGAGCGCCGCCTCGACCTCGTCCATCACATAGAAGGGACTCGGCCGTGCCTTGAAGATCGAAACGAGCAGCGCCACGGCGGTCAGCGACCGCTCACCGCCGGAAAGCAGCGAGAGCCGCTTGACCTTCTTGCCCGGCGGACGCGCCTCGACATCGACTCCCGTGGTGAGCATGTTGTCGGGATCGGTGAGGATGAGCCGTCCCTCACCGCCGGGGAAGAGCCGCGAGAAGACGCCCTCGAACTCCCGGGCCGTGTCCCGGTAGGCCTCGGAGAAGACCTGCTCGACGCGCTCGTCGACCTCCTTCACCACTTGCAGGAGATCGGTGCGCGTCTTCTTCAGGTCCTCCAGCTGCTCGCTGAGGAACTTATGACGTTCCTCCAGAGCGGCGAACTCCTCCAGGGCGAGCGGGTTCACTTTCCCCAGCTGCTGGTACGCCCGTTCGGCTGACCTCAGCCGCTTCTCCTGCTCACCGCGGACGTACGGCACGGGCCTGTTGCGCGGATGCTCCGGGTCCTCGGGCAGCTCCTCGCCCTCGGCCGCGGGCGACGGCGGTACGAGCTGGTCGGGGCCGTAGTCGGAGACGAGTCCTGCCGGTTCCACACCGAGTTCCTCCAGTGCCTTGGACTCCAGCTGCTCGATCCGCAGCCGCTTCTCGGCACCGAGTACCTCGCCGCGGTGAACTGAATCCTTCAGCTTGTCCAGCTCCGCCTTGAGGTCGCGCCCCTGATCGCGCTCGGCGGCGAGCTCCCGCTCCCGCACCTCCTTGGCACGCTCGGCGGCGGCACGCTCCTCCTGTGCCCGCACGAGAGAGACCTCGACGTGCGCGAGCAGCTGCCGCGCACCCCCGGCGACGGCCTCGGCGACCGCGGCTTCGTGCCGCATCCTGGCCTTGCGCTGATCTGCACGCGCGCGTGCTTCGCGTTCGGCGCGCGCCGCCCGGTCGAGCGAGTCGGCGCGCCCCGCAAGCCCCTTGACCCGCTCCTCGTGCGTACGTGCCTGAAGCCTGGCCTCCATCTCGGTCTGCCGGGCATTGGCCCCGTCGGCGGCCAGCCGGTCGCGCACGGAGGTGTCGGGCTCCTCGTCGGCCGGCCCTTCCTCCGCCACGGCGAGGCGCTCGGCCAGCTCTTCGGCGTCCTCGACCGCCTTGTCCAGGGCTTCCTGCGCCTTGGCGGCAGCCCCTGCGGACCGCTCTGCCTCGCCCGCCGCACCGCGGGCCTGCCCGGCGAGCGCGCCGAGCCGCTGGGCCACGGCCGACTTCTCCCGGTCGGCGGCACGCCTGCGCTCCCCCAACTCCTCGACAAGCGCGGCGACTTCCTTCCGCTGCTCGCCCGCATCCCGCTGGGCATCCGCCAACTCATCACACTGGGCTGCCAGTTGCTCGAGCTCCGCGGCCGCCTCATCGACGGAGGCCTGCACTTCGAGGAGGCTCGGCGCCCCGGCGGACCCACCCTGCGCGAAGTCAGCCCCGAGCAGATCGCCTTCGGTGGTGACCGCGGTGAGCTCCGGGCGAGCGTAGACGAGGTCTTCGGCGTCTTCGAGGGTGCCGACGACGACGATGCCCCGCAGCAGCCGCCGTACGGCGGGCATCAGCTCTTGGGGCCCGCGTACGAGCTCGGCGGCGAAGGGAGGCCCTTCGCCGCCGCCTTCCCGTACGTCCCCGCCCACTCTTTCGGGCGCCCCGGCGAGCAGCAGCGCCGCACGGCCCGCGTCCTGCTTCCGCAGCAGCCGGATGGCCTCCGCCGCCGACCCCGGCGTGGACACGGCGATCGCGTCGGCCGCCGCTCCGAACGCCGCCGCGATCGCGACCTCGTGCCCCGGGGTGACCGAGAGCAGTTCCGCCGCGGGGCCGAGCAGCCCCGTGATGCGGTCCTTGGCGGCGAGCAGCGCTCCCGTGCCGTCCTTGCGCCGCAGGCCGAGCGCGAGCGCCTCGTGCCTGGCCGCGACCGCGGCCCGCTTGCGCTCGGCGGCGGTGGCCGCCTCGCGTGCCGCGGTCAGCGCACCCTCGGCCTCGGCGAGGGAACGCTTCGCCTCGTCGTGCCGCTCGCCGAGCTCCGCGTCACCGGCGTCGAGCCCGTCGACCTCCGCCTTCAGCTGCTCGTACTCCTCCTGGGCGGCGACCGCACGCTCCCCGGCCTCGTCGCGCGCCACGGCGAGCCGGTCGATCTCGGCCTGTGCGGAACCCGCCCGCGAACGCGCCGCGTTGACCTGCCCATTCAGCCGCGCGAGCCCCTCACGCCGGTCGGCGATGGCCCGCGCCACATCCTTGAGACGGCGCTCCTCGACCGCCAACTCCCGCTCGAGCTCGGCCCGGTGGCCGACCGTGTCCTCAAGGGCGTGCTCGGCCGCTTCGAGGGCGGCTTCAAGCTCCGCCTCCTGCTCGCGGATCCGCGCGGCCTCGCGCTCCATGTCCTCGGGGTCACGGCCGCGCCGCTCCTCCGGGGGCGCGGCGGTGGCGCTCTTGACCCGGGCGTCGGCCAGCGACACCGTGCCCCGCACCCGCTCGGCCAGCTGCGAAAGCTCGTACCACGTCTGCTGTGCCCGCTGGAGCCGTGGCGTCAGGCGCCGCACCTCGTCCTCGAGGTCGGCCTCCCGCTGCGCGGCCTTCTTCAGCTCGGCCTCGGCGGAGTCCTTGCGCTGCTTGAGCGCGGCCTCGTCCTCGACCTCGGTCCGCAGCGCGGTTCTCAGACGTACGAGATCGTCGGCGAGGAGCCGCAGGCGGGTGTCGCGCAGATCGGCCTGGATGACGGCGGCCCTGCGCGCCACGGCGGCCTGCCTGCCGAGCGGCTTGAGCTGGCGCCGCAGTTCGTCGGTGAGGTCCTGGACGCGGGCGAGGTTGGCCTGCATCGCGTCGAGCTTGCGCAGCGCCTTCTCTTTGCGCTTGCGGTGCTTGAGGACACCCGCGGCCTCCTCAATGAAGGCGCGGCGCCCCATGGGGTCGGCGTGCAGTACGCCGTCGAGCTGACCCTGGCCGACGATGACGTGCATCTCGCGCCCGATGCCGGAGTCGGAGAGCAGTTCCTGGATGTCCAGGAGGCGGCAGGTGTCGCCGTTGATCTGGTACTCGCTGCCGCCGTTGCGGAACATGATCCGCGTGATGGTGACTTCGGCGTACTCGATGGGGAGGGCGCCGTCGGAGTTGTCGATGGTGAGGGACACCTCGGCCCGGCCGAGCGGCGGGCGCCCGGTGGTGCCGGCGAAGATGACGTCCTCCATCTTGCCGCCGCGCAGCGACTTGGCACCCTGCTCGCCCATGACCCAGGACAGCGCGTCCACGACGTTGGACTTGCCGGAGCCGTTCGGTCCGACGACGCAGGTGATGCCCGGTTCGAACTTCAGCGTCGTGGCCGACGCGAAGGATTTGAAACCGCGCAGTGTCATGGCCTTGAGGTGCACGCGGACGCACTCTACCTTTCACTGTCCGTTTCACCCAGGAAGATGCAGGGCACATCAGACGGTAAAGGAAGCGGCGCACGCGGTGACAAGAAAGAAGGGACGCCGAAGCGTCCCTTGAAATTCTGGTGCGAATCTGGACAAGCGGCTGACATGGGCAGCCTGACCACGTGCGTCAACAGGCAGCTCACAAGGACAACAAGGACACGGACACAGAGCGTCGCGCCCTACGAGCGCTACGCGATGCCTTGCGAGATAAGTGCCTTACTGAAGTGGCTGTGGTCAGGTGAGCGCAGGCTCCGCCTGGGGTACGTCGATGCTCTCCAGGAGCGATTCGTGAGAAGCGGCAGCCGCGAGCGCGTCGTTCTCGGCCTGGATCTTCGTGAGCTCAGATTCCAGGTCCTGGACGCGTTGCTGGAGCCGTCGCATCTCGGCGAGAAGTCGCGGGTCGGAACCGCCGACGTAACCGAGAAGCGCCTTTGCCATGATGGATGGTCCTCCACAATGAGTGACCGACCGAAGCGGTGTGGGTCGTGAGGGAATCGCACCCGCGGTGCTTGGCACTCGTTGTTTACTGCTGGGTCTTGCTGGCCGTTCTCACATGCCAAACAGCTAAGGTGCGCGGGGCTTTCAGAGTCTCACCAAAAAGTTTGACGGTCAACACGATCACGCCCCGTATCGGCGGGCAACCCGGGGGCGTACGGCCGTAAGAACGGCGGCGCTGCCTCTGCTGCGGGGCCCAGGGGGCGTATCGATCATCCTCTATCCGGGAGCCTGCCACGAGGAGGGGTTCTTGGCAACCACCAGGTCTTTCCTGCCCCGGGCAGTTGCCCTGGCCACGTCTGAGCGGGTCCGCTCGGCGGCACTCCGTCAGCGAATCGCGAACGTCTCGTAGATGCCACGCGGGGTGTCCCAGATCTCAGTGACACCGTCGACCCTGCCGGGTGTGTCGCCCTCGCGCAGCCAGTCGAGCAGTCCCTGGGCACCCGCTCGCGGACCCTCGGCGACGACTTGCACACGGCCGTCGCCCAGATTGAGAGCAAAACCACTCAGGCCCCCGATCTCCAGAGCCTTGGCCCGCGTGAACCAGCGGAAACCCACGCCTTGCACCTGGCCACGCACCCAGGCGGTGAGCCTGACTTCTTCGTTCATGGGTGCACGCTAACCGGCCAATTGCACTCGTAGCACTTCGCCCCCATGCGCCATCGCGTACAGTCCCGACTCGATGAGCCTCACTCGTATGGGTGAGCCACGTTGACCGCTAGGACGAGGAAGGCCAGGAGATGGGACGCCACCGACGCTCCGGCGCAGGGGCAGCCGCCACCGGCCGCGCCACCGGGGTCTCCGACCCGTACGCAGGCGAGCACGCCGGCGTTCCGGAGCCCCGCCCCGCCACCGTGTCGCACCGCCGCAGGGGCCGCGCCACACCGGTGCGCACCGGTCTGCTCGGTGTGTCGGCAGCCGTCGCGATGGGCGCTGTCGCCGTCGCCTCCGGCCTGGTACCCGGCGCCGACAACTACTCCCTGGGCGGGGGCGGCGACTCGAACAAGGTGCGTTCCGCCGGCTCTCCCAGCCAGGTGGCGCCCCAGGGCGGCGACAACGGCACCGCCGACCGCGAGTCGGCCCCGCCGAGCCGCGGCTCGGACCGCCCCGAGGCCCCGGCCCCCTCCCCTTCGAAAGCCACCGAGAAGCCGTCGGCCGAGCCGTCGAAGAAGCCGTCGACCAAGGCGCCCGCGCCTGAGCCCTCCCAGACCTCCGAGAAGAAGACGAAGACCCCGCCGAGCCCGTCGCGCACCGCCACCGAGAAGCCCAAGGCGCCGCCGACGCAGAGCTCGCAGTCGCCGTCCGCGGAGAACGCGGCCGAGGCCTCGGTGCTCACCCTCGTCAACGCGGAGCGGGCCAAGGTGGGCTGCTCCCCCGTGCGCGCGGACAGCTCGCTGGCCTCGCTCGCCGGACGGTTCAGCTCGGACATGGCCGAGCGCGACTTCTTCGACCACACCGACCCGGACGGCGCGACCCCCTGGGACCGCGCGGAGAAGGCCGGGATATCGGACCTGGGCGGCGAGAACATCGCCCGCGGGCAGGCAAACGCCCAGTCCGTGATGGACGCCTGGATGAACAGCGCGGGCCACCGGGCCAACATCCTCAACTGCGACTACAAGACCCTGGGCGTCGGCGCGCACTTCGCGCCGGGCGGCCCGTGGTGGACGCAGGACTTCGGTTTCTAGGCGCTAACTTCCAGTTAGCGCAACCTGATGGACTGCGCTGCGCGGGAGTACCCTGAGTGCATGGATTCCACCGCTCCTCAGGCTGACGCCGCCCCGGACGCCGCCCCGGACGCCGCCGTCGATATGGCGTACGACATCGCGTACGACGTGTTCGCCAGGCAGTGCCCCTCGCGCGGCACCCTGGAGCACGTCACCGGGCGCTGGGGTGCGCTCACTCTGGGTGCGCTGCACGACGGCACGTTGCGTTTCAACGAACTGCGCCGCCGGGTCGACGGGGTGAGCGAGAAGATGCTGTCCCAGACCCTGCACGCGCTGGAGCGCGACGGCTTGGTCCATCGTGCGGCGCAGCCCACCAACCCGCCGCGCGTGGAGTATCAACTGACGCCGCTGGGACGGGAGATCGCCGACCGCCTGCTGAACCTCATCCACTTCGTGGAGGGCAGGATGGACGGCGTGCTCGAAGCGCGCGAGCGTTACGACAGCGTGGCGGCCGGCGGGCGCTGACAGCGCGGGCAGAAGTAACTGGAACGGTTCATCCAGGGGCGTCGGCGCATGGCCGTACCGCAGCGGCGGCACGGCTCGTCCTCGCGCCCATAGGCGTCGAGCGAACGCTCGAAGTACCCGGACTCGCCATTCACATTCACGTAGAGACTGTCGAAGCTCGTGCCGCCGACGGCGAGGGCGGCATTCATCACATCCCGTACGTGGCCCAGGAGTTCGGCCGTGCGCGGGCGCGTGAATGTGGCGGTGGGGCGCTCGTAGTGCAGCTTCGCCCGCCAAAGGGCCTCGTCGGCGTAGATGTTGCCAACGCCGCTGATCAACGACTGGTCGAGCAGGGCGCGTTTGATCGTCGTACGACGGCGGCGCAGCGCGGTGTGGAAGGCCGCGTCGTCGAACTGCTCGTCGAGCGGGTCGCGCGCGATGTGTGCGATGACGTCCGGAAGACCGTCGGGGGTGTTCTCGTGCAGCGAGAGACCGCCGAAGGTGCGCTGGTCGACGAAGCGCAGTTCGGTGCCGAGCGCGTCGGCGAACCGTACCCGTACCCTCAAGTGCTTCTCGTCGGGCGCCTCTTGGGGCTGCACGAGAAGCTGTCCGCTCATGCCGAGGTGGGCGAGGATCGAGGTGCCGCTGTCCTCGAGGGGCAGCCAGAGATACTTCCCGCGCCGCATCGCCGTACCGACGCGGTGGCCTTTGAGGCTGTGCGCGAAGTCCTCACCGCCCGCGATGTGCCGCCGAACGGCACGCGGATGCAGCACCTCGACATCAGCGACGGTGCGGTGAGCGACCCACCGTTCGAGCCCACGCCGGACGACTTCGACCTCGGGCAGTTCGGGCATGGGAGGGCTCCGGAGCAATGGGGTGGGTGAGCGGGAAGAAATGCCGCTCAGCGGCGAAAAAGCTGGTGCCGGTCACCCGACGGGCGACCGGCACCAAACAGTAAAACGCTGTCAGGCGGACGGAGCTTCGAAGCCCCCGTCAACCTTCACGGCAGCGGTAGCGGGAGCGGGAGCCGCAGCGGCGGCTTCCGCCGCCTTGATCCGCTCATCCGCGGCAGCACGAATCTCGCGCCACGCGGACTCAGCGGCCTGCTGCTCCGCTTCCTTCTTGCTGCGGCCGGTGCCGGTGCCGTACGAGACGCCTCCGACGCGGGCGGCAGCAGTAAAGGTCTTCTCGTGGTCCGGGCCGCTCTCCGTGACGAGATACTCGGGCACGCCGAGGCTCTCGGTCGCGGTGAGCTCCTGGAGGCTGGTTTTCCAGTCCAGGCCCGCACCCAGGTTCGAGGACTTCTCGATCAGCGGGTCGAAGAGCCGGTGCACCAGCTCACCCGCCGCGTCCAGACCCTGGTCCAGATAGACAGCGCCGATCACCGCTTCAAGGGTGTCGGCGAGGATGGATGCCTTGTCCCGGCCACCCGTGCCCTCTTCGCCCCGGCCGAGCCGGATGAAGGAGCCGAGTTCTAGGCCACGACTGACCTCCGCCAGCGCACGCGAATTGACCACCGCGGCCCGCAACTTGGCCAGCTGGCCTTCGGGCAGGTCGGGGTGGGTGCGATAGAGCGTGTCCGTGACGACGAGTCCGAGCACCGAGTCCCCGAGGAACTCGAGCCGTTCATTCGTCGGCAGACCGCCGTTCTCGTACGCGTACGAACGGTGGGTCAGTGAACGCACCAGAAGGGCGGACTCGAGTTTGTACCCGAGCCGCCCTTCCAAAAGCGTGTGGGACGAGGTCGTGTTTTCCGCCTGCTTCTTGGCGTTTGCAGCCTTTTCAGCGTTGGCGTCTTCCGCCGTATTGTGGCTAGACACGGTGCCTCTCACCAGCCGCTCAGACCTCGAGGACCTGGCGCTTGTTGTACGTGCCGCAGCTGGGGCACGCGATGTGCTGCAGCTTCGGCTCCTGGCAGCGCTCACACGAAACCAGGTTGGGGACCGCAGCCTTCCACTGCGACCGGCGGTGGCGCGTGTTGCTGCGCGACATCTTCCGCTTCGGAACAGCCACGGCTACTTCTCCTGCTTCTCGTCGACGCCGGCTTCGGCGCCGTTCACGTCGTCCTTCTCGCCGTCCTGGATGGTCCCGGCGAGTCCCTGCAGTGCCGCCCAACGAATGTCGGCGACGTCATGGTGGTGGTCCGGGTCGTCCGCGAGCCGCGCTCCGCACTGGGAACACAGGCCCGGACAGTCGTCCCGGCACACCGGCTGCATCGGCAGTGCGAGCACTACCGCGTCACGCAGCACAGGCTCGAGGTCGAACAAGCCGTCCTCGAGATAGAGCCTGTCCTCATCTTCCTCGGCGTCGTCGGCCGGTTCCGCGGTGCGGCTCCGGTCGTCGGCGTCAGGGTACGAGAACATCTCCTGGAAGTCCGCTTCCACCTCAAGCTTCAGCGGCTCCAGACACCTTACGCACTCCCCCTCGGCCGATGCACGGGCGGTGCCTGTGACAAGCACACCTTCCATGACCGACTCAAGGCGGATCTCCAGCTCGACCGGAGCACCTGCCGGCACCCCGATGACCCCTTCGATACCGAGGACGCCCGGAGAACCGGGGGCTTCGACGGAACGGGTCAGCCGCTGCAGCGCACCGGGACGCCGACCCAGCTCGTGTGTGTCGAACACAAGAGGGTTTCGGTGGTCAAGGCGAGCACTCAGGGCGTTTCCTGCTTTCGAATCCTGGAAGAGTTCAGAAGACCGCCCCCGTCGTGAGCTTCACTCACTGGGCGGGCAGCCTGGATCGCGGACGTACGCGCGACCGAAGAGCCAGGATACTGGACCTTTCGCTCACGGCCCAATCCGGTCCGGGACAGCTCTCGGAGCGAGGTCTAGCGGCCCTGTTCGTACTGGCGCAGCTGCTCCGCAGTGATCATGCCGGTGTCGAAGAGGCTGGTCTCGTCGAGCACCCCGGGGGCCTGCTGGTGCTGCTGCGGCTCGACGTAGCCCTGCTGCTGCGTCTGCTGCTGCGTCTGGTCGTATCCCTGCTGCGGGTAGCCGTACGGATCCTGTTGCTGGTACCCGTACGGGTCCTGCTGGGCGTACTGCTGCTGGTAGGCGTACTGATCCTGCTGCTGGTACCCGTAGGGGTCGGGCTCCTGCTGGGGCGGGGCGTACGGCTGCTGTACGGGGATCTGCGGGGCCGCCTGGGGTGGCTGCGGGGCGGCAGGCGCGGGGGGCGTGGGCGCCGTGGGGTCGGTGAGACCCGCGAGGTACTCGGCGTCCGTGGCGTGCGCCTGCGAGCCGGGGCCATCGGCGAGGCCCGCGAGGTCGTCGGCGGGCGCCCGGCCGTGCAGGGTCTGCCTGCCGCGGCCGACCGCCTCGAGCGTCTTGGCGAGGACCGCCTCGAAGGCGCCGAGCTTGGCGTCGACGTACGCGTCCGCGTCCCGGCGCAGGGTCTCGGGGTCCAGGCTGCGCTGCGGGGCGTCCTCGTCCTCGTAACCCTGCTCGTCGAGGCCGGGCCCTGTGCCGAGGAGCTTCTCGCGACCGCGGCCGACCGAGCCGAGGGTCTTGGTGAGGACGACCTCGAAGTTGGCCAGCTTGCTGTCCACATAGTCGTCCGCCTCGACGCGGACCTCTTCGGCGGTCTGGCGGGCCTCGGTGAGGATGCGGGCCGCCTCGCCCTGGGAGTTGCGGGCGACCTCCGTGTCGGAGATCAGCGAGCCGCGTTCGGCGTGCGCGGTCTCGATGATCCGGTCCGCCTCCTGGCGGGCCTGCTCGACCATCTGCTCGCGGCCGCCGATGAGCTCCTGGGCCTGGGCGAGGGAGCCGGGCAGCGCCTGGCGCACCTCTTCGAGCATCGAGAGGAGATCGGAGCGGTTGACCACGCACGAGGCCGACATGGGCATGGACCGGGCGCTGCCGACCGCCTCGACGATCTCGTCGATCTTCTTCTGCACGTCCACCGTGTGCTCGCCACTCTCTACAGCTGATTGGAGACGGACGGCACGACTGTAAGGCCAGTCGGTGGCCGCCCGACACTGGGTGACGGACTGTCAGTGTGCCCGGTAGGAGGTCACTTCTTGCCGATGCGCTCGACCAGGGCCTCGTGGACCAGCGGCGGCAGCAGGTGGGCGACGTCGCCGCCCCATGCCGCGACCTCCTTGACCAGCGAGGAGGAGAGGAAGCTGTAGGTGGGGTTGGTGGGCACGAAGAGAGTCTCGACGCCCGAGAGGCCGTTGTTCATCTGGGCCATCTGCAGTTCGTAGTCGAAGTCGCTGACCGCGCGCAGGCCCTTGACGATGGCCGGGATGTCGCGCTGCTTGCAGAAGTCGACGAGGAGGCCGTGGAAGGACTCGACCTCGACGTTCCCGAAGTCGGCGGTGGCCTGACGGATCATCTCGATCCGCTCCTCGACGGAGAACAGGCCCTTCTTCGACTGATTGATCATCACCGCGACATGCACCACGTCGTACAGCCTGGAGGCGCGGGCGATGATGTCGAGGTGTCCATTGGTGATGGGGTCGAATGACCCCGGACAGACGGCGCGGCGCAACTGAAGTCCCTCGCTCTCCGGTCCGGTCATGGCGCGATCACTGAGTCGTCGCACGTAGAGGCGGCGCGACCGTACCAAAACGTGCCTTCGCCGTAGCGACGGGCCCTCAGTGCTTCGAAGCCGTCGGGCCAGCAGAATTCTCCGCCTCTGGTACTGCGTTCAACGGTGACGAGTGCATCGTCCGTGAGCCAGCCTTCCGCGCGGAGTGTGAGCAGGATCTCGCGAAGATCGTCATCGGTGACGGCATAGGGCGGGTCGAGGAAGACCAGGTCATAAGGGGTACTCGGAGTGCCGCCCTGGACGATCTGGGCCGCTTTGCCCGCCCTGACCTCGGCGCCGGGCAGGCCGATCGCTTTCACGTTGTCCCTGATGGTGCGCACCGCACGGGCGTCCGTCTCGACGAGCAGGGCGTGGCCCGCGCCGCGCGAGAGCGCTTCGAGACCGACGGCACCGGACCCGGCGTACAGGTCCAGGACCCGCGCCCCGTCCAGCGTGCCCTGCAAGGCCTGCCAGGTGGAGAACAGGCCCTCGCGCGCGCGGTCGGACGTGGGCCGTGTGCCGTTTCCTGGCGGGACGGCGAGGAGACGTCCGCCGGCCACACCGGCGATCACGCGGGTCATCTGAGTCCTTGTCGATGTACGAGGTGTGTACGAGGCATACCAGGCGTACGAGGTGTAGCGAGGTCTACGAACGGTGTACGGACAGGAAGGTCCGGGCCCCAGTCTCTCAGTCCTTCCCCCTCCACTGCCTGTCAGCCCTTGTCGAGATACTGCTCGCGCTCGTCGTCCAGGAGGGCGTCGAGGGCGGTGCGCAGCTCGGGCAGCTGCTCCAGGTCCGGGTCCTTGGCGACCACCGTGACGGCCTCCTCACGGGCCTCGGCGATGATCTCCTCGTCCTCGATGACCGCGAGCATGCGCAGGCTGGAGCGGACGCCGGACTGCGCCTGGCCCAGTACGTCCCCCTCGCGGCGCTGCTCCAGGTCGATCCGGGAGAGCTCGAAACCGTCGAGCGTCGCGGCCACGGCTCCGAGGCGGGCGCGGGCCGGGCTCGCCTCGGGCATCTCGGTGACCAGGAGGCAGAGGCCGGGGGCCGAGCCACGGCCGACACGGCCGCGCAGCTGGTGCAGCTGCGATACGCCGAAGCGGTCGGCGTCCATGATCACCATGGCGGTGGCGTTCGGGACGTTCACGCCGACCTCGATGACCGTCGTCGCGACCAGGACCTGGGTCTCGCCCGCGGCGAAGCGGCGCATCACCGCGTCCTTGTCGTCGGGCTGCATACGGCCGTGCAGGATCTCCACCTTGAGTCCGCTGAGCGGGCCTCGGGCGAGCTGCTCGGCGACCTCGATGACGGCGAGCGGCGGCCGCTTCTCGGCGGTGGCCTCCGCCTCCGACTTCTGCTTGGCCTTCTTCGGGTCGGCGGCTTCGTCGACATCGTCGCCGATCCGGGGGCACACCACGTACGCCTGATGGCCGTTCTCGACCTCCTCGCGCACGCGCTCCCACGCGCGCGCCAGGAAGTGGGGCTTGTCCTCGGCCGGCACGACATGGGTGGCGATCGGCGAACGGCCCGCGGGAAGCTGGTCAAGGACCGAGGTCTCCAGGTCGCCGAAGACCGTCATCGCGACCGTGCGCGGAATGGGCGTGGCCGTCATGACGAGGAGGTGCGGGGGCTGCTTGCCCTTGCCGCGCAGGGCGTCGCGCTGCTCGACCCCGAAGCGGTGCTGTTCGTCGACGACGACCAGGCCCAGGTCGTGGAACTGGACCTTGTCCTCGATCAGCGCGTGCGTGCCGATGACGATCCCGGCCTCGCCGGTGACCAGGTCGAGGAGGGCCTGGCGGCGGCCTGCCACGCCCATGGAGCCGGTGAGCAGCGTGACCTTCGTGCCCTGGTCCGAGCCGCCGATCATGCCGCCTTCAGCAAGATCGCCCATCATTTCGGTGATCGAGCGGTGATGCTGCTGGGCCAGGACCTCGGTGGGCGCGAGCATCGCAGCCTGCCCGCCCGCGTCCACCACGGCGAGCATGGCGCGCAAGGCGACCATCGTCTTACCGCTGCCCACCTCACCCTGAAGCAGCCGGTGCATCGGGTGCTCGGTGGCCAGGTCGTCGAAGATCTCCTTGGTGACCTTCTCCTGGCCCTCCGTGAGGGTGAAGGGCAGCTTGGCGTCGAAGGCGTCGAGCAGGCCGCCCTCGCGGGGGCGGCGGGCGATCGCGGGGAGCTGCGCGTCCGCGAACCTCCGCCGGGCCAGGGCGACTTGCAGGACGAAGGCCTCGTCCCACTTCAGACGGTCGCGGGCGGCTGCGATGTCCGCTTTCGTGTGCGGCCGGTGGATCTTCAGGAGCGCTTCGGGGAGCGGGATCAGCTCCCGGCCGTCGCGCAGGCTCGGCGGCAGCGGGTCGAGGGCCTCCTGGGCGCTGGGCAGGACCGCATCGACGGACTTGGCGATCTTCCAGGACTCCAGCTTGGCGGTGGCCGGATAGATCGGGATGAGGGCCCCGGCCCAGGAGTCGACCGCTTCGTCGGCCTCACCCTTCAGCAGTTCGTACGCGGGGTGCGCGAGCTGCATCTTGCGGTTGAAGACGGATGCCTTGCCCGCGAACATCGCGCGCGTGCCGGGCAGCAGGTCCTTGTGGGGCTTGTGGATGCCGCGTCCGAAGAAGACCAGCTGGAGCTGGCCGCTGCCGTCTGTGATCGTCACTTCGAGGCGCTGGCCTCTGCCGCCGTTGAACGTCAGGATGCGCGCGGTCGCGACCTGGGCGACGACCGTGACGTGCTCGTCGAGCGGCAGGTCGGCGAGGCGCGTGAGCTCGCCACGCTCCGCGTACTTCCGCGGATAGTGGTGCAGCAGGTCACCGACGGTGTGCAGGTCCAGGTGCTCGGCCATCACCTTCGCGGTGGCGGGACCGACCACTTTCTTCAGGGGTTCTTCGAGCGCGGGCACGAGATCCATTGCACACCATGGCTCTGACAATTCGCCGTACGTCTATGAAATCCGCTGGTCAGAACTGTTGTGAGGGTTCGGTCACTCCACGCCGATAAGCAGCAGCGCCGACTGACGTCCCCCGCGGTAGACCACCGTGTCGACCGCCAGATGCGCCTCGCGCACATGCTTCTCCAGCTCGTCACCGAGGCTGTCCGGCGCGTCGTCGCCGAGCACCAGCGTGACCATCTCGCCGCCCGCGGCCAGCATCCGGTCGAGGACGGACCGCGCGGTGTGCGTGGTCTCTTCGCCGATCACCGCGACGTCGCCGTCGATCAGGCCGAGGACGTCACCGGCCTGGCAGATGCCCGCCATGGTCCACGACTGCCGCTCGGCGATCGCCAGTTCGGCGTACCGGGTCGCGCCGGCCGCCGATGTCATCGCGACGACGTCCTCATCGAAGCGGCGGTCCGGCTCGTGCACGGCGAGCGCCGCGATGCCCTGAACCGCGGAGCGGGTGGGGATCAGCGCGACGCGCACCCCTTCGGTGCGGGCCTGCTCCGCGGCGGCGGCAGCGGTGTGGCGCAGCTCGGCGTCGTTCGGCAGGAGCACGACCTCGCGCGCGTGGGCGCGCCGGATCGCCTCGACGAGCTCCCCGCTGGCGGGCGGCTCCCCGGGCCGCGCGGGCACCGTGGTCGCCCCGGCCTCGGAGTAGAGACCGGCGAGCCCTTCCCCCGGTACGACGGCGACGATGGCGCGCTGCGTACGTTCCCTGGGCGGCAGGGCGACGCCCGCGGTGTGCGCGTCGCCCACCCCGAAGTGGGTGATGCGGATGCGGTGGGGGCGCCCCGCCTCGACGCCCGCCTCCACGGCTGCCCCGGCGTCGTCCACATGGACATGGACGTTCCACAGTCCGTCACCACCGACGACGACGAGCGAGTCGCCGAGCCCGTCGAGCCGGGTCCGCAGCCGAGCGACGGCCGTGTCGTCCGCCTCCAGGAGGTAGATCACCTCGAAGGCGGGGGCCGAGACGTCGGTTGAAGCGTCCTGGCACTCGACGGGCTCCACGCGCGCGTGGCCGCCTGCACCCGAAGTTGTCTTCAGGAGCACCGTCCCGCCCGACAAGGCCCCCACGAGCGCCCCGAGCACCGCCACGAGTCCGCGCCCCCCGGCATCCACCACTCCCGCACGGCCGAGCACCGCGAGCTGCCCGGGAGTCGCGTCAAGAGCCCGGCAGGCACCGTCGTACGCGGCCCGTGCCACCACCCCGCAGTCGCCGTCGGAGCCGGCGGCCGCGTCCGCCGCGGCGGCGGCCACGGTGAGGACCGTGCCCTCGACGGGATGCGCCACCGCTTGGTACGCCGACTCCGCGGCCCGCCGCAGCGCGAGCGCGAGGTCACGGCCGTCCGCGTGATCCGTGTCACGGTCGGCGCCGATGACCTGTGCCATGCCCCGCAGCAGTTGCGAGAGGATCGTGCCCGAGTTCCCGCGGGCCCCGATCAGCGCGCCGTGCGCCATCGCCCGCACGGCCTCGGCGAGGGTGGGTCTTGTCGGCTCGAGGCCGGTGAAGACCGCGTCGACCGCCTGGGACGCCGATTCCACGGTCAGATAGAGGTTGGTTCCGGTGTCTCCGTCCGCGACCGGATAGACGTTGATCGCGTCGATTTCCTCGCGGGCGCCTCCCAGGGCGTCCAGAGCGAGGCCGCACCAGGCGCGCACCGCGACGGCGTCGAGGTTCTGCGGCACCTGCTCGCCTCCTCTAGGGCTTCCGGTGGGGCATCCGGAATGGACGCAGCGTAGACGGGGACGGGCGAAGGGACCGGGGCGGGGCCGGGGCGAGACATGGTAGTTTCGTTCTACCGAAGCAGTCGTTGTATGCTGCTCCGGTTGCCCGATACCCATCGGGACATTCCTCCTGGCAACGCCACCCACGATCATTGCACTGATCCCGGCATGCCGGGATTAACCGTAAGTGCATCTGAAGTCTTGGAGTGACCCGTGGCTGCCAACTGCGACGTCTGCGGCAAGGGGCCGAGCTTCGGCAACAACATCTCGCACTCTCACCGCCGCACGTCCCGTCGCTGGAACCCGAACATCCAGCGCGTTCGTGCCATGGTCAGCGGGACGCCGAAGCGGCTCAACGCCTGCACATCGTGCATCAAGGCCGGCAAGGTCTCGCGCTGACGTACAGCGCGGCCACCTAGCTGGTTGCTGAAGAAGCCGGTCCCCCTTCGGGAGGACCGGCTTTTTCGTTCGCCCACGCGCGCGTGGCCTGCCGGAATCACTGCCAGAATCTGGCGGATGCGCTTCGGCATCCTCGGCTCCCTCGACGTACGCTCCCCCGACGGCAGCCCCTTGGACCCCGGCGGACCCCGCCCCCGCGCACTCCTGACGCTGCTGCTCATGGACGTCGGCCGCACCGTGCCCGTGGAGCGGCTGATCGACGGGCTGTACGGCGAAGAGCCGCCCGCGGGGGCCGCGAACGCCCTGCAGTCCCAGGTCTCCCGGCTCCGTAAGCGCCTCGACCTGAACATCGAGGCCGTGGCCTCCCCCATCGGCTACCGCCTCGCCGCGTCACCCGAGGACGTCGATCTCCGCCGCTTCGAGCGCCTTGCCCGCGAGGGGTCTCAGGCCCTCGCCTCCGGGGATCATCCGCGGGCCGCCATACTCCTGAGGGAGGCGCTCAGCCTGTGGCGGGGCCCCGCCCTCGGCGATCTCCCGGCCGCCCATCACCTCGCCACCCGGCTCGAAGAGCTCAGGATCGCCGCCGTGCAGGACCGCGTCGACGCGGATCTCGCGCTGGGCGGCGGCCCCGAACTCGTACCGGAACTGCGCGAGCTGATCGCCGGGCACCCGCTGAGCGAGCGGCTCTATGGGCAGTTGATGCGGGCGCTGCACGCGGGCGGGCGCCCCGCGGAGGCGCTCACGGTCTACGAGGACGCCCGGCGCACCCTCGCGGACGAGTTGGGCGCTGATCCGTCGGCCGGGCTCTCCGCGCTCCATCTGGAGCTGCTCCAGGGCCAGGAACCGGCCAGGCAGCGGGGTGTTCCCGCGCAGCTGACGCGTTTCATCGGGCGGGCGGACGAACTCGCGAGGATCGGCGCCCTGCTGGCCGACGGACGGCTCGTGACGCTCACCGGGCCCGGTGGCGTGGGCAAGACAAGGCTCGCGGTGGAAGCCGCCCGCGCGCTGCCGGACGTCTGTTACGTGGAGCTCGCGCCGCTCACCGACGGGACGCGGGTGAAGTACGCGATCCTCACCGCACTCGGTGTGCGCGACAGCTTCCGGACGCCGGCCGGTGACACCACTGATCGACTGCTGTCCGCTCTGCACGGCCGTGAGCTGCTGCTCGTGCTCGACAATTGCGAGCACATCGTCGATGACGCGGCCAGGGTCACCGGGCTGCTGCTCGGCGCCTGTCCCGGCGTGCGGGTGCTCGCCACGAGCCGGGAAGGGCTCGGTATCACCGGCGAGATCCGGTGGCCCGTGCCGCCACTCGCCGCCGAGCCCGCCGCCCGCCTCTTCACCGACCGTGCGACCGCCGTACGGCCCGGCATGGAGAGCAGCAACGAGCAGCTGGTCGGCGACATCTGCGCGGCACTCGACGGGCTTCCGCTCGCCATCGAGCTGGCCGCCGCCCGGCTTCGCACCCTCACCCTGGACGAGCTCGCCGCCCGGCTCGGCGACCGCTTCCGGCTCCTGTCGCGCGGCGACCGGACGAAGGCGCCCCGGCACCGCACCCTGCACGCGGTCGTCGAGTGGAGCTGGGAGCTGCTCGACGACGAGGAGCGTGATCTTGCCCACCGTCTGACGGTGTTCTCGTCGGGTGCGACGCTCGATGCCGTCGAAGCCGTCTGCGGTGTCCCGTACCCGGAGGATCTGCTCGCCTCCCTCGCGGAGAAGTCGTTCCTCGACGTGGCCGATGGACGCTACGGCATGTTGCAGACCATTCGCGCGTTCTGTGCCGAGCGGCTGGCCGACGCGGGCGAGGAGGACCGGCTGCGGGCCGCGCACGCCGCGTACTTCCTGCGCCTGGCCGAGCGGGCCGAGCCACGGCTGCGCGGCGGCGAGCAGTTGCCCTGGCTGGCCGGACTCTCCGCCGAGCACGGCAATCTGGACGCCGCACTGCGCCACCTGACCCGCGTCGATCCGCACGGCGCGCTGCGTCTGATGGCGGCGCTCTCCTGGTTCTGGCGGCTGCGCGGCCGGTACGGGGAGCGCAGGGCACTGGCCGTCTCGCTCCTCGAAGCCGTGGGCACCGAGCCGCCGGACGGCCTGGCCGAGGAGTACGTCCTGTGCCTGATCAACACGATCGCGGGTGACGGTGACGACCCCGCCGAACCGGAGCAGCTCGCGCGCGCGGACGGCTTCCTCACGGGTCTGAAGGGCCCGCTCAGGCTGCCGTACCTGGTGGTGCTCTGGTCGTTGGTCGGCGGCCCCGAGCGCTCCATGGAGGAGCGGGTGCGGGCGCAGGTCGGCGACGATCCGTGGGGTATGGCGCTGCTGGACATGGGGCTCGGCTTCCAGGAGCTGTTCGCCGGGCGCCCTGATGCGTCCGACGCGGCCTTCGCGCGGGCGTTGGCGGGCTTCAGGAGGACCGGCGACCGCTGGGGCATGGCCAACTGCCTCGATCCGCTGGGGATGTTCGCCGACTGGCGGGGCGAGCGGGAGCGGGCCATCGGCCTCCTCGACGAAGGTCTCGCGTACGTACGTGAGTTGGCGGCCCCCGAAGAGACCGCCGATCTGCTGCACCAGCGCGGCACGGTCCTCCTGCGTCAGGGCGATCTCGATGGCGCCGCCGCCGACTTCACGCGTGCCGTCGCCCTCGCCCGCAGCGTCGATGTCCCCGGCAAGGTGGCGACCGCGCGGCGCGGGCTCGGTGACGTGGCCCGTCTCCGGGGCGACACGGCACGCGCGCGTGGGCACTACGAAGCGGCCCTCGAGGCGTGCGCCGCCAACTGGTTCAGCGTCGGCGAGACCGTGCGGATCTTCATCGGTCTCGGCAGGACCGCGCTGGCCGAGTCGGGTGCGGAGGAGGCGGCCGACTGGTTCGAGCAGGCCCGCGTCCTCGCGCTCGGCACCGATGACGTCCCCGGCACCCCGGGCACCTCCGAAGTCGCCGAGGTCGCCGAGGCGCTCGCGGCCACCGCCACGGGCCCGGAGGAGGCGGCCCGGCTCCTGGGCGCCGCCCACGCACTGCGCGGCACCTTGATCGCCGACGACCCCGATGTCGTACGCACCGAGGAGTCGACGCGTGCGCGGATGACCCCCGGAACGTACGCGAGGGCCTTCGAACAGGGGCGGAGCCTTCGGTCAACAGCGGTCAGGGAACGGTAAGCGGCTGGTAAGCACCACCGGCGAGGCTCCTGCCATGCCGAAGACAACGAACACGCCACAGACCGCCACCCACAGCCTCGCCCACCTGAACGTCCTGATCTCCGGCGCCAGCATCGCCGGGCCCGCGCTCGCCCTCTGGCTCTCCCGCTACGGAGCCCGCGTCACCGTCATCGAGAAGGCATCCGCCCTGCGCGCGGGCGGCTTCGCGGTCGACTTCCGCGGCGACGTGCACCGCACCGTCCTGCGGCGCATGGGCATCTGGGACGAGGTCCACCGCCGTCAGACGCACATGGGGCGGCAGACGGTCGTCGACGCCGACGACAAGGAGTGCGTGGATCTGCCCGCGTTCATGATGAGCGGTGACGTCGAGATCTTCCGCGGCGACCTCTCCAAGATCCTCCACGAGCGCACCTCGGCCGGCACGGACAGCGTGGAGTACGTCTTCGGAGACTCCATCGCCTCCCTCACCGAGGACTCCGAAGGCGTCGACGTCACCTTCGACCACGGCGCTCCCCGCCGCTTCGACCTTGTCGTCGGTGCCGACGGGCTGCACTCCCACACCCGTCGGCTCGCCTTCGGGGACGAGTCGCGGTACCTGCACCACCTCGGCTTCTATGTGGCGGGCTTCGACATGCCCAACGATCTGGGGCTCGACCGCACCGCCCGGATGTACAGCGAACCGGGCCGCATGGCCGCCATCAACAACTACGACGGCGCCCCGGACAGGGCGGGCGGGTTCCTGGTCTTCCGGTCCGAGCAGCTCGCCTACGACCGGCACGACGTCGGGGAGCAGAAGACGCTCATCGCCGACCGGTTCACGGAGATGGGCTGGCAGCACACCCCGAAGGTCCTCGCGGCCCTCGACAAGGCCGACGACCTGTACTTCGACGCGATCGCCCAGATCCACGTCGACCGGCTCTCCAAGGGCCGCGTGGTCCTCCTCGGGGACGCCGGTTACGGCGCCACGATGGGCGGCATCGGGACCGGCACCGCACTGGTGTGCGCGTACGTCCTGGCGGGTGAGCTCGCCGCGGCGCGGGGTGAGCACCGGGCCGCCTTCGCCGCGTACGAGGCGGAGATCCGCGACTACGCGAAGGGCTGCCAGAAGCAGGCGGGCAACGCGGGCCCGTTCTTCGCGCCGCCGACCGAGAGGAAGCTCCGCAGCCGCGACCGGATGTACCGGATGCTGAGCTCGCGCGTACTCGCGGGCTTCTTTAAGAAGGTCACCGAAAGGACGGCGAGCAGCCTTGAGCTCAAGGACTACGAGAACGCGGGCTACAGGGACGCGGACGGGGCCTACGCGTCCCTGAACCGCCACCCGTGATCCACGGGCCCGATCCCGCCGCCGAGTGCGAACCCGGCCGCGATCGCCCCGGTCACGTACTCCTTCGCCGCCGCGACAGCCTCCGGCACCGGCAGCCCCTTGCTCAGGTGCGAGGCGATCGCGCTGGCCAGGGTGCAGCCTGTGCCGTGCGTGTGGCGGTTGTCGTGGCGGGGCGCCCGCAGCCAGTGCTCGTCGGAGCCGTCGGTGAGGAGGTCCACCGCGTCACCCGGCAGGTGGCCGCCCTTGATGAGCGCCCAGCGCGGGCCGTACTCCAGGAGGGCGGCTGCCGCCCTCCGCATACCGTCCTCGGACTCGACGTGGACGCCGGTGAGTTGGGCGACCTCGTCGAGGTTCGGGGTGGCGACCGTGGCGACCGGGAGCAGCTTCGTACGGACGGAGTCGAGCGCGGAGGCCGCCAGGAGTGAGTCGCCGTGCTTGGAGACGCCCACCGGGTCGACGACCGCGGGGGCGTCCGTGCCCGCGATCAACTCGGCCACCGTCTCGACCAGTTCGGCCGATGCCAACATGCCGGTCTTGACGGCCTGGACGCCGATGTCGTCGACGACGCTGCGGTACTGCGCGCGCACCGCCTCGACGGGCAGCTCCCAAAAGCCCTGCACGCCGAGGGAGTTCTGCGCCGTGACGGCCGTGATCACGCTCATGCCGTGCGTGCCGAGCGCCAGCATCGTCTTCAGGTCGGCCTGGATGCCCGCGCCGCCGCCGGAGTCGGATCCTGCGACGGTCAGGACGCGAGGGGGCCCTGAAAACCCTGAAGACACAGTCATGCTCAGTCCTCGAGGTTGTCGCCGAAGTGGTCCCAGCCCTTGCTGGTCCAGGGTGCCCCGTCCACCGTCACCTGTGGGAGCGCCGAGGGGTTGAGGACCTCGCCGATGACCTTCCAGCGGGCGGGCAGCTTCACGTCCGGCGGGAACGTCGCCACGATGGCGTGGTCCTCGCCGCCGTTGAGCACCCACTGCAGGGGGTCGACGCCGACGGCCTGGCCGATGTCGTTCATCTGGGAGGGCACGTCGACGTCCCCGGAGCGGATGTCGATGCGCACCTTGCTCGCATCGGCGATGTGCCCGAGGTCGGCGATGAGCCCGTCGCTCACGTCCGTCATCGAGGTCGCGCCGAGGCCCGCCGCCGCGGGGCCCGCGTGGTACGGCGGCTCGGGCCTGCGGTGGGCCTCTACGAAGGCGCGGGGCGAGCGGAATCCGCGCGAGAGCACCGCGTGCCCCGCGGCCGACCAGCCCAACCAGCCCGTGACGGCGACGACATCGCCGGGCTGAGCGCCCGCGCGGGTCACCGGCTCGTGGTTGCGCAGATCGCCGAGTGCCGTGATCGCCACGGTGATCGTGTCGCCGCGTACGACATCGCCGCCCACGACCGCCGCTCCCGCGACCTGGCATTCGTCCCGCAGGCCGTCCATGAGCTCGGTGGGCCAGCTCGCGGGGAGTTCGGCGGGGACGACAAGGCCGAGCAGCAGCGCGGTCGGCACGGCGCCCATGGCGGCGATGTCCGCGAGGTTCTGCGCGGCGGCCTTGCGGCCCACGTCGTAAGCGGTGGACCAGTCCCGGCGGAAATGCCGCCCCTCAAGGAGGATGTCGGTGCTCGCCACGACCCTGCGGTCGGGAGCCGACACGACGGCGGCGTCATCGCCCGGACCGAGACGGACGGCCGGTGTGGAGGTGAGCCGGGAAGTGAGTTCCCTGATGAGCCCGAACTCCCCCAACTCGCCGACGGTTCCCTTCACCGGGACTCACCATGCCCTTTCACGCTGCTCGGCTTGCGGTCGCGAGCCTTCACTGTCATAGGTACGGTCGATATGACCGTCAACTTCTGTTGCCCGTCCACCGCGATGTGCGCGCCACAGGCCCCCCGGGTCTCCCCGTGGGCAGCGGCGACGCGGTACCGTGGCGTCCCTTCTCCCCACATGATCCTCGTGGCCGCCCTGGAGGTTCCGTGGTACAGGCGTACATCCTGATCCAAACAGAGGTCGGCAAGGCGTCGACCGTCGCCGAGCTGATCGGCAAGATCCCGGGAGTCATCCAGGCCGAGGACGTGACAGGACCCTACGATGTCATCGTGCGCGCCCAGGCGGACACGGTGGACGAACTCGGTCGCATGGTGGTCGCCAAAGTCCAGCAAGTGGACGGCATCACCCGGACCCTGACCTGCCCCGTCGTGCACCTGTAGCCCCCGTCTACCCTTGGCCGGTGAACGTTTCCGCTCGCCGGCGCCGCCGCTGCCTCGTCTCAGCCCCTGCCCTCGCACTGCTGATCGCATCCGCGGGCTGCTCCTCAGCAGACGAAGCGGCGAAGCCCGTGGTTCCCACCCCGGACAGCAAGGTCACCGAACTGTGCCGGAATCTGCACAAGCAGCTGCCGGACAAGGTGGACGGCCTCGAGCGCGCCGATCCCGAGCCGGAGTCGGAGCTGACCGCCGGGTGGGGAGACCCGGCGATCATACTGCGCTGCGGTGTCGCCAAACCGCCCGAGATGAACAACCCCGAGGCGGACGGCGTGACGGTGGACGGCGTCAACTGGCTGCTCGAGGAGCAGGACGACGGCTCGTTCCGCTTCACCTCCACGCTGCGCAAGGCGTACGTGGAGATCACCCTGCCCGAGGAACGCGCGGGGGGCGGCGTGGGCCCGCTCACGGACTTCGCCGCCCCCATGAAGAAGGCCATCCCCAAGGGGATCGCGTAGCGCCACAGCGCCTCTACGGAGAGTGCTAGCGCAGCCCTGTCGACCGGTCGAGCGCTGCCTGGATGAGGCGGTCCACCAGCTCCTGATAGCTGACGCCGCTCGCTTCCCACATCTTCGGGTACATCGAGATGGGCGTGAAGCCGGGCATCGTATTGATCTCGTTGATCACGAACTGCCCGTCCTCCGTAAGGAAGAAGTCCGCGCGCACCAGGCCCTCGCAGGACGTCGCCTCGAAGGCGTCGACCGCGAGCCGCTGGATCTCGGCGGTCTGCTCGGGCGTCAGCGGGGCGGGCACGATGCCGGGCGTCGAGTCGATGTACTTCGCCTCGAAGTCGTAGTAGTCGTGCGACTGCACCGGCGGGATCTCCGCGGGCAGGCTCGCGCGCGGCCCGTCCTCGAACTCGAGGACCCCGCACTCGATCTCACGGCCGCGCAGCAGCGACTCGACGAGGATCTTCGGGTCGTGGCGCCTGGCCTCCTCGATCGCCTCGTCGAGGCCTTCGAAGGAGTCGACCTTCGTGATGCCCATCGAAGAGCCCCCGCGTGCGGGCTTGATGAACAGCGGCCAGCCGTGCTCGCCGGCGAACTCCACGATCTTCTTGCGGGACGTCTGCTCGTCGCGGTCCCACTCGCGCGGACGGATCACCAGGTACGGGCCGACGGGCAGCCCGAAGGAGGTGAACACCCGCTTCATGTACTCCTTGTCCTGGCCGACGGCCGACGCGAGCACTCCGGCGCCCACATAGGGCACTCCGGAGAGCTCCAGGAGCCCTTGCAGGGTGCCGTCCTCGCCGTACGGACCGTGCAGCATCGGGAAGACGACGTCGACCTCACCGAGCGCCTTGGGCACGGAGCCCGGCTCGCTGTAGACGACCTCGCGATTGCCGGGATCCATCGGCAGGACGACGCCGCCCTCGGCCGATTCGGCCAGGTCGGTGACGTTGGGGACCTTGCGGTCGGTGATCGCCATCCGGTCGGGCTCGTCGGCGGTCAGTGCCCACCGGCCGTCCGTGGTGATGCCGATGGGCAGGACGTCGTACTTGGTGCGGTCGATGGCGCGCAGTACGGCGCCCGCCGTGACGACCGAGATGCCGTGCTCCGAACTGCGGCCGCCGAAGACGACGGCCACACGCGGCTTGCGGAGCGGCAGCTCAGAGCTCTGCTCGGAGCTGGGCTCGGGGCTCTGGGGGAAGTTCTCGCTGCTCATATCGGGTTGAGGGTACCCGCTGGCCCCCCGGAGAGTCAGCGGCGCTCGGCCTTGGCGCTGCGCGACATCAGTTCCTTGAGGGCGACCACCGGCGGCGTGCCCTCGTGCACGATGCCCACGACCGTCTCGGTGATGGGCATGTCGACACCGTGCCTGCGGGCCAGATCAAGCACCGATTCACAGGACTTGACGCCCTCGGCGGTCTGCTTGGTGACCGCGATGGTCTCCTCGAGCGTCATGCCCTTGCCGAGGTTCGTGCCGAAGGTGTGGTTGCGCGAGAGCGGCGACGAGCAGGTGGCCACCAGGTCGCCGAGGCCCGCGAGTCCGGAGAACGTCAGCGGGTCGGCACCCATCGCCAGGCCCAGGCGGGTCGTCTCGGCGAGGCCGCGGGTGATGAGCGAGCCCTTGGCGTTGTCACCGAGGCCCATGCCGTCCGCGATGCCGACGGCGAGACCGATGACGTTCTTGACGGCGCCGCCCAGCTCGCAGCCGACGACGTCCGTGTTCGTGTACGGGCGGAAGTACGGCGTGTGGCAGGCGGTCTGGAGGCGTTGCGCGATCGATTCGTCGCGGCAGGCGACCACCGCGGCCGCGGGCTGCCTGGCGGCGATCTCACGGGCGAGGTTGGGCCCGGTGACGACGGCGATGCGGTCGGAGGCGACCTTCGTGACGTCCTCGACGACCTCGCTCATCCGCATCGCGGAGCCGAGTTCGACGCCCTTCATGAGGGAGACGAGCACGGTGTCGGGGGCGAGCAGCGGCGCCCACTCGGCGAGGTTGCCGCGCAGCGTCTGCGAGGGCACGGCGAGCACGGTGAAGTCGGCGTCGGCCGCGGCCTCTGCCGGGTCGGTGGTCGCCCTGATGCTCTCCGGGAGTTCGACACCGGGGAGGTAGTCCGGGTTGCTGTGCGAGGAGTTGACCGCGTCGACGAGTCCGGCGCGACGGCCCCACAGGGTGACGTCGCACCCGGCGTCGGCGAGCACCATGCCGAAGGCCGTACCCCAAGAGCCCGTTCCGAAGACGGCGGCCTTCACCGGGTTCGTCACTTGCTGTCCTCCGTGGTGTTCTCTGGGGTGGGCTCAGGGCTGGGCTCAGGGGTCTTCCCTACGGCGCTCCGAGCGCTCCGAGCGCTCCGGCCCGTCGCCTTGTTCCGTTGTGCGAGCCGCGCCTTGCGCGGGTCGTACGGGGTCTCGGGGGCCTTCTCCTGCCGGATCTCCTCGAGGAGTTCGGTGACCGCGGCCATGATGGTCTCGGTCACCTCCCGCAGGATCTCGGGGGTGGGCTCCGTGTCGTAGAAGCGCGAGAGGTCGACCGGCTCGCCCGCGAGCACCTGGAGCCTCTTGCGCGGGAAGAGGGTGAGCTTCTTGCTGTACGGGGGAAGCGCGAGGTTGGCGCCCCACTGGGCGACGGGGATCACCGGGCACTTGGTCCGCAGGGCGACGCGCGCGGCACCGGACTTGGCCGTCATCGGCCACATCGCGGGGTCCCTGGTGAGGGTGCCTTCGGGGTAGAACGCCACGCACTCACCGCGCTCGATCGCGTCGACCGCGGCGCGGAAGGCGTCGAGGGCGTTCGTGGTCTCGCGGTAGACCGGGATCTGCCCGGTGCCCTTCATGATCCTGCCGACGAACCCGTCCTTGAAAAGGCCGTCCTTTGCCAGGAAACGAGGCACTCGTCCGGTGTTGTACTGAAAATGCGCGTACGAGAGCGGGTCGATATACGAGTTGTGATTCACGGCGGTGATGAATCCGCCGTCGGCCGGAATGTGCTCCATTCCACGCCAGTCCCGCTTGAACAGAACCACCAGCGGCGGTTTAGCGATGACCGCCGCCAGGCGGTACCAGAAGCCGATTCTGCGGCGGGACACTCGGACACCTTCCTCCATGAACCTGGTCGGCCGCACAAGTGTCGCCCCAGGCTGCCTGTCTGTCGAGAACACCGTACGCCCGCCCTTGGCACCCAGCCCCCGTCGTAGTGGGGCGATGAGGTCACAATGGGCCCGACGCGAAGGACGGAGCCGCCCCCCGTGCAGTGGACCCTGGTCATACCCCTGAAACCGCTGGAGCGCGCCAAGAGCAGGCTCGCCGCCACCACCGGCGACACCCTGCGTCCCGGCCTCGCGCTCGCCTTCGCGCAGGACACCGTGGCCGCCGCGCTCGCCTGTTCCGCGGTACGGGATGTGGTGGTCGTCACGGACGACAGCACCGCCGGGCGCGAGCTGGCGGTACTGGGGGCCCGGATCGTCGGGGACGAGCCCGCGGGCGGCCTCAACGCCGCCCTGGCGCACGGAGCGGCGGCCGTACGCGCCGAGCGCCCCCGAACCGCTGTCGCGGCGCTGAATGCCGATCTCCCCGCACTGCGCCCCATGGAATTGGCCCGGGTACTCGGCAACGCCGCCGAATTCCCCCGTTCTTTTCTGCCGGATGCCGCCGGAATCGGGACGACTCTGCTGTCCGCGGCTTCCGGCAGGGAATTGCGCCCCGCATTCGGCACGGCGTCCCGTTCCCGGCACACTGCATCCGGAGCGGTGGAACTCGGGCTCGACGGCGTCGATTCCGTACGCCAGGACGTGGACACCGGCGAGGACCTGCGGGCGGCCCTGGCTCTCGGCGTCGGGCCGCGCACGGCGACGGCCGCCGCGCGGCTGCTGATCGCCGACTGAGTACGCTTCCCCCATGCAGGCGACCGCGTACACGTACGACCCCGAGACCCGCAGCGGCAGCGTGCTGCTCGACGACGGCACTCCGGTGCCCTTCGATCCCCCGGCGTTCGACGCGGGCGGCCTGCGGCTGCTCAGGTCCGGTCAGCGGGTGCGGATCGAGGTCGAGGGAGAGGGCGAGGGGCGCCGCATCACCCTGGTGACGCTGCAGACGTTCTGAACCCCGGGCACTCTGCCTGAGCCCCGGGGCACTCCGGGCGCCCCGCACATCCCACACACGCCGCGGGCCGGGCTCCCCTACTGGGAGCCCGGCCCGGCGCGTGAGTGCCCTCGTGCCCTTACTTCTTGCGGGCGGTCGCCTTCTTGGCGGTGGTCTTGCGCGCCGTCGACTTCTTGGCGGGCGCCTTCTTTGCCGTGGCCTTCTTGGCCGGCGCGGTCTTCTTGGCCGTCGCCTTCTTGGCGGTGGTGGCCTTCTTCGCCGTCGCCTTCTTGGCCGTGGACGCCTTCTTGGCCGTCGCGGTGGCCTTCTTGGCGGTGGCCTTCTTGGCCGTGGACGCCTTCTTGGCCGTCGCGGTCGCCTTCTTGGCGGTGGCCTTCTTGGCGGTGGTGGCCTTCTTCGCCGTCGCCTTCTTGGCGGTGGCCTTCTTGGCCGCGGCCTTCTTCACGGTCGCCGAAGCGCTGCTGCCCGAAAGGCTGCCCTTGGGCGCCTTCTTGACCGCGACGTCGTTCTTCGGGAGCTTCTTCGAGCCGCTCACCAGGTCCTTGAAGCCCTGTCCGGCGCGGAAACGCGGAACCGAGGTCTTCTTGACCCGAACGCGCTCCCCGGTCTGCGGGTTGCGGGCGTAACGGGCCGGACGGTCGACCTTCTCGAACGAGCCGAAACCGGTGACCGAAACACGGTCTCCGCTGACCACGGCACGGACGACTGCATCCAGAACCGCGTCCACAGCGTCGGCGGCCTGCTGACGGCCACCCACCTTGTCGGCAATCGCTTCTACGAGCTGCGCCTTGTTCACGTCTTCCCCTTCGGAGACCTCGCCCGAGCGTATTCGCCAGGCTTTTTCGCACGTTAGGCAGATATATACCGCAAATCAAACACGAAACGGGCTAATCACCCTTGTGCCGCAACGAACTCGACTGTCCATGACTTCCTCGAAGGTTCCCCAAAGGTTCCCCGAAGGGCCGTTGAGCCTTGGCGCTTCAGGGGTCTTCGGGGAATCGGCCCTCGTCGGCTTCATCGAGGGACGCCATCAATAGCTCCAGACGCCTTGCCGCATCGGCGAGATCGTGTTTGGCCGCGGCCGTAATGACCAGCAGCTTCCGGGTCAGCGCCATCCGTACGCCCTCCGGGACTTGCAGTGCACGCACTCTTGAGTGCGCTTCCTTCAGTTGGTCCGCAACAAGCCCGTAAAGCTCGAGTTGGCTGTCACGTCCCATGCACCGATTGTGCCATCTGGGGCGAGTTGTCGCCTCCGCAGGGGGTAACTACCCACATCCGGCGCCCTCCTGAGGGTACCCGGTCGATGCGAGTACAAGGGGATTTCAAGCCTCTTCTGCCTTCCGAATCAAGGGAGTTGAGACCACCCGTTCAGGTCAGCGGGCACCCGCCGACCCCAGACGCAGATGTACCCCCAACCGTCCACGATTGGGGGTACACCAGGGTGTTGCGGGGGCGTCAGACCTGGACGGTCCGCGGCTTGTGCGAGGGGCGCGTCGTCTCGTACGCGGCGATGTCGGGCTCGTTCTGGAGCGTGATGCTGATGTCGTCCAGACCGTTCAGGAGACGCCATCGGGCGTTCTCGTCGAGCTCGAAGTCGGCGGTGACGCCTTCGGCGCGGACTTGACGATCCTGCAGGTCAACGGTGATTTCGGCCTGCGGGTCGGCCTCCGTCAGCGCCCAGAGCGCGTCCACGACCTGCTGGTCGAGCACGACGGTGAGCAGACCGTTCTTCAGCGAGTTGCCGCGGAAGATGTCGGCGAAGCGGGAGGAGATGACGGTCTTGAAGCCGTAGTTCTGCAGCGCCCACACGGCGTGCTCGCGCGAGGAGCCCGTACCGAAGTCGGGTCCCGCGACCAGAACCGTGGCGCCCCGGCGTTCGGGCTTGTTCAGGACGAACTCGCCGTCCTTGCGCCAGGCCTCGAAGAGCCCGTCCTCAAATCCGTCCCTGGTGACCTTCTTCAGCCAGTGGGCGGGGATGATCTGGTCGGTGTCGACGTTGCTGCGGCGCAGCGGAACGGCCCGGCCGGTGTGCGTGGTGAATGCTTCCATGGCTCTCAGACTCCGGCGGTGACGGGGTTACCAGGGGCGTCGGTCAGGTCCGCGGGCGACGACAGATGGCCGGTGACGGCGGTGGCGGCGGCGACCTGGGGCGAGACCAGATGGGTGCGGCCGCCCTTGCCCTGCCTGCCCTCGAAGTTGCGGTTGGAGGTCGACGCGGAGCGCTCGCCGGGGGCAAGTTGGTCGGGGTTCATGCCCAGGCACATCGAGCAGCCCGCGTGCCGCCATTCGGCGCCCGCGGCGGTGAAGACCTTGTCCAGGCCCTCCTCGATGGCCTGCAAGGCCACCCGGACCGAGCCGGGGACGACCAGCATCCGTACGCCATCGGCGACTTTGCGGCCCTCGACGATGGAGGCGGCGGCACGCAGGTCCTCGATGCGGCCGTTGGTGCACGAACCTACGAAGACCGTATCGACCTTGATGTCGCGCAGCGCCTGTCCTGCGGTCAACCCCATGTATTCCAGGGCCTTTTCGGCGGCGTAGCGCTCCGACTCGTCTTCGTACGAAGCAGGATCGGGGACGTTCGCGGAGAGCGGCGCACCCTGGCCCGGGTTGGTGCCCCAGGTGACGAACGGCGCGAGCTTCGTGGCGTCGATGTAGACCTCGGCGTCGAAGACCGCGTCCTCGTCCGTCTTCAGGGTCTTCCAGTACGCGACCGCCGCGTCCCACTCCTCGCCCTGCGGGGCGTGGTCGCGGCCCTCGATGTAGTCGAAGGTGGTGGCGTCGGGGGCGATCATGCCCGCACGGGCACCGGCCTCGATCGACATGTTGCAGATGGTCATGCGGGCTTCCATCGAGAGCTTCTCGATGGCGGAGCCGCGGTACTCCAGGACATAGCCCTGGCCGCCGCCCGTGCCGATCTTCGTGATGATGGCGAGGATGAGGTCCTTGGCCGTGACGGTGTCGGGCAGTTCGCCGTCGACCGTGATGGCCATGGTCTTCGGGCGCGCCATCGGCAGCGTCTGGGTGGCCAGGACGTGCTCGACCTGGGAGGTTCCGATGCCGAACGCGAGGGCCCCGAAGGCGCCGTGCGTGGAGGTGTGCGAGTCGCCGCAGACCACGGTGGTGCCGGGCTGGGTCAGTCCCAGCTGGGGGCCCACCACGTGGACGACGCCCTGCTCGACATCGCCCAGCGAGTGCAGCCGTACGCCGAACTCGGCGCAGTTCTTGCGCAGCGTCTCCAACTGCGCCCGCGAGACCGGGTCCGCGATGGGCTTGTCGATGTCGAGGGTCGGGGTGTTGTGATCCTCCGTCGCGATGGTGAGGTCGAGCCGCCGCACCGGGCGGGCCGCCTGCCGCAGGCCGTCGAAGGCCTGGGGGCTTGTCACCTCGTGCAGCAGGTGCAGATCGATGAAGAGGAGGTCGGGCTCGCCTTCGGCGCGCCGGACGACGTGGTCGTCCCAGACCTTCTCCGCGAGTGTCCTACCCATCGCTTTCCCTCCGACCGGCTGTTGTGGGCCGGCCCAACTAGAGAATTGTTCGTCCACGCCCGTACCCCTCGTGCCGTGCGTGGACCGCTTTCCGTTGGTCCGCGGATCGCACGTACAGAGTGACGTGTTCCATGGAAAATTGAACTTGCGTTTCACAGAGTGAGACGCGAGTATCGACGCATGGACAACTCTAGCGGCGTCGGCGTTCTCGACAAGGCGGCTCTCGTCTTGAGCGCCCTGGAGTCCGGCCCGGCCACCCTCGCGGGTCTGGTCGCGGCCACCGGACTCGCACGACCCACGGCCCATCGTCTCGCCGTGGCACTGGAACACCACCGGATGGTGGCGCGGGACATGCAGGGCCGTTTCATTCTCGGCCCGCGTCTCTCCGAGCTCGCGGCGGCGGCGGGCGAGGACCGCCTGCTGGCCACGGCGGGCCCGGTCCTCACGCATGTGCGTGACGTGACGGGCGAGAGCGCGCAGCTCTATCGCCGTCAGGGCGACATGCGCATCTGCGTCGCCGCTGCCGAGCGCCTCTCGGGCCTGCGGGACACGGTGCCCGTCGGCTCGACCCTCACGATGAAGGCGGGCTCGTCCGCCCAGATCCTGATGGCCTGGGAGGAGCCGGAGCGCCTGCACCGCGGCCTCCAGGGTGCCCGCTTCACCGCCACGGCCCTCTCGGGCGTACGCCGCCGGGGCTGGGCCCAGTCGATCGGCGAGCGGGAGCCGGGCGTCGCGTCCGTCTCCGCCCCCGTGCGCGGCCCCTCGAACCGCGTGGTCGCCGCCGTCTCGGTCTCCGGGCCGATCGAGCGCCTGACCCGCCACCCGGGCCGTATGCACGCCCAGGCGGTCATCGACGCGGCCGGACGCCTGTCCGAGGCCCTGCGCCGCACCAGCTGAGCCCAGCGGCCGACACCACAGAACACGTACAAGCCCGGAGGGGCCGCCCCAACGCCGCGGCGGCCCCTCCGGGCTTGCTTCATTCGTGGTTCAGGACAGTCCAGGACAGTTCAGGACAGTCCTGACTCAGGCCGCCTTGAGGCGATCCGCGGCACTTTCGCCCCGCCGCCCGACGGGCACCACACCGACGGCCTTCCCCAGGGCGAACTCCGGCATGTTCACGTACACCTGCTCATGAGCACCGGCCGGCACGACATACGTCTCGTGCCAGAAGCCGACCTTCCCCTTGCCCTCCCGCATCCGCCGGTTGAAGGCGGCCCAGGCGGGCCGGTGCTCCTTGCCCTGCGCGGACGCATAGGCGAGCAGCTTCTCCGAGGACTCCCAGTACTGGGCGATGTACAGCAGTCGCGGGCCACCGAGCAGCAGCTCATAGCCGAGGAGCCCGCTCTCCGGGTCCTTGGACAGCTCCTTGAGCATGGGTGTCATCGCCCGGAAGACGGGCCACCAGCTGCGCACGGCGCGGAAGTTGTTGATGCGCATCCCGATGTTGAAGACGGTCACGCCGCCCTGCGCGTCGGCGGTCATGCGCCCTTCGATCGGCTTGCTGCTCATGCTGGTCCCCCTTCAGAGAGCGTTGGATAGTTATGCTATCCATGATTGGATAGTGTCACTCACCAAGTGGATGCGCAAGAGGGCAAGACAGAGGAGAAGCGAGCCGATGAGACTGGCGGAGCTCAGCACGCGCAGCGGGGTCTCGACGGCCACGATCAAGTACTACCTGCGCGAGGGCCTGCTCCCGCCGGGCCACCGCGTGAGCGCGACGCAGGCCGAGTACGACGAGAAGCACCTGCAACGACTGCGCCTCGTCCGCGCGCTCATCCAGGTGGGCCGGGTGCCGGTCGCATCGGCCAGAGAGGTGCTCGCCGCCCTGGAGGACGACTCCCTGGACCACAGCTCCCGCCTGGGCACGGCCGTCTGGGCACTCCCCCACGGCCCCGAGCCCGTCGAGGACGACCCGGCGACAGTGACGGCACGCCATACGGCCGACACCCTGCTCGAACGGCTCGACTGGCAGTACGGCCAGGGCTACGGGCCCGAGTCACCGGCGTACGGAATGCTCGTGACCGCGGTCGCGACGCTCGCCAGGCTCGGATACCCCTGCGACGTCGACGACTTGGCGCCCTACGCCCGCTCGGCGGGTCAACTGGCCGTCGCCGACCTGGATTTGGTGGAGCGCTACGAGTCACCCGACGAACAGCTCGAGGCAGCGGTCGCGCTCACCGTCCTCTACGAGCCGGTCCTGCTGAGCCTGCGCAGGCTGGCTCAGGCCGAGGAGTCCAACCGCCGCTACAGGCAAGAGAGTTGACCGGAGAGGGAACGACGAAGGGGCCCTCCCCTACGGGAAGGCCCCTTGCCAATTCGCGTACCCCCGACCGGATTCGAACCGGCGCTACCGCCTTGAGAGGGCGGCGTGCTAGGCCGCTACACAACGGGGGCTAGCTTGTCCTGCGTTACTGCGCTGGGCTACCAGGACTCGAACCTAGAACAACGGAACCAGAAACCGTCGTGTTGCCAATTACACCATAGCCCACTGTGGTCTAGACCAGCTAGACCTGCGTACCCCCGACCGGATTCGAACCGGCGCTACCGCCTTGAGAGGGCGGCGTGCTAGGCCGCTACACAACGGGGGCCCTAGCGATCCTGCATCGGCTGCAGTGGGTGCGACCCGGACTGCTTCCATGGGAAGGATCTGTACCCCCGACCGGATTCGAACCGGCGCTACCGCCTTGAGAGGGCGGCGTGCTAGGCCGCTACACAACGGGGGCGTTGCAGATAAGCTCTGCGAGCTGGCCTACCAGGACTCGAACCTAGACTAACGGAACCAGAAACCGTCGTGCTGCCAATTACACCATAGGCCATCGATACGCAACCCCTTGCGGGAGTTTTGCTTCGACTTACGCCTCCCTGTCCGGACCTTTCGGCCTTCTCGGGCGGCGCAGGAAGAACATTACCCGAAGGTGGACGGCGCTCCAAAACGGGTATCGGTGCGGAGCAGCGGCGGCAGCTCGGTGAGGCGCGTGATCCGGTGTACGCCCGACGGGCCTTCCTGCGCCGCGCTGTTGCGGTCGAGCCAGATCCCGAGGAGACCCGCGTCACGAGCTCCTCTGGCGTCGATCTCCGGCTGGTCCCCCACGTAGGCGATCTCCTCCGGTCGCAGCCCCATCGCCGTACAGACCGCGAGGAAGGCCTCGGCGGCGGGCTTGGAGACGCCGAGTTCGGCCGCGCACAGGACGGACTCGAAGCGGTCGCGCACGCCGAGGACGCGCAACTTGTGTTCCTGGACGACCAGGGCGGAGTTGGACAGGACCGCGTGGCGGTAGTCGTCGGCGAGGGCGTCCAGGGTGGGGACGGTGTCGGGGAACAGGGTCCAGGCGGATTCGTAGTGGGAGAGATAACGGTGGAACCAGGCGTCCGCCTCCTGGTCGGTCAGGACGGCGTCCAGGAACTCGCGTACGCGGTCGCGGCGCTGGGCCTCGAACTCGATCCCTCCGGCACTGAAGCGGGCCCAGTGGCGCTCGGTGACCTCTTTCCACAGGACGAGGGCACGCTCGGCGGTTTCGTACCGCTCGATGAGGCCTTCGGCGGTGAGATGGGCGTGCATACCAGTGGTGTCGGCGTGCGCGTAGTCGAAGATCGTGTCGTCGATGTCCCAGACCACGGCTTTGATCGGCATGAGGTCGACGGTAATCGCCGCCGCCGATCCCGGCTGGGGGTTCGGGGGTCATCCCCCGATGAACGCAGTGTCGATGTCCCAGACCACGGCTTTGATCGGCATGAGGTCGACGGTAATCGCCGCCGCCGATCCCGGCTGGGGGTTCGGGGGTCATCCCCCGATGAACGCAGTGTCGATGTCCCAGACCACGGCTTTGATCGGCATGTTCTGAACGTACGCGAAGGACCCGGGAGCCGTCGTGACTTCCGGGTCCTTCGTCTGGGTGCTCGCGGCTACGCGGCCAGCTTCGTCAGCGTCGCGTCGATGCGGGACAGCGACTTCTCCTTGCCCAGGATCTCCAGGGACTCGAAGAGGGGCAGGCCGACCGTGCGGCCCGTGACGGCCACGCGGACCGGGGCCTGGGCCTTGCCGAGCTTCAGGCCGTGCTCCTCGCCGGCGGCCAGGACGGCCTCCTTGAGGGACTCCGGAGACGTCCAGTCGGCGGCGTCGAGCTTGGCGCGGGCCGTCGTCAGGAGCGCGGCGGGGTCGCCCTTGCCCATGGCCTTCGTCCAGGACGCCTCGTCCTCGACGGGCTCGTCCAGGAACAGGAAGTCCACGTTCTCCGTGATCTCGGAGAGGACCTTGATGCGGGTCTGGGCGTGCGGGGCGATCGCCTCCCAGGCCGCCTGGTCGAACGCCTCGGGGGCCCAGTTGGCGTGCGGGGCCTTCAGCCACGGCTCACAGGCCGCCGCGAACGCCTTCACGTCCAGCAGCCGGATGTGGTCGGCGTTGATCGCCTCGGCCTTCTTCAGGTCGAAGCGGGCCGGGTTGGCGTTCACGTCCGCGAGGTCGAACTTGGCGACCATGTCCGGGATCGAGAAGACGTCCTGGTCCGCGGAGAACGACCAGCCCAGGAGGGACAGGTAGTTAAGGAGGCCCTCGGGGAGGAAGCCACGCTCGCGGTAGAGGTTCAGGGACGCCTGCGGGTCACGCTTGGAGAGCTTCTTGTTGCCCTCGCCCATGACGTACGGGAGGTGGCCGAAGGCCGGGGTCTCCTTGGCGATGCCCAGGTCGGCCAGCGCTCCGTAGAGGGCGATCTGGCGCGGGGTCGAGGAGAGCAGGTCCTCGCCGCGCAGGACGTGGGTGATCTCCATCAGCGCGTCGTCGACCGGGTTCACCAGGGTGTAGAGCGGTGCTCCGTTGGCGCGGACGATGCCGTAGTCCGGGACGTTCTCCGGCTGGACGGTGATCTCGCCGCGGACCAGGTCCGTGAACGTGATCGCCTCGTCGGGCATACGGAAGCGGACGATGGGCTTGCGGCCCTCCGTCTCGTACGCGGCCTTCTGCTCGGCGGTCAGGTCGCGGCAGTGCCCGTCGTAGCCGGACGGCTTGCCCGCGGCGCGGGCGGCGTCGCGGCGGCTGTCCAGCTCCTCCGTGGAGCAGTAGCAGTAGTACGCACGGCCCCCGTCCAGGAGCTTGGCGGCGACGTCCTGGTAGATGTCCATGCGCTGCGACTGGCGGTACGGCTCGTGCGGGCCGCCGACCTCGGGGCCCTCGTCCCAGTCGAAGCCCAGCCAGCGCATCGACTCGAGGAGCTGCTCGTACGACTCCTCCGAGTCGCGAGCCGCGTCGGTGTCCTCGATGCGGAAGACCAGGACGCCCTCGTTGTGCCGGGCGTAGGCCCAGTTGAAGAGAGCGGTGCGGACCAGGCCCACGTGGGGATTGCCGGTCGGCGAGGGACAGAAACGGACGCGTACGGGGGTCGCGTTAGCCACGCTTGATCACCTTGTTGGTGAGAGTGCCGATGCCTTCGATGGTGACGGCGACCTCGTCGCCGACGTTCAGGGGGCCGACTCCGGCCGGGGTCCCCGTGAGGATGACGTCGCCGGGAAGCAGCGTCATGGCCTCACTGATGTGCACGATCAGGTCCTCGATGGACCTGACCATCTCCGCCGTACGGCCGAGCTGGCGCTGTTCGCCGTTGACCGTGCACTGGATGGTCAGGTCGGAGGGGTCGAGGTCGGTCTCCACCCAGGGGCCGAGCGGGCAGGACGTGTCGAAGCCCTTGGCCCTGGCCCACTGCTTCTCGCGCTTCTGCACGTCACGCGCGGTGACGTCGTTGGCGCAGGTGTAGCCGAGGATGACGTCACGGGCACGCTCGCGCGGGACCTCGCGGCACATGCGCCCGATGACCACGGCCAGCTCGGCCTCGTAGTGCAGCTCCTGCGAGAAGGAGGGGTACGCGATGGCGTCGCCGGAGCCGATCACCGAGGTGGACGGCTTGAAGAAGGCGACCGGGATGTCCGGGACCTCGTTGCCGAGCTCCGCCGCGTGGTCCGCGTAGTTGCGGCCGATGCCCACGACCTTGTTGGGGAGCACCGGGGGCAGCAGCCTGACCTTGCTCAGCGGGACCTTCGTACCGGAGAGCTCGAAGTCCGCGAACGGGATGCCCTTGATGATGTCGAGGACGAGCCCGTCGGTCGTTCCGGGGGGACTTTCGCCCTCGACCGCGCCGAAGGCGACGTTGCCGTCGATGGAGAACCTGGCGATGCGCAAGAGCGGTGCCCTTTGCTGGAGGGAGAGTCTGACCACCCCAGGTTAACGTGGCCGTGTGCCGCCAGGCCTTCCGTGCCCCGCGGCTTCGGCCGCCGTCGATCGCGCTGCGCGCTCGTCCTCAGACGCCGGACGGACTGAAGGCCTCGGGGGCGTCCATCAGGACCGTGCGCCGGGGATTGGCCGTCACCGTCGGCAGTTCCAGTGCGTGGTCCGGCTGCTCGGCGGCGGGGGCGACCTCCTGTGCGTCCGTGAGGTGGGCGAGGGTGGTGCGGCGCGGGTTGGCTATGTTGTGGAACATCGCCGACTTCACAGTCTTCATCTGCTGTTCAGGCCCTGTCAGTTGAGGCGTCGTGTCGTGGACGCGGGTTGTCGGATTCGCCATCCCTGTAAAGCGTCAGGCTAAACATCCAATTCCCGGCCAAAGCCCGGATGAGGCCATGATCTTGATGTGAGTTTGCTCACGAACTAGCGGGCAAATGGGTCAATTCAGGCTCGTGGAGGGCTTGTTGGAATCGGACATTGCGCCACTGAAGCCATCATTCCGCTCCTGATCATGAACACTGGGACACCCCCTCCCCGTAGTCACATTGCGCTGGATGTACCGTTTTGCCCTGAATCACTTTCTACATCTCGTGACGCGACACTCACGCGGTGTCACGGAGGTCACGGCACAGCACACGGGCCTTGTTGGAGATCCTGCACTGTGCTGGAATTCCCGGGACCGCCGCGGGATCGAACCGGCGCGCAGGGGCGCAACGAAGCGCCGAGTGGCGGCGGGAAAGGGGAGCAGCGCCGGTCACTCACGACCACCATGGGGCGTTTTCGCGCCCCACGACGCCGACACCGTCCCACCGTCTCAAGCGGCGGGACGCCTGGTCCAGAGGTTGCGACGCTAGTGCAGGGACGTTTCAAGAGGGATGGCAGCGCCGCGGCGGAGCCGGAGCGCGGCGGGGCCGCGGCCCCGCACGCCCAGAACGCCGGGCAGGTACCGTCCGGCGAGAACGGCCTCGGTGCCACGCGCGGAACAGGTGGCGGCAGTCTGCCGTCGGCCGGTGCAAAGGCGGGTGGTCCGACGGGCTCGGCGAAGCCGCCCACCGGGCCCGGCTCGCGAATAGCCCTGCGCAACTGGCGCATCTCCACCCGTCTGGTCTCGCTGCTCGCGCTCCCCGTGATCACCGCGACCTCCCTCGGCGCGCTCCGTATCAACGCGTCCATGGACGAGATCCAGCAGCTCGACAACATGAAGCTGCTGACCGACATGACCAAGCAGGCCACCGAGCTGGCCTCGGCGCTCCAGGAGGAGCGCGACCGCTCGGCAGGCCCCCTCGCGCACGGCGCGAAGGCCTCGGACTACGTGGTCAAGGGCGCCCGGCAGAAGACCGACCGCGCCTACAACCGCTTCCTCCAGGGGACGCAGGACCTCGACGACACCGAGGGCAACAAGGGTCTCCTCGGCGTCCGGGCGAACACCGTCGAGATCACCCAGCAGCTCCAGAAGATCAACGACGTACGCAAGAACGCCTACGCGGACTCGGGCTCCACCTCGCAGACGGTCGACGCCTACAGCCAGCTCATCGAGCAGCTCCTCGCGCTGTCCACGGACATGGCGCAGGCGACCAGCAACCCGGACATGATCCAGCGCACCCGCGCCCTGGCGGCCTTCTCCTCCGCCAAGGAGTACGCGTCGGTGCAGCGGGCCGTCATCGCGGCCGCGCTCCCGGCGGGCGACACCACGTTCGGCAAGATCTCCGAGACCGACCGGCTCTACGGCTTCGCCGCGCTGGACAAGGAGAACTCGCAGCTCGACGCCTTCAAGGGCATCTACGCCGGTAACCCGGACGAGCTGACCAAGCCCATCGACGGCGGCAACGCCTCCATCAAGGGCGCCGACTCCTACGCCAAGCGTGTGCTCGGGCAGGGGGGCGGCATCAAGCTCCAGGACAAGCGCTCGTACAAGGACTGGGTCGACGCCGACACCACCAAGATCGACGCGATGTCCAAGATCGAGCTCACGCTGCTCAACGAGATGGAGCAGAAGGCCCGCGAGCTGCGCAACGAGTCCGAGCAGACGGCCATCCTCAACGGTGCGCTGATCCTGCTCGTCCTCGGCGTCTCCCTCGTCGGCGCCTTCGTCGTGGCCCGGTCCATGATCCGCTCGCTGCGGCGCCTCCAGGACACCGCGACCAAGGTCGCCCAGGACCGCCTGCCCGAGCTGGTCAAGCAGCTCTCCGAGGCCGACCCGCAGGACGTCGACACCTCCGTCGAGTCCGTCGGTGTGCACTCCAGGGACGAGATCGGCCAGGTGGCCGCGGCCTTCGACGACGTGCACCGCGAGGCCGTCCGCCTCGCCGCCGAGCAGGCGTTGCTGCGAGGCAACGTCAACGCGATGTTCACCAACCTGTCGAGGCGTTCGCAGGGTCTCATCCAGCGTCAGCTGTCTCTCATCTCCGAGCTGGAGTCCCGCGAGGCCGACCCGGACCAGCTGTCCTCGCTCTTCAAGCTCGACCACCTCGCGACCCGTATGCGCCGTAACGGCGAGAACCTCCTCGTTCTCGCCGGTGAAGAGCCCGGTCGCCGCTGGACCCGGCCCGTTCCGCTCGTCGACGTGCTGCGTGCCGCCGCGTCCGAGGTGGAGCAGTACGAGCGCATCGAGCTCTCCGCGGTTCCGACGACCGAGGTCGCCGGACGCGTGGTCAACGACCTCGTGCACCTGCTCGCCGAGCTCCTCGAGAACGCGACGTCGTTCTCGTCGCCGCAGACCAAGGTCAAGGTGACCGGTCACGCACTGCCCGACGGCCGTGTGCTCATCGAGATCCACGACACCGGCATCGGCCTCTCCCCCGAGGACCTCGCCGCGATCAACGAGCGGCTCGCGTCGCCGCCCACCGTGGACGTCTCGGTCTCGCGCCGCATGGGTCTGTTCGTGGTCGGCCGTCTGTCGCAGCGCCACGGCATCCGTATCCAGCTCCGGCCTTCGGACTCCGGCGGTACGACCGCGCTCGTCATGCTGCCCATCGATGTCGCCCAGGGCGGCAAGAAGGCGCCGAACAAGCCCGGTTCGCCCGGCCCCGGCCAGAGCGGTGGCCCCGTCGCCGCACAGGCCTCGGCGGGTGCCGCCGCCGCGCGTCGTGGAGTCGGTGCCGGAAACGGTGCGCCCGGCTCGGCGGGGCCCGCGGGTGCCGCGGGCAGGATCGCTGCCGGTCCGCCTCGTGGGCAGGTCACGGGAGCGGGGCCGCGGGCCGCGCTGCCCTCGCGTGACGCGGGGCCGCGAGCCGGTTCGCCGTCCGCTCCGGTGGGGGCCTCCGGTCAGCAGCCTCCTCAGCAGGGGCAGCCCGGACAGGGTTCCGGTTCCGGTGGCAGCCTCTTCGGGGGCAGGCCGGGCGGTGGCCGTGGACAGGGCTCCGCGCCGCAGCCTCCCGTACCCCAGCAGCGTACGAATCCGGCGAACCCCGCCGCGAACGACGCGGGCCAGCAGGGGCGCAGGCCGCAGCTGCCGCCCCGTGGTGGTGGCCCGCGAGCCGAGCTTCCCGGGGGCAACCCGCAGCCGCGCGTGCCCAGCTGGAGCGACGAGAACGCGCAGCCGCAGGTCTCGCGCGAGCCCTTCGACACCCCGCGTGGGCACGAGGAGCCGGAGACCACCGGGCAGTTCCCGCACCCGGCGGCCGGCAACAGCGTGCAGGGGCCTGGATCGACCGCCGAGTTCGAGCGGCCGGACTTCAACGGGCCGCCGCCCGGCACGGGTTCGCCGCAGAACACGCAGAACACCGGCCAGCAGGGTGGTCAGGGCCAGGGCAACCAGCAGGGCACCGGGCAGTTCGTCCGCCCGGATGTCTTCGGCGGCCAGGACACCTCCGCCGGCACGGGCCAGTTCCAGCGTCCCGGCACCACTGCCCCCGGCTACAACAACGGCATGGCGCCGGGCGCCGGTGCCCCGGGCGTCCCGAACGCCCCGCAGCAGCGTGGCTCGCGTGACGCGGGCATCCCGCCGCAGCCTCCGGTGCCGTCCAGGCCGCAGCAGCCGTCCCAGTCGCAGCAGCCTCAGCAGCCCGTGCAGCAGCAGCCCTCCCAGCCCGGCGAGCTGCCGCCCGCAGGTCCCGGTGACGGCCGCACCCCGCTGTTCGACACGCTGGAGACCAACTGGTTCCAGCAGCAGCAAGAGCAGCAGGGCCAGCAGCCCGGCGCCCCGCAGGGCGGTGGCCGCTCCCCCGAGCCCGCCGCTCCCGAGCAGCAGCGGCCCCAGCGTCCGCAGCGGCCTCAGCCCACCTCCCCCCTGCCTTCGCGACCGCAGGCACAGCAGCCGCAGGCACAGCAGCCGCAGGCACAGCAGCCGCAGAACCCGGCAGGGCCCCCACGCCCGACCGGCGCGCCCGCTTCCTCCTCCGGCTCCGCGTTCAGCGGAGGCGGCGGCGGGAACGGCGGCGGGAACGTCAACAACGTCACGAACGGCAGCGCCGCATCCTGGCGCACCTCGCCCAACGACGAGCTGGGCCGCCAGGCCGAGCGCGTCAAGAAGCCGTCCGCAGGCGGCATCACCACGTCCGGCCTGCCGCGCCGCGTCCCGCGAGCCAACCTCGTCGCGGGCACCGCACAGGAGCAGCAGGAAAGCACAGGTCCGCAGGTCTCGCGTGCGCCCGAAGAGGTACGCGGCCGGCTGACGAATCTCCGTCGGGGCATCCAGCAGGGTCGCCAGGCCGGTACCGGCCAGACCGGCAGCTTCCCCACTCACCAGCAGGAGCGTTAGTTGAGTCCGAGCCAGGCGGCACAGAATCTGAACTGGTTGATCACGAACTTCGTGGACAACACCCCCGGGGTGTCCCACACGGTCGTGGTCTCCGCCGACGGCCTCCTTCTGGCGATGTCCGAGGGCTTCCCGCGTGACCGCGCCGACCAGCTCGCGGCGGTCGCGTCGGGCCTGACCTCCCTCACCGCAGGAGCCTCCCGGATCTTCGAGGGCGGTGCCGTCACGCAGACCGTGGTGGAGATGGAGCGAGGGTTCCTCTTCCTCATGTCGGTCTCCGACGGCTCGTCCCTGGCCGTGCTCGCGCACCCCGAGTGCGACATCGGCCTCGTCGGGTACGAAATGGCCCTCCTCGTCGACCGCGCCGGTGCCGTCCTCACCCCGGACCTCCGCGCAGAACTGCAGGGCAGCTTGCTCCACTAGTTCCGCCCATCGGCCGCCCCACCGACCGACCGTACGTACTGACCAACCGTCCGGCCGCCATTTGTGCCCCCACCGGCTCTATCGACGGCACGCAGACCACCTGCTGTCCCGCCCGGAGGATCCATGACCCCGCCCAACGCCTCTCACGATCCGTACGGCTCTCAGGCGTCGTACGGCTATGAAGGCGACCAGCCGCTGGTGCGTCCATACGCGATGACCGGCGGCCGGACCAGGCCCCGCTACCAGCTCGCGATAGAGGCGCTGGTGAGCACGACGGCCGACCCGGCCCAGCTGATGGGGCTGCTCCCCGAGCACCAGCGGATCTGCCACCTGTGCCGCGAGGTCAAGTCGGTGGCCGAGGTGTCGGCCCTGCTCTCCATGCCGCTCGGCGTGGCCCGGATCCTCGTGGCGGACCTGGCCGAGGCCGGGCTCGTCGCCATTCACCAGCCCGGCGGCGACGAGAACGCCGGCGGTCAGCCTGACGTGACACTGCTCGAAAGGGTGCTCAGTGGACTTCGCAAGCTCTAGCAGCGGAGCAACAGCCCGCTCCACCACCTCCGCGAAAATCGTGGTGGCGGGCGGCTTCGGCGTGGGCAAGACCACGTTCGTCGGGGCAGTCTCCGAGATCAACCCGCTGCGTACCGAGGCCGTCATGACGTCCGCATCGGCGGGCATCGACGACCTCACACACACCGGAGACAAGACCACCACCACGGTGGCCATGGACTTCGGCCGCATCACCCTGGACCAGGACCTGATCCTGTACCTCTTCGGTACACCCGGACAGGACCGCTTCTGGTTCATGTGGGACGACCTCGTACGCGGCGCCATCGGCGCCGTCGTACTCGTCGACACCCGCCGCCTCGCCGACTGCTTCCCCGCCGTCGACTACTTCGAGAACAGCGGCCTCCCCTTCGTCATCGCCCTCAACGGCTTCGACGGCCACCAGCCCTACACGCCGGACGAGGTGCGCGAAGCTCTCCAGATCGGTCCCAACACCCCGATCATCACGACCGACGCACGACACCGTGCGGACGCAAAGAGTGGCCTGATCACGCTGGTCGAGCACGCACTTATGGCACGACTCAAGTAGACAGGGCAGTACGGCAGTTACCGTAGATTCAACAGAGCGGGCTGTGTCCTTTGACACGGACGGCCGCTCTGTTCATAACGTTTCGACAGAGAATTCGCCGGACGCCACCACGCGTCGCGGTCATCCGGTGTCGCTGTGCTCACAAGAGCCCCGCCTTTTGGCGGGGCTCGCTCTATTTGACCGTTTTATCTGAGGCTTACACCACTCGGAACTTCCGCTTCCCAGTGTTTGGAAGACGGCGCCCTGACGTGCTGGAATGCGCTGAACTGCCCAGTAGCACGGGCCTTGGAGACGACAGCGGGACCAGTTCAGGTCCCGCCGCCGAGAGGTTGTTGGTCGAGTGAGGCGAAGCAAGCCGAGCCCCGCACCGCCGCATACGCGGGACACGCGGGGCAACTTCACCCCGCCGCCGCGCACAGCGGCGTCCCCCACCGATGTGCAGGGCATGGAGGCGCCGGCGCCCAGCGGCGGCAGAATGTCCCCGCGCAACTGGCGCGTGCCGACCCGCCTGAACGCGATCCTCCTCATACCCGTGCTGGTCGGCCTCGTCATGGGCGGCTTCCAGGTCAAGGGCTCGATCGACACCTGGAGCGAGGCCCAGGACGCCGAGCACACGGCCCGCCTTGTGCAGGCCTCGCTGAACTACGGCAACCGCCTCATCGAGGAGCGCGACCTCTCCGCCGCTCCCCTGCTGCGCGGCAAGAAGAACGACCCGGTCGTCGTGAAGGCCCGCAAGGCCACCGACAAGGCCGGTGACGAGTTCGACGCCGCCGCCGAGAACATGCCGCAGAAGGAAGGCCTCGAGCGCCGCCTCGAAGGCTTCCACAAGGTGGAGCCGGGTCTGCAGGCGCTTCGCCAGGCCGCGTACACCTCCAAGCTCTCCGGCGCGCAGACCGAAGAGGGCTACGTAGCCATCCAGCACCCCCTGATGGAGTTCGCCAACGAGCTCGGTCTGGGCACCGGAAACATCACGAGCTACGGCCGCACCGTCTACGCGATCTCGCTGACCAAGGCCGCGCTCTCCTTGCAGCGCTCCCTCGGCACGCACCTGCTCGTCAAGCCGGGCCCCACCGCCACCAGCCTCGGCAAGCAGCGCGTGGCACTCTCCTCGTACGCCTACCTCGAAGGCATCGCCATCGAGGAGTACACCGGTGGTGGCACCCCCGCCGACGTCGCCAAGCTCGAGGCCGCGAAGAAGAAGCTGACGGCCGACGGCGAGAAGCAGGCCAAGCAGGCCGCTGCCGCCGCGAAGGCCAAGGGCGAGACGTTCGTACCGCCGCCGTCCTCCCAGGCGATGGTCGCGGCCATGGCGCAGCTGCAGAGCACACAGCCCAGCGCCCGCGTCGCCCTCGCGGGCAAGGGCGTCACCCCCCAGGCCTGGTGGGCCACCACCACCGCCAAGTTCGACGCGTACCGCACCATCGAGTCCGACCTCGCGGACAAGGCGGTAAAGGAGGCGTCGGACATCGCGTCCAACGCCCAGCGCAGCGCCTACATCAACGGCGCCATCGTCGTGATCGCGCTGCTCGCCGCCTTCATCCTGGCCGGGCTCATGGCCCGCCAGATGAGCCGCGCGATGCGCCAGCTGCGCACCGCCGCCTTCGGTATCGCCGAGCAGCGCCTGCCGATGCTGGTCGACCAGCTCTCGCGCACCGACCCCGGCCGCGTCGACACCCGCGTACAGCCCATCCCGATCACGTCCACGGACGAGATCGGCGAGGTCGCCCGCGCCTTCGACCAGGTGCACCGCGAGGCCGTCAGGCTCGCCGCCGAGCAGGCTCTGCTCCGTGGCAACATCAACGCGATCTTCACCAACCTGTCGCAGCGCAACCAGTCCCTGATCGAGGGCCAGCTGACCCTCATCACGGACCTGGAGAACAACGAGGCCGACCCGGACCAGCTGGAGAGCCTCTTCCGCCTTGACCACCTGGCGACCCGTATGCGCCGCAACGGCGAGAACCTCCTCGTTCTCTCCGGCGAGGAGCCGGGCCGCCGCTGGGACCAGCCGGTCCCGCTGGTCGACGTGCTGCGCGCCGCCTCCTCCGAGGTGGAGCAGTACGAGCGCGTCGAACTCTCGGGTGTCCCGGAGGCCGAGATCCACGGCCTTGCCGTGACCGACCTCGTGCACCTGCTCGCCGAGCTCCTGGAGAACGCCACCACGTTCTCCTCGCCGCAGACCAAGGTCCGCGTCACCGCGACCCGCCTTCCCGACGGCCGCGTCATGGTCGAGATCCACGACAAGGGCATCGGCCTCACCGCCGAGGACTTCGCGGACATCAACCACAAGCTGGCCAACCCGCCGACGGTGGACGCCGCGATCTCCCAGCGCATGGGCCTGTTCGTGGTCGGCCGTCTGTCCGACCGGCACGGCATCCGTGTCCAGCTGCGTCCTTCGGGCGAGCAGGCCGGTACGACCTCGCTCGTCATGCTCCCCGACGGGATCACGCACGGTGGCGGTGGCGAGAACCAGCTGCCCGAGTCCGAGTTCACGGTCTCCTCGATCATGCCGGAGCAGCACGCTCCCGAGCAGCCCGCGTTCGCGCACCAGCCGATCCGTACGGCCGCCGAGCTCGGCTTCGACGACAGCCGCTACAACGGCGACGGGGCCGACTCCCCGGATCTCGACCCGGTGGGCCGCTCGCTGATGCGTGAGGAGCGGCGAGCCGCTCTGGAGGCGCAGGCGCAGTCCGCCGACGGGCGTCCGCTGTTCCGCGACGAGGTCGACGCACCGCAGGGTTTCGACCAGCAGAGCTTCGACCAGCAGGGCTTCCAGCAGCAGGGCGGTTACGAGCCCGGGTACGACCAGCAGGCTCCCGCGTACGACGAGTACAACCAGGGTCAGGTCGCACAGCCGTCGTACGACGATCCGTACTACCCGGCGCAGGACGGCTACCAGGACACCTACACGGAGGCCGGTCACGACGACCACGCCGCTCGTACGGGTGCTGTCTCCGAGCCGTTCGCGGCCTATCCCGACCGCTCTCACCAGGACGACTGGCCGGGTCGTGAAGGATATGAGACGAACTCGGGTGCGTATCGGACCGAGTACTCTCCGGAACCGGAATCCGGTCCCGTGGCTCCCGCGAACGGCGGGGAGCGCGTAGGCTTCGAGCGTCCCGGACCGGCCCCGTCCGCAGTGCAGGACACGACCTCCGCAGGTCTTCCGCGCCGCGGCTCCACCGGCGCGAACAGCAACGGCAACGCCCCGGCCCCCGCCCCGGCCGATCCCGGGAACGGGAACGGGACTGGGGACGGCAACACCGAGAGCAGCAGCTGGCGTTCGCCCAACGACGACCGCTGGCAGCGCGCCGAATCGCTGAAGGAGCCCAAGGCGGGTGGGGTCACCCCGTCCGGTCTCCCGAAGCGGGTACCCAAGGCCAATCTGGTCGAGGGCACGGCGGAACAGACCCCACAGGGCGGCCCTCAGGTCTCCCGCGACCCCGAGGACGTTCGGGGTCGACTGAGCAACCTGCGCCGCGGCGTCCAGCGGGGACGCAGCGCAGGCAGTGACACCACGAATGGCCAGGGCTTCGGCTCTGACAGCACCTACAACCAGGAGCGTTAGTGTGAGCCCGATGAGCCAGGCGGCGCAGAACCTGAACTGGTTGATCACCAACTTCGTGGACAACACCCCTGGGGTGTCCCACACGGTGGTGGTCTCCGCCGACGGACTCCTTCTGGCTATGTCCGAAGGCTTCCCCCGCGACCGAGCCGACCAGCTCGCGGCCGTCGCATCCGGTCTGACCTCCCTCACCGCCGGGGCTTCCCGGATCTTCGAGGGCGGTTCCGTGACCCAGACCGTTGTGGAGATGGAGCGAGGATTTCTCTTCCTTATGTCCATCTCCGACGGTTCCTCGCTGGCCGTACTCGCCCACCCGGATGCGGACATCGGTCTCATTGGGTACGAGATGGCGCTTCTTGTCGACCGCGCGGGGACCGTACTCACGCCCGACCTGCGTGCGGAGCTGCAGGGGAGCCTTCTCAACTAGTAGACGTACGGTGCGTTTTCGCGTCCCGTGGCCGTAAGGTTTCGAGACGCGGCTCCAGAATGATGGTGCCCGGCACAGTCGGAGGAGGAGTACGTGGCAGGCTCAGGAACACCCCCGGACGGTTCGTCATCGGCCAACTGGTCGCCTGGTCACGGCCAGGGGCAGGGACCGTACGACGGGGCGCCCAACCGTTACAACTTCCCCTCCGCACCCAGCCAGCACCGCAGGCCCTACCAGCAGCCGCAGCAGCCGGGCCCCCGCCAGAGCCCGTACGAGCAGCCTCATACCCCCAGGATCCAGCCAGTGCAGCCACAGCGACGCGCTCCGGAACCGGCGCCTGCCGGGTCTGCGAGCAACCCCCTGGTGCGCCCGTACGCCATGACGGGCGGCCGCACCAGGCCCCGCTACCAGCTCGCCATCGAGGCGCTGGTGCACACCACCGCACAACCGCACCAGATGCAGGGCCAGTTGCCCGAGCATCAGCGGATCTGCAATCTGTGCCGCGAGATCAAGTCAGTCGCCGAGATCTCGGCACTCCTCACCATTCCCCTCGGCGTCGCCCGGATCCTCGTAGCCGACCTGGCGGAGGCCGGACTTGTCGCCATCCATCAGCCGGGCGGCGACGAGTCCGCCGGCGGCCAGCCAGACGTGACACTGCTCGAAAGGGTGCTCAGTGGACTTCGCAAGCTCTAGCGGCGGAGCAACAGCCCGCTCCACCACTTCCGCGAAAATCGTGGTGGCGGGCGGCTTCGGCGTGGGCAAGACCACGTTCGTCGGAGCGGTCTCTGAGATCAACCCGCTGCGTACCGAGGCCGTCATGACGTCCGCATCGGCGGGCATCGACGACCTCACACACACCGGAGACAAGACCACCACCACGGTGGCCATGGACTTCGGCCGCATCACCCTGGACCAGGACCTGATCCTGTACCTCTTCGGTACACCCGGACAGGACCGCTTCTGGTTCATGTGGGACGACCTCGTACGCGGCGCCATCGGCGCGGTGGTCCTGGTCGACACCCGCCGCCTCGCCGACTGCTTCCCCGCCGTCGACTACTTCGAGAACAGCGGCCTCCCCTTCGTCATCGCCCTCAACGGCTTCGACGG
>NZ_JBICXM010000016.1:0-182862 GCF_043200235.1 Streptomyces sp. NPDC048441
GACCCACCCGCCGAGCTCCAAGCCCTGATCGACGCCGTCACCACCGGACACGGTATTGACCTCTACCGCCGGATTTAACGAACTACCGGTAGAGCACCTAGTACTCCAGTGTGACTTCGCGATCTTGTAGGGACCCTGGTCGGTGACGGGTGCGGTCACCGCGTGATCATCGCGGTGTGTGGACTCCTTTCACCTGACCAGGCCAGCAAGGTGATCACAGGACGAGCATGAGCTTGCCGCCGGGGCGGCGGGATTGGCTGAGCTTGGCCGCTTCCTGGATCTGGTCGAGGGTGTAGGTGCGGGCGACCGGTACGACCAGGATGCCTTCGCCGGCGAGCCGGGCGAACTCATTCATCTGGTCGTAGCGGATCTCGGTGGTGATCCGGACGCCCAGTTCGGCTGCGGCGGCGAAGTCCGAGACGGTGAGGACACGGTCGGGGTCCCCGGTCAGCTCGATCAGGGTCGGCAGCGAGCCGCCGGCCGGACTGGGCTGGTCGGCGCGGTCGATCCGGCCCCCGGTCGGTGTGGTGTCCAGGGCGCGGTCCACGGGGCCCGGGGACAGTGCGCTGACGCGTTCGGCCATGCCCTCGCCGTAGGCGGTCACCTGGGCGCCGATCTCTTCCAGGGCGGCGGCCCGAGTCGGCCCGGTGGTGGCGATCACCCGAATACCCCGGTGCAGCCCGAAGCGCACCGCCGCCTCACCCACGGTGGTGCCCGCGCCGTGGACGAGCAGCAGCTCACCCGGCTGAACGCCGAGATCCTCGAGCGCACGCCACGCCGTCTCGGCCGCCATCGGCAGCGCAGCGGCCTGCTCGGCGGTTACGCCCTCGGGAATGCGTGCCCAGGCCGGCATCAGCGCGTACTCGGCGGCGCCGGCCGTCGGGCCGTCGAAGGTGGCCGGGCCGAACACACGGTCTCCGATCTGGACGCCGTCGACGCCCTCGCCGAGCGCGTCGACGGTGCCCGCGACCTCAAGGCCGAGCCCGCGCGGCAGCGGCGGCAGATGGTCCGCGAGGAGACCGTCGACGACGTGCCAGTCGGCCGGCGTCAGGCCGCACGCCCGCACAGCGATCCGGATCTGGCCGGGTCCGGGCTCCGGCTGTGGGACGTCGCGGAGCACGATCACGTCCGGGGAACCGAACCGGTCGAACTGCAGAGCCTTCATGACGACCTCCTGGCTGATGACAGCATCTGTTGTCATTGACCGTACCAGCCGATGACAGCTCCTGTTGTCGTAGGATGGTGGACATGCCGCGATGGGAATCCGACGCACAGGGCCGACTCGAACGCGCAGCGCTCCAGCTGTTCGAAACACAGGGGTTCGAGCGCACCTCGGTCGCGCAGATCGCAGACGCCGCCGGACTGAAGGAGCGCTCCTTCTATCGCTACTTCCCCGACAAGCGGGAAGTCCTCTTCGCCGGCAACGAACTCGAGGCCCACCTCGTCGCCCAGGTCGAGGCAGCCGACCCGGGCCTCACCCCGATCGATGCGCTGCTGACCGCGCTGGGAACCGCCGAGGAGATCTTCCGCCCACGCGAGTTCCTGCTGCGCCGGGGAAGAGTGATCGCCGCCAACCCGGCCCTGACCGAGCGCGATCTGATCAAGCTCGCCGACATCGCCGACGCGCTGGCACCGGCGCTCGAGCGCCGCGGCGTCGAGCCCGGCAAAGCACGCTTCCTCATCGACGTGGTACTGGCGATCCACCGGCGAGCCATGCCCCGCTGGCTAGCCGAGCCGGACACCACCCTCGCTCAGCTCATGGCCCAAGCCGCCGCCGAGCTGCGCGAAGTGGTCGCGCCGCAGGCTCCAACGATCCGCTGAGTCGGCCGAAAACATGCCTCGCAGGTAGGCGTAGAACTGGCTGTCCGGGAAACGGCCTTACCTCATTGCGGCTTCCTGGCCCATCTGGTGGGCTCCTTGAGAGATCGTCGCGGTAGTGACTGCGTCGAGCCGCTGACTGGTGGTGTCGGCGCCAACTGGACCAGTGCGGCAGTTTGGCCGTGGTGATGGCCGGCGGAGTGAGGACCGCAGTGAGCAGGCGACGGATCGCTGGGACGGTCAGATGTATCGGCTCATGTTTTCGGGTGGGGTGGTGCGGTTCTGTTGGCCGGTGGGGTGCCGCGCCGGCGACGGCGACGGCAGTGAGGAAGGCTAGGGCGAGCATGGCGAGGGTGATGTGCCGGTGCCATGCCGTCCAGTGCCTGACCTGGTAGTGGTCGATCCCGACCTGGCTCCTGGCGGCCTGGAAGCACTCCTCGATGCTCCAGCGGGCACCGGCGACGCGGACCAGTTCGGCCAGCGTCACTTCGGTGGGTGACCAGCACCGGTAGAAGGCGAGTTCGCCGGTGGTCCGGTTGCGGCGGATCAGCAGTGGCTTCGTCGACTGCGGAGGTTCGGATGTGGCCGGCCTCGGCGAGCTGGTCGGCCAGCTGGTGGCGAAAGGGGGCGCGTGTCGTCGAAGTCAGTGATGGGGGGTGTCGTCACGTCGGGCCTTTCGTGCGGACGGGTCATGCGGGATCCGCGACGGAGGGTGCGGCAGGGTTCGGGATGCTGGCCGTGGTGGGGGCGTACTGGGCGGCTTGAGCGTCGAACATGGCGGCGTACCGCCCGCGTGCGGCGATGAGCTCGTCGTGCGTGCCGTGTTCGCTGAGGTGTCCCGCGTTGAGGACGTAGATGTGGTCGGCGTGGCGGACACCGGACATGCGGTGGGTGACCAGGACGACGGCCCGGTTCGGAGCGGCAAGGCGGCGGATGCGGTCGAAGGCTTCGATCTCGGCCTCGGGATCGAGCGCGGAGGTGGGCTCATCCACGATGAGGACGCTGTCGGCCTGCGAGGTTGAGCTGCGCCAGTGGGTGCGGGCCAGCCCCACTTTCTGCCACTCGCCACCGGAGAGCTCGATCGCTCCGCGGAACATGCGGGCCAGCAGGCTGCGCAGACCGTCGGGGAGTTTGGCGATGACCGGGGCGGCGCCCGCATAGTCGACCGACGGCTCCAGGTCCTGCGATGTCGCGGCGTGGGCCGGGCGGCCGAGGCGGATGTTCATCTCGGCGGTTACCGGCCAGCGCTGGAAATCCTGGGTGAGCAGGGAGACACGCGCGAAGACCTGCGAGCGGTCGAGACCGGTCACGTCCTCTTCGCCCCAGCGCAGGGTGCCGGCTTGGGGCAGCAGCATCCCCGAAAGGATCTTCATCAGTGTGCTCTTGCCGGAGCCGTTCTCGCCGACCACAGCGGTGACCGACCCCATCGGCAGGGTCAGCGACACCTGCTGCAGGGCAGCCGTGTCACAGTCGGGATATCGGTAGGTGACGCCGTCGAGGGCGATCTCCCCGACCCGCTCGGGCACAGGGCAGCCGCCCTCGGGGATGGTGCGCCGTGCTGCCTCGGTCAGAAACCGGCCGTGATCGCGGACGTACAGCGACTCCTCGTGTAACTGGTTGATGTTCATCACCAGCCCGCCCAGGCTCGCCGAACCGGTCCGCACCACGATCACGGCGGTGCCGGCAATGGCCAGGCTCATGTGCCCGGAGAGGATGAGCCAGAACATGGCCGCGTACGTCGTGGCCAAGGCCAGGCCGGACAGCGCCGAGGCGACCCACTCGGTGAGGGCCTTGCTGGAGGCAAGTCGCTCCTGTTCGGCTTCGGCGCTCTCGGCCATGCGCTCGTAGCGGTCGAGGAGAAAGGTGCCCACGGCGTGGATGCGCACCTCCTGCGCGGCAGAGCGCTCAGTGAGCAGGTTGCCGATGAGGCGGCTGGCCCGCACATGCTCGATCCAGCTCATCACCGACACGTACCGTTCCTGCGCCACGCGCATGGCGCCCCAGCCACGCGGGGCCGCGATGAGGACCAGCATGGGCATCAGTACAGGGTCCAGAACGGCGAGCACACCGGCCGTGGCAATCAGCGAGATGATGCCGTTCAGCGCGGCGACGCAGGCTCCGATCATGCGGCGGGCGGAGCCGGGGCCGTGCTGTGCGATGTCGACGAGCCGGCGAAAGTCTGGGTCGTCGATGGCCTCCAGTTCGACGCTGACAGCGCCGGCCAGATACTGGGTGGTCGCGATCCGCTCGACCTTCGGCTCCAGGCGCCCCGCACGGGAGGTGGACCAGGCAGAGAGGGCGGAGTTGACGACACCGATGGCGGCGGCGGCCAGCAGGCCGGGTAACAGGGCGTGCAGCCGCTCGTTGGCGCTGCCCGTTCCGGCGAGCAGCGCGTGCATGACGGCGTTGACGGCGAGCAGCCCGATGGCCGCCGCGATGCCCTGGCCGACCTCGCTGACCGCCACGGCCAGCAGCGCCCGCCGGTCGGCCTGCCACGCCATACGCAGGGTGGCGCCGACGAGCGCGGGCATGGAGCGCAGCGCCGACATCATGGTCAGATCCAGGCCCGCATGCTCGTGTTGGGACCAGCCCATGTCGTAGCGCAGAGGTCCGCCGAAGAGTTCACGTTCCGCGTCGGAGACCTTGGGCTCGGCCATGCGGACTTTGCCGAAGAACCGCTTCACGCGCTGCCTCCCCGTACCGGCCAGTTCAGAGCCCGGTAGGACGGGCCATGGGTGAGCATGTGGAAGATGTGGCTGGTGTAGGGGTGGCATTCGGAGGGCGGCTGCTCGATCGACACCCAGAACAGCCCCTCGTGTTTGTCCGGCTCCGCGTTATGCGGTTCACCCGTCCACGACTGCGCCACGAAGACCGCGGTGATCCGGTCCGTGCCGCCGGGCTCGTGATGATGGACAAGCCCGCAGAACTCCTGCTGGTCGGCGTCGATCTGGATGCCGGTCTCCTCTGCCGCTTCGCGTCGTGCCGCGAGGTCCAGTGGTTCGCCAGCCTTGAGGTGGCCGCCTACGACGGTCAGTTTTCCCGGCGCGAGTGCTGCATCCGGATTGCGGCGAACGCACAGAGCGGCGCCATTCGCACGGAGCAGAATCTGCGCCACGTCTGCGATCAAGAGGTGAGCTTCGATCAACGCTGTCCCTCCCGCATGAGCTGCTCGACCGCGTGTCGGCCGCGCGTGGTGACGAACGGGCTGAGGGTGGAGGGGAGGGCCGCAGAGTCCGTCATGCCCGGTACCTCGTATCCGGACGTGACCCATCGGCGGTGGCGGCGGCTGCGTGAGCGCAGGTGGTCAAGGTGGCGCTGGTGATTTCGAACGCAAGATGAACCAAGGCAGGACGGCGTACGGGATGCATGGCGATTCCTCGGGAGAGATGCGGACAGGCGATCGGGTAACGGGACGCTTCTTGTCCCGTCACGGGGTCTTGGGAGCGAAATGTAGGACGGGATTTCGAATATGGGCGCCCCGCCCTCTGCTGGCTGTGCAGGAGAGCCGTAATCCTGTGTTCGATCACTCATGTGGGTTCCGGTCACTCTTCTGGGGGATGGCACGACGCAGGTTGGTGTCCGTCGCGCCCTCCATCGGGCTGCCGCGAGTGCGACGGCTTCGCGCGGCCCAAGGCGATCTCGAACGGGGATCGCACGCTCTCCATCCTGCGGATCAGTACCGCGCACCCTGGATACGTCTTATGCCCGGAAGGCGTCCCGAGGGTGGTGAGGCATCGTTAGAGCCAGCACACCGGCGCGGACTGTTGCGTCCTTGGACGCCTCGTTGATGTCCTTGAGCGACCTTGGCGAGGTGATCAGCGGATCGGCGTGCAACGTTCCGCGCTTCATCAGGTCCGCGGAGCGGGGGGCTGCTTTGGTCACCACTGACTCCACTGGGGTTTGTGGCGTGTAGCGGACCTCTCGGCGGTCGTCTACCACCCTCGCAACTCGGTGTGGATCAGGGCGTCGAAGAGTCCGGATTCGAGGGGAGACTGCTGCCCGCACCGGTGTTGGAACTGCCGGATGGATATCCGCATCCGGCGGTGGTGGCACCGTGGTGGACGGTCGCGATCAAGGCGAACCGGGACAACCACCACCCCGAAGAACACGTGCACATCGACCATCTGTTTGTCGCGGTCGTCGAGGCCCCGCGAGAGCCGGTGGCCGTGGCGGTCCACCCCTTCAAATGGGTGTCTGAGGTGGAACTCGGTGAGCTGTACGCCCCGGAGGACACGAAGGTCATCGGCAAGGAGCTCTTCGGCCGGATCGCCGAACTTGTTTCCCTCACGGTCTGAACTCACCGCTGGCCGGTAAAGCGGTCCGCTGCTCGGGCACATGGGCGATGCGCGTGGCGCGCAGTGCCTCATTGATCCATTCGGCGATGCGGGTGGCTGCGGCGTCGGGGAGTGCAGTCCGCCGGTCCAGGAGGCGGCTCCGGCGTGGTGCACCGCGGCAATCGACATCGGCACGGTGAGGGCCGGGACCAAGACCTCGTCGCCGGCCCCGATGCCTGCGGCCAGGAGCGCCACGTGCAACGCCGCGGTGCCGGAACTGACGCTGATGGCATGCGCCACGCCGAGCGCCTGGGCGAGGTCGTGTTCGTATGCGCGGGACCGCTAGGTGGTGAACAGGTCAGCCATGGGGCGTCCCTCTCCCGTCGGGGTCGGCACGGCAGAGGCGCGGGTCATGGACGGCTCCCGGTGAGGAAGGTGGAGAAGCCGGTCAGCGGCCACATGGGGGCAGGCAGTCGGCAGAGAAGAGGGCGCAGTCGACGCAGGTGCCGTCGTGGTCGAAGAGGGCAGCGGCACTGTGCTCCCTGATGGAGCGACGCCGCTCCACGGGGGTGGCGGCGATCTTGAGGCCAGACGGACAGTCCCATACAGATCCGTCCGGTTCGATGAAGTGCAGCCGAGTCCCACCGAAGCAGCTCGCGACGTGGCGGCTGGAGCCAGGCGTGATGGCGGCGAGGAACTGGTCTGGGTAGGTGGTGTCCGGCAAGCCCACGGGCCGAGTGCGCCACAGCCGCTCCAGCTCAGCGCCGACCGCTTCGATGTCCTGTTCCCGCAGGCTCAACTGGGTCTAGTTCGTCTGGAGGGAAGTGTCTTCAGGTGTCCAGGGGGCGCCAGGCGGGGCCGTTGCCGTCCCGCCGGACCTGCCCGAACACCACGTCGGCGAAGTGGATGCCGAAGCCGATCGTGTCAGGGTCTTCCAACTCGACGACGAGGCGGCGTCGGTGCTCGGCGGACCGCACAGGGTCGTGGTCGAAGGCCGAAGACCATTCAGGGTGGTCGATCTGGATCGGTGAGTGCAGGGCATCGCCGAAGGCGATCAGTCGCTGTCCACCCGAGGTGATGACGTACTCGGCGTGTCCGGCGGTGTGACCGGCGGTGATCCGCACGCGCACGCCTGGGAAGATCTCCTGCTCGTCCGTCACGGTACGCACGCGTGATGCCAGGGCTGTGACCTCCTGGGTCATGCCCTGTGCCGCCAGCAGGTCGCGCTGGGCCCATTCCGGCTCGGACACGAGGTAGTCGGCATGGGCGAACACGGGCCGGTCACCGCCTGGGGCGGGGTGCCAGGCCCAGCCGAGGTGATCGGAGTGCAGGTGGGTGAAGGCCACCATCTCGATCTCTTCCGGCCCGCGGCCGACCTCGGCCAGACTGTCCAGGAGCGCACCCCCGTGGATCACGCCGCGCGGCCCGTCCGGGGCCGCCGGGAGCGCCTGCGGTCCGAACCCCGCATCGATCAGCAGCGCGCGGCCGCCGTGCTCCACCAACAGACCGCCGATGCTCGCCACGAGGTTGCCCGAGGCGTCCAAATACTCCGGGTAGGCGGCCCACGTCTCATCGGTCGTGTCCTGGAGCAGATCGCGCGGCCTGAGCCGCACATCCCCGTCTGGCACGAAGGACACTCTCGTGTCGCCCAGCCATACCGAGCGGATTCCCGCCGGCCGCCGCAGTCGCTCGGCCTGGTCGGCCACGGAGTTCGCCATGGTCTCTCCCCTTTTTCGTCGGTGTCAGGTCATCGCCGCGCCTCGCGGCGGCAACAACGCAACCATAAGCATCAAGCTAGAAATATTCTAGCTGTAATTATTCTGGCTTGATGGACTTGCTAGGGTGGAGGCATGACGACGCCCCCGGAACCGCAGGCCCTCGCCGAGCGAGAGGTGTGCGGTCTGGTGAACGGACTGGCCCAGCAGATCGCCGATCACGTACGCGAACGCGCCGTCAACTTGGGCCTCACCGCGGCCCAGGCGACCGCGCTGCGGGAGATGACCGGACCGATGACCATGCGAGAGCTCGCCGAACGCATGAGCTGCGAACCCTCCAATGCCACCTTCGTCATCGACAAGCTCGAGAAGCAGGGCCTGGTCGAGCGCCACGCGCACCCCACAGACCGCCGCGCAAAGCAACTCGTCCTCACCGCCAAGGGCAATGCCCTCCGAGATCGGCTCCTCGAGCTCCTTGCTCAGGACTCACCGCTGGCCGGCCTCACCCCGCAGCAGCAGCGCCTTCTTCAGGACTTGCTTGAGCAAGCCATCACCCGCCCGTGAGCCGACTCTGGCAAGAGGAGTTGGGTGTTGGCTCTCCTTCAGGGACGTTCCTGATCAGGCCGTGAGGTCGTAGTTGTGCTGGTCGGGGGCGGGGTAGAGGCGTTCGTGTTCGTGGGCGAGGTGGTGTCGCCAGTAGGCGGCACAGTCGCCGTTGTCGATGAGGGCTCGGAGCGTGAGAACGGCCTCCGCCCCGTGGAGTCCCCAGCGGCTGCCGGTGATGTCGAGGCGGTCGCCGATCAAGTCGCGGCAGGCACCTTCGATCGGGCCGGTGGCGATCGGCCGCCCACACCGCCTCTGTGACGGTGATCACGGACGCCCCTTGGGGGGTGCTGCTTAGGCTTGGGCTGTTGTCGCGGTGAGGTTCGGGAGGGCGGACGACGCCCTCTGTATTCGCCTGACGATGCGTCAGGAAAGTCAGCAAGTGGTCAGCATGAGTCCTGAAAAACCAGGGACAGCTGCCCGAACGCGCGACTGGTTGTAAGGTGTGGAAACAGCCCTTGACCTGCAAATATGCAGGCAGGGAGCCGATTCATGGGAGTAGCTCGATGCTGCGTACTATGTTTAAGTCCAAGATCCACCGTGCCACGGTCACCCAGGCCGACCTGCACTACGTAGGCTCCGTCACCATCGCCGCCGACCTCCTCGACGCCGCCGACCTGCTGCCCGGCGAGCTCGTGCACATCGTCGACATCACCAACGGCGCCCGCCTGGAGACGTACACCATCGAGGGTGAACGCGGCAGCGGTGTCATCGGGATCAATGGGGCGGCCGCGCACCTCGTGCACCCCGGCGATAGGGTGATCATCATCAGCTACGCCCAGGTCGACGACGCCGAGGCCCGCACCCTGAGGCCCAAGGTCGTGCACGTGGACGGCCAGGAGAACCGCATCGTGGCCCTCGGCGACGACGCTGCCGCGCCGGTGCCGGGAGCCGATGGCATGGTGCGCAGCCCGCAGGCCGTGCGAGACCTCCAGGAGAGCCGATGAGCAGTGGGATCGAGATCCGCGACGACCGGGCACGCGGCGCCCTCGAAGCCCGCGCGGGCGGTGAAGTCGTCGGCCAGATCGTCTACTTCACGCTGGCCGACCCCGAGTCCGCGCTGGTGCCGGTGCATACCGAAGTCGTGCCCGCGCACGAGGGCGAGGGCATCGCGGGATTGCTCGCCAGGGAGCTGTACGCGATGGCGGCGCGGGAAGGTATCGCCGTCGCTCCCCTGTGTCCGTACGTCGTGAAGTGGGCCGAGCGGCATCCGGAGGAGGCGCCCGTCCCCTCGGGAGAGCTGGTCCGTGCCGCTCTGGACAAGGTGAAGTCGGATCCGGCCGCATGGTGACGCCGGGCCCGACACTCACTCTGCTGCACACCTCGCCCGTGCACGTCCCCGTCTTCGATGGGCTGCGGGACCAGGACCATCCCGGGTTCGCCCTGCGGCACCTCGTCCATCCGGACCTGCTCGCGCGGGCCCGTGCCGAGGGTCCTGACACGGTGGCCGGTGAGGTGGAGGCGCTGCTGAAGCGAGCCGTCGCCGACGGGGCGAGCGCCGTGCTCTGCACCTGCTCGACCATCGGTGCCGTCGCCGAGTCGCTCGCCCCCGCGGCCGGTGTGCCGGTCCTGCGGGTCGACCGGCCCATGGCGGCCGCCGCCGTGGCGGCGGGGCGTTCCGTCGCCGTCGTGGCCACGGTGGAGAGCACCTTGGAGCCGACCGTCGCTCTCGTCGAGGAGGAGGCCGCCCGCGCCGGGCGGCCCGTCGACATCACGACCGTTCTCGTGGACGGCGCCTGGGAGCGGTTCGAAGCCGGTGATCAGGACGGGTGCGCGCGCCTCGTCGCGCTCGCCGTCGACGGCTTGGCCGGTGTCGACGCCGTCGTCCTCGCCCAGGCTTCCATGGCGGACGCGGCGGACCGCACCACACTGCCGGTCCCGGTCGTCTCCAGCCCGCGCCCCGGACTGCGCGCCGCTGTTCTCCGGTGCGGTGCCGAGGCCAAGTCGTAGGCTGAGCGCGGGTGGTGAGTGACCACTCGCCACCCGCGTACTCACTTCGACATCGCGGGAGCGGACATGGCACAGCAGGACGAAGAGGTCGTGATCAGTCCCACCGGCTGGGTGGCCGAGCAGGCACGCGCATACGAGGAGTCGGGCGGCACGAAGGGCACCGGGGTCCAAGGTGTCACCTGCCTGCTGCTCGACTACCGCGGACGGCGCACGGGGCAGTTGCGCCGCACCGTACTGATCTACGGCCGCGACGGCGACGACTATCTCATCGTGGCGTCCAACGGCGGCGCCGACGAGCACCCCCTGTGGTACCTCAACCTTCTGGAGGAGCCCGACGTACGGCTCCGCGTGGGCACCGAGGAGCGATTCTCCGCGCGCGCCGAGACGCTGTCAGCCGAGGAGAAGGCGAGGGTCTGGCCGGGCCTCGTCGAGCTGTTCGCCCCCTATGCGGACTATCAGGCCAAGACGGAGCGTGACATTCCCGTCGTACGGCTCAGCCGCACCCAGGACTGACAGGACTGACAGGACCGAGGTCGGACGGCGCGCGGACGCGTGGACTCGGCGGGCGTGGGCACGCGAGGCGGGAGAGAGTGGACACGACCGATCTCCGACCTCGATGGAGGAGACATGACCCACCCGTACCCCGACCCCGCGCCGCCGAGCCCGATCCCCGACCCGAACGGGCCGAGCCCGGTGCCGGACCCCGAGCGGCCCACACCGGGCCCCGGCCCCGTGCCACGGCCCACACCGGGCCCACCGCCGACCCCGCTCCCGCCGCCGGGACCGGAGCCCGAGACCGAGCCGAAGCCGATCTGACGGTCGGGGGAGTGTCTAGGCCTCCACCTCCGAGCGGTCACCGCCCCACAGGGTGTGGAACGACCCTTCGCGGTCCGTACGCCGATAGGTGTGCGCTCCGAAGAAGTCGCGCTGCCCCTGTGTGAGCGCGGCCGGCAGACGGTCCGAGCGCAGTGCGTCGTAGTACGCGAGGGCAGCCGAGAAGCCCGGCGTGGGGACACCCTGCTGGGTGGCCGCGACCAGGACCGCGCGCCAGTCGTCCTGGGCCGCGTCGATCTCCTGCGCGAACGTCTTGTCCGAGAGCAGGCTCGGCAGGTCGGCGCGCGCGTCGTACGCGGCGCGGATGCGGTCCAGGAAGGCGGCCCGGATGATGCAGCCGCCGCGCCAGATCGAGGCCACCGCGCCCAGGTCGATGTGCCAGCCGTACTCCTCGCTGCCCGCGGCGATCTCGTGGAAGCCCTGCGTGTACGACACGATCTTCGAGGCGTACAGCGCCTGCTCGACCTGGTCGGCGAACGCCGCGGCCTCGGCCTCGCCCAGCGGGCGCGCCGTCGGGCCCGCCAACTCCTTGGACGCCGCCCGCAGTTCGGTGTGGCCCGAGAGCGAGCGGGCGAACACCGCCTCCGCGATGCCCGACACCGGAACCCCCAGGTCGAGGGCGATCTGCACGGTCCAGCGGCCCGTGCCCTTCTGCTCGGCCTGGTCCTGGACCACGTCCACGAACGGCTTGCCCGTCGCGGAGTCCACGTGCTTCAGGACCTCCGCCGTGATCTCGATCAGGTAGGAGTCGAGGCGGCCGGTGTTCCAGGTGCGGAAGATGTCCGCGATCTGCGCGGGGGAGTAGCCCGCGACATCGCGGAGGAGTTGATACGCCTCGGCGATCAACTGCATGTCCGCGTACTCGATGCCGTTGTGCACCATCTTCACGAAGTGCCCCGCGCCGTCCGGGCCGACGTGGGTGACACAGGGGGCGCCGTCCTCCGCCTTCGCTGAGATCTTCTCCAGCATCGGGCCCAGCGAGGCGTACGACTCCTCTGAGCCGCCCGGCATGATGCTCGGGCCGAGCAGCGCGCCCTCCTCGCCGCCCGAGACGCCCGTGCCGACGAAGTGGATGTTCTGCTCACGCAGTTCGCGCTCGCGGCGCCGGGTGTCGGCGAAGTGCGCGTTGCCGCCATCAATGATCATGTCGCCCGGCTCCATGAGCGGGGCGAACTCCTTGATGACGGCGTCCGTGGGCTCGCCCGCCTTCACCATGATGACGAGGCGACGCGGGCGCTCCAGGGCCGCGACGAATTCCTTGGCGGTCTCGGTGGAGATGAACTCGCCCTCGTGGCCGAATTCCTCGACCAATGCGTGGGTCTTGGCCGCCGTGCGGTTGTGGAGGGCGACCGTATAGCCGTTGCGTGCGAAATTACGGGCCAGATTGCGCCCCATGACCGCGAGGCCAGTGACACCGATCTGGGCTGACGTGCTGCTCATGCAGTGGCTCCTGGAAGTGGAAGTGCCGGTGGTGTTCGCCAGTATTGCCCCGCGGCGTAGCGTGACATTCCGACACTGTGTCCGACGGAGGAGCCGCCCGTGCCTCATTTCGACATGCCGCTCGACGAACTGCGCCGCTACCGGCCCGACATGACCGAGCCCGAGGATTTCGACGCCTTCTGGGAGAAGACCCTTTCAGCCGCACGCGAGTACGACCTGGACGCGCGCTTCGCCCCTGTCGACGCACACCTGAGCACGGTCGACGTCTTCGACGTGACGTTCGCGGGGTTCGGCGGCCATCCCGTCAAAGGCTGGCTGATACTGCCCGCCGGGACGACCGAGCCGCTGCCCACCGTCGTCCAGTACATCGGGTACGGCGGCGGCCGCGGACTCCCGCACGAGCATCTGCTGTGGTCGGCGGCGGGCTTCGCCCACTTCGTGATGGACACCCGGGGGCAGGGCCTCGGCGGTTCGGGGGGTGACACACCGGACCCGGTCGGCAGCGGGCCCGCGTATCCCGGCTATATGACGCGTGGCATCGAGGACCCTCACGAGTACTACTACCGGCGCGTCTTCACCGACGGCGTACGTGCCGTGGAGGCGGCCCGTACGCATCCGCTGGTGGACTCCTCGCGCGTCGCCGCGATCGGCGGAAGCCAGGGCGGCGGGATCACGCTGGCCGTCGGCGGGCTCGTCCCCGACCTGGCGGCGATCGCGTCCGACGTGCCGTTCCTGTGCGACTTCCCGCGCTCCACGACCCTCACGGACAGGCCCCCATATAGAGAGATCGCTCTCTATATGAAGGCGAGGCGCGGCTCCGAAGAGCGCGTCTTTCGCACGCTCTCCTACTTCGACGGCGTGCACTTCGCCGCACGGGGCACGGCTCCCGCGCTCTTCTCGTCGGCCCTCGAGGACATGACGTGCCCGCCGTCCACCGTGTTCGCGGCGCACAACGCCTATGCGGGCGCCGAGCGGTCGATGGAGGTGTACGCCTTCAACGATCACGAGGGTGGTGGCCCCTACCAGCAAGGTGTCCAACTCAGGTGGCTCGCGGAGCACTTGAAGGGCTGACCCGTCGGGTGCCTCCTCGGTCACGCACCCTTGTCACGGTTCGGTCGGAGCGGCTAACTTGCCGCCTTGTCGTGTGTCTGACGTGACCGTTCTGACATGACTGTTCTGACGTGACTGTGAAGTGTGTGACTGAGGGGGCTCTCATGGCCGTACGCGGTCGGCACCGCCGGTATCAGCCGAACCGGATCAACCGGGCATCGCTGACCGTCACGGCGGGCGGCGCCGGGATGGCGCTCCCGCTCATCGGCACCGGCACGGCGGACGCGGCCGACGTCGACACCTGGAACAAGGTCGCGGCCTGCGAGTCCACCAACAACTGGAGCATCAACACCGGCAACGGCTACTACGGCGGCCTCCAGTTCACGCAGTCCACCTGGGAGGCGTACGGCGGCACGGTCTACGCCCCGCGCGCCGACCGCGCCACCAAGGACCAGCAGATCGCCGTCGCCGAGAAGGTCCTCAAGGCGCAGGGCCCCCGCGCCTGGCCGGTCTGCTCGGAGCGGGCGGGCCTGACGCGGGGCGGGGACACACCCGACGTCACGCCGATGGGCGCGCCCAAGAAGGCGGCGCCGAAGGCCCCCAAGGCGGTCAAGCGCGAGGTCAAGGACGTCAAGCCGGAAGTGACCCCGCAGTCCACCGCGGGCCGCGGCCAGATGTACACGGTCGTGCACGGCGACACGCTCTCCGGGATCGCCGACGAGCGCCGTGTCAGCGGCGGCTGGCAGCAGTTGTACGACACCAACCGCAAGGAGATCGGCGGCGACCCCGACCTGATCACGCCGGGCCAGCGGCTCGCGTTGCAGGCTTCGAAGAAGAAGTCAGGGAAGCCGGAGGCCGCGCCCAGGCCGCGGACGGAACCGAAGCAGCGGGCCGAGCCGAAACCGCAGCCGAAGGCAGAGCCGAAGCCGAAGGCAGAGCCCAAGAAGGCCGAGCCCAGGAAGGCGAAGCCCGCCCAGGCCTCCCAGGGCTTCTCCGCACCCGTGGCCGCCTCGCCGAGCACCCCCTACCGCGCCGCGGGCGGCTCCTGGTCGAAGGGCTACCACACGGGAGTCGACTTCCCCGTGGCCACCGGCACGTCCGTGAAGTCCGTCGCCGCGGGCACAGTCGTCTCATCCGGCTGGGCAGGATCGTACGGCTACGAAGTGGTGATCCGGCACGCCGACGGCAAGTACTCCCAGTACGGCCACCTGTCGGCGCTCACCGTGAAGGCCGGGCAGAAGGTGGGCGCGGGACAGCGCATCGCGCGCTCGGGGTCCACGGGCAACAGCACGGGCCCGCATCTGCACTTCGAGGTGCGGACGGGGCCCGGCTTCGGTTCCGATGTCGATCCGCTCGCCTATCTGCGCTCCGGCGGCGTACGGATCTGAGCCGAACGAAGAGCTCGCGAAGAAGCTTGCAAAGGCCTTGAAGGCCTTCAGGAGCCGATGCGTTCGCGTCCGTGGCGGAACAGCACCCGCCGGTGCGTCGCAGCGGCAGGCTGGGAAGGCACCGCGGGCAGCTCGTCCGCCCGCGCCTCCGGGGACTCGGCATCGGCTGCCACAGGACCGCCCTTGGCCACCGGGAGAGTCGACGAAGGCACACGAACCGCCGCGCCGATCCGCTCCGTGGTCAGCAGTATCAGGCCGCCGGCCGCGACGACTCCGAAGCCCAGGGCGACGGCCGTACCCGCGTTGCCGTAGCGGAACGATTCGCCGAAGAGCGTGAGGCCCACCGCGGCCGCCACGACCGGATTCACGACCGTCACCGTCGACAGCGGCGCCGCAAGGCCCGCGCCCCGGTACGAGGCCTGCGAGATCAGCACACCGGCCGAGGCCAGGACGGCGATCACCGCGAGGCTCGGCACCTGGTGTGTCAGGGACTCGTTCGCATCCCAGTCCACCGCCACCGTCTTGGTGAACACGGAGGCGATACCGAAGGCGACGCCTGCCGCGCTGGCGAGCAGCACACTGCGCACCACCGGGTGCCGGTGCACCGCGTGGGCCACGATCATGAGTGCCACCACGGCGCCGCCGGTGGCGAGGGCCACCATGACCCGCTCGGCGTCGTCCAGGGACCGCGCGTCGGCCGACTGCGTCAGGGAGAGCAGACCGGCGAGGCCCACGGTCGCCATGATCGCGCCGCGCCATGCGGTCGCCCCCGCCTTGCGCCCTACGAAGAGAGCGGCCATCGGCAGAGCGAAGACGATGGTGAGCGCGCCGAGCGGCTGCACCAGGCTCAGCGGCCCGTACGCGAGCGCCACCACGTGCAGCAGCGCACCGAGGCTGTTGAGACCGATCGCGATCCACCAGGTGCCGCGGCGCAGCGGTGCGTACCGCCGCTCCGGCGTGCTCACGGCGACGCGCTCCTGAAGGATGGCCCCGCCCGCGTAGGCCACGGCGGAGACGAGGGAGAGCAGCACGGCGACGGTGAGGGCACTCATGAGGTGCTCCACGACATGCGATGCGCCCTGACGTGAGCCCGGGGCGTCCGGCGAGGCGAACGGTCGGCTTCCATAGTCACTACGATCTCGTGAATTTCGATCCACGTCGTCGTACCTCAGCAGGCATTGGGTCCTACTGCCGATGGAGTACGACCGGGAAGATGTCCTCCCACGGGTGGGTTACGCAGCGGTTCGGTGGATCATCCAGAATGTTGCGGAAACGTGTGCGAGCGCCGTCAAGAATACCTCCGCGAGGGCCTCTGGGCGCGGCGTGAGCGGACGCCCGCACCCCACCCGGGGCGGTGGCCCTCCACTGGGCTCACGCCCTCTCGAACGCCCGCCTGCGAGCTCGACGAAACTCATCTGACCTGGGCTTTTGTCGCCGCCGCCGATATTCTGGCCCCTCGTGGAAAGGGGTCCGGATGCACCGGAACATACGCAGCGTCGACGACGTCATGAAGCTCCTCGACGGCCTGTTCGCGCCCGAGGCCGACCGCTGGACCGCCGACGCGGCGAGCTGGTGGGACGGCTTCTACACCGACCGCACCCGGCCGGTCCCGTTCTTCGTGGCGAAACCCGACGAAAACCTGGCCTCGTACGTCGAGCGGGGCCTGATCCCCCCCGGCCGAGCCCTCGATCTCGGCTGCGGTCCCGGCCGCAACGCCCTCCATCTGGCCGCCCAGGGGTTCAGGGTGGACGCGGTCGACCTCTCCCCGGAGGCCGTCGCCTGGGCCGGGGAGCGGGCCCGTGAGGCCGGGGCGGACATCCGGTTCCACCTCGGTGACGCCTTCGAGCTCACGGAGGCCGAACTGTGCGGTCCGTACGACCTGATCCACGACTCCGGCTGCTTCCACCACCTGCCGCCCCACCGCCGCGTCAGCTACCTCGCGCTGCTCGACCGCGCCCTCGCCCCGGGCGGCCACCTCGCCCTCACCTGCTTCGCGACCGGCGAGATGGGCTCCGAGCTGCCCGACGCGGACTTCTACCGCGAGTCCGGCCTCCAGGGCGGCCTCGCCTACACGGCGGAGTCCCTGCGCTGGATCTTCGCCGACTTCACGGAGGTGGAACTGCGCCGCATGAACGACGAACCGCCCGAGTCCGCCTGCTTCGGCGAGCCCTTCCTGTGGACGGCCCTGTTCCGCAAGGACGCATAGGCTCTCCTCCCGTGAAAGCCCCTCTCGACCTGACAGAAGTCGGCTCCGTCGGTGGATTCTTCGTCCTGCGTACGGGGGCGCCGCCGAGCGGCGCCCAAGTGGCGCCATTGGCACGGGTATACGCGGGAGACAACCGGCCCCTCGCGTTCCGCGTCGACAAGGTCGCCGCCCGGCTCGGGGCGCCCGACGTGCGCGTCGCGGTGTCCGTGGCGCAGTTGGGGCTCGCGGCACGGCTGTGGTCCGTGGCGCTCGGCTCCGCCGCACTGCACGGCGAAGTGCCGGACCTCGACCCGGAGCTGCTCCACTGGGACGCGGACGGCAGCTCGCCCGACGACCTGTGGCTGACGGATGTGACGACGCGGCCCGCCGACGCCGCAAGCATCCGGGACGCCGTGCAGTTCGGCCATCTGGCGCCCCTGGCCGATACCTTGCGCACGCGGTACCGGATCTCCGCACCCCTGCTGTGGGGCAACGCGGGCTCCGCCCTCGCAGGAGCGGCCCGCGAACTCCACACCTGGGCGCGGCGCACGGGGCGTGCGGAAGTGGGGGAGCGCGCACTGGCCCTGGCCGCCGAACTCTTCGACCACCCCGACCTGCGCGGCACCGGAACCCTCGACGGCACCGCCTTCCGGCGCCGTAGCTGCTGCCTCTACTACCGCTTCCCCAACGGTGGTCTGTGCGGGGACTGTTGCTTTGAACGGCCGCCCCAGAGGTCAGTGCGGGACTCTTCCCCACCGGGCGCTTCTGGGTGACCATGAGAGTGCGGGCGGCCGGCGGCTGGGGCGGACGGACGAGGGGGTTCTGCGTGCGAGTAGGACTGCTCACGCGGGAGTATCCGCCGGACGTCTATGGCGGCGCCGGAGTCCATGTCGAGTTCCTCGCAAGGGAGTTACGCTCCCTCGTCGATGTCGACGTGCACTGCTGGGGAAAGCAGGGCGGCGCCGAAGGACTCGTACGGCATCAGGCCTGGGACGCCCTCGAAGGGGCCAATGACGCCCTGCGTACCTTCTCCGTGGACCTGGCCATGGCGGCCGCCACCGCGGGATGCGACCTGGTCCACTCCCACACCTGGTACGCCAACCTCGCGGGCCACTTCGGCAAGCTCCTGCACGGCATACCGCACGTCATGACCGCACACTCGCTGGAGCCTCTGCGCCCCTGGAAGGCCGAGCAGCTCGGCGGCGGCTATGCCCTGTCCGGCTGGGCCGAGCGCACCGCCGTCGAGGCCGCCGACGCGGTGATCGCCGTCTCGCACGGCATGAGGGCCGACATCCTGGGCTGCTACCCGGCCATCGACCCGGCGAAGGTGCGCGTCGTCCACAACGGCATCGACACCGGCCTGTACCGCCCCGACCCCCGTACGGACGTCCTGGAGCGCCTGGGTATCGATCCCGAGCGCCCCTACGTCCTGTTCGTCGGCCGCATCACCCGGCAGAAGGGTGTGCCCCATCTTCTGCGCGCGGCAAAGGAATTGGACCCTGCCACGCAGCTCGTGCTCTGCGCGGGCGCCCCCGACACCCCGCAGATCGACGCCGAGTTCCGCACCCTCTTCGAGGAGCTGAGCCGCGCCCGCGGGGGAGTCCACTGGATACCGGAGATGCTGCCGCGCCCGCAGATCGTCCAACTCCTCACCCACGCCCGGGTGTTCGTCTGCCCTTCGGTGTACGAGCCGCTCGGCATCGTCAATCTGGAAGCCATGGCCTGCGGAACCCCGGTCGTGGCATCGGACGTCGGCGGCATCCCCGAGGTGGTCGCCGACCGCAGCACGGGACTCCTCGTCCCGTACGAGGAGCGGGAGCCCGCGGCCTTCGAGGCGCGGCTCGCACAAGTGCTGAACGAACTGGTCGACGATCCGCGCGCCGCACGACGCATGGGTGAAGCCGGACGCGACCGCGCCGTGCTGGAGTTCGGCTGGGACGCGGTCGCGCGCCGCACGACCGACATGTACGAGGAGTTACTCGAGTCCAAGTGATCCCAGTTAAGGGGGCGGCGCGATGCGCGGTGGACCTTCGGTGCTCGGAATCGTCCTGGCGGGCGGTGAGGGGAAACGGCTGCAACCCCTCACGGCTGACCGGGCCAAACCAGCGGTCACGTTCGGCGGCACGTACCGCCTCGTCGACTTCGTGCTCTCCAACCTCGTCAACGGCGACATCCTGCGGATCTGCGTCCTGACCCAGTACAAGTCGCACTCCCTGGACCGTCATGTCACCACCACCTGGCGGATGTCGAGCCTCCTCGGCAACTACGTCACCCCGGTCCCGGCCCAGCAACGCCTGGGCCCGCGCTGGTACTTGGGCAGTGCGGACGCGATCCTGCAGTCCCTCAACCTCGTCCATGACGAACAGCCCGACTACATCGCGGTGTTCGGCGCCGACCACGTCTACCGCATGGACCCCCGGCAGATGCTCAATCAGCACTTCGAGAGCGGTGCGGGAGTGACGGTCGCGGGAATCCGCGTGCCGCGCGCGGACGCCGCTTCCTTCGGCATCATCACGCCCGCGCGGGACGGCACACGCGTCGACCGCTTCCTGGAGAAGCCCACCGACCCGCCGGGACTTCCGGGCTCACCGCACGAGGTGTTCGCCTCCATGGGCAACTACGTCTTCACCACGAAGACCCTCGTCGACGCCATCCAGCAGGACGCCGAGGACAACCACTCCGTGCACGACATGGGCGGCTCCATCCTGCCCATGCTCACCGAGCGCGGCCTGGCCCAGCTGTACGACTTCGACGACAACCACGTGCCCGGGGAGACCGCGCGCGACCACGGCTACTGGCGTGATGTCGGCTCGCTCGACGCATACTACGAAGCACACATGGACCTGATCTCGGACCAGCCGGTCTTCAACCTGGACAACCGGCGCTGGCCCATCTACACCCACCCGGGCGGTCTGCCGCCCGCCAAGTTCTGCGCGGGCGGCATCGCGAGCGAGTCCATCGTCAGCCCCGGTTGCGTCATCCGCGGCCAGGTCACCCGGTCCGTGCTCTCGCCCGGCGTGACGGTCGAGCAAGGGGCGGTCGTGCAGGGTTCGGTGCTGCACGACAACGTACGCGTGGGCAGGGGAGCGGTGGTGCGGGGCGCGGTCCTCGACAAGAACGTGGATGTACCGCCCGGGGCGACGATCGGCGTCAACCCCGAGCGGGACGAAGAGCTGTACACGGTGTCGAAGGGCGGCGTGATCGCGCTGGGGAAGGGGCAAGCGGTTCCGCTGTGACCGTGTCTCCTACAGCACCCGGCGTCTGCGTCCCAGCCAGGTCTGCGCGATCACCACGAGTGCCAAGAAGGCGCCGCTGACCACCTGTTGGTAGGCGGAGTCGAGCGAGCCGATCTGGTTGATGACGTTCTGGATGACCTTCAGGAGCATTACTCCCACGAGTGATCCGCTGATGAAGCCGAAGCCGCCGGTCAGCAGGGTGCCGCCGATGACCACCGCGGAGATCGCCTCCAGCTCCATGCCCGAGCCGAGGATGGTGACGCCCGAGACGAGCCAGGCCGCGTTGAGCGCGCCCGCGAGGCCCGCGCAGAGGCCGGAGAGGGTGTAGACGGCGATCTTCGTGCGGGCCACGGGGGCGCCCATGAGCGCCGCCGCGTCCTCGTTGCCGCCCACCGCGTACACGTACTGCCCGAAGCTGCTGCGGCGCAGGATCACCGCGCCGATGACGAAGAGGGCCAGGGTGATCCAGACCGGGGCTCCGACGCCCAGGATCTTTCCCTGCCCCAGCGTCGCGAAGAACGAGTCCTTGTCGACCAGATAGGTCTTGGAGCCCTCGTCCGTGATCGACAGGAGGATGCCGCGTGCGCCCAGCATCGCGGCCAGCGTCACGATGAAGGGGGCCAGCCGGGAGCGGGCGATCAGGAGGCCGTTTACCAGGCCGATCAGGCCGCACACGGCCAGCGGGAGGAGGAGTGCGACCGCTGTCCCGTACTGCGAACCCCAGGCCGCGAGTACCCCGCCGAGTGCGAACAGGGACCCTACGGAGAGGTCGATGCCGCCGGTGATGATGACGAAGGTCATGCCGAGCGCGACGACCGCGAGGAACGCGGAGGAGACCGCCATGTTCTCCAGGTTGTCGCCCGTCAGGAACGTGTCGAAGCTGAGCGATGCCGCGATGACGGCGACCACGAGGGTGATCAGGGCGCCGTGTTGCTGGGCGAGGGCGCTGATGCGGTCGGAGCGGGTCGCTCCGGTCTGCTCGTCCGCTGGCTTCTTCATGGGCTTGGCCTCGGATAGGACGGTGCCGGTCACCGCTTGCCCCTCTCCCGTGCCGCGTAGACGGCGAGAATGATCACTACGGCCTGGGCGATCTGCGTCCAGGAGGGCGGCAGATCGTGCTTGATGAGCGTGGCGGTGAGCAGCTGGATCAGTACGGCGCCCGCGACGGTGCCGCCGATCCGCACGCGTCCGCCGCTGAGCGGTGTACCGCCGACCACGACGGCCGTGATCGCGGACAGTTCCATGAGGTTGCCGAGTGACGTCGGGTCGCTGGCGGTGAGGCGGGCCGTCGCCAGGACGCCCGCGATGGCGGCGAGGGCGCCGGAGCAGACGTACACGAGGATCAGTACGCGTCGTACGGGGAGCCCCGCGAGGCGGGCGGCCGGGCGGCTGTCGCCGATGGCGAGGAGCTGGCGGCCGAAGGTGGTGCGCCGTACGACGAAGGCGACGAGGAATGCGAGCGCTGCCGCGATCAGGACGACGTAGGGGATGCCGAGGACATCGCCGGAGCCGAGCGATGCCATGGTCGGGTCGCGTACGTCCTTGAGCTGGGGGAGCAGGACGAGGGCGAGGCCTCGGGCGGCGACCATCAACGCCAGTGTGGCGACGATGGGCTGGACACCGATGAAGGCGATGAGCGAGCCGTTCGCGATGCCGATCGCTGCGCCGCCGATGACCGCGACGATGAGTGCGATCCATGTCCCGTAACCCAGGTAGAGGGAGAGGAGGGACGTGGAGAGGGCCATGACCGAGCCGACGGAGAGGTCCACGCCCTCGCTGCCGATGGCCAGGGCCATGCCGAGCGCCACGATGAGGACGGGGGCCACCTGGACTGCCTGGGTGCGGAAGTTCTCGGCGGAGAGGAAGTGCGGGGTGAGGGCGATGTTGAGCAGGATGAGGACGGCTACGCCCAGGTAGACGCCGTAGTTCTGGAGGTGGCGGAGGATGCGCTCGCGGTCGGCGGCGGTTCTGCTGAGAGCGAGGTCGGTCATGGGGAACTCCGGATGGGCCTGCTTGCGGGGCTTCGGGTGCCGGTCCGGGTGCGGGCCGTCGTCGGGGGGCCGTCACTCATCGGAGCCCCCGGTGGTGGCTATCGCTCGCATGAGGGCGTCCTCTGTGAGCGTGGGGCCTGTGAGTTCCTCGATCACCTTGCCGTCCTTGAGGACTATCACCCGGTCGGAGCCCTCGATCAGTTCCTCCATGTCGGAGGAGATGAGGAGTACGGCCAGGCCATCGTCCGCCAACTCGTCTATCAGCTTCTGGACTTCGGCCTTCGCGCCTATGTCTATGCCTCGGGTGGGCTCGTCGAGGAGGAGCACCTTCGGGTTCATCGCCAGCCAGCGGGCCAGGAGGACCTTCTGCTGGTTGCCGCCGGACAGTTCGCCCACCTTCTGGTGGGGGCCCGATGCCTTGATGCGCAGGCGCTTCATGAAGGTGTCGACGATCGTGTCGATGCGGCTCTCGTTCACCAGGCCGAAGCGGGAGAGGCGGGGGAGTGCGGCGAGCGCGATGTTCTCGCGGACCGAGAGGCCGGGGACTATGCCCTCCGCCTTGCGGTCCTCGGGGAGGAGGCTGATGCCGGCCCGGATGGCGGCGGGGGTCGAGCCGGTGCGGACCGGGGTTCCGGCCACCAGTACGTGGCCCGAGGTGGGTGGCAGTGCTCCTGCGATGGCCTTCGCCGTTTCGCTGCGGCCCGAGCCGAGCAGGCCGCCGAGGCCCACCACCTCGCCGGGCCGGATGTCGACGGACACGCCATGGAGTGTGCGGTTCACCGTCAACGCCTGGGCCTTGAGGACTGGTTGGGAGGCGGTGTTCTCGTGGCTCCCGGAGAAATTGGTGACGCCCTCTTCTTGTACGTCCCCTACCTCGCGGCCCAGCATGAGGGAGACGAGGCGGAGTCGGTCGAGCGCTGCGATCCGGCCCGTGTGCACCAGCTTGCCGTCACGCAGGACGGTGACCGTGTCGCACACCTCGTACAGCTCCTCCAGGCGGTGGCTCACGTAGATCACCGCTATCCCGCGGTCCCGCAACATGCGGATGACGCCGAACAGGGTCTGCACCTCGCGGGGTTCGAGGGACGACGTCGGCTCGTCCATGATGACGACCTGCGCGTCGACCGAGACCGCTCGTGCCAGGGCCACCATCTGCTGGGTGCCGATGCCCAGTTCGCGCAGCGGGCGGCGTACGTCGATGTGTATGCCCAGGCGTCGCAGGGCTTCGTCCGCCTCGCGGTGCATCCGGCGGAAGTCGATGAGGCCCAGGCGGCCGCGGGGCTCGCGGCCCAGGAAGAGGTTGCGGGCCACGCTCATCAGGGGGACGAGGTTGACCTCCTGGTAGATGGTGGAGATGCCCGCGTGCTGGGCTTCGAGCGGGCTGGCGAAGGCGACCTGTCGGTCGTTGTACGTGAGCTTGCCGGCGTCCGGTGCGTACACGCCCGTCAGAACCTTGATGAGCGTCGACTTGCCCGCGCCGTTCTCGCCGATCAGGGCGTGCACCTCGCCCGCCCGCGCGGTGAAGTCGACCGAGTCCAGAGCTCGTACGCCCGGGAACGTCTTGGAGAGATGGGTCACTGACAGGACGTCAGTCATGTCAGAACGCCTTGCCGAGGTCCGCCTTGGCGTTGGTCTTCGTGTACGCGCTGTCCTTGATGACGATGTCCTGCGAGACCTTCGTACCCTTGGTGAAAGTGTCCAGGGTCTGGAAGGCGAGCGGGCCGAAGCGCGGGTTCGACTCGATGACGCCGTCGATCCAGCCGTCCACGATGCCCTGCACGGCGTTGCGCGTGCCGTCGACCGTCACGATCTTCACGTCGCCGGCCTTCTTGCCCGCACCCTTGAGGGCGTTGACCGCGCCGAGGCCCATCTCGTCGTTCTCGGCGTAGATCCCGGTGATGTCGGGCTTGGACTGGATGAGCTGCTCGGTGACCTGCTGGCCCTTCTCGCGGGCGAACTCGCCAGTCTGTTTGAAGACGACCTTCAGGTCTGGGGCCTTCTCCTTGATGCGGTCCTGGAAACCCTTGGTGCGCTCGGTCGTCACGTTGTTGCCCGCCGCGCCGAGCAGGATCGCGACCTTGCCCTTGCCGCCCGTCGACTTGATCATCTGGTCGGCCGCCCGCTTGCCCTGCTCGACGAAGTCGGAGCCGATGAAGCTGACATAGTCCTTGCAGGCCTTGGCGTTGATCTTGCGGTCGATGGTGATGATCGGGATGTGCTTGGCGGCGGCCGCGCGCAGCACCGGCTCCCAGCCGTCGGAGTTGAGGGGCGCGATGACCAGGAGGTCGGCGCCCTTGGCGATGAGGTCCTGGACGTCGCTGATCTGCTTGGAGAACTGCGACTGGGCGTTGGCCGTGAGCAGCTTCACGCCGCGCTTCTTCGCTTCTGCCTTGATGGACGCCGTCTCCGCGATGCGGAAGGGGTTGGCCTCCTTCTCGGACTGGGAGAAGCCCACGGTGGCGGACTTGAGGTCCAGCTTCTTGCCGCCGTACGCGTCGATCGCGCAGGCCGGGCCGCTGCCCGCGCTCGGCTCCGAGACGACCTGGCCCGAATCGGCCTTGTCCTGCGACGCGGAGCTCTTGTCGCCGTCGTCCTCGGACTTGGCGCACCCGGCGGCGAACGCGAGGCTCGCGGCGAGACCGGCGGCGAGGAGGGTCCTGGCTGAGGAACGGCTAAGGAGTGTGGTCGGCATCATGGAGTCCCCAAAACGGCACGGCCCCGGCACTGAGAGCGCTCACGGGAGGATCGGCACTTACGGTCAACTCGGCGGTACGGGGAGCTTTTTACATCGTTGGAAGGAGGCTGTAAACCCTCCGCGCAAGGCGGGGCACCCGACGGCTCAGCGTCGGCCGAGCGTGCTCTCGCGCTCCACCAGCCGGAATTCCGCGCTGAGTTCGCGTCCCGCAGGCTCTCCGGCACCCTCCAGGCTGCGCAGCAGCGAGGCCACCGCGAGCCGTGCGATGGACTGCTTGTCCGGCGAGACCGTGGTCAGCGTGACCGCCCCGAACTGACCCTCCGCGATGTCGTCGAAGCCGACCACCGCCACGTCCCACGGCACCCGCAGACCGCGCTCGTGCAGCACCCGCATCGCACCGATCGCCACCAGGTCGTTGTACGCGAACACCGCGTCGGGCCGCACCCCGGCGTCCAGCATCCGCGCCATCGCCTTCGCCCCGTCCCAGCGGTTCCAGCCGCCGACCGGGCCCACCAGATTGTCCGGCGCGGCAATCCCCGCCTGCGTCAACTCCTCGCGCCAGCCTTGCAGTCGAAGGTGCGCGGGGCGGTTCGCCGAGTCCGTACGGGCGCCGAGATAGGCGATGCGGGTACGGCCACGGCCGATGAGATGGCGCACCGCCGTGCGGGCGGCGGCCACGTTGTCGATCGCGATGTGGTCGTACGGCAGGTCGTACTGTCGCTCACCGAGCAGCACCAGCGGTACGTCGTCCTCGCGGCCCCGCAGGTCGTCCGACTCCAGCTCCAGAGGGCTCAGGATCAGGCCGTCGATGACCCGGGCGCGGAAGCCCTGGCTGACCAGGACCTCCTGTTCGCGGTCGCCGCGCGTGTGGTCGAGAAGCACCGTGAAGTCGTGCTCGGCCGCCGCGTCGATGACGGCGCCCGCCAGCTCGGCGAAGTACGGGTTGCCCAGCTCGGGGACGGCGAGCGCGATGATGCCCGTACGGCCCTTTCGCAGATGACGAGCCGTCAAGTTCGGTCGGTAGCCCAGCTCATCGATGGCCTCCTGCACGCGGGCCCGCATCGCCGGGGTGACGTGCTGATACTTGTTCACCACATTCGAAACGGTCTTGATGGAGACGCCCGCGTGCTCCGCGACGTCCTTGAGACTTACCCGCACGTGCAGCTCCCTGCGTCGAGTGCACCCCGTGTCCGGGGGTGTTTGTCATGCCCCTGGACAGCGCGCCGGGAGGCGTGCTGTCATGCCAACTGCCGTCCCTTCCAACGTTGTACAGATTCGTTGTACAGACTGCGGCGGCGAGCCGCCACCCTTCCTCAGCCTTCAAGCACCGCTTCAAGCAACGGAGGATCCGTGCGCCCCATCAGACCCGGAAAAGTCCGGCAGCGACTGATACTGCTGCTCACCGTCGCCCTCGCCTTCGCCGGACTCACCGCCGTACCGGCCGCGACAGCCGCCGCCGACGAACCCCCCGAAGTCCACGGCCTGAAGGGCGAGTACTACACCCAGTCCGCCCCCGGAGCCTTCGACTTCCACGAGCTCAAGGCCACCGGCTTCGACCAGCGCATCGACTTCGACAACCTCGACCCGCGCCTGACCTTCGCCACCGGAAAGGCCGACGACGCCACCGTCCGCTGGACCGGCAAGGTCGTCCCCGAGAAGACCGGATCCCACACCTTCTCCATGATCGGCGACAACGGTTTCCGCCTCTGGGTCGACGGCAAGCTCGCCATCGACCACTGGGTCGACGACTGGGACAAGGAACAGACCGCGAAACCAGTCGAGTTGACGGCCGGAAAGGCCTACGACATCAAGGTCGAGTACTTCGAGCACTACGGCGGCTCCAACCTCCACCTGCGCTGGACCGAGCCCGGCGGCACCAAGCAGGCGATCCCGCAGTCCGCCTTCCGCCTCCCCGACGGCTACGAGTACGACGGAGCCACCGCCGCCACGGTCCGCAAGGACGGCCGCACCCTCAAGCTCGACTTCGCGCAGGAGCTAGCCGCGCCCCCGAAGGATCTCGCCACCCACATCGAGGCGGTCATCGGCGGCGCCAAGTGGCCCATCGGCACCGTCAAGGCCGACCCCGAGGACTCCCGCGCGCTCCTCGTCGACCTCAAGGAACCCGTGGTGGGCAACAAGGAAGGCACGGCGAAGGGCACCGCCGACCTGCGCTACGACGGCAAGGGCGGCCTGGCCGGTGACGACGGCAAGGCGGTCGCCGCGTTCTGGAGCAGCGGACCCAACCACTCCACGCACCAACTGCGCACCAAGTGGGCCGACGAAGTGGGCCCGGACAACGCGCTCCCCGAATACCCCCGCCCCCAGCTGACCCGCGACGCCTGGCGCAACCTCAACGGCTCCTGGCAGTTCGCATCCGCCAAGGCCGGCGAGAAGCCCCCGGTGGGCAAGCAGCTCGGCGAGAAGATCCTCGTCCCCTACCCCGTGGAGTCCCAGCTCTCCGGCGTACAACGGCACGAGGACCGCATGTGGTACCGCAGGACCTTCACCGTCCCCCAGGGCTGGAAGGTGGGCGACGGCAAGCGCCTCAAGCTCAACTTCGGCGCGGTCGACTGGCAGTCCGAGGTGTTCGTGAACGGCGAGAAGGTCGCCGAACACAAGGGCGGCTACGACAAGTTCAGTACCGACATCACGGACGCCCTGAAGCCGGGGAAGACCCAGGAGCTGATCGTCGGCGTCTACGACCCGACCGACTCCAAGGACGGCGAGAACCCGCCCGTCGGCAAGCAGCGCCTCGACCCCAGCGGCATCTGGTACACCCCGTCGTCCGGCATCTGGCAGACGGTGTGGATGGAGCCGGTGGCCGCGGACCACGCCGACTCGCTCAAGATCACGCCGGATGTGCCCGCCAAGCAGGTCACCGTCGAGCCCAAGGGCGTACGCGACGGAGTGCCGGTCAAGGCGGTCGCGTACGAAGGGAAGAAGAAGGTCGCCGAGGCGAGCGGCCGCACGGGCACACCGCTCAAGCTGAAGATCGCCGACCCGCGCCTCTGGTCGCCGGACGACCCCTTCCTCTACGACCTGACGGTGACTGTCGGTCGCGACCAGGTCAAGAGCTACTTCGGGATGCGCTCCATCTCGGTGGAGAAGGTGAACGGCACTCCGCGCACCATGCTCAACGGAAAACCCCAGTTCCTGATGGCCACGCTCGACCAGGGCTTCTGGCCGGACGGCCTGCACACCGCGCCGACCGATGAGGCGCTCGCGTACGACCTGAAGATGCACAAGGAGATGGGCTTCAACTCCGTCCGCAAGCACATCAAGGTGGAACCTGACCGCTGGTTCTACTGGGCGGACAAGCTGGGCCTGCTGGTCTGGCAGGACATGCCCGCGATGGATGCGGGCCGCAACCCGAGCACGGCGGCCCGTACCCAGTACGAGCTCGAGATGAAGCAGATGATCGACGAGCACGCGAGCCACCCGTCGATCGTCATGTGGGTCACCTTCAACGAGGGCTGGGGCCAGTACGACCAGGGCCGCATCGCCACCCAGGCGAAGGCCTGGGACCCGACCCGCCTGGTCAACGGCATGTCGGGCCTCAACCTCGGGGCCGACGGCGGCACCGGCGACATCATGGATGAGCACGGCTACCCGAGCCCGGCGCTGCCGCCCAAGCCCGACGGCGTACGGGCACAGATCAACGGGGAGTACGGCGGCCTCGGACTCGCCGTGCCAGGTCACGCCTGGTCTGTGCAGCAGAGTTACGTCGACGTGGACCCGGCGACGTACACGGACGACTACCTCACCAAGCTCAAGGAGGTGCACGCGCTCGCCTGCAAGGGCGGCAACGGCGCCGTCTACACCCAGATCTCGGATGTGGAAGGCGAGTTGAACGGGCTCCTCACGTACGACCGCAGGGTCGTCAAGCCCGATGTGAAGCGGCTCAAGGCAGCACACGAGGCCTTGATCAGCGACGTGTCACGGCCTGACCCGGCGGGGTGCCCGGGTTCCTGACCGGGTGCGGGGCGCTCCGGCCTGTCGGCGGGCCGGAGCGTTCAGGTCCCTAACCCGTGGACGCGGGCCCGCACACTCGGCATGATCACCCCGTGATCACGGAGAACGAGTGGATGCGGCCCGCGGCCAGGAACAACGCCGAGTGGTGCGACGCGGTCTGCCGCGCGCACGGCCTGGCGGGGGAGTTCGGCGCCGGGGTGTGGAGCAGTGCGCGGCGGACGCCGCCGCTGTATCCGGACGCCGTATCGCTCACCCCCGAGGCGTCGGCGGCCGATCTTGTGGCGCGGATCGACACGACGTCACCGGGCTGCACGGTCAAGGACAGCTTCGCCTGCCTCGATCTGGAGCCGCTGGGCTTCGAGGTGCTCTTCGAGGCGCAGTGGATCCACCGTCCCGCGGGTGAGGCTCTTGTGGGTCCTCCTCCGGCCGTCCACTGGGAGCCGCTCAGGAGCGCCGATTCGCTGCCCGCGTGGGAGACCGCGTGGAACGACGGTGAGGCGGGCGACGGCTTGTTCCGGCCCGAACTGCTCGCCGGGGACGCGACGTTCCTGGCCGGGACCACCTCCGAAGGCAGGATCGTCGCGGGCGCCGTCGCGAGCCGCAGCGATTTCGTGGTGGGTATCTCCAACCTGTTCGCCGTGGGTGAGGCATCGGGCGGTGAGGAGTCCGCCTGGGCGGGCTGCCTGACCGAAGCCGCCCGGCTCTGGCCCGGCCTGCCCGTCGTCGGATACGAGAGCGGGGAGAGCCTCGACATGGCAGTCCGTCAGGGGTTCACCGCGATCGGGCCGCTGAGGATCTGGCTGCGGACGGCCTGAGAGTCACCACCGTTTCCCGGCAGTCCTCTCCCTCCCTCCCTCCCACCCCTTGACGCACACGAAGCGCCCCCCGAAGAATGATCGCGTTCCGCCCTTTGACAACGTTGTCCAAGAATCCAAGGAGGCGTTCCCACCCATGAGATGGACTCAACGGCTACGCGGTACGGGTGTGGCGGTGGCCGCGGCCGCACTCCTCGGTGGAGCGCTCGCCATACCGGCGGCGCAGGCCGCCCCGGCAACCGGCGGTCGACTGACCGACCTGGTCAACCCGTTCATCGGGACCGAGAACGAGGGCAACACCTATCCCGGCGCCGCCGTGCCCTTCGGCATGGTCCAGTTCTCGCCCGACACCGGCCACAACACGGGTTACGACCATTCCGACACCCACATCCGCGGTTTCTCGACCGTCCATCTCTCGGGCGTGGGCTGTGGTCTCGGCGGTGATCTGCCGGTCCTCCCCACGACGGGCGACGTCAAGGAGACGGACTACGCCAAGTACGCGGCGGAGTTCAGCCATGACGACGAGAAGGCGAGCCCCGGTTCCTACCAGGTGGGCCTCAAGTCCGGCATCAACGCCGAGCTGACGGCCACCGAGCGCACCGGCGTGCAGCGGTACACCTTCCCCGCCACCGACAAGGCCAACGTCCTGCTCAACGCGGGTCAGTCGCTGCACAAGACGGGCAGCACCAAGGTCGAGGTCCTCGACAGCCGTACGATCCGCACTGCGATCACCGGCAGCGGCTTCTGCCAGGACACCAAGCCGTACACCGTCTACACGATCACCCGTTTCGACCGGCCCTTCACCACGTCGGGCACCTGGAAGGGCGACACCGTCACGGCGGGCGCCAAGGAGTCGTCGGCGGGTGGGGAGCGCAACGGCGCCTACGCCCGGTTCGACACCTCCAAGGACCGCACCGTCGAGGCGACCACCGCTCTGTCGTACGTCGATGCCAAGGGCGCCGCGCTCAACCTCCGTACGGAGGGAGGCCGTTCGTACGACCGTGTCGCGAAGGCCGCTCAGTCCGCGTGGGAGGACCGCCTCGACGACGTGAAGGCGCAGGGCGGCAGCGAGACCGTGCGCCGCACCTTCTACTCGTCCCTCTACCGTTCGTTCCTCGCGCCGAACATCGGCAGTGATGTCGACGGCCGATACACCGGCTGGGACCAGAAGACCCACCGGGCTGCTGCTGACGGGGACTTCACCTACTACCAGAACTGGTCGCTGTGGGACACCTACCGCACCCAGGCGCAGCTCCTCTCCCTGCTCGCGCCGCACGAGTCCCGTGACATGGCGCGCTCCGTCCTGAAGATCGACGAGGAGAGCGGCTGGCTGCCCAAGTGGGGCTACGGCACCGTCGAGACGAACATCATGACCGGCGACCCGGTCACTCCCTTCCTCACCAACGCCTACCAGCAGGGTCTGCTCAAGGGGCATGAGGAGGAGGCGTACCGCGCGCTGAAGAAGAACGCGGACGGCGTGCCGCCCACCGAATCCGCGCCCGTCGGCCGCGAGGCCAACAAGGAGTACATCGCCGACGGTTTCGCGCCGTACATCAAGGGGCGCCCGCACGCCAAGCCCGGCGACTCCGACTACGACCACGGTGCCTCCGCGACGCTGGAGTACGCCCTTTCGGACGCGATGCTCGCCGAGATGGCCCGCGATCTGGGGCATGACGCCGACGCGAAGCGCTATGCCGACCGTGCGCAGAACTACCGGAAGATCTTCGACAGTTCGACCGGATTCTTCCGTGCGCGGGACGCCGATGGCGCCTTCACCGGTCCCGCCGACCCGGCCAAGAGCGAGGGCTTCCACGAGGGCACGTCCTGGCAGTACCAGTGGCTCGTCCCGCAGGACCTGCCAGGCATGGTCGACCTGATCGGCGGCAAGCAGGCCACGAACGGCCGTCTCGACTCCTTCTTCGCCTACGAGCAGCTCCTGAAGGACCCGGCGAAGACCGCACGCGAGGTGTGGGTCAACGGACCCTACGACTACTACAACGCTGACAAGTACAACCCCCAGAACGAGCCCGACCTCATCGCCCCGTACACGTACCTGTCGACGGGCCAGCCGTGGAAGACCACCGACGTGGTGCACGCCGCGCTCACCCTCTTCACGGACGCCCCGACCGGGATGACGGGGAACGACGACCTCGGCACCATGTCGGCCTGGAACGTGCTGTCCTCGATCGGGGTCTTCCCGGTCCAGCCCGGCACGGACACCTGGGGTCTCTCGACACCCGTCTTCGAGCGCGTCGACCTCACCCTCGACCGCCGCTACTACCCGAAGGGGCGCCTCACGGTGAAGGCGCCGGGTACGTCGGACACCAACCGGTACATCCAGTCGGCGAGCGCGGACGGCGCCGACTACGGCAAGACGTATCTGACGACCGACGACATCCGCGACACCCGTGAACTCTCCTTCACCGTGGGCGACAAGCCTTCGGAGTGGGGCACGTCAGCCGGGGCGGCCCCGCCCGCGCTGAAGTGACGTACGCGGATCGTTCGGCGTACGCCGAACGTCGGTGAAGTGACGTAGGGCATACGCCACTTACGCCACACCAGGCCCGCCTCTCCCAGAGAGGCGGGCCTTAATCTGTTGTTAACTGTGCGTAGCTTGATCGTACTTGACCGTAGTCGCGCAACGGCGATTGACTGCTCGTTCGTGCCCCGCCCCCCGCACCGCCCTCTACGCGAGAGCAGCCCGTTGACTACGCAGACTACGCAGCCGAACGAGACCTCTGACCTGCTCGCACCCCTCGACCTCGCCTTCTGGAACATCGAGTCCGCCGAACATCCCATGCATCTGGGCGCGCTCGGCGTCTTCGACGCCGAATCGCCGGGAGCCGCCGAGCGGGCCGCCCAGCTCCTCGCCGCGCGGGCCGCCGCCGTGCCCGGACTGCGACTGCGCATACGTCCGGTCTGGCTGCCGGTCGGTGGAGCCGTCCGGGCGCCCGCCCCCGCCTTCGATCCGCTGGACCACGTCCGGCTCGTCGAGCCGGTGGAGGACTTCCACGCCGTGGCGGGCGAGCTCATGCAGTGCCCCCTCGAGCGCGGCAGGCCGCCGTGGGAAGCGCATGTGCTGCCGGGGGCCGACGGCACTTCCTTCGCCGTCCTGTTCAAGTTCCACCACGCCCTCGCGGACGGTCTGCGCGCCCTGATGCTCGCCGCGGCCGTGATGGACCCCGTCGACCTGCCCGCCCCGCGACCGGCTCCCGCGCCGCCCGAGGCCTCCCGGTGGTCCTGGCTGCCCGACCCGCGCAAGCTGCCCGGCCTGGTCCGCGACACCGTCACCGACGTGGGGCAGGCCCTGGACATCGGCACGTCCGTCGCCCGCGCGACCCTGGGCGTACGCTCATCGGCCGCGCTCACCTCCGACGCCACCGGGACGCGGCGCACCGCGGGGGTGCTGCTCGACCTGGACGATGTGCACCGCGTACGCAAGACCGTGGGCGGCACCGTCAACGACGTACTGATCGCCGTGGTCGCCGGAGCCCTGCGCCGCTGGCTCGACGAGCGGGGCGACGGCAGCGAGGGCGTGGAACCGCGCGCCCTGGTCCCCGTCTCCCGGCGCAGGCCGCGCACCGCACAGCCGCCCGGCAACCGGCTCTCCGGATATCTGGTCCGGCTGCCCGTGGGCGAACCGGACCCGCTCGCGCGGCTGCGGACCGTGCGGGCCGCCATGGACCGCAACAAGGACGCGGGCCCAGGACGCGGCGCCGGTGCGGTCGCCCTGCTCGCCGACCACGTGCCGCCGCTCGGCCACCGCATCGGCGGCCGAGTCGTCGCGCAGGCCGCCCGGCTGCTCTTCGACATCCTCGTCACCAGCGTCCCGCTGCCCAGCCTCGGCCTGAGACTCGGCGGCTGCCCGCTCGCCGCCGTGTACCCCTTCGCGCCGCTCGCCCAGGGGCAGGCGCTCGCCGTCGCCGTGTCGACGTACCGGGGCCGGGTGCACTTCGGTCTTGTCGCCGACGCGGTCGCCGTGCCCGATCTGGATCTTCTCGCCGAGAGTGTGCGGGACGAGCTCGCCGGGCTCGTCGAAGCGTGTGCGGACCGTTCGAGTTTGGAGGACGGGGCTTTCGCTACGTAAAGTTCTCTTCTTTGGAGCTTCCGCGGTCACCCAGACGAGCCGCGGCCAGAGTGACGCGAGGACAGCGGCGATGACGGTGACAGAGGACAGCCTGGAGGCTGCCGGTTCGACCGGGGAGGCCGTCGATTTCGGCCCCGGCATCGACCCCGACCGCCTCGCCACCTGCCTGAGCGTGCTCGACGAGCTCGACAAGCTGGACGTCGACCACCCCGACGCGATCGCGGTGCGCCGGGCCACGGCCGGGATCTACCGGACCGTGAAGCAGCGCCGCCGCCAGGACCGCAGGGCCGCCAAGACCGCGCACGACAAGGCGGTCACCGAGGCCACCGCCACCGGGTCCGCCGAGCGGATCGACGACGAGACCGAGGGTCTGCTGCCCTCCTCGCAGACCGAGGAGGGCCGGATCGCGGGGATACTCCAGCGCCCGCGCTCCTGCTACACCTGCAAGACCCGGTTCGTGGAAGTCGACTACTTCTACCACCAGCTGTGTCCGGACTGCGCCCGCCTGAACCGCTCCAAGCGGGACGCCCGCACCGACCTCACCGGCAAGCGCGCGCTGCTCACCGGCGGCCGAGCCAAGATCGGCATGTACATCGCCCTTCGCCTCCTTCGTGACGGCGCCCACACCACCATCACGACGCGGTTCCCCAAGGACGCCATCCGCCGCTTCAAGGCGATGGACGACTCGGCGGACTGGCTGCACCGCCTGGAGGTCGTCGGCATCGACCTGCGCGACCCGGCCCAGTCCGTCGCGCTCGCCGAGCGGGTCGCCGCGGCGGGACCGCTCGACATTCTGATCAACAACGCCACCCAGACCGTGCGCCGCCTGCCCTCCGCGTACGCCGCCCTGGTCGATGGCGAGGGTGCGCCGCTGCCCGCGGGGGAACTGCCCGCCCACTCCGTGATCGGCGCCTTCAACTCCGGCGCGGTGGACGGCCTGGCCGCGCTGCCCCTGGGCACCAGCGGCCTGGACGCGCAGCAGGTCGCCGACCTCGCACTCGTCGCGGGCAACGCAAGCGTCGCCCGGCACCTCGACGGCACCGCCATCGACGCGGGCGGCCTGGTCCCGGACGTCGTCGACAGCAATACGTGGGTGCAGACCATCGAGCAGATCTCCCCGGTGGAGCTCCTCGAGACCCAGCTGTGCAACTACACCTCGCCGTTCATCCTGATCAGCGCGCTGCGTCCGGCGATGGCCGGCGCCGCGAAGACGGCATCGAGCGGCCGCTCCTACGTCGTCAACGTCTCGGCGATGGAGGGCGTCTTCGGCCGCGGGTACAAGGGCGCGGGCCACCCGAACACGAACGCGGCGAAGGCCGCGATGAACATGGTGACGCGGACCAGCGCCCAGGAGATGTTCCAGACCGACGGCATCCTCATGACGTCGATCGACACCGGCTGGATCACCGACGAGCGCCCGCACTACGACAAGCTGCGCCTCGCCGACGAGGGCTTCCACGCCCCGCTCGACCTGATCGACGGCGCGGCGCGGGTCTACGATCCGATCGTGCGCGGTGAGGCGGGCGAGGACCTGTTCGGCATCTTCCTGAAGGACTACGCACCCGGCAAGTGGTAGGACGCGGGCGTTCAGCACGACGGGCCGTACAAACGTCATAGACATCTGTATGGGTACGCCATGACGCGGACAGCGGCGACGCGTCAGGCCTCGCCCATCGTCGCGCGCAGCCGCTCGTGCACGGCGTACGAAGAGACTCCACTCGCGGCTGCTCGCACCCGCGTCCCGCCGTCCACCAGCAAGTCCGCGCCCGTCACCCATTCGGCCGCGTCCGACACAAGCCATGCCACGGCCCGCGCCACGTCCTCCGGCTCGCCCATGCGGCCGAGCGGCAGGCTCGCGGCGAGCCGCTCCTCGGCGCCGTCCCACACGAAGCGGGCCATCTCGGTGCGGACGAGGCCGGGGGACACGGAGTTGACCCGCACCAAGGGCGCCAGTTCGCCCGCGAGTTGGGCGGTCAGGTGCAGGAGCGCCGCCTTGCTCGTGCCGTACGCCCCTACATTCGGGCCGACATGGGACGCGCCCTCCGTGCAGATGTTCACCACCGAGCCGCCGTGCTCGCCCATCCAGGCCCGCCAGGCGAGCTGCGTCAGGCGCAGCGCGGCCTCGACGTTCACGGTGAAGGCGTCACGCCACCGTGTGAGGTCGACGTCCATCAGTGCGCCGTAGGGGGCGTTCGTCGCGGCGTTGTTCACCAGTACGTCGAGCCGCCCGAACTCCCTTACGGCGAGGGCCACGCAGGCTTCCGCCCGGCCGGAATCAGCCACGCCGCCCGCGCATCCGACGGCCTCCGCGCCGTCCGCGCGCAGGCCGGCCACCGCCGCCCCCAGGGTGTCCGGGTCGCGGGCCGTCATGACAAGGCGATGCCCGGACTCCGCGAGGGCCCGCGCGACGGCGAGCCCGATGCCTCGCGACGCTCCGGTCACCAGGGCCACCGCACTGTCTCGTACCTGCCGAGATGTCATCGGCGTACGGTCCCACGAAGTGCCGTAAAGGCCCATGGGGTCGACCCGTTGGAGCGTCAGGAGCCCATCGGCCACCCCCACACCATCACCAACTGTCTGAAATCCACCCCTTCGCCTACCCCCATCGAGCGCGGGCGTGCTCATTTGGTTAACCTAGGGCGAACGGACGGCCCCAAGGGATCCACAAGCGCCCCCAAGCCGCCCTGGGACAGGCTCGCAACCACGACCGCGGTCCCGCCCGAAAACCGGCGCCACCGCGACCGAATTGCTCTTGTCCTTCCGTTACGCGACACAAAGGAGTGCGCGGTGACACCAGATCTGACGAAGCAGGAAAAGCGACCGGCGGAACGTGGCGGCGAGCGGGCCGGCAGGCCATGCAAGCTCAGCAATCTGGATTCGTGGGCCAAGGCAGCCCCGATCCGTCTTGCCGGCTACGAGGACGACCTCGCGGAGCCGCACATCCTCCCCGGAATCGACTGATCCGACCGCTTCGCCGCGTGCCCCCTGCCGAACCTTCTGCAGGGGGCACGGGCGTGTGAGGGGTCGGGAAGGCCCGGTGGCCTGGGCGGAGTCGTACTGTCTCGCGGAAAGCTCGGAGGTATCGAGCGTGATTGCCTTCCGCTTGCCGGGAATGAACACGGTGAAGAGCATTGACAGGCCTCCGTCACGCTTCAATCATCGGATCTCATGACCGAGCATCCTGAACTTCCCGAGTCCTCTTCTGGTTCTGTCTCTGGTTCTGTCTCTGGTTCCGCGGCGGCGGCCTCCGCGCTCCCCAGACGTCACGCACTCGGATTCATCGGAGCAACGGCAGGGGCGGCCGCCGGTGCCGTCCTCATTCCGGCAGCCGCGGCCCATGCGAGCCCGCCGTCCGTCCACCCGGAGCAGCGGGAACCGGAGGCGCCGGGCGGCGGCGACTGGGCAACCGTCCCCACGCCTGTCCCCGTCTCGCTGGAGCAGTGGTTCGACAACGACGGCATCGACACCGCCGCCTCGCGCGGCGGCGACTTCGACGGCTCCGGCCACACCTTCCCCGGCGAGGAACTCCCGGCCGGGCGTGTCGAGATCGACGGCGTCCCCTACGACTTCCCGTCATCGGCCGCCGGAGCCAAGAACAACGTCGTCGCCCTCGGCCAGCGCATCGACCTGCCCAAGGGCCGCTACCTCTCCGCGCTCTTCCTCGCCGCGGGCAGCTACGGCTCCGCCGCGGGCCACGCCACCGTGCACTACGCCGACGGCTCCACCACCGGCGCGAGTCTCGGCGGCCCCGACTGGTACGCGGACGGCAGCGGACTCACGGCGGCGTACCGCTACAAGCCCGACGGTACGAAGGACCAGCACCCGGTCGGCATCGGCGTATCCGAGCTGTGGCTCGACCCGCGTCGCGAGGCCGTCGCCATCACCCTGCCGACGACCAGCGAGGCGAAGCCGGACAAGGCCTCCCTGCACGTCTTCGCCCTCACCGTCCAGCCTGTCGCGGAAGGGCGGGCGCTGACCCTCCGCGACGCCCGCTCCACCGTGTCGCTCCTGGAGTCGAGCGGCGCCCAGAGCGTCGAGGCGACCGTCGTCAACGCGGGCACCGTCACCCTCCTGGCAGCCGACGCGGTGTCCATCGGCGTCGACGTCCCCGGTGCCCGCACCGTGAGCGCCGCGCCCGTCACGCGGCTCGACCCCGGCGAGCAGGCCAGGGTGCGCATCGGCATCCGCAATCGCACCGGGGTCGCGCCCGGCACCCGGCAGGACGGCCGGATCGTCGCCGAGGGGCGCGGCGGGACGGCGGCCACCACCGGCAGGAAGCTCACGCTCGGCGTACCCGACTACCGGCCGAGTGCCGAGTCCCTGGCCACCCACCAGGCGCCGCACTGGTTCCACGGCGCCAAGTTCGGCATCTTCATCCACTGGGGTGTCTACTCGGTGCCGGCCTGGGCGCCTGTCGGCAAGCAGTACGCCGAGTGGTACTGGCGGCACATGCAGGACAAGAACAACCCGACGCATGCCCATCACCGTGACACCTACGGCGAGGACTTCGCGTACGACGACTTCATTCCGCGGTTCAAGGCGGAGAAGTTCGACCCGCGCGCGTGGGTGGAGCTCTTCCGGGACGCGGGCGCCCGCTACCACGTCCTGACCTCCAAGCACCACGAGGGCTTCGCGCTCTGGGACACCAAGGTCTCCGACCGCAACTCCGTCAAGATGGGCCCCGAGAAGGACCTCATCAAGGAACTCTTCGACGCCTCGCGCCGCTATACGCCCGAGCTGCACCGGGCCCTGTACTTCTCGATGCCGGAGTGGTTCAACCCGGACCAGCCGTGGAAGGGCGACCTCTACCCGCCGCGCAATCCCTACACCCTGGAACCCGTGCCCTACACCGGATACACCTCCGGCAAGGACTTCGTGAAGGACTACCAGGCCAAGCAGTTGCTCGAGCTCATCAAGGGCGGCTACGACCCCGAGCTCCTGTGGTGCGACATCGGCGGCCCGAACGACAGCCTCAACGTCCTCGCCGAGTACTTCAACCACGGCAAGAACCGGCCGAAGCCGCGCGAGGTCGCGGTCAACAACCGCGCGGGCATCCCGTTCCACGACTTCACGACGCCCGAGTACACGACGTACGACAACACCGTCGTCGCCAAGTGGGAGTCGAGCCGCGGACTCGACCCGTTCAGCTACGGCTACAACGCCGAGACGCCCGACGATAAATACATGACCACCGAGGAGATCGTGCACAGCCTCGTCGACATCGTCTCCAAGAACGGCAACTTCCTGCTCGACATCGGTCCGCGCGCGGACGGCACCATCCCGGAGATCATGCAGACCCGGCTGCGGGAGACGGGGCAGTGGCTCAAGACCAACGGCGAGGCGATCTACGAGACGACCTACTGGTCCCGGATGGCGCAGCTCGGCGACGACCTGCGCTTCACCGTCCGACAGAACAAGGCGTTCTACATCCACTCACTGGCCGAGCCCGGCGCCAAGCTCACCGTCGAGGCGCCGGTGCCGATCGGGAGCGGTGACAAGGTGACGATGCTGGGGTATCGGCGGCCGCTGACCTGGCGTACGACGGGGGACGCGCTGGTCATCGACGTACCGGCGGCCGCGCGTAAGACGGGCGAGCACGTGTGGGTGTTCAAGGTGGAGTGGCGCGACTGAGGGCGTCAGACGGTAATGCAGATTCATCCGATGGATCGGCGTAAATGTCCAAGCCCCCGCCGCAGTCAATGCATTGACTGCGGCGGGGGTCGCTTGAATCATCGGATGTCATGACTGACCTGCGCACGATCTTCACGCCCCGCGCATCTCGAGCGCCCCGCGCGCGTCCGCGTCGGCTGAGAGGCGCCGTGGTGGCCCTGCTGCTGCTCACGGCGCCGCTCCCGGCGGCTCGGGCGGCCGGGGGGACGCCGCAGCCCACCGCGGACCCGCCCCGCACCGTCCCCGCCCTCACCGACTGGACGCCACAGAAGGGGAGTTACGCCTACACCCAGGACACCCGCCTCATCGCACACGGCCCGGCGGCGCGGCAGGTCGCCCGTACCCTCGCGGAGGATCTGCGTGCGGCGGGCGAGGGCCGGGTGCCGGTCACCGGCGGTGCCCCGCGCGACGGCGACATCGTCATCGCCGTCGCTCCCGAGCAGAAACCGCTCGGCGCCGAAGGGTACGAACTCCGCGCGGCCAACCGCCTGGAGATCACCGGTGCGACCGAGACCGGCGCCTTCTACGGCACCCGCACGCTCCTCCAGCTGCTCGCCAAGAGCGACCGCGTCCCGGCCGGACGCACGGTCGACGTTCCCCAGTACAAGGAACGCGGCGTAGGCGTCTGCGCCTGCTACATCCACATCTCGACGCCCTGGCTGGAGAACCTCGTACGCGACATGGCGTACAACAAGCAGAACCAACTGCTCCTTGAACTCAAGGTGAAGAGCGACAAGCACCCCGAGGCCAACTCCTGGGGCTACTACACGAAGAGTGAGATACGCCGACTCGTCGCACTCGGCGAGAAGTACCACGTCACGATCATCCCGGAGATCAACTCACCGGGCCACATGGACCCTTGGCTGGAGAAGCGCACCGACCTCCAGCTGACCGACTCCGACGGCAAGCCGCAGCCGTCGCGCCTCGACATCACCAAGGACGAGGCCTTCTCCTACTACACGAGTCTCATCGACGAGTACGCCGACGTGTTCCCCGCGAAGTCCTGGCACATGGGTGCCGACGAGTACATGCTCGGCTCCGACTTCGCCAAGTACCCGCAGATCCTCGAATACGCGAAGAAGAAGTACGGCGAGAAGGCGACCCCGCAGGACGCCTTCGTCGACTTCATCAACCGGGTGCACACGTATGCGGCGGGCAAGGGCAAGCAACTGCGCATCTGGAACGACGGTCTGACGGGTGCGAACACCGTGCCGGTCGCGGCGGGGACGAGCGTCGAGCACTGGCTCGACGTGAAGACGAAGCCGAGCCGACTCATCGCACAGGGATACCCGTTGCAGAACGCCGCGTACGCCCTCTACCTCGTCCGCGGCGGCTTCCACACCGACACCAAGGCGCTGTACGACAAGGCGTGGGACCCGCGCAGCTTCGAGGGCGAGAAGCTCGCGTCGCGGGACGGCATCACCGGCGCGAAGATCAGCCTGTGGCCCGACAACGGCAGGGGCGAGACCGAGAACGAGGTCGCGGCCTCCATGGCGCTGCCGCTCAGCCATATCGCGCAGGTCACCTGGGGTTCCGCACACCCCGACCCGACGTACACGGACTTCACCGCCCGCGCCAAGTCCGTGGGCCACGCGCCCGGTTGGCGCGACCTGACGCGGTCTCCGATCGCCGATGGGACGTACACCCTGCGGGACACCAAGGGAGCGGCCGAACCCACCGCCTACGAGATCAAGCGCACCGCCGACGGCTACGTCACCCTGAAGTCCGTGGCCGACGGCACCTGCCTGGAGACCCGCAGCGGCAAGCTCACGCTCAACGTGCCTCTGGAGCCGGGAAGTTCGGTCACGCCGGAGACGTGCGACGCGGCGAACACCTTGCAGCGATGGCAGCTGGTGAAGGGCGCGGACGGCTACCGGCTGACGAACGCGATCACGCGGATGTCCGTGTACGTCACCGGGGACGGGCGGCTTCAGCAGTTCCCGGCGGATCAACAGACCCCGGCGGCCTGGACCTTGACCACCAGCTGAGCCCACTGCCACACGACACGACAGGGAGACCCGCACACCCATGACCGTCAGCAGACGTCTTTTCGTGACCGCCGCCGTCACCACGGCAGTCGCCGCATCGAGCAGTTCCCTCGCGCTCGCCGCACCCGGCCGCCCCGTGGGCGCCGCCGCCGCTCCCCAACCGCCCTACCGGATTCCGATCAGCCCCGCCGACTCCCCGGACGAGGTCGTCACCAAGGCCTCCCGAGTCCGGCCCACGGAACGGCAGATCGCCTGGCAGCGCCTGGAGCAGACCGCGTTCCTGCACTTCGGGGTGAACACCTTCACAGGCCTGGAATGGGGCACGGGCGACGAGGACCCCGACGTCTTCCAGCCCTCGGGCCTCGATACGGACCAGTGGGCGCGGGCCCTGCGCGACGGGGGCTTCAAGCTGGCCATCCTCACCGTCAAGCACCACGACGGATTCGTCCTCTACCCGTCGCGCTACACCAAGCACAGTGTGGTGAGCAGCAGTTGGCAGGGCGGAAAGGGCGACGTACTGCGCTCGTTCGCCGATTCCCTGCGGCGGTACGGGATCAAGGTGGGCGTCTACATCTCGCCCGCCGACGAGAACCAGTACCTGCACGGCGTGTACGCCAACGGCAGCGCGCGCTCGCAGCGGACCATTCCCACGCCGGTCGAGGGCGACGACAGGGCGGGCGCCGCCGCCGTACGGTCGTTCACGCTCGACGCGACCGACTACGGCGCGCACATGCTCAACCAGCTGTACGAGGTGCTCACCGAGTACGGGCCCGTGGACGAGGTGTGGTTCGACGGTGCGCAGGGTCGGATCCCGCCGGAGAAGGTCGAGACGTACGACTGGGACAGCTGGTATGCGGTCATCCGCGCCCTGGCCCCGAACGCGACGGTCGCCGTACGCGGCCCGGACGTCCGCTGGGTGGGCAACGAGGGCGGGCTCGCGCGCGAGGACGAGTGGAGCGTCGTCCCGGTCAAGGACTCGGGGAACGGGAGCATCGACTACGCCCTGAAGTACGACGCGCCCGACCAGGGGAGCAGGGCCGCGCTCGCCGAGGCGAGGGCGGTCGCCCAGTACGTGCAGTGGTGGCCGGCGGAGTGCGATGTGTCGATCCGCCCGGGGTGGTTCTACCACGACGACCAACAGCCCAAGTCCGTCGAGCAGTTGACGGACATCTGGTTCCGGTCGGTGGGCCGCAACTCGGTACTGCTCCTCAACATCCCGCCGGACAAGCGAGGCCTGCTCCCGGCGGCGGACGTGGCCCGCCTGCGGGAGTTCCACGAGCGGATCGGCCGCGAACTGCCGGAGGACTTCGCGCGGGGCGCGCGGGCCCGAGGGGACGGCAGCCGTCCGTCGTACGCGGTGGACGGCGACCCGGACACGGCGTGGACGTGCCCGGCGCCATCCAAGGGGACGCTCACGGTCGACCTCGGCGAGGCGCGCGAGGTGGACCGGATCCGGCTCGGGGAGGCGATCCGGCAGGGGCAGCAGTTGGAGCACGCGGTGATCGAGGCACGGGTGTCCTCCGGGGCCGGGTGGTCCCTCGTGACCGAGGTGGACACGGTGGGCGCGAGCCGGGTCCTGACCCTGGCCTCGCCCGTGCGGGCCCGGGAGTGGCGGCTTCGGGTGACGGGGTCGCGGGGCGCGGTGCGGTTGGCGGAGTTCGGGTTGTACCGGTCGCGGGTGTAGGGGCTGTGCTCCGGGAGCCGCGTGGAGGGCTTGCGCTTGTTCCGCGAGGCGTGGCTCCCGGCCGTTCGGCCTTCGATGTCCGGCGCCCCTGCCCGGTGTTACCGTCTCCGCCATGTCCAACTCCGCCATGTCCAAGAATGAGATCGACGCCGTGACCGCCGAGTTCTTCGGCGCCTTCGACAACGTGGGCGGCAAGCACGCCGACGTGGCCAGGCTGCGCCGCCTCGTCATCCCGGGTGGCGTGATCGTCGCGACAGGACCACAGTTCTCGGTCTACACGGTGGACGAGTTCATCGAGCCCCGCCAACGGCTCCTGACGGACGGCCGGTTGGTGGAGTTCTCGGAGTGGGAGACCTCCGAGCGGACCGAGATCGAGGGTGACATCGCCTCGCGGTTCGGCGAGTACCGCAAATCCGGGATCCTGGACGGAGAGCCGTTCGAGGGCGGCGGGACGAAGACCATCCAGTTCGTCCGCACCCCGTCGGACGGCTGGCGGATCGCGGCCTTCTCCTGGTACGACAAGGCCTGACCGCCGGGCCGTCCGCGTCCCTGCGGTCGGACGTGCCGGCTCTGTCGAGCGCTACCCCGGCAGGGGCGGCTCGGCCCCGGCCCGCAGCCCCGTGCTCTCCCGCTCGATCAGCGTGGGCAGCGGCACCTGGACCGTCGCCGCGGGGCCGTCGTCCAGGAGCGACAGGAGCTCGCGCGCCGCCGTCCGCCCGAAGGACACGGTGTCGCGGGACAGTGCCGTCAGCCATGGATGCACCATCCGGCACAGCGCCGAGTCCTCCCACGCGACCACCGACACATCGCCCGGCACGCTGACCCCGAGCGCCGCCGCCGCTGCCACCCCGGCGACGGCCATCACGTCGTTGTCGTACACGAGAGCCGTCGGCGGTGAAGGCGCGGAGAGGACCCGCCGCGTGACCGCCGCCCCCTCCGAGTCCGAGTAGTCCGTGGTCACCGAGCGGACCTCGGACAGGTCGCGGCGCTCCGCCTCGGCCCGCAGAGTGCGGATGCGCCGCTCAGTGTGCGCGAGTCCCGGCAGGCCCGCGATGTGCACGATGCGGCGGTGGCCGAGGGCGTGCAAGTGGTCCACGACCGATGCCATCGCGCCCGCGTCGTCCGCCCAGACCGTGGAGAGGCCGGAGTGGTCGGCGTCCGGGTCGGGCACGCCGCCCGTCAGCACCGCGGGCAGCCCCAACTCGTCGAGCAGGGCAGGGCGGGGGTCGTCCGTGCGCGGGTCCACGACCAGGACGCCGTCCACCCGGTGCTCGGCCCACCAGCGCTGGTAGACCGCGCACTCGGCGGCGACGTCCTCCACCACCTGGAAGAGCAGGCCGAGGCGACGCTCCGCGAGGGCCTCCTGGATGCCCGAGATCAGCTGCAGGAAGAAGGAGTCGACGCCGAGTGTCCCCGCGGGCCTCGCCACCACGAGACCCACCGTCGCGGAGCCCTCACCGGACAGGGCGCGCGCCGCCGTGCTCGGGTGCCAGCCCAGCTGCTCGGCGACCCTGCGGACGCGGTCGCGGGTGACGTCGGAGACTCCGGGCCGGTCGTTGAGCGCGAAGGACACGGCGCTCTCGGAGACTCCGGCGCGGCGCGCGATGTCCTTCATGGTCGGCCGGCGTGCCGGGGACCGCTTGCCTTGCACCCGTGTTGCCCCTTTCCTGTTGCGCACATACTAATGCGCTTGAGCCCGACCACTCTAAAGCGCATTAGTCGATCGCCGCAAGAAGTCGAACACACCGCACTGACCTGCATAGTTGATGAGGACGGCAAGGATTATTCAACGAATCCATTGACTTTTTACCGGGGTTCCATGCAAGGTCTGCCTCACGCTGGGCCGAGCAAAGGAGCCGTTTCACCGTGCGCATCTCCCATCACCCCCGCATCCCCCGAAGGGCAGCCGCCGCTGCCGCCGTCCTCGCTGTCCTTCTGCCGTTGAGCGCCTGCGGCGACGGCGGTGACGGCGGCGGCTCCACGGACGCCTCCGGCAAGATCGAAGGCGACATCACCTTCCAGACCTGGAACCTGAAGGCCAACTTCAAGTCGTACTTCGAGGGCGTCGTCGACGGCTTCGAGAAGAAGTACCCGGGCACGAAGGTGCACTGGGTCGACCAGCCCGGCGAGGGCTACGCCGACAAGATCAGCGCCGACGCCGCCGCGGGAACCCTCCCCGACGTCGTGAACGTCTCGCCCGACCTGGTGGCCCCGCTCGCCAAGGCCGGTCTCGCGCTCGACCTCGACAAGGCCGCGGGCAAGTACGAGAAGGAGTACCTGCCGGGGGCGTGGAAGAGCCACCAGATACCGGGCACAAAGGGGACGTACGCCTTCCCCTGGTATCTGAACACCGGGCCGCTCTTCTACAACAAGCGGATCTTCAAGGACGCGGGGCTCGACGCCGACAAGCCCCCGAAGACGTACGACGAACTCTTCGACGACGCACACAAGTTGGCGGAGAAGAGCAACGGCAAGACCGCCACGCTCGCCAACATCCCCACCATCGAGGACTTCGGGCGCTACGGCGCACCGCTGATGGACAAGGACGGGACCAAGTTCACCTTCAACGGTCCCAAGGGTGTCGAACTCCTCAAGAAGTACAAGGAGTTGTACGACGCCAAGGGCCTCGACGGGCAGGCGCTCAACGCGACGCCCGAGTCGACGGGCAAGAAGTTCCTCACCGAGGCCGTCGCCATGAACCCCGGAAGTGCCCTGGACCTCGGTAAGTTCAAGAAGGAGGCGCCCTCCCTCTACAAGAACATCGGGATCACCCCGCAGATCACCAACACGGGCAAGGACAACATGTACGTGATGGGGGTGATGGTGAACACCCGCACCAAGCAGACGCCCGCCGCCGTGGCCTTCGCCCACTACGTGACGGACGCCCAGCACCAGATGTCCTTCGCCAAGAAGGTCGCGATCTTCCCCAGCACGCAGGGCTCGCTCGACGACCCGTACTTCACCAAGGAGGACGGGACGGACGACACACGCGTCCGCATCGCCGCCGCCAAGTCCATCAAGACCGCGGTCAATTACACGCCCGTGCTGTTCAGCGAGCAGATGAAGATCGAGCTGCGCAACAGCGTGGGCAAGGCCCTCCAGGGCAAGGAGAGCCCCAAGGAAGCACTTGACAACGCTGTCAAGAACTGCGATCGGCTGCTGAAGCAGAGCTGAGAAGACGACACGGGACCACCACCATGAAAACCTCAAGCGCCGCCACTGTTCCCCGCGTCGCCGCCGACGGCAGCCCACGCAGACGCATCAGGCGTCAACTGCCCTCAAGCCCCTGGCTGTTCGCCGCCCCCGGGCTGCTGATCGTCGGCATCTTCATCCTCTATCCGTTCGTCAGCACGCTCATCAACTCCTTCACCGACAAGCGGACCCTGATACCGGGGGAGTACGTCGGCCTGGACAACTTCCGGGAGCTGCTGCACGACGACATGTTCTGGATCGGGCTCCGCAACTCGACGCTGTACATCGTCGGGGTCGTCCCCGCGCTCGTCCTGCTGCCGCTGCTGCTCGCGATGCTCGTCCAGAAGCACATCCCCGGCATCACCTTCTTCCGGTCCGCCTTCTACACGCCGGTGGTCGCGTCCATCGTCGTGGTGGGCCTGATCTGGGTGTGGATGCTGGATGAACGGGGTCTGGTCAACGCGGTGCTCGAGGCGGTGGGCGTCGGCTCGGTCGGCTTCCTCAGCGACCAGTGGCTGCTCCTGTTCAGCGCCATGGCCGTCACGGTCTGGAAAGGCCTCGGCTACTACATGATCATTTATCTGGCGGCGCTCGCCAACGTGCCCCGCGAACTCCACGAGGCCGCCTCGGTGGACGGTGCGGGCGCGGTACGCCGCTTCTTCACCGTCACCGTGCCCGCAGTGCGCTCCACGATGGTCCTGGTCGCCGCGCTGTCATCGGTCGCCGCCTTCAAGGTGTTCACCGAGGTCTACCTGATGGCCGGGCCCAACGGCGGCCCGGCGGGCGAGGACACCACGCTCGTGATGCTGGTGCAGCGCGTCGGCACCGGCCTGACCGGCCGCGTCGGATACGCGTCGGCCATGTCGGTCGTCGTCTTCATCGTCACCGTCGCGCTGATGCTGCTCGTGCTGCGCGCGGACCGGAAGGAGGACGCGTGAGCACCGCGACGACGGACACGAAGAAGACTGAGCAGGCGGAACAGCAGGCCAAGGGGAAGGTCCGCAAGCCCGGTGCCCGGAAGCGCGGGCGGATCACCGACGAGAACGGCCGCAGGATGCCCGTGTGGGAGATCGTCCTGCGCTACGCACTCCTGCTCGCCGTCCTTGCGCTGATGGTCGGCCCCTTCCTCTGGCAGCTTTCCACCTCCCTGAAGGGCCCGCACGAGAACATCTTCAGCTCCCCGCCCAAGTTCCTGCCGAGCAACCCGACCTTCCACAATTACGAGCGGGTCGCGGACACCATCCCTGTCTGGGACTACGCGCTCAACTCCCTGAAGGTGGCCGCCGCCAACGTGGTGACCAACTGTGTGGGCGCCACCCTCGCCGGCTACGCCCTCGCGCGCCTGCGCTACCGGGGCCGCAGGGCGGCCACGCTCGTCTTCATCCTCGCCATGCTGGTGCCCGTGGAGGGCATCATCATCGCCCAGTTCACGACCATGCGGGAGCTGGGTCTGAACAACACCCTCATCGGTGTGCTGCTGCCCGCCTGCGTCTCCGCGCTCAACGTCCTGCTGATGCGCAATGCCTTCCTGAACCTGCCGTACGAGATCGAGGAAGCCGCCTATGTCGACGGCGCGAACGTCTGGCAGCGGTTCCTGCGGATCTCCCTGCCCGCGGTCAAGGGAACCCTCGCCGTGGTGGCGATCTTCGCCTTCATGGGCGCCTGGGACGACTTCCTGTGGCCGCTGATCGTACTGAGCGACCCGGGCAAGTTCACCCTGACCATCGGCCTGAACTATCTGCACGGCACCTTCGCCAACGACGAACGGCTCGTCGCCGCGGGCACGGTCATCGCCGTCCTTCCGCTGATCGTCCTCTTCGCCTGTCTCCAGCGGTACTTCTTCCGCGGGGTGGGCGAGGGGGCGGTGAAGGGCTGAAGCGGCCTGGGTCTGCCCGCTGTCCCCGTTGTCGTACCGCGTACAACCCCCCGCACCCCCGAGAACCAGGACTCGTATGCCTCGCGTGCCCCTCGCCGTGCCGCGCTTCGGCGCGAACTACACCCCCAGCCAAGGGTGGTTCCACCACTGGCTCGACTTCGACATCGACGCCGTGCGCACCGACCTCGACGCGATCGCCGCGCTCGGCCTCGACCACATCCGGGTCTTCCCGATCTGGCCGTACTTCCAGCCCAACCGCACCCTGATCCGGCCGCGTGCCGTGGAGCAGCTCGTCGCCCTCGCGGACGCCGCCGCCGAGCGCGGGCTCGACGTCAACGTCGACGGGCTACAGGGGCACCTGTCCAGTTTCGACTTCCTGCCCGCGTGGACGCAGACGTGGCACCGGCGGAACATCTTCACCGATGCCGATGTGGTGGAGGGGGAGGTCGCGTACCTGCGCACGCTCGCTGCCGCGCTCGCCGACCGGCCGAACTTCATCGGGATGACCATCGGGAACGAGGTCAATCAGTTCTCGGCGGGCCCGCATCCCGATCCTGACCGGATCACCGAGGACCAAGCGGGGGAGTGGCTCCGGCGGGTGCTCGCCGCGTGCGAGGAGGGTGCGCCCGGCAAGCTGCATCTGCACGCCGAGTACGACGCCGCCTGGTACCAGGACGACCAGCCCTTCACCCCGGCGCAGGCCGCACGGCTCGGCGGTGCGACCGCCGTGCACTCCTGGGTTTTCAACGGCACGGCACAGCGGTACGGGCGGGAGAGCGTGGCCACCGCGCAGCACGCGGCGTACATGATCGAGTTGTCCAAGGCCTGGGCGGACGATCCGCACCGCCCTGTCTGGCTCCAGGAGGTGGGCGCGCCCGCTCCCCTCATCCCGGCCGAGCACGCGGCTTCCTTCACGGAGGCGACGGTCGCGGCGGCGCTGGACTGCGCGGATGTGTGGGGAGTGACGTGGTGGTGCTCCCACGATGTGTCGCGTTCGCTGGCTGACTTCCCTGAACTTGAGTACAGCCTGGGGCTGTTGACGAACGAGGGGCGGGTCAAACCGGGAGGCGAGGTGCTGGCCCGGCTCGCCAAGGAGTGGCGGGGGCGGGAGTATGCGCCCGCCGTGCGGACGACCGCGGTGGTCGTGGACGACTCCGCCGCGGCGCGGTCCGCGTGCGCTCCTGGGGGAGCGGTGTTCGAGGCGTTCATGGGCCTCGTTGCGGACGGGGTTCGGCCTGCCGCGGTGCTGGCGAGTAGGGCTGGGGACTTGCCGCACTTGGCTGCGCGGGGCATTACGGAGGTTGTGCGGCCGGGGGAGGTTGGCTAGGACCAAGATCTCTCCCCAACCCCGCCCCTTCCCGAGAACCCGCTGCGCGGGAGCGTCCTCAATCGCCGGACGGCTGAAAGATTCAGCCTCTCCGGCGTTTGAGGATCGGGGTCTGGGGCGGAGCCGCTAATAGATGCAGCCGGGAAGGGGTGGGGTTGGGGAGAAGGAGACCCGCCCACCCCCGCCCAACACGCAACACACAAACGGAGAGCACCATGCACGACGACCGCACCCTCATAGAGGCCCGCCTCAAGCGCGTCCTCGACGAACGCATCCGCCCCGCCGTATACCCCGAGTCCATCCCCCTGGACGTAGCCGTATGGACCGCCCCGGGCGAACCCGTGCCGGTAGCAGAAGGCCTCGCCGCCACCCCCGAGCCGACGGCGGTCGGCGCCGCCTGGGGCGCCCCCTGGGCCACCAGCTGGTTCCGGGTGATCGGCACCGTGCCCAAGGAATGGGCGGGGAAGACAGTCGAGGCCATCCTCGACCTCGGCTTCGACGAGAACATGCCCGGATTCCAGTGCGAAGGCCTCGTCTACCGCCCGGACGGCACCCCGGTGAAGGGCCTCAACCCCCGCAACCAGTGGGTGCGGATCGCCGCCCCCGCGACCGGCGGTGAAGACGTCCACCTGCACATCGAGGGCGCCTCCAACCCCGTCATCCTCGACTACCACCCCTTCCTGCCCACCCAGCTCGGTGACAAGGAGACGGCAGGGAGCGAGCCTCAGTACAAGCTCGCCCGCATGGACCTCGCCGTCTTCGACGAGACCGTGTGGCAGCTGGTGATCGACCTCGAAGTGCTCGGCGAGCTGATGCAGGAGCTGCCCGAGGACTCCGGGCGGCGTTACGCCGTCGTGCGCGCCATCGGTCGCGCCCTCGACGCCGTCGACCTCCAGGACGTGAACGGCTCGGCGCCCGCCGCCCGCGCCGAGCTCGAAGCAGTCCTCGCCAGCCCCGCCGAGCCATCGGCCCACCGCATCAGCGCCGTCGGTCACGCGCACATCGACTCCGCGTGGCTGTGGCCGCTACGCGAGACGGTGCGCAAGGTCGCCAGGACCACTTCCAACATGACGGCCCTTCTCGAGGACGAGCCCGACTTCGTCTTCGCCATGTCGCAGGCGCAGCAATGGGCGTGGGTCAAGGAGCACAGGCCCGAGGTGTGGACGAAGGTCAAGAAGGCGGTCGCCGACGGGCGGTTCGTGCCCGCGGGCGGCATGTGGGTCGAGTCGGACACGAACATGCCGGGGTCGGAGGCGATGGCCCGCCAGTTCGTGCACGGCAAGCGCTTCTTCCTCGACGAGTTCGGCGTCGAGAACGACGAGGCCTGGCTGCCCGACACCTTCGGCTTCGCGGCAGGGCTTCCGCAGATCATCAAGGCGGCCGGGTCCAAGTGGCTGCTCACGCAGAAGATCTCCTGGTCGCAGACCAACCGCTTCCCGCACCACACCTTCAACTGGGAAGGCATCGACGGCACCCGCATCTTCACGCACTTCCCGCCCGTCGACACCTACAACTGCTCGATGAAGGGCAGCGAGATCGCCCACGCGGCGAAGAACTTCAAGGACAAGGGAGTCGCCCGGCACTCCCTCGCGCCGACCGGCTGGGGCGACGGAGGCGGCGGCACCACCCGCGAAATGATCGCGAAGGCGGGACGCCTGAGTAACCTGGAGGGCTCGGCGACCGTCGAGTGGGAGACCCCCGCCGCCTTCTTCGAGAAGGCCGAGGCGGAGTACCCGAACGCCCCCGTCTGGGTCGGCGAGCTGTACCTGGAGCTCCACCGCGCCACCCTCACCAGCCAGGCGGGCACCAAGCAGGGCAACCGCCGCAGCGAGCACCTGCTCCGGGAAGCGGAGCTGTGGGCGGCCACGGCTGCCGTGCGGTCGCCGGAATTCTCGTACCCCTACGAGGAATTGGACCGCATCTGGAAGACGGTCCTGCTCCACCAGTTCCACGACATCCTGCCCGGTTCGTCCATTGCCTGGGTGCACAGGGAGGCGCGTGCGACGTACGCGGCGGTCGCCGACGAGCTGAACGGCATCATCGACGCGGCCCAGCGCGCGCTCGCGGGGGAGGAGGGCGGCACGGGGACCCTCGTCTTCAACTCCACCCCGCACACCCGCGAAGGCGTCCCGGCGGGCGGCGCGCGCCCCGCCACTGTCGACGGCCAGTCGGCGATCGCTTCGCGCGCCGACGGCGGCTACGTCCTCGACAACGGTCTGCTGAGGGTCGAGATCGACGCGCACGGGCTCATCGTCTCGGCGTACGACATCGTGGCCGACCGCGAGACCGTCGCACCCGGCCTCGCGGCGAACCTGCCGCAGATCCACGCCGACTTCCCGAACATGTGGGACGCGTGGGACGTGGACGAGTTCTACCGGAACACCGTCACCGATCTCACCGAGGCGGACGCGGTCGAGCCGGGCGAGAGCGAGCCGGGCAAGGACGGCGCTTCGGTCCGTGTCGTGCGGAGCTTCGGCGACTCGCGGCTCACGCAGGTGCTTTCGCTCGCGCCCGGTTCCACGCGCATCGACATCGACACCGAGGTCGACTGGCACGAGACGGAGAAGTTCCTGAAGCTGGCGTTCCCGTTGGACATCCACGCGGAGCGGTACGCGTCGGAGACGCAGTTCGGCCACTTCTACCGGGCCACGCACACCAACACGAGCTGGGAGGCCGCCAAGTTCGAGGCGTGCAACCACCGCTTCGTGCACATGGAGGAGCCGGGCTGGGGCGTCGCCCTCGTCACCGACTCGACGTACGGCCATGACGTGACGCGCACGGTCCGCGCCACGGGCGACGCCGGTACGACGACGACCGTGCGGGTCTCGTTGCTCCGTGCCCCGCGCTTCCCCGACCCCGAGACGGACCAGGGCGTCCACCGCTTCCGGCACGCGCTGGTCCCCGGGGCAGGGATCGGCGACGCGGTGCGTGAGGGGTACCGGATCAACCTTCCCGAGCGGCGGATCACGGGCGGCACCGAGGTGGCCCCGCTGGTGACAGTCGACAACGACGCCGTAGTCGTCACGGCGGTCAAGCTCGCCGACGACGGCAGCGGTGACGTGGTCGTCCGCTTCCACGAGTCGCGCGGCGGGCGGGCGAAGGCCACGCTGACGGCCGGTTTCCCGGTCGGGTCGGTCGCGGTGACGGACCTGCTCGAGCGGCCCCTCGCCGATGCCGCGGAGCCGGAGCGCGCGGGCGACGGCGTCGCGCTGACGCTGCGGCCGTTCGAGCTCGTGACGCTGCGGTTGACGCGGGCCTGAGTCCTTCTCCTCGAACGCCGGACGGGCTGGATCGGCTGGATACAGCCCGTCCGGCGTTCGAGACGGACTCGGTATCAGACTCAGAGGCGGAGTCGGTGATCAACCGTGCGCTACTCGTCCAGCTGCGCCCGAAGCCACGACTCGACCTCCCCCACATGCGCAGCCGCCGCAGCCTTCGCCGCCTCCGGGTCGCGGGCCACGAGCGCCCCGTGGATCCGTGCGTGCTCACGCCGGGTCCGCTCGAACGCGCCCTCTTCCTGGTAACCGCGCCAGACCCGCGCACGGAACGTGCGTGAGGACAGGCCGTCCAGGATCGCCGCCATAGTGTCGTTGCCCGCCGCGAAGGCGATCGTGCGGTGGAACTCCAGGTCGTGGGAGAGGATCTCCTCGGGGTCCTCCGTGGCGTTCATCGCCTCCAAGTGCTTCTCCACGTCGGCGAGTTGATCCGGTGTGATCCGGGCCGCCGCCAGTGCGGTCGCCGTCGACTCGAGGACCCTGCGCACCTCGAGGAGCTCCACGAGCTGTGGCCCGCGCGACAGATCGGCCACGACGCCGAAGGTCTCCAGGAGGTCTCCGGCCTCCAACTGCGTGACATAGATGCCCGAACCGTGCCGGGCCTCCAGGACCCCCATCACTGTCAGCGCCCGGATCGCCTCCCGCATGGAACTGCGCGAGATACCCAGCTGCGTGGCCAGGTCCCGTTCCGTCGGCAGTCGTTCGCCCGGTTCGAGCCGGCCCTCGCCGATCATCGCCTTGACCTGGTCGATGGCCCGCTGCGTCACGGTGCCCTTCTGCGGGGCGGTCTGGTCCACGTAACGCTCCTCCACTAGCCGAGTGCGCCGCAGTCTAACCAGAGATGTGGTCGGACCACTACGGCCTGAAACCAGGAAAACTTGGCGCCGAGGGGTGTTGTGAGGGCCAAGTGGTCTGATAAATATTCGCCATCAGTCGCTAGAACTCGCAAAAGGACTTCGTCCGATCACGCTCGATCCACGTTCTCTCCACGCTCGATGAGGAGCCGTCAGATGGCCGGCAGAACAGTGCGCAACAGGTCCAGCAGGGTGGGGACTTCGCGGGCGGTGCGGATCGCCGCCGCGGCCGCCTGCGCGTCCCTCGTGCTCACGGCATGTGGCAGTACGAAGGACACCGCTTCACCCGGCGGCGAAGGTGGCGGAGAGGGCAAGGTCGGGGTGATCCTGCCCCTGCTGACCTCGCCGTTCTGGCAGTCGTACAACGACTACGTGCCGAAGATGGCGAAGTCCGAGGACGTCGACACGCACAAGACCGTCAACTCGAACAGCGACCCGTCGCAGCAGATCACCGACATCAACAACCAGCTCAACCAGGGCGTGAAGGGGCTCGTGGTCGCGCCGCTCGACAGTGCGGCCATCTCCGCGGGCCTCGACCAGGCCGAGCGCAAGGGCGTGCCCGTGGTCGCCGTCGACGTGGCCCCGGAGAAGGGCAAGGTCGCGATGGTGGTGCGGGCCAACAACGTCGCGTACGGCGAGAAGGCCTGCGACTACCTCGGCGATCAGGTCAAGACCGGCAAGGTCGTCCAGGTCATGGGAGACCTCGCCTCCGTCAACGGCCGTGAGCGCTCCGAGGCGTTCCGCTCCTGCGTGAAGAAGAAGTACCCCAAGCTCAAGGTCCTGGAGATCCCCGCCAAGTGGGAGTCCGACACGGCCGCGTCGAAGCTGGACACGCTCCTCAACTCCAACCCCGACATCAAGGGCATCTACATGCAGGCGGGCGGCGTCTACCTCGCGCCGACCCTGCAGACCCTGAAGTCCAAGGGAATGCTGAAGAAGGCGGGCGAGAAGGGGCACATCACCGTCATCTCGAACGACGGCATCCCGCAGGAGTTCGACGCCATCCGCAAGGGCCAGATCGATGCCACGGTGTCGCAGCCCGCAGACGCGTACGCCAAGTACGGGATGTACTACATCAAGGCCGCGATGAACGGCAAGAAGTTCAAGCCGGGCCCGACCGACCACGACTCGACGATCGTGAAGCTGCCCAGCGGCACGCTCGAGGACCAGCTGCCCGCTCCGCTGGTCACAAAGAAGAACGTGGACGACTCCAAGCTGTGGGGCAACACGGTCAAATGAGTACGCCGATGATCAAGCCCCCCACCGGCCGGGCGACGACAGCGCTCGTCGAGGCGGCCGGCATAGCCAAGCGGTACGGACCCACCGTCGCGCTGCAGGACGGGCAGCTGACCGTCCTGCCCGGTGAGTCCCACGCCCTCGTCGGCCGTAACGGCGCGGGCAAGTCCACCCTCGTCACCATCCTCACCGGACTCCAGGCCCCGGACGCGGGCACCGTCCTCTTCGACGGCGAGCCCGCGCCGCCGCTCACCGACCGCGACGCCTGGCGCCGCAGGGTGGCGTGCGTCTATCAGAAGCCGACCGTGGTGCCTGATCTGACCGTCGCTGAGAATCTCTTCATCAACCGGCAGCCCGAAGGCCGCGGCGGCTTCATCAGCTGGCGCAAACTGCGCGCCCAGGCCGCCGATGTGCTCGAGACCTGGGACGTGCGCGTCGACCCTGACGCGCGGACCGCCGACCTCAAGGTCGAGGACCGTCAAATGGTCGAGATCGCACGGGCGTTGAGCTTCGGCGCGCGGTTCATCGTCCTGGACGAGCCCACCGCTCAGCTCGACAACCGTGAGATCGAGCGGCTCTTCACACGGATGCGGGCGCTTCAGGATTCCGGCGTCACCTTCCTCTTCATCTCGCATCACCTCCAAGAGGTGTACGAGGTGTGCCAGACCGTCACCGTCCTGCGTGACGCCCGCTGGATCACCACCGCCCCGGTGGCCGAACTGCCGCGCGCCGCCCTGGTGGAGGCCATGGCGGGCGAGGCCCTGAGGGAGAAGGAAGCCGCCGAGGAATCCGTCGCCAGGACCGAGGTCCCCGCCGACGCCCCGGTCATGCTCGACGTCAAGGGCCTCACCAGCGAGTCGTACGCGGACATCGACCTGACCGTCCGCAAGGGCGAGGTCGTCGGCCTCGCCGGATCCAGCGGCAGCGGCAAGATCAGCCTCGCGGAGACCATCGCGGGGCTGCACACGCCGGTCGGCGGAAGTGCTCAACTCGACGGCAGGCGCCTGCCGTTCGGCGACGTGGCCGCAGCGCTGCGGGCCGGAGTCGGCTGCGTGCCGCGCGACCGGCACGACCAGGGCCTCGTCTTCGGGATGACGATCGGCGACAACGCCACCATGACCGTGCTCGACCGGCTCGGGAAGTACGGCTTCGTCGGCACCGAGCGCAAGCGCGGCTTCGCCGAAGAGCTGATCGACCGCCTCGACATCCACGCCGAGGGACCCGACCAGGCCGTGTCCGACCTCTCCGGCGGCAACGCCCAGAAGGTCGTCATGGCCCGCGCGCTCGCCTCCGACCCGCGGCTCCTCGTCCTCATCAACCCCACCGCGGGCGTGGACGTGAAGTCCAAGGAGTCACTGCTCGCCCGGATGGACAACGCCCGCGAGGACGGCACCGCCGTCCTGGTCGTCTCCGACGAACTGGACGACCTGCGGCGCTGCGACCGCGTCCTGGTCCTCTTCCACGGCCGGGTCGTCGCCGAACATGCGGCGGGCTTCAACGACCACGACCTGATCGCGTCGATCGAGGGCGTCGACCAGACGGGCCCCGACAGGGGCGCGGGGAACGGCGCGACAAGCCCCCACCGGCCCGCGGCCGAAGCACAAGGAGACCACCATGGCTGACCTCAAAGCCCCGGCTGTGCAGGCCGACCCCGCACCCGCACGCCCCGGGGAGTCTCGCGCAGCGAGGAACATGCTGCTGCGCCGGGCACGTGAACTAGCCCTAGTCCCCGCCCTGTTGCTCCTCATGCTTCTCGGTACCCTGGTGAACGACTCGTTCCTCACCGAGCGGAACCTCATCTCCATCCTGGGAGCATCCGCCGCCCTCGCGATGGTCGTGCTCGCCGAGTCCCTCGTCCTCATCACCGGCAAGTTCGACCTGTCCCTGGAATCGGTCGTCGGCATCGCGCCCGCCGTCGGTGCCCTGCTCGTACTTCCCGCGGCCCAGGCCGGATTCGGCACTGAGTTGCCCGCCGTGGTGGGGCTGCTCGCGATCGTCGTCGTCGGCGCGGTCATCGGCGCGTTCAACGGCATCCTCGTGGTGAAGCTCAAGCTCAACGCGTTCATCGTCACGCTCGCCATGCTGATCGTGCTGCGCGGACTGCTCGTCGGCGCGACCGAGGGCAAGACGCTCTTCGGGATGCCCGACGCCTTCTACACCCTCGCCACCTCGACGTTCCTGACCATCCCGCTCTCGGTGTGGCTGGCCGCCGTCTCCTTCGGCATCGCGGGCTTCGTGCTCAAGTACCACCGTGTGGGGCGCGCCCTGTACGCCATCGGCGGCAACGCGGACGCCGCACGCGCCGCCGGCATCCGCGTCGAGCGGGTGATGCTCGGCGTGTTCATCGTCGCCGGTGCCCTCGCCGCCGTCGGCGGACTCATGCAGACAGGCTACGTCGGCGCGATCAACGCCAACCAGGGCCAGAACATGATCTTCACCGTGTTCGCGGCCGCGGTCATCGGCGGCATCAGTCTCGACGGCGGCAAGGGCACCATGTTCGGCGCCCTCACCGGCGTCCTGCTGCTCGGCGTCGTACAGAACCTGCTCACTCTCGCCCAGGTGCCTTCCTTCTGGATCCAGGCCATCTACGGCGGAATCATCCTGGTCGCCCTGATGATCGCGCGCGTCACCACCGGCCGCGCACAGGACTGAGAGCCTGTGTCATATCCCCGGTCGGGCGCGCGGGGTCTGGCACGCACGCTCGCGGCGTTGCCAAAATGCCCTAGTAGCTCCGCTACGAGAGCATTCCGGCGCCTTGCGATCGCACGCACCAGACCCCGCGCGCTGATCCGACCGGGGATATGACACAGGCTCTGACCCCGCTCTGGGTTCCCCGCCTCCTTGCCCCTTTCCGGAAAGGCCTCCTGTGTCCCCGACTCCCGCCCGCATCACCGCGGTTGATACCTATGACGTACGGTTTCCGACCTCGCGGGAACTGGACGGATCCGACGCGATGAACCCGGACCCCGACTACTCCGCCGCCTATGTGGTGCTGCGCACCGACGCGGACGACGGCCTGGAGGGCCACGGTTTCACCTTCACCATCGGGCGCGGCAACGACGTCCAGGTCGCCGCGATCCGGTCGCTGCGCCACCACGTCCTCGGCCGGTCCGTCGAGGAAGTCTGCGCCGATCCCGGGACATTGAACCGCGACCTCATCGGGGACAGCCAGCTGCGCTGGCTCGGGCCCGAGAAGGGCGTGATGCACATGGCCATCGGTGCCGTTGTCAACGCGCTCTGGGATCTGGCGGCCAAGCGCGCGCACAAGCCGCTGTGGCGGTTCCTCGCGGACGCCGAGCCGCAGTGGCTGGTCTCCCAGATCGACTTCCGGTACATCGCGGACGCCCTTACCCCGCAAGAGGCCCTTGAGCTGCTCCAGGCGGGCCGTGACGGAGCCGTCGACCGGGAGGCGGTGCTGCGGGAGCGTGGTTTCCCCGGCTACACGACATCGCCGGGCTGGCTCGGCTACAGCGACGAGAAGCTCACCCGCCTGGCCCGACAGGCCGTGGCGGACGGATTCACCCAGATCAAGCTGAAGGTCGGCGCGGATCTGGCGGACGACGTACGCCGCTGCCGTACCGCCCGCGAGGCGATCGGGCCCGACATCCGCATGGCGATCGACGCCAACCAGCGCTGGAACGTCGACGAGGCCGTGGAGTGGACCCGTGCTCTCGCCGAGTTCGACCCGTACTGGGTCGAGGAGCCCACAAGCCCCGACGACGTCCTCGGGCACGCCGCGATCCGTACGGCGGTCGCCCCGGTCAAGGTCGCCACCGGCGAGCACGTCCAGAACCGCATCGTCTTCAAACAGCTCCTCCAGGCCGGCGCCATCGACGTCCTGCAGATCGACGCGGCCCGCGTCGGCGGCGTCAACGAGAACCTCGCGATCCTGCTGCTCGCCGCCAAGTTCGGCATACCGGTCTGCCCGCACGCGGGCGGAGTCGGCCTGTGCGAACTCGTCCAGCATCTGTCGATGTTCGACTACACGGCGCTGTCAGGCACCACCGAGAACCGCGTCATCGAGTACGTCGACCACCTCCACGACCACTTCATCGACCCGGTCGTGGTGCGTGACGGCCACTACATGGCGCCCACAGCGCCGGGCTTCTCGGCCACCATGCGGGCCGAGTCGCTCGCCGAATTCACCTATCCGGACGGCGCCTTCTGGGCCGCCGACCTCGCTCAGGGCAAAGGAGCAGCCGCATGACGGACGCCCAGGACTTCCGGGACTTTGCGGGGCTCAAGGCCCTGGTCACCGGCGGAGCCTCCGGTATCGGGCGCGCCACGGCCGAGCTGCTCGCCGCCCGTGGCGCTCAGGTCGCGGTGCTCGACCTCGACCCGAGCAGCGTGCAGAAGCCGCTCACCGGCTACCGCGCCGACGTCTCGGACGACGCCTCGGTGCGCGAAGCCGTCGCCGCCGCCGTGGCCGACCTCGGCGGGCTCGACGTACTGATCAACAATGCCGGGATAGGCGCGCAGGGCACGGTCGAGGACAACGACGACGACCAGTGGCACACGGTGCTCGACGTGAACGTCCTCGGGATCGTCCGCACCACCCGCGCCGCCCTGCCGCACCTGCGCGGCTCGAGCCACGGGGCGATCGTCAACACCTGCTCGATCGCCGCCACCGCGGGCCTCCCGCAGCGCGCGCTGTACTCGGCGTCGAAGGGCGCGGTGCTCTCCCTGACGCTCGCCATGGCCGCGGATCACGTACGGGAAGGGGTGCGCGTCAACTGCGTCAACCCCGGCACCGTCGACACCCCCTGGGTCGGCCGGCTCCTGGACGCCGCGCCCGACCCGGCGGCCGAACGCGCCGCGCTCGCCGCCCGCCAGCCCACCGGACGCCTCGTCCGTGCGGAGGAGGTCGCGGGCGCCGTCGCCTACTTGGCGAGCCCCCTCTCCGGCGCCACCACCGGCACCGCCCTCGCCGTCGACGGCGGGATGCAGGGCCTGCGGCTCCGGCCGGCAGGCCAGTGAGCGGCATAGCCCGGCGCACCCTGGGACCCGGCGGCGTCGAGGTGACGGACCTGTCCTTCGGCGCCGCCGGCCTCGGCAACCTCTACTCGCCGATCACCGACGAGGAGGCGGCCGAGGCGATCGACACGGCGTGGGACGCGGGCATCCGGTACTTCGACACGGCGCCGCACTACGGCATCGGCCTGTCGGAGCGCAGGGTGGGCGAGGCGCTGCGGGCCCGCCCGCGGGAGACGTACACGCTCTCGACCAAGGCGGGACGCCTCCTGGAAGCGGTGGACAGGCCGGACGGCGACGACCTCGCCCACGGCTTCGCCGTGCCCGCGACGCACCGCCGCGTCTGGGACTTCAGCGCGGACGGCATCCGCCGTTCCCTGGAGGCGAGCCTCACCCGCCTCGGCCTCGACCGCGTCGACATCATGTACCTGCACGACCCGGACGACCACGCCGAGCAGGCTTTCCGCGAGGGTTATCCGGCGCTGGAGCGACTGCGCTCCGAAGGCGTCATCGGCGCGATCGGCGCGGGCATGAACCAGACGGCGATGCTCACCCGCTTCGTCCGGGACACGGACGTCGACGCCGTGCTGTGCGCGGGCCGCTACACACTCCTGGACCAGAGCGCCCTGGCCGAGCTGCTCCCGGCGGCGGAGAAGCACGGCACCGCGGTGGTGATCGGCGGCGTCTTCAACTCGGGCCTGCTCGCCGACCCCAGACCGGGCGCGACCTACGACTACACGACCGCGCCCCGCTCCCTCCTGGACCGCGCCTGCCACCTGAAGGCGATGGCGGAACGCCACGGCACCACGTTGCGTGCGGCGGCCCTGGCCTTCCCCCTCGCCCATCCGGCGGTGGCCACGGTCCTCGTCGGCGCCCGCTCGCCGTACGAAGTCCGGGACGCGGCAGAGCAGTTCACGGCCACCGTCGCTGCCGACTTCTGGACGGAAGCCCGCGCCGAAGGACTGCTCCCCGCCCATGTGCCCGTCCCCGCCCCCGTCCCCGGAAAGGACCCCGCGTGAGAATCGCCCTGCACACCAAGGTCCGCGCCGACCGCACAGCCGAGTACGACGCCGCGCACCGCGAGGTGCCCGCCGAGCTCACCACCGCCATCCGCGCGGCGGGCGTCACCTCCTGGACGATCTGGCGCAGCGGCACCGACCTCTTCCACGTCCTGGAGTGCGAGGACTACCCCCGTATGCTCGCCGAACTGGACAAGTTGCCGGTCAACATCGCCTGGCAGGCACGCATGGCCGAGCTCCTGGACATCGTCCATGACTACTCGGCCGATGGCGCGGATGCTGGCGTGCCCGTCGTATGGGAGCTGTGATGAGTGACGTGAGGTGCCGGTGAGCGGCGTGCCGTGGAGGGTCGACTCCCATCACCATGTATGGGACCTCTCCGTACGTGACCAGGAATGGATCACCGGCGATGCGCTCGCCCCGATCCGCCGGGACTTCTCCCTCGCCGACCTGCTCCCCGAGGCCCGCGCCGCCGGTGTCGCCGCAACCGTGCTCGTCCAGACGGTCACCGTCGCCGATGAGACCCCCGAGCTGCTCGCCCTCGCGGCGGCGGACAGCGACCTGGTGGCGGGCGTCGTGGGGTGGACCGACCTGACCAGGCCCGATGTCGCCGACACGGTTGCCGAGCTCTGCCAACTCCCGGGCAGCCAGTACCTGGTGGGCATCCGGCACCAGGTGCAGGGCGAGCCCGACCCTCAGTGGCTGCTGCGGCCCGATGTGCGCCGTGGCCTGGCCGCGGTCGGTGCGGTGGGTCTCGCGTACGACCTCGTCGTCCTGCCCCAGCAGCTCCCCGCCTGCGTCAAGGCCGCCCAGGAGCACCCGGAACTCACCTTCGTGCTGGACCACTTGGGCAAGCCACCCGTCGCATCCGGCGCCCTCGAACCCTGGGCCGCCGACATCCGTGCGCTCGCCGCTCTCCCCAATACGGTCTGCAAACTGTCCGGTCTGGTGACTGAAGCCGACCCGAAGGCCTGGACGGTGGATGACCTGCGCCCGTATGCGGACACCGTCCTGGACGCCTTCGGCCCCGACCGGCTGATGTTCGGCTCCGACTGGCCCGTCTGCACCCTGGCGGCGACGTACGGCGAAGTCATCGACGCCGCACGGGAGTTGACCGACTCGCTCAGTGACAGCGAGCGCGCCGCCCTCTTCGCCGGGACCGCCATCCGCGTCTACCGCCTCTGACTCAGCGAGGCGACCCGACCCGCGTCGGCGGTAGGAAATCCCGCACGTACGTCCGCTCCCAGCAGGCACCCGTCTCGCGCAGCTCGCGCCATGTCGTGTAGCGGTAGCGGTACAGGCGTGCGCGGATGTACGCGGGTGGCGCGTCCGGCGGGAACGGGGCGTGGCGCAGCAGCCGCAGTGTGTCCCGGTCGCCGTCCAGGAGCCGCTCCACCAGCGGGCCGAACCACGACCTCGCGTATGCGGGGGAGAGCGCGGCGAACCACATCATCCAGTCGAGCCGCAGATGGTACGGCGCGAACTGCCGTGGCCAGCGCCGCACATCGCCCGGCTTTCCCTTGAACTCGTACTCCCGCCACTCGGAGTCCTGCCGGGGTGCCGCGTCCGACGTGCCCTCGATGACCACCTCCTGGCGGACACGGCTGACGCTGCCGAACGCGCCGTAGGCGTTCACGAGATGGAGCGGGTCGAAGGAGTAGTTCATGATCTGGCGCCGCGAGAACAGATTGCGCGCGGGGCGGTAACTCAGGCCGAGGAGCAGGACGGTCACCGCGATGACCACCACCTCGTACCAGAGAGGGGAGGCGGGGGAGTCCGACGGCGCCGCCACGCTGCCGAAATCCACGACGGACACGGCGAGCACGATCGTCAGCCAGTTCAGCCAGGCGAAGTTCCCCGAAAGGACGAGCCACAGCTGGGTGGCGATCATCAGGCAGGCCGCGGCCGTCGCGATCGGCTGCGGCGTGAACAGGAGGACGGGGACGACGAGTTGGGTGAAGTGGTTCGCCGCGACCTCGATCCGGTGCACCGGCGCCGGGAGGTGGTGGAAGAACCAGCTCAGCGGGCCCGGCATCGGCTGCGTCTCATGGTGGAAGTCCAGGCAGGTGAGCTCGCGCCAGCACGCGTCGCCGCGCATCTTGATCAGCCCCGCGCCGAACTCGACGCGGAACAGCACCCAGCGCAGCAGGAAGAGCACGAGCACCGGCGGCGCCGTCTCGTCGTTGCCCAGGAACACGGCGAGGAACCCCACCTCGAGGAGCAGTGACTCCCAGCCGAAGCCGTACCAGGTCTGGCCCACATTCACGATCGAGAGATAGAGCACCCAGGGAACGACCCAGAGCAGCATGGCGCCCCACAGGGGGAGGCGGCCGTCCACGCCCGCGAGCAGGGCCGCCGCGCAGGCGCATCCTGTCCACGCGACGAGGGCGAAGAAGCGGTCCGAGTAGTGGAGCTGGAACAGGCTCGGCGCCCGGCGGAACGGCACGCGCTCGACGTAACGCGGCACCGGCAACATGCCGCGCTCCCCGATCAGCGCACGGAACTGCAGCGCCGCGTCCAGGAACGCGACGAGATAGACGGCGGCGAGCGCCCGCTGGAAGACGATGCGGCCGAGCCAGTACCCATCAGCGGTGAACCACTCCACAAGACCATCTTGCGCCTGAACCGGTGCCGCGACCCCTCAGCTTGCGCGGAAGCTCCGGCTGCCCCAGAGAATGGGGGCAAAGTGCCCGATAACAGGCGGGAGTGCAGGGTGCGTCTGCCCACCAGGATGCCCACAGCGACCTTCAGGATGCCCACGAGGACCTTGGCGACGGCCTTCGCGATATCCGCGGCCCTCTTCGTCGCCGGATGTTCCGACGGGGGCCAGAAGGACACCGCCGACGGTGGGGCCGAGCTGTTCATGCAGCCCGCCGCCGCCGAGGGCCCTGATCCGTTCACGGACTCCACCGCGACGTCCGGTGCGACCCCCTCGCCCGTCACCCGTTCGCCGCAGCCGTCGCCGACCGGAACCTCCTCGCCCACGGCCCAGGGCGTGCGCTCCCTCTCGGGCGGTACGCCGGGTCTGTACGGCGGCACGCACTCCGTGGGCAGCTGCGACGTCGACGCCCAGGTCCGCTTCCTCACCGCCGACAAGGCCAAGGGGCGCGCCTTCGCCCAGGTGTCGGGCATCTCCCAGGCCGACATCCCGGGCTTTCTGCGCGGCCTGACGCCCGTCGTGCTGCGGGCCGACACGCGCATCACCAACCACGGCTACCGCGACGGCCAAGCCACCAGCTTCCAGTCCGTGCTGCAGACGGGCACCGCCGTCCTCGTCGACAACCGCGGGCTGCCGCGCGTGCGGTGCGCCTGCGGGAACCCGCTGAAGCCGCCGGTCGCGTTCAAGGGCACCCCCAGCCACCAGGGCGAGCAGTGGTCCGGCTACCGCCCGGAGCAGGTCGTGGTGGTGACCCCGGCGCCGAAGATCATCGTGAACATCACCATCGTGAACATCGTCAACAACACGTGGATCGAGCGGAAGACCGGCGACGAGGACGGCGACAAGGACCACACGGTGCCGCCGCCGGAGCCGACACCGCCACCGACGCCCACCCCGACAACGCCCTCCCCGTCAGACCCGGACGACAGCGACACCCCCAGCGACCCGGGCACCACCTCCACGGACTGCCCGACCCCGCCCCCCGCCACGGGCACGGAGCCGCCCACCGGCACCCCGACCACGATCCCGCCGGGCTGCCCCACGCCCACACCCACGCCCACGGGCACGTCGAGCGAGCCCGCCCCGCCCACAGACGAGTCCACCGCCCCGGACGGCGACACGGTGCCGCCTCCGCCCCCGGAGGACCCTGGCGACGAGACAGGCCCCGACACCGTTCCGAACAGTGATCCCGGCAGTTTCCAGAGCTGAGCGTGCGCGCTCGGACCCGACAGCGAAGAATCATGAAGTGTCATGACGCCCACGTCACTGCCGGACGACTGGCCAGCGGATCCACGGTCGATCCTGGCTCCCAACCGCACAGGCCTCTTCGACTGGGACCTCGACAGTCGCCTGCTGCACCTCGATGCCTCGGCACTGGACGTCTTCGACATGCGGCCCGACGAGTTCGACGGCCACCCCGAGACCCTCGCATCCCGGGTCTCCCCGATCGAGTCGCACCGTCTCGACGCCCTCGTCTCGCAGGCGCTGAAGGACGGCAGCCAGACCTACGGCGTGTACTTCCGCGTACGGCTGCGGGCGGGCGGCCTGCGCTGGACCCATACCCAGGGGTACATCCACCGCGACCAGACGCACCGCCCGCGCCGCATCGTGGGCATCGTCCGCGACGCCACGCAGGAGCTCGGCGACAGCACGGCCCGGCGTGAGCGCGCCGACGAGGAGGAGGACCGGCGCCGTCGCACGAGCATCGTGGAGGGCACCACGGCGGCCCTCGCGCACGCCCGTACCGTCCGGGACGTCATCGACGTACTCAAGGACACCCACGGCCTGGCCCACCTGGGCGCGTCGAACCTCGTCATGGGACTCGTCGAGGCCGGGCGGATCCGGCTCGTCGCGGAAGGGCCGAAGGGCAGCTTCGTGCCGGGCACCAAGTTCACGCGGATCGACGAGCCGTATCCGATGAGCGAGGCCGTGGCCACGCTCTCGCCACGCTTCATCGAGACGGCCGCGGAGTTCGCCGCCCGGTACCCCGAGCTGTGGCCGCACATCGACAAGCTCGGCATCACCGCGGCCGCGTATCTGCCGCTGATCGCGCAGGCCAGGCCCATCGGCGTGCTCGGCCTGCTCTACCAGGAGAAGACCGGCTTCACCGAGGAGGAGCGCAACGTCCTGGTCGCCCTCGGCGGCGGCATCGCGCAGAGCCTGCAGCGCGCGATGTTCTACGAGCAGGAGAAGGACCTCGCCCAGGGCCTCCAGCAGGCGATGCTGCCACGCACCATCCCCGGCGTTCCCGGCGCCGATGTCGCGGTCCGCTACCGCTCGGCGGCGCTCGGCCGGGACATCGGCGGCGACTGGTACGACGTGATCCCGCTGCCCGGCGGCCGTGTCGGGGCCGTCATCGGCGACGTACAGGGCCATGACACGCACGCGGCGGCCGTCATGGGCCAGCTGCGCATCGTTCTGCGCGCCTATGCCGCCGAGGGGCACACACCCGCGACCGTCATGGTCCGCGCTTCGGGCTTCCTGCACGAGCTGGACACCGAACGCTTCGCGACCTGCCTCTACGCGGAGGCCGATCTGTCCACGGGCGTGGTCCAGCTGGTGCGGGCCGGGCACATCGACCCGCTGGTCCAGCAGATCGACGGGAGCTGTCGCAGGGTGCCGGTCGACGGCGGACTTCCGCTGGGCCTCTCCGCCGAGTTCGGCCGTCTCGAATACCCGGTCACCACCTTCGAACTCGACGCGGGCCAGACCCTGTTGCTCTTCACCGACGGCCTCATCGAGGAGCCGGGCGTCGACCTCGACGACGGGTTGCGGGCCCTGGGGGAGCTCGCCTGCTCGGGCCCGCGCGACCTACAGCGACTCGCCGACCGGCTCTGCGGGATCGTGGACGAGCGGGGCGGCGCCGACGACGCGGCGCTGCTGCTCCTGCGCCGCCACCTGACCGACACGCCGCGCTCGGGCGGGCGACTCCAGCAGCATGTCGGCCCCGGCGATCCGGAGGCGCTCGCCGAGGCCAGGCACATGGTCAGGGCCGCCGTACGCGCCTGGGGCGCGGGGGATCGCGCCGACGAGATCGAGCTGGTGGCGGACGAGGTCATCACCAACGCCCTGATGCACACCGACGGCGCGGCGGTCGTGACGCTGCGCGTCATCAGCGGGGGCGACCGGCGTCTGCGCGTGGAGATCGAGGACTCCTCGAGCGCGCTGCCGCGCCGCAGGGAGGCGGGGGAATCGGGTGTGTCGGGGCGGGGGTTGCTGTTGGTGGACATGCTCACGGATGTGTGGGGCGTGGAGTCACGAGGCAGTGGAAAGTGCGTGTGGTGCGAGTTCATCGTGCCCGCGCGGGACAGCGAGGGTCAGGAGTGAGCGGATGCCGGAACTCCCCGAGGTCGAGGCGCTGCGCGCCTTCCTCACCGACCACCTCGTCGGCCACGAGGTCGTGCGGGTGATGCCCGTGGCGATCAGCGTCCTCAAGACGTACGACCCGCCGCCCACCGCGCTCGAGGGCCGCACCGTCACGGCCGTGGCGCGCCACGGCAAGTTCCTCGACCTCGACGCCGACGGACTGCACCTGGTCACGCACCTCGCCCGCGCGGGCTGGCTGCACTGGAAGGACCGCCTCCCCGACGGCCCGCCACGGCCCGGCAAGGGCCCGCTCGCCCTGCGTGTCGCACTGGAGACGGGCGAGGGCTTCGACCTGACGGAGGCGGGCACGCAGAAGCGCCTCGCGGTGTACGTGACGGAGGCCCCCGCACAGATCCCGGGCATCGCCCGCCTCGGTCCCGACCCGCTCGCCCCCGACTTCGACGAGGAACGGTTCGCGAGCCTCCTCTCGGGCGAACGCCGCCAGATCAAGGGCGCGTTGAGAGACCAGGCGCTGATCGCGGGCGTGGGCAACGCGTACAGCGACGAGATCCTGCATGCGGCCCGCATGTCCCCGTTCAAGCTCACGTCGAGCCTCACGGAGGAGGAAGTCCATGGGCTGTATGTGGCGTTGCGGACCACGCTGACCGAGGCGGTGGAACGCTCGCGCGGAGTCGCGGCGGGGCGTCTCAAGGCGGAGAAGAAGAGCGGCCTTCGCGTGCACGGCCGCGCCGGTGAACCGTGCCCCTTCTGCGGCGACACCATCCGGGAGATCTCCTTCAGCGACTCCTCGCTGCAGTACTGCCCCACCTGCCAGACGGGCGGGAAGCTGTTGGCGGACCGCAGGATGTCGCGGTTGCTGAAATAGCGGGTGGCGAGGGGGAGTTCAGGGGCGGTTCAGCGTCAGGAGGTGCTTGCCGTCCGTCGTACGCACCTCGTAGCGGGCTATGTCCTCACGGGGCATGGCGGCGCCGCCGCGAGTCGAGAGTCCGGCAGTCGACGCACCGGCAGGTTGCCCGGCAGGCGCCTTCCACGTCGTGACCGTCTGCTCGGAACCATCGGTGCCGACGGCGACGAGTTCGCAGACACGGGCGCCTTGCTGGTCGCGTACCCGGAGTCCGATGTCCGTGCCCCAGGCGCGGCCCTGCGCCGTCAGGCTCGCCGATACGCCGGTGCGGCCGTCGCGCGCGGTGATCCGTTCCGGGCCGGCTCCCTCGGCCGACAGGATCTCCGTCGCGGGCACCGCGAGCGCCAGCAGGACGCTCGCAGCGACCGCGCACAGCCACCGCTTGCGCCCGGCCCTGCGCAGCCGCCCGGCCTCGGCGAGCAGCCGGTCGAGGAGTCTGGGCCCCGGTGTGGCAAGCGGTTCGACGTGGCGCGGCGTGAGGCGGCCGTAGGCTGCCAACTGCCGGACAGCCGAGTCGAGTTCATCCACCAGGTCCCGGCAGGCGGGGCAGTCCATGAGGTGATCGTCGAAGCGGAACGTGTCCGCCGCGTCGAGGACGCCGAGCGCGTAGGCGCCGGCGTCACGATGCCGCTCCAGGGGCCTCATGGCGTTCCTTGCGTGACGAGTCGGGGCAGGGGTGTTTTCTGCCCTTCCGTACGCAGGAGACCGCCGAATCACTCAAGACGCAGGACTGGAACACTCGGTCGTGGGACCGGCGCGTCAGAATAATTGGATCGCCAGGTGCCCGAGCGGCAGCCCCAGGCGCCACGCCGCCGTCCACACCTTCGGCCCGTCGTCCTCACCCAACGGCGACCCGCCGCCCGGCACCGCGTCCAGATCGGGCGCGAGCAGCTCCGTCTCCTCCAGCCATCGCCAGGCCAGGTCGGCAAGCTCCAGATCGGGCGAGGGCTCACCGGAGGCGACCGCGTACGCCGCGAGATGCGCCATCCGTTCGCCCACCCAGTCCTGCCACGGCTGGTCGTAGGCCGTCAGGGACATCCACGTCTCCAGCTGGGAGACGACGCGGATGCCCGAGAGTTCGCCTCGCGTGTCGGAGAGGAAAATAGTCAGGGCCAGAGCATCACGCCCCGCGCGGTATTCGAAAGATGCGGGCGGCATCAAATCGCCGGTGCGCAGCAATTCGTCCGCGATGTACTCGGCGTACAGCCAAGCCATCGGGACGGTCAGTTCGCCACCGCTTGGGCCCTCCGTGTTTCCCCGGCTCTCGTGCAGCATCCCGTCTCGCCTTCCTCCGGTCCGTGCGCGTCGCCGGCCTCTGGCCCCCAATCCGGAACACGGACAGGGACAGCCGATTACCCAAGGGGGTCCCTGAGCAAGGCGCTTTACGAAGGCTTGACCCAGCCCTCGGTTTCGTCGCAGGTCGGCAGTCCTGTGTTCTTCGTGTCACATGGCCTGATGATATGAGTCCGTTTCAGGGACTATGACGGCATTGCTACTTGACTCGACCTTGTGCCCGAATGTGGATTCGTTTCGCCGAATATCCCCCATTCACGGAGCCTGGTCGATGACGCAGCGCACACCGCAGGGAACAGCAGTTCTGGCGGCCGTAATGATCGGAGCCACTCTCGCCGCGACCGCCGCTTGCACGGCGAATGGCGAGCCCGCACAGCAGCGGAAGCCGAAGGCGCAGAGCGAAAACCACAAGGAGGGTGCTCGGGGCGGTAATCAGGACGCTCCGCCGCCCGCGCCGTCGGCGGCGGGCGGCGGCCCCGACACGCCGCACGCCTTCACCCTCGTCGCCTCCGGCGACGTGCTCCCGCACTCTTCGATCATCCGCAAGGCCAACGCGGACGCGGGCGGCGACGGCTACGACTTCGTGCCGATGCTCGCGGGCGCGAAGCCGGTGGTCTCCAAGGCGGACCTGGCGATCTGTCATATGGAGACGGTGTACGGCGAGAACGGCGATTACACCGGTTACCCCGCCTTCAAGTCCCCGCCCCAGATCGCCCGCGCTCTGAAGGCCACCGGCTACGACGCCTGCTCCACCGCGTCCAACCACACGCTCGACGACGGGGCCGCGGGGGTGCGCCGCACGCTCGGCGCGCTCGACAAGGCAGGCGTCAAGCACGCGGGTTCGGGCCGTACGGCCGCCGAGGGCCGGTCGCCCGCGTGGCTGCGCGCGGGCGGCGCGAAGGTGGCTGAGCTGGCGTACACGTACGACACGAACGGGTATCCGCAGCCCAAGGGCAAGCCCTGGACGGTCAACCTCATGCAGCGCGACCGGATCGTCGCCGACGCCCGCGCCGCGCGGAAGGCGGGCGCTGACGTGGTCGTGGTCTCGGTCCACTGGGGCACGGAGTGGCAGGACGCCCCGGACCGTCGCCAGCTGAGCCTCGGCAAGGAGCTCACGGCGTCTCGGACGAACGGCCGCCCCGACATCGACCTGATCCTGGGTACGCACGCGCACATCCCGCAGGCGTACGAGAAGGTCAACGGCACCTGGATCGTCTACGGCATGGGCGATCAGATCGCCGGCGACATGATCAACGACGAGGGCGCGAACGACCCGCGGGGCAACCAGGGCACGATCGGCCGCTTCACGTTCGCCCCGCCCGCGCGGCCGGGCGCCCGCTGGGAGGTCAAGAAGGCCGAGTTCATCCCGCATTGGTTCGACACGAGTACGGGGCGTGTCACCAACCTCAACGCGGCGCTCGACCGAGGGGCGGACGTCCGCGACGTGCGTGACCGGATCCGCCGGATCGTCCTGAGCAGGGGGGCGGGCAAGTCGGGCCTGGTGATGGGCCGGTAGCCGGGGCGACGGCTCGGCGACGAGCGCGGCCGGGCTGTCTCTCAGCCCGGCCGGACCCCGGGACCCGCGACTCACCCGACCCGCACCAGCCACCCCCGCCCCGGCTCGACCCGCATCGCCTCACCCGCGGTGAATCTCCGCTCCGGCTGGAAGCCCTCGATCGCGGGAGCGTACGCGGCGACGGGCCCGGAGGCCGAGCTGAGGACGACGTCAACGGGCTCCCCGGCCCACGAGGCAAGCGCCGTCACGGTGCCTCCGGGGCCTTCCCAGGTGGTGGCAAGGACATCGTCACGCCCGGTCCGCACCGGCGGCGAACCGGTGGCCCACCACCCCGTCATCTCCGCCTCCGGCAGCCGGAGTTGATCGAAGGCCCGCCACAGCCCCCGTACGTCCGTCATGGGCGCCCGAGCCGTCATCCCGAAGACGAGACCACGCCAGGGGTTCCCGCCTCCCTCCAGCATCTCGCCCATGACCCCGAACGGAATGCCCGAGATCTCGACGAGCCAGTACGCGGGATCGGCCCCCGCGGTGCCGTCCGCGCCCTCGTAGTCGAAGAGCTCGCCGAGCCAGAGCCGGTCGACGTACGGCAGCAGCTCCGCGTAGAGATTGGCGCTGGAGGCGAATCCGTCCGCCTCGCGGTACTGATTGCAGGAGTGCAGGTCGACCAGCGGGGCCGCCTCACCGGCCGTCCCACCGGAAGCGGCCAGCGCCTTGCGCACCCGCTTCATCGTCGTCCGGTCGTACGCCACATCGTCGAGATAGAGCCCGTCGACCCCCACGACCCGGCGCAGCCGCTCGATCCCGCACACATAGGAGTTGTGCCACCGTGAGTCGCCGGACGTGACGACGGCGACGTCCCCCACATCGGGCGCCACCCACCCGGGCACATAGTCCCCGCCCAGATGCTCCCGCAGCCAGGCGTGCCCGCCCCCGGGCCCCGGCGAGAAGATCTCTCCGCCCAGTGCCGCGAGCACCGGCAACTCCGGTGTGTGGCGCGTCAGTTCACGTACGGTGTCGTACACCTTGACCCGGATCCCGAGCCGGTGCGCCTCCTGCGTGTAGGAGCGAAGCCCGTCCGCGCCCAGGAGCGGGTCGTTGATGTACGGATTGGGCGGCGTCGCGTGGTGCAGATTGGCGACGTTCGCGCCGTACTCGGCGATCTCCGCGGGCGGCGCGTACGCGTGAAAGTAGCGTTCGGAGAGCTGCCGACCCGGTTCGAGCGGCTTGAACGGGGTCAGGAGCAGCCGGAACTCGAAGCACCGGCTCTCGCCCGCGCGCAGCGCCAGCGGCCCGCTGAAGGCGGTGAGGCCCCGCACGTCGTCGGCGGTGCGCAGCCGCACGCCACCCGCACCGTCGCCCGCCCAGGAGTGCGGCGTGCGCAGCGGCTTCTCCCGGTAGTAGTTGGTGTTGAGCGGCCGCGCGTAGTGCTCGTCGCGCAGGCTGAGCTGGAGTCCCGCAGCCGGGTCGCCGAGCCAGAACGCGTCCTGGTTGCGGGTGGGCGTGTCCCAGTTCCAGTCGTACGCCGCCGGGCAGGCACGCCCTGTCAGGCCGAGACCCATGGCGTAGCGCGCGACCTCCTCGCGGACCGGCACGTCCAGCGTCACGTCGATTTCCGTGTCGGCGGTGGCCTCGACCGTGGCGCGTACGACGAGGAAGCCATCCGCCTCCAACTCGCCCTCCGTACACAGGATTACGTCACGTCCGGCGGCCCGCGTCGACCAGCGCACCCGCGCCGGGCCCGGCTGGTCCAGGGTGAGCGGCTCCCGTTCGAGGGGGCGGCCGATGCCGAGCGTGACCGGCCCGGCGAGCAGGTCACGAGAAGGTCCGTCGGAGCGTGTGACGCTGGGTGTGAAGGTGGAGGTGAGCTGCCGGGGGAGCCCGTCCGGGCCGAGCTCGACCGTGCGGCCGAGAATCGCGAGCCGGTGTCCTTCGCCTTCGGCCACCGCCTCGATCGCCTCGACCGGCGTGAACGGCGCCACCACCTCGTCGTCCTGCGCGAACGCCGAGTCCAGCCAGCCGAGCCGCGCGAGCCGCCACGGCTCACCGGCGCCCGCATCGGTGACGGCGTCCTCGCCGACGGTGAGGAGCAGCGGCAGCACCCGCTCCGAGCCATCGATCGCGCGGACGGCTATCTCGCCCTGGTGCAGGCCGGGTCGAGCATCCTCGGGAATCTCTATGCCGAACCACAGCGCGCCAGCCCGCCCCGCGCCGACCTCCACGCGCCGCTCAAAGGCGTGGCCGCGCGCGTCGGTGCCGCCCGTGCTGACGCACCGTACGGGGAAGGGCAGCCCGCGCACCTCGGCGCGGACGTCTGTGAGCTCCTGGAACGCGTACACGCCGACCTGCACCGCATAGAACTCCCCACGGGCAGCGGTGACTTCGAGCGGTGCGAAGGGAGTGGCCCGCGCCCAGCGTGCGGGCAGCCGTGCGTAGCGGCCGAGCGGATGAGCCCGGTCCTCGCCGAAGAGGAGGAACTGCTCGTCCGGGTAGGCCTGTTGGAGCAGGGTGCGCTCCTCCTCCGTCGCCGCGAAGCCCAGTGGCGCGAACGAGTCGACCGCGCTCGCCGCCTCGTACGCGAAGGCCTCCGCGCGCGGCAGCTTCTCCCATCCGGCGGGGCTGTGCAGGCCGCAGCGGTGCACCCAGCCGGGGTCCGCCGTCCGGGTCGGGGGCCGGTAGGCGGCCTGCGGGTAGTAGGGCTTGCCCGTGTGCGCGTACGGGAGGTAGTGCACGGCGTAGGTGCCGGGGCCGTCCGTCGGCTCGAAGGCGATGCGCCCCGCCTCGTCCGTCACCTCCACGGCCACGGTGTTGCGTACGCGCTCCCCGGAGGGACCGACCACGATCACGTCCACCGCGGAGGGGTCCGGATCCTGGCGCCGCCACGGCAGTTCGGCCGCGACGGCCGGGGTCGATCTCTCGGTGGTGGCGGCGCGCACGAGAAGCCGGTGGTTGCCGTAGACGTCGCTGTCCCAGGAGCCGATGCCACATGCCAGCTCCGGATGACCGGTCTCACCCATCTGTGCTCCCCCAAGGGCGCGGTTTATTAGGTAAGTTTCTCAATCGCTCCGGGTCACACTGGAGATCAACCGATCACGCTGTCAAGGGGGACGTCTTGAATAGTGGGGACCCGTCGCTGCTGCGCCGCCTCAACGCGGCCGCCGCCCTGCGTGTGCTGCGCGAACGGGACGAGATCACCGTGCCTGAACTCGCCTCGCTCATCGGCGTATCGCGGCCCACGGCCCAGGACCTCACGGCCCAGCTGCTGCGCGAGGGCCGCCTGGTGGAGCTGACGCCGGGCAGCGGAAGCGTGGGCAGGCCCGCCCGCAGGTTCCGCTTCCGGGCCGAGGCGGCGCACGTCCTCGGTGTGGACATCGGCGCGCACAAGGTCCTGGTGCACGCCGCCGATCTGCTCGGCCGCACCGTGGCCACCCAGCGCGTGGCGGTCACACCCGAACTCCCCGCGGCCCAGCGTCTCGACGCCGTCCGCGAGGCGATCGCGGGCTGCCTGGCACAGCCGGTGGCGGCGGGCGTGCGACCGCTGGCCACGGGTGTCGGCACCAGCGGCATGGTGGACGCCGAAGGCCGGGTGGTGGAGAGCGACTCGCTGCCCCAGTGGACGGGCCTCGACCTCACGCGTGAGCTGGCCGATCCGGTGCACGGCCCCGTCGTCGTGGGTAACGACATCCAGCTCGCGACCCTCGCCGAGTGCACCGGGGGAGTGTCGGCGGGCGCTGGCGACTGCGTGTACTTGTACGTCGGCAACCGGCTCGGCATCGGCCTGTGGATCCGCGGCGAGCTGCACCGCGGACACCACGGCGCGGCGGGGGAGATGGTCGCCGGGGACGGCTGGGAGCGGTGCTACCAGCGGCTTCTCGACTGGTTTGCCGGGCATGAGGGCGCGGACAGGCCCACCCGCGAGAACGCGGCCCGCGCGGTGGTGACCGCGGCCGCCGCGGGCGACGGCGGTGCCAGGTACACCCTGCGCGCCTTCGCCGAGGCCCTCGCCGACAGCCTGGCCCGCCATGTCGCCGTACTCGACCCGCGGACCGTGGTGCTCGGCGGCGGCATCTCCCGTGCGGGGGCCCTGCTCAGCGAGCCGTTCGCGGAGCGGCTCGGCGCTCTCTGCCCCTACCGGCCGACGGTCCAAACCTCCGTACTCGGCGAGGAATCCACCGCAATCGGGGCAGCTCGCCTCGCACTGGAACACATCGATCACGCCGCTCGGAAAAGTCCAACTCTCTAGGACCGGTAGGTGGTTGACGGGCGGGAGCCACGCTTCGATGATGTGGCTCTCTTTCGGCAAGTTGGCTTCTTAATTAGTCGCGATGAGTCACTGTCGGCTGCCACCTTCCATGTTCCGTCGTGCCGTCAGGCCAGGGAGTACGTGTGACATCCCCAGCAACGCAGCGCAGGCCGCGAGCCGCGTCGCCACCACCCGTGCCGGATCCGAAGTCCCCGAGCCCGCCGCGTCACCGCCGCGTCCCGCTCCGCGTCCGACTCCGGAACAACTGGGTGATGCTCGCCCTCATGGCCCCTGGCCTGCTGTTCTTCCTGCTCTTCTTCTATGTGCCGATGCTCGGCAACGTCATCGCCTTCCAGGACTACCAGCCCTTCATCGGCTTCAAGGACAGCCCCTTGGTGGGCCTCGCCAACTTCCAGGAACTCTTCGCCGACCCGGCGTTCTGGGAGGCGGTCCGCAACACCCTGTCGTTCGCCGCGCTCCAGCTGATCTTCTTCTTCCCCGCTCCGCTGGCCCTCGCCCTGTTGATCAACAGTCTGGTCAGCCCGCGCATCAAGAAGTTCGTGCAGAGCGTCGTCTATCTGCCGCACTTCATCTCCTGGGTCCTTGTCGTCGCGCTCTTCCAGCAAGTCCTCGGCGGCGCGGGCCTGTTCAGCAACTACCTGCGCGACCACGGCATGTCCGCACTCGATGTGATGACCGACCCCAGCACCTTCTCGATCCTCATCACCGGCCAGGTGATCTGGAAGGACATCGGCTGGGGAATGATCATTTACCTGGCGGCGTTGGCGAGTGTCGACCAGTCTCTGTACGAATCGGCGGCCGTCGACGGCGCCGGGCGCTGGCGCCGCATGTGGCACGTCACCCTGCCTGCCGTACGCGGCGTCACGATCATGCTGCTTGTGCTGCGCCTCGGTGACGTCCTGTCCGTCGGCTTCGAGCAGTTCCTGCTCCAGCGCGACGCGGTCGGCGCCCGAGCGTCGGAAGTCCTCGACACCTACATCTACTACCACGGTGTCGTCTACGGCGACTGGGGCGTCGGCGCCGCCGCCGGCCTGGTCAAGGGCGTCATCGGAGCCCTGATGATCTACGGCGCCAACAAGGTCGCCCACGCCTTCGGAGAGCACGGGGTGTACAGCAAATGAGCAGCTTCGGATTCCCCCTGCGCACCAAGGGCGAACGACAGCGGATACGCGAGGAGCGGCCCGCCTGGGAAGAGCCGCCGACGAAGATCGGTTCGACCGCCAAGGCCGTCGTCATCACGGTCATCTGCGCCGTGATGATCGTGCCCTTCGTCACGGTCCTCTCCACCAGCCTGGCCTCCCGCAAGGAGATCACCGAGGCGGGCGGCTTCGTCCTCTTCCCCACGGAACCGACCCTGGAGGCGTACCGCACGATCCTCTCCGGAGGCATCGTCTCCCGCGCCGTCGTCGTCAGTGTCCTGATCACGCTCGTCGGCACGGCACTCTCGCTCCTGACAACGATCGCGCTCGCGTACGGCCTCAGCAAGCGCGGCGTCCCCGGCAGCAAGCCGATCCTCCTGATGGTCCTCTTCACGCTGCTCTTCGTGCCGGGCATGGTGCCGATGTACGTGGTGGTCAAGGAGCTCGGACTCCTCGACTCCTACTGGTCGTTGATCCTCCCCGTCATGATCAACGCCTTCAACCTCGTCGTCCTGCGGGCGTTCTTCATGAACATCCCCGAAGAGCTGTACCAGGCGGCGCGGATCGACGGCGCGGGCGACTGGCGGATCCTGACCCGCATCGTGCTGCCGCTCTCCAAGGGTGTCATCGCCGTCGTCGGCCTCTTCTACGCGGTGACGTACTGGAACGCCTTCTTCAACGCGATGCTCTACCTCAACGACTCGGGCAAGTGGCCCATCCAGCTCGTCCTGCGCACCTACGTGGTCCAGGGCAAGTCCATCTCGGGCGACCAACTCGGCGTCAGCCACATGCCGCCGCAGCAGTCGATCTCCATGGCCGTCGTCATGATCGCGCTCATCCCGATCCTGCTGCTCTTCCCGTTCCTGCAGAAGTACTTCACCAAGGGCGTGCTCACCGGCGCCATCAAGGGCTGAACTGCTTTCCCCCTGACATCCCCTGACACCGTTTGCGGAGATTCCCATGACAGGCATGTCCCGACGCACCTTCCTCAGCCTCTCCACCGCCGTCGCGGCGGGGGCTGCCGCCACCTCGCTCACGGGCTGCGGCTCGGGTGGGAAGAAGACGGGCGAGGCGGCATCGTCGAAGGTGAAGCTGCCTTCGTACGTGCCCTTCACCAAGGTCAAGCCCGATCTGCCGCCGAACGCGAAGGGCCTCTCGGCCGGGTTCCTTTCGTACCCGAAGGACTTGGTGCGCAGCGTCCCGAAGACCCCCGGCGACGGGTCGAAGATCACGATGCTCACGGAGATCTGGACGCAGCCGCCGACCCCCAAGGGCTCCAACGCGTACTGGAAGAAGGTCGACAAGGAGCTCGGCGTCGACCTGACCGCCATCCTCGGCACCGACCCCGGCTACGAGGAGAAGTTCTCCGCGACCATCGCGGGCGGCAACCTGCCCGACCTGCTCTGGATACCGCCCAACCAGGGCATCCAGCACATCGCCGAGCTCCTCGAGGCCAAGTGCGCGGACATCACCGAGTACGTCTCGGGTGACGCGGTGAAGGAGTATCCGAACCTCGCCGCGATGACGCCCGCGCATTGGAAGACGGCGGTCGTCAACGGCAAGATCTGGGGCGCGCCCGTCCCGTATCCCGCGTTCGGCCAGGTCTACGCGGGCAACCCCAAGGTCTGGGAGAAGGCGGACGGAATCCAGGCGACAAGCCCCGAGGAGTTCCTCGCCAAGTGCAAGGAGGTCACCGGCGGCAAGGTCTGGGCCCTTGAGCCGATCTACGTGAACACCGCCAGCGTGCTGAGTCAGTGTTTCGGCGCCCCCAACAAGTGGCGGCAGAACAAGGACGGTTCGCTCACCTGGTTCCAGGACACCGACGAGTACCTGGAGACCCTCAACTTCATCCTCAAGCTGAAGAAGGCGGGCGTCTTCTACCCGGGCAACCCCAAGATGGCCGACGCGTACATCAAGATGGCGCAGGGCTCGATCGGCGCCACCGTCCACGCCAGTCCTTTCCAGGCGCGCGGCGAGATCCGCGTCCAGGACCCCGGGCTCGCCGCCGAGATCATGGTCCCCTTCGCCGCGGGCGGCAACAAGCCCAACCACCACTTCCACCTGGGCACGATCGGCTACACCGCCATCAGGAAGGGCGACGAGAAGCGGGTCCGTATGCTGCTCGGCGTCCTGAACTACCTGGCGGCGCCGTTCGGCAGCAAGGAGCGCGAGTTCCTCGAGTTCGGCACCGAGGGCGAGGACTTCACCTACGACAAGAACGGCTTCCCGGAGCGCACCAAGCAGGGCAAGCAGCAGGTCGAGGGCCTCTTCAGCGGGCTGCAGACGGTGACGACCTCACCCTTCGCGCTCATCGCGTCGAGCTTCACCGGCGACGAGCGGGCGCAGGACGTCAAGGACGTCTACGCCGTGGAGCAGAAGCTCCTGGAGACCGCCGTCCGCAACCCGGTGGTCGGCCACTACTCCGACGCCTACACCCAGCACTACGGGCGCATGTCGACGGAGGCGACCGACCTGGTCAACGACATCGTCAGCGGACGCAAAAAGCTCAGCGAGTGGAAGCCGTTCTGGGCCGAGTGGAAGAACAAGGGCCTCGACCAGATGGCCAAGGAGTTCGCGAAGTCGATCGAGAAGAGCGCTTGACCCGCCGGATGGCTAGGGCGTCTTGTCCTGTACGTCGGCCTTCGCCAGCTCCGACTTCCGGTACGAGTACCCGAAGTAGACGACAAGGCCGACCACGAACCACACCGCGAACCGCACCCACGTCTGCCACTGGAGGAACGTGATCAGCCAGATCGAGAAGACGACCCCGATCGCGGGCACCACCGGCATTCCGGGGCAGCGGAACGTACGCGGCAGACCGGGCTGCTTGTAGCGCAGCACGATCACCGCGATACACACCACGACGAACGCCAGCAGGATGCCGATATTGGTCAGTTCGGCCGCCTCGCCGATCGGCAGGAACCCAGCGATGGCGGCCGACGCGAACCCGACGATCCACGTCACACGCGTCGGCACATGCCGGGTCGGGTGGGTCTTGGCGAACCACTTCGGCAGCAGTCCGTCGCGGCTCATCGAGAACCAGACGCGGGTGACACCGAGCATGAAGGTGAACATGACGGTGAGGATGCCGATGATCGCGCCGACCGCGACGACGTCGGCGAGACCGCCGAGGCCCACCGACTTGAAGGCGGTGGAGAACCCGCTCTCCGGGTCGATGTCCTTGTAGCTCTGCATACCCGTGAGGACGAGACAGGCGAGGACGTACAGGACCATCGAGATCGCAAGGGAGTAGAGGATCGCCTTCGGCATGTGGCGCTGGGCGTCCTTGGACTCCTCGGCGGCGGTGCTCATCGCGTCGTAGCCGAAGACGGCGAAGAAGACCGTGGCCGCACCCGTGAATGCCCCGCTGACCCCGAAGGGGAAGAACGGCTTGTAGTTCCCGGTGTTGATGTGGAAGAACCCGACCGCGATGACGATCAGTACGACGATGACCTTCAGTACGACCACGATCATCTCGAAGCGCGCCGCGTTCTTGATGCCGAGGGTCAGCAGATACGCGATGAGCAGGCAAAGGACCGCCGCGAACAGGTCGACCTTGTGCCCGTCGCCGGTGCCGGGCGCGCCCAGCATCCATGTGGGCAGTTCGGCGCCCATGTCGATGATCAGGAAGTTGAAGTAGCCCGAGATGCCGATCGCGACCACCGCCACGATCGCCGTGTACTCGAGGAGCAGATCCCAGCCGATGAACCAGCCGGTGAGTTCGCCGAGGACTACATAGCCGTAGGTGTACGCCGATCCCGCCTTGGGGATCATGCCCGCGAACTCGGCATACGAGAACGCGGCCGCGGCGCTCGCCACACCCGCGATCAGGAACGAGATGAGGACGGCGGGGCCCGCAGTGCCGTTGGCGACGGTGCCCGCGAGGGTGAAGATGCCGGCGCCGATGATGCCACCGACACCGATCGCGGTGAGCTGCCAGAGGCCGAGCGTGCGGGTGAGGCCGCCACCCGCTCCCGACTCTGTCTCTTCGATGGTTTCGATGGGCTTGCGGCGCAGGACGCCATGCCCCATCCGGAGTCGCGCCATGGGCTCCACCTTTTCGCGGACGGCAGTCGGCTGATGGCGGCTCATGATGGCGCAGGCGCGCGGGGGACGGAAGACACCACACCCGTCACATGTGTGAGGGTTCAGTACTCTGGCGGCTGTGGCCTACGGCACCACGGTGACGGGCCAGCGACCCGCCTTGACCAGGCGTACCGCGACCGATCCGACGATCCGGTGGCCCGCCTGCTCGGAGGCACCGACGACCACGGCGTCGGCCTTGAGGTCGTCCGCGGCCGTGACCAGACCGCTGTAGGGGTCGCCCCGGAAGGTGTGGAACTCCCAGCGGACGTCGAATATGTCCTTCACCCGCTCGGCCGACGCCCTGATCTCGGTGATCAGGCCTTCGGCGATCTCGTCGGTCGTATCGGCCACCGGGGCGCCGAGGGCGGCGCTCGCGGCGAGGACCGGCTGGACATAGACGACGGCGAGCAGAGCACGCTGCCGTCTCGCCAGTCCTCCGGCGTATGCCGCCGCCCGGAGCGAGGAGTCGGATCCGTCGACACCGACGACGATCACCTTCGGGCCGTCTGTACCGCGTTCGAACTGGTGAGAGTGGTCTTCGGTCACAGCGCAGAGGTTAACGGAGACCTTCGTTCCTGTTGAGGGCACCCACGCCTGTTCCCGTTGCGGGCCACATCGCCTCGACGAGCGGCCCGTGCTGACCCTTCCTAGGGTCGACCCATGAGCACCAGCGTGGAGAGCCCCGGTTCCGCACGGACAGCGACCGCGCGAAGCAGCTTCCTGAAGCGGGTCCCGGAGGGATTCGCCGTCTTCTTCGGCACCCTGGGCCTCTTCTGCGCGATCCTCGCGATCATCGCCCCGCTGCGCCACCTGCTGCGCCCGGCGGTCCGCGTACTCGACGTGCTCACGGTCCCGGTGAGCCCGAACCTCGCTTACGCCGTCTTCCTCTTCCTCCTCGCCGCGGCGACCGCCGCCCGCAAGAAGGTCGCATGGTGGCTGGTCATCGTCTATCTGGGCCTGCTGCTCGCCTTCGACGTGCTCGGCGTCGCCCTGGGCTTCTTCTGGGACTCCATCCCCTCCCTCATCGTCTGCGCCATCGCCTTCGTCCTGCTCGTCCTCGCCCGCAAGGAGTTCTCCGCGGACTCCCGCCGCGGCGCCGTCCGGCGGGCCGTTCTCGTGCTCGTCGCGGGCCTCGCCGTGGCGATCCTGGTCGGCTGGGGCCTCGTCGCGCTCTTCCCGGGTACGTTGCCGAGAAGCGAAGCCCTGCCGTGGGCGGCGAACCGCGTCTGCGGCGGGCTCTTCACCGGCCACGACTACTTCGACGGCAGGCCTCCGCGCGCGCTGCACTTCTGGCTCGGCCTCTTCGGCGCCCTCGCCCTCCTGAACGCCGCCGCGACCCTCTTCCGCTCGCAGCGCATGGAAGCCGCCCTGCACGGTGACGAGGAGCCCCGCCTCCGTGCGCTGCTCGGCACGTACGGTGCCCAGGATTCGCTCGGCTACTTCGCAACGCGGCGTGACAAGGCCGTCGTCTTCTCGCCCAGTGGCAAGGCCGCCATCACCTACCGCGTCGAGGCGGGCGTCTGCCTGGCCAGCGGCGATCCCGTCGGCGACCGCGAGGCCTGGCCGCGCGCGATCGGAGCCTGGCTCGACGTGTCACGGCGGTACGCCTGGGCGCCCGCCGTGATGGGCGCGTCCGAGGAGGGCGCCACCGCGTACGCACGCTCCGGGCTCGGCGCGCTCCAGCTCGGCGACGAAGCGATCCTGCACGTCACGGACTTCGACCTGGACGGGCGCGACATGCGCGTCACGCGGCAGGCCGTGAACCGCGTACGCCGCACCGGTGCCACCACCCGCATCCGCCGCCACTCCACCCTCTCCGACGAGGAGATGGAGGAGATCATCGACAAGGCGGACGCCTGGCGGGACACCGAGACCGAGCGCGGCTTCTCCATGGCGCTCGACCGCCTCGGCGACCCCGAGGACGGCGACTGCCTCCTCGTCGAGGCCCTCGACGCCGAAGGCCGGCTCATCGCCCTGCTCTCCCTCGTCCCCTGGGGCAGGGAGGGTGTCTCCCTGGACCTGATGCGCCGCGACCGCGCGACCGCGCCCAACGGCGTCATGGAGTTCATGGTCGCCGAACTCTGCGCGGGCGCGGGCAGGTTCGGGGTGCGCCGCATCTCCCTCAACTTCGCCGTGTTCCGCTCGGTCTTCGAGGAGGGCGCCCGTATCGGAGCAGGCCCCATCCTGCGGCTCTGGCGCAAGCTGCTTCTCTTCTTCTCCAAGTGGTGGCAGCTCGAAGCGCTCTACCGCTCCAATGCCAAATACCACCCCGAGTGGTACCCCCGGTTCATCTGCTACGGCGACGCCGGAGCCCTCGCCCGCATCAGCCTGGCATCGGGCATCGCCGAGGGCTTCGTCTCTGTGCCCTCGCTCCGCAAGCTCCGGGGCAAGGGCAGGGGGCCCAAGGGCGTCACCAAGCCCACCAGCACGGAGGGCCTCCCGCCGATCTCCGCGCTCGGCCTCGCGGGCCAGGGCGACGCGGCCGGCGCCGACCCATTGGCCGCCCTCCCGGACCAGGTCCGCATCCGCCACCGCAAGCTCGACCGGCTGCGCGCCGACGGCGTCGACCCCTACCCCGTGGGCCTCCCGCCGCGCACCCACACCCTCGCCGAACTGACACCCGCCCTGACGGGGGATCAAGTCGCCGTCGCGGGACGCGTCATGCTCGTACGCGACTTCGGGGGAGTGGTCTTCGTCGTCCTGCGCGACTGGTCAGGCGACCGCCAACTCGCCCTGACCCGCGACCGGTCGGGCTCCGACGTCCTTGACCGCTTCACCTCCGGCACCGACATCGGCGACCACATCACCGCCACCGGCACGGTCGGCACCAGCGACAAAGGCGAGCTCACCGTCTTCGTCACCGACTGGCAGCTCACAGGGAAGTGCCTGCGCCCGCTCCCGGACAAGCACCGCGGTCTCGCCGACCCCGAGGCGAAGGTCCGCCGCCGCTATCTCGACCTGGTCGCGAGCCCCGACGCCCGCGAAGTCGTACGGGCCCGCTCCACCGCCGTACAGGCCCTGCGTCAGGGCCTCCTCGACCGCGGCTATCTCGAGGTCGAGACCCCGATGCTCCAGCAGATCCACGGCGGCGCCAACGCCCGTCCCTTCACCACGCACATCAACGCCTACGACCTCGATCTGTACCTGCGCATCGCGCCCGAGCTGTATCTGAAGCGGCTCTGCGTCGGCGGCATGGAGAAGGTCTTCGAGATGGGCCGCACCTTCCGCAACGAGGGAGTGAGCTACAAGCACAACCCCGAGTTCACGATGTTGGAGGCCTACCAGGCCTTCGCCGACTATGACGTGATGCTCGACCTCACCCGCGAACTCATCCAGGGCGCGGCCACCGCCGCCTTCGGCTCGCCGATCGCCCGCAAGGCCGACGAGAACGGCAGGCTCACCGAGCACGACATCTCAGGACCCTGGCCGGTCAAGACGGTCTACGGCGCGATCTCCGAGGCCCTCGGCGACGAGGTCGACGCGGACACCCCCCTGGCGGGGCTGCACCGGCTCTGCGACCGCGCCCATGTCCCGTACCAGAGCGACGACGGCCGCGGTGACGTCGTACTCGAGATGTACGAGCGCCTCGTCGAGGAGAAGACGAAGCTGCCCACCTTCTACAAGGACTTCCCGACCGATGTCTCCCCGCTGACCCGGCAGCACCGCTCCGACCCGCGCCTCGCCGAACGCTGGGACCTGGTCGCCTTCGGCACCGAACTCGGCACCGCGTACTCGGAGTTGACCGACCCCGTCGAGCAGCGCCGCCGCCTCACCGCGCAGTCGCTGCTCGCCGCGGGGGGAGACCCGGAGGCGATGGAGCTCGACGAGGACTTCCTCGACGCCCTGGAGTACGCCATGCCGCCCACCGGGGGGCTAGGCATCGGCGTCGACCGGCTCGTCATGTTCCTCACCGGCCTGACGATCCGGGAGACGCTGCCCTTCCCGCTCGTACGCCGCCGCTGAGCCCTGCCCCTCTTGCGGTTGCTGGTCTCATCGGGTGCTTTCGCGGCCCCCTGTGGTGTTGCTGATCCGCGTGGGCCTTCCGCCATGCGACGGATTAGTCATGAAAAAGGATCAAATGACTCCAGGGCGTCGCGCACTCCTGCGCGGCGCCGCTGTCTTCTCCCTGGCCGCGACCACCGGATGCGTGGGCACAGAGCGGCCGGGCACGCCAGGACCCACGGCTCCCAGCGGTGCGGCTCCCTCCGGTGCGGCTGCCGCGGGCCCACCGGCCGCCCGCGCCCTCAAGCCCTCCGCGTACCGCCTCCAGCCCATGGCGGGCTACGGCCCGCCCCATGCCGCGCGCGCCCTGCCCCACGTACGCAAGAAGCCGATCCTGCGCATGGACGGTAAGGGCCGCACCATGGTGCTGACCTTCGACGACGGGCCCGACCCCCGCTACACGCCGGGCATTCTGCGCACCCTGCGCCGGTACGACGTCCGCGCGATGTTCTTCGTCTGCGGCGAGATGGCCGTCGACAACAAGGACCTGCTGCGCGAGATGGCCGACGACGGGCATCTGATCGGCAATCACACCTGGACGCATCCGCTGCTTCCGAAGATGAGCCGGAGCGCGATGCGCGAGGAGATCGAGCGCACCTGCGAGGTCGTCGAGGATGCCGTCGGCGAACCCCCCGCCTGGTTCCGCGCCCCCTACGGCGCCTGGAACCGCAACGCCTTCCAGCTCGGTGCCGCCCTGGGCATGGAGCCGCTCGCCTGGACCGTGGACACACTGGACTGGACCGAACCGGGCACCAGGACGATCGTCCGGCGCGTACGCGCGGGCGCGGCCCCTGGAGTCGTGGTGCTCTCGCACGACGCGGGCGGCAACCGCTCCCAGAGCGTCGAGGCGCTGCGGACGTATCTCCCGGAGCTCATCGATTCGGGCTATCGCATCACCGTGCCGAGCCGTTACGCGACGTAGTTCGGGGCCTTCGCCCGCCCGGTGAGGTGCTGCTGAAGTCCTGCGCGCCGGCGAAATGCAGTCAGCGCACATCCACCAGGCGGGCGAAAACGACGACGTTCCCGTCGTATCCGGACTGCTTGGAGAATCCACCGCCACAGGTGATGACGCGGAGTTCCGGACCCCCCTTGTCGCTGTAGACGCGGCTGCCCGGGAAATTGTTCTTCTCGAAGACTTCGATTCCGTAGATCTCGAACACCGCGGTCTTATGGTCCCTGCGCAGGACCTCGACGCGGTTTCCCTTCTTCAGTGAACCCAGGCCGTAGAAGACGGCGGGCCCCTGCTGATTGTCCACATGGCCGACGATCACGGACGTGCCCTTCTCACCCGGCGACACGCCTCCGGTGAACCAGCCGGCCAGATTCGGGTCCTGCGGGGGCGGCGCGTCCACCCAGCCGTCAGCGTCGAGCCCGACCGCCATGACCGGCGCGTCCACCCGGATTCCCTTGATGCCGACCCGGTCGGCGGGCGAGAACGTCAGCGGCGTGACGCCCCGCCCCGCCCCGTCGGGCGCGCGGTCCGCCGCGGCGGCCGACGCCGGCTGTGGCGGGCCCACGTCGAATTCCCCTGAGCCATTTCGGATCAGCGCGAGGCCGGTCAGCAGAACAAGCGCCATCACGCCCCAGGGCGCGCGCTTCTTCTGCCTTTCCTCTTCATCGGCCGGCTGGGACGAAGGCATTCTCTGATCCCCTCTCAACGCGGTGTTCGAACCGCGTCCGTTGCGCTTACGAGAACGCTAAGCGCGGCGCGCGCGGCGGGCGACAGAGCGGGAGCGAACGGGTGGCGGCCATATCGGGCGTGAGCCATCCGAGTTGCCCTGGGCAGGAATCTTCTGACGGTCCGTGACCTGCGGCAATATCCGCTAATACGTTCGCGCTTCGGCGTGTCGCCTCACCGGTACGGCCGATCGCCGAAATGCGGGTCTGTGCACGGCATCTGAGGGTCTGTCTGGGAGGCGCTCTCGCCGATCGACCGGGGACGGTTACCCCGGGGCGTCTTCCGCGGAGGATTCACATGCGTACTTCTCGTATGCGCACCACTCGCGCCCTCGCGGTCACCATGACCGCGGGTGCCGTCCTGGGCCTCGCCGCCCCGACGGCATCGGCCTGGGCCGACCCGTCCAACATTGTCGCCATGCCGAGCGTGATTCCCAGAGGGGGACAGCTGACGGTCACGGTCGATGGCAGCTCCTGCCACGCCACGGGCAGCAAGGTCACGTCGGATGCCTTCCCCGACACCCCCCTGAAGACCATGGGCGGCGGTACGGCCAGCGCGAACCCCATCGTTCATCAGCACGCCAGCCCCGGCGCCCACAGCATCACCGTCCACTGCGGCGGCAAGACGCTCAACAAGCCCGACGCCTTCACCGTCATCCACGGCGGTGTCCGCGGTGGTCTCGGCGGCAGCTCGAGCGCCGGGGCGACCAGTACCGACATGGCGATCGGTGGGGCCCTTGTGGCGGCCGCCGTGGTCGGTGGCGGGGTGTTCTGGATGCGCCGCCGCTCGGAGAACGCCGCCGGGCGCGGCGCCTGACCGTACGTCCGATATCGCAGGTTCCGCCTCCCTGACCGGCGCGTCCCCCCTTCCGCGCCGGTCGGGACGGGCGGCGGTCATTGACCGCATTGACCGCATGACGCCGCTCGGCCGCCGCTGTGCTCAGCGGGCGACCGGGCGGCGGTGGTGCGTACGGCGCCGTGCCGTGGGCGGGTCAGGAGTTGTTGCCGTCCCCGGTGCGGCGGCGCGTCCAATAGTACGCGGTGCCGATCGTGCCCAGGATCAGGGCGCCGCCGAGAGCGATCTCCTGCACGTCGAGCCCGCCGAAACTGCCGCCGACGCCGGCTCTGACGCCCCGGTGCACGGGTTCGGTGGGGTGCGAGGTGGGGCGTCCCGTGGCGATGGTGAGATCCGTGGTCCCCGACTCGCCCTTGCACTCGAAGGTCACTTCGTACATCGCGCCGGGTTTGGCGTCGGGGAAGACCATCGCGGTGACCGATTGCTGGCCCTTGGGGATATGGGCGTCGTCGAAGACGCCCGAGGTGACGTTCGTGTCGCCCTCGCAGCCGTCCACGCTGAGCGTGACCTGGCCGCCCGCGGCGATCGTCGACGGCGTGACGCGGAAGCCGAACGAGGTGATGTTGTTGTTCGTCCCGGGGTCGTCCGCGACGGTCGCGGAAGCGGCGGGGGCGGTGACGGCCAGGGCGGTGGCGGCGAGCAGAGCGGCCGAGGCGACGCGTATCGCGCGCATGATGATTCCTCCGGGTCTCCGAGGAGCAGCCGCGGACCTTCTTCCGCTTGCACCTGAAATGCACCTCGATGCCCGGAACGCTAAACAGGGAGCAGCGCGGCCGCGATCGCTGTCGTGCGAACGGGGCAACGGTGTGGGCCGGACAGGGGAACCGGACGGGGTGTCCGGGCTCTGTGACGGGGATTCAGGGGGTGAGACGTGTAATGACACCCCCGCCCCCTCCGGAGGGAGGGGCTCAGGAGTCGGCCGCCCACATGTGCGGCCCGCCGCCGCGCCACTCCACGAGGTGCGGGTCGTCGAGTGCCATGTCGGCGTCGCCGAGACCCGCGCGGCGCAGGAACTCCGCCAGATCGCGGTCGTCCCGCGCGACGCCGACGGCTTCCCCGCGCACGGTGACCCGCCGTCCGCCGTCGGGGGCGGGCGGATGGACGATGATGGGTGTCTGCCAGGCCATGCCCCTAGAGTGCGCCGCGCGGGGCCGCAGCGCAGCCCGGTTTACGAACCCGCGTGCGAGCTGACGCCGGGGAGCCAGGGTACCCACTACGCCGATACCCCTCCCGACCCCTCCCACAGGCGCCGGTGCGTACATGTGAACCGTCCTTCCGAGCGCGGGTCAGGCCCTCCGTCGAAGGTGGCCGCGCCATAGGCTGGGCGTGATGATTGAGACCGTCGTTTTCGACGTGGGGGAGACCCTCACCAAAGATGACCGCTACTGGGCGGCCTGGGCCGATTGGCTCGGCGTGCCCCGTCACACCGTCTCCGCGCTCGTGGGAGGTGTCGTCACGCGGGGCCGGGACAACACCGAAGCACTCCGGCTGCTCAGCCCGGACATAGATGTCGCGGCCGCTTATCACGCCCGCGAAGTCGCGGGCCGCGGCGAGCACTTGGGCGAGGCGGATCTGTACCCCGATGTGCGTCCCGCTCTCGGCGGGCTGCGCAAGCAGGGCGTACGCGTCATCATCGCGGGGAACCAGACCGCGCGCGTGGGCGAGCTGCTGCGTGACCTGGATCTGCCCGCCGATCTCGTCGTCACCTCGGGTGAGTGGGGTGTGGCGAAGCCCGATCCGTCGTTCTTCGCCAGGGTGCTTGAGGTGGCGCAGTCCGCGCCCGAGCGGACGCTGTACGTCGGTGATCACCCCGCGAACGACATCTATCCGGCGAAGGCGGCCGGATTGCGGGCGGCGCACATCCGGCGCGGGCCCTGGGGGCACTGGTGGGCAGACGACCCGACCGTCGTCGAGGCCGCGGACTGGCGGATCGACTCCCTCACGCAGGTCGCGCCGCTCATCGCCGGGTGAGCGGCGCGCACCGGTACGGCCCCACCCGCCCCCGCGGGCGGGGCCGCCCTTCCTCATCCCCCGAGGTGGTCGAAGAGCGCGCGGAACGGTTCCGGAGTGGCCGCGACGCCGCGGCTGTACGGGGCGTCGAAGTCCCAGATGAGGAAGAGCAGGAAGGCGATCAAGGCCGAGAAAAGACCCGCCAGGATGAGTTCGCGCGGGGTGCGGCGGATCTGTAGCGCGAAGATCATGCCGACGGTGACGAGGCCGCCGGTGATCAGGCCGAACCAGACGACACCCGGCATGGTGGCCCCCGCGCTGTCGCCACGGGAGCTGCGCGCGTCCGCGGCGGCCGCGACCGCGTCGACGAGCGGCTGATAGGCCTGGGCCTCGAAGTCCGACTTGGGCTGATAGTCGGTGACGTCGTGGCGTACGCGGGTGAGGAGCCGGGCGCCGCTGTCGGTGAGTTCGCCGCGGGCGGCCATGGAGTCCCACTCGGTGGTGACGACATGGCTGACGTACGCGTGGACGTCCGAGCGGATGCGCTCGCGGACGTCGGGCGGGTAGACCCGTGCCCGTTCGGAGACCTCGTGCAGAGCCTGGGCCTCGGCGTGGACATGGTCCTGGGCGACGCTGCGTGCCTCCCAGACGCCGGCGATGGCCAGGCCGAGGACGATCGCGTACACCACGCCGATCATCATCGTCATGTACTCGATGACGTCCGGGGTCTCCGAAGCGTCGTAGTCCGGAGTGGTCCTGCGGTGCCGCAGGAAGGTGACGACGAGGACGACACCGCACGCGGCCGCCATCGCGAGGGTGAGAACAAGCCATTCCGACATGGGGAACCTCCGACGGTCAGCGCGGCCGCAGCGCGGCGACGGCAAGCACCGCGGGCGCGGTGATGAGCAGGGTGAGTGAGACCAGGGACGGGCCGCTGGGGGGCGGAGACTTGCGCGGTGCGGTGCGGTACGAGGGGTAACTCACCGGGGTCGGGGTCGGCTTGGGGCGGGCGGTCGGGGAAGGCTTCGGGGTCGGGGTCGGGGTCGGGGTCGGGGCCGGGGGCGGTGCGGGCACGGGAGGGGCCGGGCGCACGGGCGGCGGAGGCGGCGGAGGCGCGGGAGGCGGCGGCGCCGGGGGCTCCGCGCGCGGCGGGGGAGCGGGAGCGGGCGGTGGAGGCGGTGGCGGGGGAGGAGGCGGCTTCGGGCGGGGCGTGGGGCCAGCTCTGCAGACCACCCCGTCGCCCGCGACAGCCACCGCGTCGCCGCCAGGAGCGTCGCCGTCCTGAGTGATCGAGGCATAGGCGCAGTTGTCCGCGGGCGCGGCGGTCGAGCTCACCGCGGCAGCCGCCGGCGTGCCGAAGAGCCAGGCCAGCACCAGAAGCGTAAGTAAGCGTGTGACCAGGCCGGATGAGGCCCGTGTTGATCTCTGCACGACAGAGATCATGGGCAGCATGTCGCCCTGCCACGCCGTCGCGGCCCTCCTTTGACCCGAAGGGAGGAGACGGGGAGGCGTGAGCTTGACGGACAAAGAATCTTGAACGCCGGTTGAACGCACCAGCTGTTCCCACCCGTACCTAGGGCCATGCGAGCCGCACCCGGCGGCACGACACCCAAACGGACAGCGGGAGTCAGAAATGAAGACCTGGCGGAGCGCCTCACTCGTAGCGACAGCTGCGGCCATGCTGGCGCTGACGACGGCGTGCGGTCAGGAAAAGGGGGACCAGTCGCCGAACGGACAGAACGTGGGCAACCAGGCCCCTGCCAAGGCGGACGGATACGGCGCGGGAAGTGACGGTTACGGAGCCGACACGGGCGACGGGAAGGACAAGGGCTCGGGGGCGGAAGCGAAAGCCGCCGGTCAGCTCGCTGTCTGGGACAGCAAGAAGCTCGGCCAGGTCGTCACCGACAGCGAGGGCTTCACGCTCTACCGCTTCGACAAGGACACCGCCCAGCCGCCCAAGTCGAACTGCGAAGGCGCCTGCGCCACGACCTGGCCCGTAGCGTCCGCCGAGGGCGCCGTGGCCGCACCCGGCGTGGACAAGTCCCTGCTCGGCGAGGTCGCCAGGGCCGACGGCACCAAGCAGCTCACCATCGACGGCTGGCCCATGTACCGCTACGCCATGGACAAGAAGGCGGGCGACGCCAAGGGCCAGGGTGTGGGCGGCACTTGGTACGCCGCTGCCCCTGACGGAAAGAAGGCATCGCCCGCCGCGGAGCCCGTCCCGGCCGAGACCGCCCCCGCGGACCCGGCCGGGCTCTCCACCCGCAAGGACCCCAAACTCGGCGAGATCGTCGTCGACAAGAACGGCATGACCGTCTACCGCTTCACGAAGGACTCCGCCTGGCCCATCAAGTCCAACTGCGTGGGTGCTTGCGCGGAGAAGTGGCCGGCCGTCGCTCCGGTCGACAAGGCGGACACCCAGGGAATCCAGAAGAAGGGATTCATGACCTACAACAGGCCGGACGGCGGCAAGCAGCAGACCATCGACTGCTGGCCGATGTACACGTTCTCCGGTGACAAGAAGCCCGGTGACACCAACGGCCAAGGCGTGGGCGGTACTTGGTACGCCGCCGGACCGAACGGAAAGCCGGTCGGCGCGCCGAAGTAGAACCACCGAAGCCGAAGCCGAAGCCGAAGCGGAGGCCTAAGCCGAGTTCCGTAGAAGAAGTCCGGCCAAGAAGGGAGCCTCACAAGAAATACCGCGCGTACGGTCGACCGGTTCGTTCCTTCCCCTCCACGGGGGAGGAACGGACCGGTTCTTTGGGCTGATATTCGGCACTTGCCACAGGCAGTGACCGAGAACGGACGGCCAATTTCCGTTTTGACTCGCTCCCTTGGCGGACGATCAGTAGCCTCACTTCGAACACCGGCTCGCCTCGCCTACGTCTTGGAGTCCTGATGGAGCGTCCCGCCTGGGCCCCGCTGGGCATCGACATCACGATGCCCAGCGTGTCCCGCATCTACGACTATTACCTGGGCGGTTCGCACAACTTCGAGGTCGACCGGGACGCAGCCCGCCGGGCCATGGAGTTCATGCCGGGGCTGCCCAAGATCATGCAGGCGAATCGTGCCTTCATGCGCCGAGCGGTGCGTTTCGCCGTGGACCAGGGCATCACCCAGTTCCTGGACATCGGCTCGGGCATCCCCACCTTCGGCAACGTCCACGAGGTCGCGCAGCAGGCGAGCCCCGACGCCCGCGTGGTGTACGTCGATCACGACCCGGTGGCCGTCGAGCACAGCCGGGCCGTGCTCGACGGCGACGGAAGGTCCGCTGTCATCGCCGCGGATCTGCGCAAGCCACGGGACATTCTGGGCAGTTCGGAGGTCAGGGGACTCCTCGACCTGGACAGGCCGGTTGCCCTTCTCTTGGTCGCCGTCCTGCATTTCGTGGAGGACGCGTACGATCCCTACACAGCGGTCGCCGAACTGCGGGACGCAACCGCGCCCGGCAGCATGGTCGCCCTCACTCACGCCTCGTACGAAGGGATCCCGATCCCCGCCGAGCAGGCCGGTCAGACTGTCGGCGTCTACAAGGACATCCGCAATCCACTGATCATGCGCTCGCGCGACGAGATCGCGCGGTTCTTCGAGGGATACGACATGGTGGAACCCGGCCTCGTGCCGATGCCCCGCTGGCGGCCCGACACCGCGCCCGAGGAGGAGGATCCGTATGCCTTCTCCGGGTTCGCCGGCGTAGGGCGCAGGGCATGAGCGGGGAAGCGGACGGGCCCGAGGGCAGAGTGCGCAGGTTCGCGACCATCTGGAGCCGCGCCATCTTCCCGGTGACGGCGACGTCGCTGACCCGTCCCGAGTTCGAGCTGCAACTGGTGCCGCTGGCGAGGAGGTTGCGTGCCGCGCTGCACGAGCGGATCTTCGAGGCGGCCGAGGGGCAGGCGATCGGCGCCGCGCTCGTCGGTACGCACTGCACCGACCCGGAGGCGCTGAGCCGCACCCTCGACTGCGTGGACGCCTACCTGGTCCTCTACTGCGGCGAGGACGGCCCCCAGGAGGAGTTGCGGGCCCGGTCCGCGCGCTTGCAGCACGCGGTGGCCGCGGGCTTCGCCGCCGCCCTGCGGGAGCGCACCCTCAGCGAGCAGGAGGCGATATCCCGGGCCGCCCTGAACGCCCGCAGCGCGGTGGCCGAGGCCCTGCACGCGAGCGAGGCACGCTTCCGCGCCGTCTTCCACGGCGCCGCGATCGGCATCGGCATCGCCGACCTCACGGGCACGGTCCTGGAGGTGAACGACGCGCTGATCCACATGTTCGGCGGCCTGGAGAACCACCTGCGCGGACGCAACGTGGGGGAGTGGACGCACCCCGACGACTCCCCGCACGTATGGAGGCTCTACGAAGAGCTGGTGCGCGGAGAGCGCGAGCACTACCGCGTGGAGAAGGCCTTCTACCGGCCCGACGGCACGGTCCTGTGGACCAATCTGACCGTCTCGCTGCTGCGTGACGCCGATGGAGTGCCGCAGTACCAACTGGCGTTGATGGAGGACACCACCGAGCGCAGGCTGCTCAATCTGCGCCTGCGCTACGAAGCCACGCACGACGCGCTCACCGGCCTGCCCAACAGGACGCTGTTCTTCGAGCGCCTGGAGAAGGCCCTCGCGGCGGGCGAAGGCGCTCGGTTCGGGCTCTGCTATCTCGACCTCGACGGCTTCAAGACCGTCAACGACAGCCTCGGGCACGCGGCGGGCGACCGGCTCCTCGTCGAGGTCGCCGACCGGCTCCAGTCGTGTGCCACCGCGCCCGGCGAGATGGTCGCGAGGCTCGGCGGCGACGAGTTCGTCGCGCTGACCACGGGCCGCGACACCGAGGCCGAGGTGGACGACCTCGCGGGGCGCATCATGCACGCGCTCTCCACGCCGATCCGCGTCGAAGGCCGTGAACTGACCGTGCGCGGCAGCATCGGCATAGTCGAGGGCCCGGCAGGGGAGCGCAACGCGGCGGAAGTGCTGCGCAGCGCCGACATCACGATGTACCGCGCCAAGTCGGCGGGCGGCAACCGCTTCGAGCTCGCCGACGCCGAGGCCGACGCCCGCGCCATCACCCGGCACGGCCTCACCACCGCGCTGCCCGCCGCTCTGGAGCGTGGCGAGTTCTTCATCGAGTACCAGCCCCTGGTCCACCTCGGCGACGGCAGTGTGCGCGGCGCGGAGGCGCTGGTGCGGTGGCTGCACCCGCAGCACGGGGTCATCGGTCCTGACCGGTTCATCCCGCTCGCCGAGAACACCGGTCTGATCGTGCCGCTCGGGCGCTGGGTCCTGGAGGAATCGGTCCGCCAGGCCCGCACCTGGGAGGCGCGGCACAAGGACGCGGGGCCGCTGCGCGTGAACGTGAATCTCTCGCCCATGCAGCTGACCCACCCCGGTCTGGTCTCGGACACGGTGGAGATCCTGGAGCGCGCCGGGCTCGAACCGGGCGCGCTGTGCCTGGAAGTGACCGAGTCCGCGCTGATCGGCGCCGACGACGACCTGCTCAAGCCGCTGCGGCGGCTCGCCGAGATGGGCGTGGACATCGCGCTCGACGACTTCGGCACGGGCTACTCGAACCTCGCCAATCTGCGCCGCCTGCCGGTGAGCATCCTCAAGCTGGACCGCTCCTTCACGCAGGGGATGCAGCACTTCCCGGCCGACCCCGTCGACCTGAAGATCGTCGAGGGCATCGTCGCGCTCGCCCACAGCCTGGACCTCACGGTGACGGTCGAGGGCGTCGAGACGGGCGCGCAGGCGGAGCAGCTGCGAGAGTTGGGCTGCGACACGGCGCAGGGCTGGTACTACGCACGGCCAGGACCGCCGGACCAGCTGCACGAGCTCGCGCTCGCTGACGCGACGACCTGAGGAGTACGCGCGTGTCCTTCGGAGCGATCCAGTGGGTGTACGCCTTCGTGGACCGGCCCAAGGACCGGTTCGGGCAGGCCCATGCCTTCTGGGCGGCGGTCACCGGAACGCGGCTCTCCGCGTTCCGGGGCGAGGACGGCCAGTTCGTGACGCTGTCGCCGGACGAGCCGGACGAGGGCGCCGACGCCTGCCTGAAGGCGCAGGCGGTCGAAGGACCCGGCGGCGCGCATCTCGACTTCGCCGTGGAGGACGTGGCGGCCAAGGCGCGCGAGGCTCGGGCGCTCGGCGCCACCGCCGTCTTCGCGGAGGACGGCCTTGAAGTCCTGCGCTCTCCCGGGAGTCAGTTGTTCTGCGTGGTCAGGTGGGAGGGTGAGCGGGTCCGCCCCGGTCCTGTCGTCGCGCAGGACGGGACGACGAGCCGCCTCGACCAGGTGTGCCTCGATGTGCCGCCTGGCGTGTGGGAGGCGGAGAAGACGTTCTGGGCCGCCTTCACGGGCTGGTCGTCGTGCGCGGGCTCGCGGCCGGAGTTCCACCTGGTCGAGCCGACCCCGAAGCTGCCGATCCGGATCCTGCTGCAGCGCCTGGACTCGGACGGGCCCGCCGGGGCGCACCTGGACTTCTCCTGCTCCGACCTCGACGCGGACCGCGTCCGGCACGAGGGCCACGGGGCCGAGGCAGTGTGGCGAGGCCCGCACTGGATCGTGATGCGGGACCCTGCGGGCGGAACGTACTGCCTGACGATCAGGGATCCCGAGACCGGCGGTCTGCCCTCCGCCCGTTAGGTACCTGCGGCCCGGTGGGGGCTGGTCGCGCAGTTCCCCGCGCCCCTAGGGGCGCTCAGCCCCCACCGGCCCGCAGACGCACGGCTACCGCTCCAACAGCATCCGCTGCAGCTCCCGCGCAGCCCGCGGCGGAGCCACATCGCTGCGGTGCGCCAGCGCGATGGTGCGGTGCAGGGTAGGGCGGGCCAGCGGCGTCATCCGCAGGCCGCGTCCGGCGCGCTCGGCCACCATGCGGGGCACGACCGCCACCCCGAGCCCCGCCTGCACGAAGCCGAGGACCGCGTCCATCTCGCCGCCCTCGACCGCGAACTCCGGCTCGAACCCTTCGGCCCGGCAGGCGGCGACCGTCAGCTCCCGCAGGTCGTAGCCGTGCCGGAACATCACGAGGCGCTCCCGCTGGAGATCGGCGACCCGGACGGTTCTGCCGCCGAGTCTGGGCGCGTCCGGCGACGACACCACGACCAGGTCCTCGCGCAGCAGCTCAACGGTTGTCAGGGCGGGGGACGGCGACGGCAGCGGAAGCACGACGACGGCCAGGTCCAGGGCGCCGCGCGCCAGTTCCCGTACGAGATCGTGGGAGCCGCCCTCCTCCAGGAGGAGCTGGATGCCGGGGTGCCGGTCGTGGAAGGCGCGGAGCACCTCGGGCAGCAGGCCCGTGCAGACGCTGGGCGTGGCACCGAGCCGGATCCTGCCGCGGCGCAGCTGGGCCAGCTCCTGGACCTCGATGCGTGCGGTGTCGGCGTCCGCGAGGATCCGGCGGGCGAGCGGAAGCAGCGCCTCGCCCGCGTCGGTCAGCGTGATGTTGCCGCGGGCCCTGCTGAACAGCTCGGCGCCGAGCTCCTTCTCCAGGGCGCGGACCTGCTGGGACAGGGAGGGCTGCGAGACGTGCACCTGCTCAGCGGCGTGCGTGAAGTGCCTGGTCTCGGCCACCGCGACGAAGTAAAGAAGCTGTTGGAACTGCATACACGGCAGCGTACGGCCGATGATAGTCACTCGCTATCGAGATGAGCTGATCCATCTCTTGGACCGATCGGGACCTTCGGCCTTAGCGTCGCTCCCATGGCTCTGGCAACGCGGACGGACCGACGGCCGTCGATGACGCGCACGATCTGGGACTCGTCCGTCGGCAAGAAGACAGTGATGGCGGTGAGCGGCCTGATCATGCTGCTCTATCTGGTCGTCCACATGATCGGGAACCTGAAGATCTTCTTCGGGGCGGGGGAGTTCAACCACTACGCCCACTGGCTGCGCACGGTCGGCGAGCCGTTCATGCACTACGAGTGGACGCTCTGGCTGATCCGCGTCGTGCTCGTCGCCGCCGTGGTCGCGCACGCCACGTCCGCGTACCAGCTGAGCCGTCGCGACATCAAGGCGCGCCCCACCAAGTACGTCCACAAGAAGGCGGGTTCGAGCTTCGCCACGCGCACGATGCGCTGGGGCGGGATCATCCTCGGCCTGTTCATCGTCTGGCACGTCCTCGACCTGACGACCGGCACCGTGCATCCGGGCGGCTATCAGCACCTGCACCCGTACCAGAACATCATCGACACGTTCTCCACGTGGTACGGCAACGTCATCTACATCGTCGCGATGCTCGCCCTCGGCTTCCATGTCCGCCATGGGCTCTGGAGCGCCGCGCAGACCCTCGGCGCGGGCAAGGCGACCCGCGACCGCGCCCTCAAGATCATCGCCAATGGCCTCGCGCTGGTACTGACGGTGGGCTTCATCGCCGTACCCGTGGCCGTCATGACCGGAGTGGTGAGCTAGCAGATGAATTCCTCCCGTGAGTACTCCTCCCGCGAGTACGCCGACTACGCGACCGGAGAGCCGGTCGTCGACACCAAGGCCCCGGCCGGTCCCGTCGCCGAGCGCTGGGACACCCGCCGCTTCGAGGCCAAGCTGGTCAACCCCGCCAACCGCCGCAAGCACACCGTGATCGTCGTCGGCACCGGCCTCGCGGGCGGCTCGGCGGGCGCCACGCTCGCCGAACAGGGCTACCACGTCGTGCAGTTCTGCTACCAGGACTCGCCGCGCCGCGCCCACTCGATCGCCGCGCAGGGCGGCATCAACGCCGCGAAGAACTACCGCAACGACGGCGACTCCGTCCACCGCCTCTTCTACGACACCGTCAAGGGCGGCGACTTCCGCGCCCGCGAGTCCAACGTCCACCGCCTCGCGCAGATCTCGGTGGAGATCATCGACCAGTGCGTGGCGCAGGGCGTGCCGTTCGCGCGCGAGTACGGCGGTCTGCTCGACACCCGTTCCTTCGGCGGCGTGCAGGTCTCCAGGACCTTCTACGCACGCGGTCAGACGGGCCAGCAGCTCCTGCTCGGCGCGTACCAGGCGCTCTCACGGCAGATCGCGGCCGGGAACGTCGAGATGCACCCGCGCACCGAGATGCTCGACGTGATTGTGGTCGACGGGCGGGCGCGCGGCATCGTCGCCCGCGACCTGATCACCGGCAAGATCGAGACGTACTTCGCCGACGCGGTGGTCCTCGCGTCCGGCGGCTACGGCAACGTCTTCTACCTGTCGACGAACGCCATGAACTCCAACGCCACCGCGATCTGGCGGGCCCACCGGCGCGGTGCCTACTTCGCCAACCCCTGCTTCACGCAGATCCACCCGACGTGCATTCCGCGCACCGGCGACCATCAGTCGAAGCTCACACTGATGAGTGAGTCGCTGCGCAACGACGGCCGGATCTGGGTCCCCAAGGCCCACGGCGACGACCGCCCGCCGAACAAGATCCCCGAGGACGAGCGCGACTACTACCTGGAGCGCATCTACCCCGCCTTCGGCAACCTCGTGCCCCGCGACATCGCATCGCGCGCGGCCAAGAACGTATGCGACGAGGGCAGGGGAGTGGGACCGGGCGGCCAGGGCGTCTACCTCGACTTCGCCGACGCGATCCAGCGCATGGGCAAGAAGAAGGTCGAGGAGAAGTACGGCAACCTCTTCGACATGTACGCGCGGATCACCGCGGAGAACCCGTACGAGACGCCGATGCGGATCTACCCCGCCGTGCACTACACGATGGGCGGACTCTGGGTCGACTACGACCTCCAGACCACCGTCCCCGGCCTGTTCGCGGTCGGCGAGGCCAACTTCTCCGACCACGGCGCGAACCGGCTCGGCGCATCGGCCCTGATGCAGGGTCTCGCCGACGGCTACTTCGTGCTGCCCTCCACGATCAACGACTACCTCGCACGCAATCCGCACCAGGAGCAGGTCTCCGACGAACACCCCGTCGTGCGGGAGGTGTTGGACGAGACCGCAGACCGTGTCAGCAGGCTCCTCGCCGTCGACGGCGACCGCACCCCCGACTCCTTCCACCGTGAGCTCGGCGAGCTGATGTGGGAGTTCTGCGGCATGGCCCGTACGGAGACGGGTCTGCGCAAGGCCCTGGAGCGCATCCCGCAGATCCGCGAGGAGTTCTGGCGCCGGATCAAGGTGCCCGGCACCGGCGAGGAGTTCAACCAGTCCCTGGAGAAGGCGAACCGCATCGTCGACTATCTGGAGCTCGCCGAGCTGATGTGCCTCGACGCCCTGCACCGCGCCGAGTCCTGCGGCGGTCACTTCCGCGAGGAGTCGCAGACGCCCGACGGAGAGGCGGCGCGTGTGGACGAGGAGTTCTCGTACGCCGCCGCCTGGGAGTTCACGGCCACGGGTGAGGCTCCCACCCTTCATAAGGAAGACCTCGTCTTCGAGTACGTCCACCCCACTCAGCGGAGCTACGCATGAAGCTCACCCTGCGCGTCTGGCGCCAGCAGAACGCCGACGCCGACGGCGCCATGTCCACCTACGAAGTGGACGGCATCTCGTCCGACATGTCCTTCCTGGAGATGCTGGACACCCTCAACGAAGAGCTCATCGTCAAGGGCGACGACCCCGTCGCCTTCGACCACGACTGCCGCGAGGGCATCTGCGGCGCGTGCTCGCTCGTCATCAACGGCGACGCGCACGGGCCCGAGCGCACCACCACCTGTCAGCTGCACATGCGGTCCTTCGAGGACGGCGACACCATCGACGTCGAGCCGTGGCGTGCCGCCGCCTTCCCGGTCGTCAAGGACCTGGTGGTGGACCGCTCGTCCTTCGACCGGATCATCCAGTCCGGCGGCTACATCAGCGCCCCGACCGGCGCGGCTCCCGAGGCGCACGCGGCGCCCGTGCCGAAGCCGGACGCGGACTTCGCCTTCGAGCACGCGGAGTGCATCGGCTGCGGGGCCTGCGTCGCCGCCTGCCCCAACGGCTCGGCGATGCTGTTCACTTCGGCGAAGGTGAACCACCTGGGCGTGCTGCCGCAGGGTGCTCCCGAGCGGGAGACTCGCGTCCTGGACATGGTGGCTCAGATGGACGAAGAGGGCTTCGGCGGCTGTACGTTGACCGGTGAATGCGCCACCGCCTGCCCGAAGGGGATTCCGCTGCCGTCCATCTCGGCGATGAACAAGGAGTGGCTGCGGGCCACTCGGAAGGTCAGCCGGTAGCTGCGCGCCGCATGGGCAGTTCGTGATCTGCTGGCCGGATGTGGCTGATCGCGCAGTTCCCCGCGCCCCTGCGGGGCGCGTAGCTTCTGCGCATGTATCCCGGAGCGTACGACCCCGCCAGGACGGCCGTCGTCACCGCCGACGGCACACGGACCCTCACCTACGGACAACTCGAAGAACGCTCCCTGCGGCTCGCGGATCATCTGCGGGCCGCGGGCCTGCGTCGGGGTGACCACTTCGCCCTGCTCTGTGACAACGACCCCCGTGCCCTGGAGGTCTACTGGGCTGCGCTGCGCTCGGGCCTCTATCTCACCGCGGTCAACCACCACCTCACGACGGACGAGGCCGCGTACATCGTCAAGGACTGCGGGGCACGCGCCCTGATCGTCTCCGGCTCGCTCACCGAACTGGGCGTGGCGGTCACGGAGTTGGCGGGCGGCCCGTCGATCATCCTCGGCCTGGACGACGGAACGTACGAGAAGGCACTCGCGGCCGCGTCCGCCGAACCGCCCGCCCACCAGCCGCGCGGCACCGACATGCTCTACTCCTCCGGCACGACAGGCCGCCCCAAGGGCGTCAAGCCCGCGCTGCCCGACGGCGACGTACGCGAGGAGCCGAGCACCTACACGCTGATCTTCCAGGCCATGTACGGCTTCGGCGAGGACACCGTCTATCTCTCTCCCGCGCCGATCTATCACGCGGCCCCGCTGCGCTTCTGCGGAGTCGTCACGGCGCTCGGCGGCACGGTTGTCCTGATGGACGCCTTCGACGCGGAGGGAGCCCTGGCGGCCGTCGAACGCCATCGTGTCACGCACAGCCAGTGGGTGCCGACCATGTTCGTACGGATGCTGAAGCTGCCGGCGGAGGTGCGCGAGCGCCACGACCTGTCCTCGATGAAGACCGCCATCCACGCGGCCGCGCCCTGCCCCGTCGAGGTCAAGCAGCGGATGCTGGAGTGGTGGGGTCCTGTCCTGTACGAGTACTACTCGTCGACGGAGGGCAACGGCATCACGTTCATCTCGCCCGAGGAGTGGCTGCGCAAGCCAGGATCCGTGGGCAAGGACGGGTTTCTGGGGGAGCTGCGGATCTGTGACGAGGCAGGGGAGCTGCTGCCGTCCGGCGAGACGGGGACCGTCTACTTCGAGCGCGAGGAGCTGTCTTTCCGCTACCACAACGACGACAGCCGCACCCGCGAGGCCCAGCACCCCAAGTATCCGAACTGGACCACCACGGGGGACGTCGGGCACGTCGACGAGGACGGCTACCTCTTCCTCACCGACCGTAAGGCATTCATGATCATTTCGGGTGGCGTGAACATATACCCGCAAGAGGCCGAGGACTGTCTCGTCCTGCATCCGGCGGTCGCGGACGTCGCCGTGATCGGGGTGCCCGACGCGGAGATGGGGGAGGCGGTCAAGGCGGTGGTGCAACCGGCCGCCGGGGTGGCCGCCGGGCCCGGACTTGAGCGTGAGCTCGTCGAGTTCGTACGGGAGCGCATAGCCCACTACAAGGCGCCGCGTTCCGTGGATTTCGCGGATTCGCTTCCCCGCACGCCCACCGGAAAGCTGGCCAAGTCCTCGCTGAGGAGGGCCTATTGGGAGTGACGGGAACGAGCGGTCCCGCCTCAGCCGATGCCGCCGCTCGCCAGCACCGTCTCGCGGAACGAAGCCACCAGCGGCCGCAGATCGATGCGGTGCCAGGCCGCCCACAGGTGAACGGACGCCCGGTGCCAGGGCAGTTCGCGTACGGCGACGCCCTCCGTGGTGCCGCGGACCATGCTCTGCTGGATGAGCGCCAGGCCGAGGCCCGAGGCGACAAGTCCCAGCGCGGTGAGCGGCTCCGCGGCGTCGAGGCGGATGTCCGGGGTGTGGTGGAGCGCATCAAGGCGCTCGCCGAGCGGCACGGGGTCGGTATCAAGGCCGCGGCCCTGCAGTTCGCCCTCGCCCACCCGGCGACCGTGGCGGCGATCCCCGGAGCCACCAGGCCGAGCCGCATCGCCGAGGATGTCGCCGCGCTCGGCGAGAAGGTCCCGGCCGCGTTCTGGGCGGACCTGCGCGAGGAGAGGCTGATCGCCACCGACGCGCCCGTGCCCGGCGTCTGACTTCGCAACTGCCCTGATCCGTATAGTCAGTTACCCGGTCATACGAGCAAGTGCCCCGCCCTGCCCCCAAGCCCAAGGAGAAACCCATGGCTTCCACCTCCGCGTCCATCGAGATCCCCGTACCGGCCGACCGCGTCTGGCAGCTCATCGGCGGCTTCGACTCGCTGCCCGACTGGCTTCCGTTCATCCCCTCCAGCGAATCCAGCGAGGGTGGCCGCGTACGCAGTCTCAAGAGCGAGGACGGCGGCGTCATCATCGAGCGACTCCTCACCTTCGACGAGCAGGCGCGCACCTACAGCTACTCCATCCTTCAGGCGCCCTTCCCCGCCACCGACTACGTGGCCACCCTCGCGGTGCACGAGGTGCCCGGACAGGACGCGTCCCGCGTGGAGTGGTCCGGCGTCTTCACTCCGGTGGGTGTGGGTGACGACGAGGTCGTCGCTCTGTTCCAGGGCATCTTCAGCGACGGGCTCGCCGCGCTGAAGCAGACACTCGCCGCCTGAGTGATCTACTGGATCAGTGGCCAGGGGCCATGTCAGACCGCAGCAGGAGGTACGCACCATGCTCGTCGATCTCTCCGGAAAGACCGCCCTCGTCACCGGCTCGACCCAGGGGATCGGGTCGGCCATCGCGGTCGGCCTGGCGCGGGCGGGCGCCCGAGTAGCGGTCAACGGACGGTCCACCGCCTCCGTCGACAAGGCCGTCGAGCGCCTGAAGGGGGAGCACGGGGGTGCCGACTTCTTCCCGGCCCCCGGTGACATCTCCACCGACGAAGGTGCCCGGCAGGTCTTCACGGCCGTCCCTCAGGCGGACATCCTCATCAACAACCTGGGCATCTTCGGCGCCGCACCCGCCCTCGACATCAGTGACGAGGAGTGGCGCCGCTACTTCGAGGTCAACGTGCTGACCGCGGTCCGCATGATCCGTCACTACCTGCCGGGCATGAGGGACCGCTCCTGGGGGCGGATCCAGAACATCGCCAGCGACTCGGCGCTCGCCACGCCCGCCGAGATGATCCACTACGGGATGTCGAAGACCGCGCTCCTCGCGGTGTCCCGGGGCTTCGCGAAGGAAGCCGCGGGGTCGGGCGTGACCGTCAACTCCGTGATCGCGGGCCCCACCCACACCGGCGGTGTGGAGGACTTCGTGTACGAACTGGTCGACTCCGGCCTGCCCTGGGAAGAGGCACAGCGGGAGTTCATGACCAAGCACCGCCCGCAGTCCCTCATCCAGCGGCTCATCGAGCCGGAAGAGATCGCGAACATGGTCGTCTACCTCAGCTCCCCGCTGGCCTCGGCGACGACGGGCGGCGCGGTGCGGGTCGACGGCGGCTATGTGGACTCGATCGTCCCGTAGGGCTACCGCCGCGACCGTCCGCGACCAACTACCCGCCTGTGCTGCCTAGTCGTTGGTGCTCACGTGCACATAGTCGACGACCAACTGCTGCGGGAAGCTCGTGTTCCCGTCCGGGTCGCCGGGCCAGTAGCCGCCGACCGCGAGGTTGAGGATCAGGAAGAAGGGCTTGTCGAAGACCCACTTGTTGCCGCCCAGGTCGGCCGGGGTGCGGGTCTGGTAGACGTTGCCGTCCACGGACCACGTGACCTTGTTCGGTGACCAGTCCACCGCGAACGTGTGGAACTTGTCCGAGAACGCCTCACCGCCGGGCAGGGTGTAGCCCGCGCCGATGCCGCCCGAGCCCGAGTAGCCGGGGCCGTGCAGCGTGCCGTGGACGGTACCCGGTTCGAAGCCGACGTTCTCCATCACGTCGAGCTCACCGCTGTTCGGCCACCCGACGTCGCCGATGTCGGCGCCGAGCATCCAGAACGCGGGCCACATGCCCTGCCCCTTCGGCACCTTCATCCGGGCCTCGACATGGCCGTACGTCTGCGTGAACTTGCCCGAGGTGTTGAGCCGGGCCGAGGTGTACTCGCATTTTCCGTACCAGCACTGGTAGTTGCCGGGGTTCTCCTTGCGGGCGGTGATGACCAGGTTGCCCTGGCCGTCGAGGGCCGCGTTGTTGTTGCCCGCGGTGTAGTACTGCCGCTCGTGGTTGTTGACGTTGTCGCCGGTCTCGATCTGCCACTTGCCGCCGTCGACCGCTGACCCGGCGGGGCCGTCGAAGTCGTCGGTGAAAATGGGGGCCGCGGCTTCGGCTGGAGCGGGGGCCGCCGACGCTCCGGCGGGGAGTCCTGCCAGGGCTGAGGCGCAGCAGGCCAGGGCAACCGTGGAGAGCGCCGCACGGCGGCGCCAAGAGCTGTGCACTGTCATCACATCGCTTCACGTGGGGGGAGGGGGAGGGAGATGGGGGAGATGAGGGAGGACAGGAAGGACATGCGCATGACAATTCGGCATCGAGAACTGAACGCTGTGAGCGATCAGTCCCCGCGCTTTGTTCAGTACTTGATTTAAGGCAGACTGCCGGGTGCCGTCAAGGAGTTGGTGCGGACCAACCTCACAGTTCCCCGCCCGTGGCCCGCGCCAGGTAGGGCGCGGTCCTGCTCCCCTCGGCCCCTGCCACCGCCGTCGGCGGCCCCGCCGCGACCACGTGTCCGCCCTCGTCACCGCCACCCGGGCCCAGGTCGATGACCCAGTCCGCGCCCGCCACCACCGCCATGTCGTGCTCGACGACGACCACCGAGTGGCCCGCGTCGACCAGGCCGTGCAACTGGCGCATCAGGACCTCGACGTCGGCCGGGTGCAGACCGGTGGTCGGCTCGTCCAGGAGGTAGAGCGTGTGCCCGCGCCGGACTCGCTGCAACTCGCTTGCCAGTTTGATGCGTTGGGCCTCACCGCCGGAGAGCTCCGTGGCCGGCTGGCCGAGGCGCAGATATCCGAGGCCTACGTCCAGGAGGGTCCGCAGGCTGCGGGCGACGGCCGGGGTGTCCGCGAAGAAGTCCGCGGCAGCCTCCACCGTCAGATCGAGCACCTCCGCGATGTTCCGCCCCTGGTACGTCACTTGGAGGGTCTCGGGGTTGTAGCGCGCGCCACCGCAGTCCGGGCACGGGGCGTACGTACTGGGCAGGAAGAGCAGCTCCACGCTCACGAACCCCTCGCCCTGGCAGGTCTCGCACCGCCCGCCCGCGACGTTGAACGAGAAGCGGCCGACGCCGTAGCCCTTCGCCCGTGCCGCGTCCGTGGCCGCGAAGACCTTGCGCACGACATCGAAGAGGCCTGTGTAGGTGGCGAGATTGGAGCGCGGCGTACGCCCGATCGGCTTCTGGTCGACGCAGACCAGGCGCCCCACACCGTCCAGTTCCTCGGTGACCTCGCTGATGAGCGTGGACTTCCCCGAACCGGAGACGCCGGTGACCGCGGTGAACGCGCCGAGCGGGAACTCGGCCGTGACGTCGCGCAGGTTGTGGCGGCTCACCGGGCCGACCTTCAGCCAGCCCCGCGGGGCGCGCACCTCACGTACGGGAGCGGCCTCGCGGTCGAAGAGGAAGCGGGCCGTCGCGGACTCCGTGACGCTCTCCAGGTCGGCCACGGGACCGCTGTGCAGCACCTGTCCGCCGTGCTCGCCCGCGTGCGGGCCCACGTCGACGAGCCAGTCCGCGTGACGTACGACATCGAGATGGTGCTCCACGACGAACACCGAGTTGCCCGCGGCCTTGAGCCGGTCGAGGACGGTGAGCAGGGACTCGGTGTCCGCCGGGTGCAGTCCGGCCGACGGCTCGTCGAGGACGTACACGACGCCGAAGAGCCCGGAGCGCAACTGCGTTGCCAGGCGCAGTCGTTGGAGCTCGCCCGGGGAGAGGGTGGGCGTGGCGCGGTCCGGGCTCAGATAGCCGAGGCCGAGCTCTGTGATCGTGGCGATCCTGGCGAGGAGATCGGCGGCCAGGACGCGGGCCGCCTCCGAACCCGCCGCGCTCTTGAGGGACTTGGCAAGCTCGGAGAGGGGCAGCGCGGCCAGTTCTGCGATGGTCCGGCCCGTGAACGTGACCGCCATCGCCTCCGGGCGCAGTCTGCTGCCGCCACATGCCGGGCAGTCGGCGCTCGCCAGGAACCGCTCGGCCTTGGCCCGCAGCGGCTGGCTCTTGGAGTCGGAGAACGTCTTCATCACATAGCGTCGGGCGCTCATGTACGTGCCCTGGTAAGGGCGTTGGATGCGGCCCGCGTCCCGCACCGGGTGCACCGTCACCACCGGCTGCTCGTCCGTGAACAGGATCCAGTCCCTGTCCGGCTGCGGCAGCTCGCGCCACGGCCGGTCGATGTCGTGCCCCAGGGTGTCGAGCACATCACGGAGGTTCTTGCCCTGCCAGGCGCCGGGCCAGGCGGCGATCGCACCCTCACGGATGGAGAGGGACGGATCGGGGACCAGCAGTTCCTCGGTCGTGCGGTGCACGCGGCCGAGGCCGTGGCACTGAGGGCAGGCACCCGCGGCCGTGTTCGGCGAGAAGGAGTCCGAGTCGAGCCGCTCGGCGCCTTCGGGATAGGTGCCGGCGCGGGAGAACAGCATCCGCAGCGAGTTCGAGAGGTTCGTGACCGTGCCCACCGATGAGCGGGACGTGGGCGCCGAGCGGCGCTGCTGGAGCGAGACCGCCGGGGGCAGGCCGGTGATCTCGCCGACCTTCGGTGCGCCCACCTGGTGGATGAGGCGCCTGGCGTACGGGGCGACGGACTCGAAGTAGCGGCGCTGGGCCTCCGCGTAGATCGTCCCGAAGGCGAGCGACGACTTCCCCGAACCGGAGACACCGGTGAAGACCGCGAGGACGTCGCGCGGGACGTCCACGTCGACGTCACGGAGATTGTGCTCGCGGGCGCCCCGGACGCGTACGAACGGATCGTGGGGGCTGTGCATGGGCGGACTCCGTACGCGGCTCGGGTGGTTCGAGTGGCTCGGGGGCAAACCCCACGATTCTAGGCCGCGGTCAGACCCGCGACCCGGGCGAGGCGCCGGAAGGAGTCGAGGAGACCCGCACGGTCGTACGTACTGGTCGTGATGAGGACTTCCTCCGCACCGCTCTCCTTGATCAGCGTCTCGAGCTCATCGGCCACCTGCGCCTCCGTGCCGTGGATGTGGCCGAGGAGACCGGATTCGTAGAAGCCGCGCTCCTTCTCGGTCATCGTCGTCGCGGGTGACTCGACACGCTCGGCCGGGGGCAGCGGCGGGAACGTGCCGTGGGTGCGCGAGTACGCCATGGACCAGGCTTCCGGTATCAGCAGGCGGCGGGCTTCCTCGGGCGTCCCGGCGACGGCGATGGTCCCGGAGATGACGACGTACGGCTCGCTCGACCACTCCGACGGCCGGAACGTCGCGCGGTAGTGATCGATGCCGCGGAGCATCTTCTCGCGGCTCCGGATGTCGCCGATGACCATCGGGAGCCCGGCCTGTGCCGCGATGGTGGCACCCTCGCCCATGGCGAGGACGAACGGCGGGACGGTCAGGCCCTCGGCGGGCCGGGCGTGCGCCCCGGTGTCCGAAGTGCCGCGGAACCAGCCCAGGAGCTCGGTGAGCTGCGCCGCGAAGTCGTCCGCGTCGTCCTTGTCCCGGCCGAGCGCCTTGCGTACGCCGTCGGTGAAGCCCACCGAGCGGCCGAGGCCCATGTCGATGCGCCCGGGGAAGAGCGATTCGAGCACCCCGAACTGTTCGGCGACGACGAGCGGTTGATGGTTCGGCAGCATCACGCCGCCCGTGCCGACCCGGATGGTGCGCGTCGCCGCGGCGACGGCTGCGGCCAGGACGGTCGGTGCGGAGCCCGCGACGCCCGGCACGGCGTGGTGCTCGGACACCCAGAGACGGTGATATCCCAGCTCCTCGAGCTCCTTGGCCAGGCGCACGGTGTCGCGCAGGGCCTCGGGCCCGTCATGCCCCTCGCGAGTGCGGGAGCGGTCGAGTACGGAGAACCGGGTCGATTGGATTGCCGAGGTCATGGGGCTCACGGGGGTCACGGGGGTCACGGAAGGTTCAACGCCTGAGCGGGCCCAGGATTCCCGGCGGCCCCGCCGAACCGCCGCCGGGATTGCCTACTCTGGGCGCGTGACACAAGACAGCAGGCCACTGGCCGTATTCGACCTGGACGGCACCCTCGCGGACACCGCGCACCGCCAGCGTTTCCTTGAGCGCAAGCCGCGCGACTGGAACGCCTTCTTCGCGGCGGCCCCGGACGACCCGCCGCTCGAGCGCGGCGTGGCGCTCGCCCTGCGGAGCGCGGAGGAGTGCGAGGTCGTCTACCTCACGGGCAGGCCCGAGCGGTGTCGCAAGGACACCGTGGCGTGGCTCGCGGCGCAGGGGCTTCCGGAGGGGCGGATGTGGATGCGCCGCAACGACGACCGGCGGCCCGCCCGCCGCACCAAGCTGGAGATCCTCCGGGGCATCGCGGAGTCCCGCGAGGTCCGCATGATGGTGGACGACGACGAGCTGGTGTGCGACGAGGCCGAGCGGGCGGGCTTCACGGTCGTACGGGCGCGCTGGGCGAGCACGTCCGCCGCGCTGAAGGACGCTCAGGAGCGCGAGGGGCGGACGTGACCGCTCGGCGGCGGGGTCAGGCGCTTTCGCCGTCGTCGAGGCGGAAGCCGACCTTCAGGCCCACCTGGTAGTGCTCGATCTCACCGTTCTCGATGTGGCCGCGCACTTGGGTGACCTCGAACCAGTCCAGCGAACGCAGGGTCTGCGAGGCGCGGGCTACGCCGTTGCGAATCGCCTGGTCGACGCCCTCGTGCGAGGTGCCGACGATCTCGGTGACCCGGTAGGTGTGGTCGGACATCAGGGTGTTCCTCTCCGCCGTGTGGTGACCTCACAGCTGTGGGGTGCTCGCGCAGCTGTGAGGTGGCATCACTCCACCGTGCCCCACCACGCGGCGGTGCGCGAGGCGGTGGGTGCGGGGTGCTCGGCGGCACCGTCCAGTTCGAGCCGCGAGACGATGCGGTAGCGGTCGCCGCGGTAGAGGGAGCGTACGTACTCGACGGGACGGTCATCGGTGTCCGTGGTGAGCCGGTCGAAGAGCAGGGCGGGGGAGAGCTCGGGCACGCCGAGCAGCGCCGCCTCGTCCTCCGTCAGGACCGTCGGCTCGATGGACTGCGCGGCATGCGCGGGGCGGATGCGGCGGGCCTCGCGGAGGTGGGCGTAGAAGCCGGACTCCATCTGCGCGGGGGTGAGCCCAGGGGCGACGGCGGCCGGGATGTGCAGGCGCTCCAGCGCGATGGGCTCCCCGTCGACCAGGCGAAGGCGCACCACGTACACGAGCTCGGCCGCGGGCGAGATCCGCAGCTTGCGGCCGACCCGTGCCCCGGCCCGGACCGTGCTGAACTCGATGACGCGGCTCGACCAGTCGCCCGCGGCCCGGGGTGCGGTGAGCGGGCGGCTGCCCGGCGCCAGTTCCTGGGTGACCTTGGCGCGGGCCACGAACATGCCCCTGCCGTGCTCGCGTACCAGCAGCCCCGGCTCCTGCACGTCAAGGATCAGGTCCTCACGCCTGCCCAGGTGAAGGAACAGGTCAGCGCCTACCGCAGCGCGGGCACCGCGTTCGAGGACACCGTCCCCGGCAGCTGATCCACCTCGCGGACGGCGCCGGAATCTCTGATCCCGGCCGATCCCGGCCGATTCCGGTGCCCTTCCCTCTTGACCAGTCCATTGGTGCAGACCAAACTCCTGCCGTACCCGTTCGAGCCATGAGCTCACCCCCCGCGTCGGGCCGACCTTCCCCTGTCCGCAGGAAGAAAGTGACCCACGTGAAGCCGCACCGCCGCGTCGCCATGTCCCTGTCGCTCGCCCTCACCACCGCGCTGCTCGCCGGATGCGGGGCCCTGCCGGGCGGGGGAGAGGAGCGCAGGACGGTCACCGTCTGGTTGATGCGGGGCAGCGCGTCGGCGGAGTTCACCGAGCGGTTCACCGCGGACTTCGAGAAGCAGCACGGCGATATCGACCTGGACATACGCGTCCAGGAGTGGACCGGTGTCGGCGGCAAGGTCAAGGCCGCGCTCAAGGCCGACGACGGGCCCGATGTCATCGAGGTCGGCAACACCCAGGTCGCCGAGTACGTCGACGAGGGCGGGCTCTACGACATCACCCTGGAGTCCGCGCGCGACCTCGGCATGAAGGACTGGCTGCCGGGTCTCGCCGAGCCGGGCCGCTACAACGGCAGTCAGTACGGCGTCCCCTGGTATGCCGCCAACCGCGTCGTCATCTACAACAAGGACCTCTTCGCGCGGGCCGGAATCGAGCAGCCGCCGAAGACGCGCGCGGAGTGGATCGCCGATACGGAGCGGCTCGACTCCGGGGGTGATCAGGGGATCTATCTGGCGGGCCAGGACTGGTACACGCTGGCCGGATTCATCTGGGACGAGGGCGGCGACCTCGCCAAGGAATCGCGTGGCGTGTGGGAGGGCAGCCTGCATTCGCCCGCGGCGCTGCGGGGGATGGAGTTCTACCGGCGGTTGCAGGCGCTGGGCGAAGGCCCCCGGGACGCGGACGAGGAACATCCGCCGCAGGCGGGCGTCTTCGCCGGGGGCGATGTGGCGCAGATCGTCGCCGTGCCGGGGGCGGCGCGGGCCATCGAGGAGAAGAACCCCGAGCTGAAAGGGAAGCTCGGATTCTTCCCGGTGCCCGGCAGGACGGCGGGCAAGCCGGGGGCCGTGTTCACCGGCGGCTCCGATCTCGTCGTACGGGAGAAGACCGGTGATCGCAAGGGAGCGGTCGCCGTGATCGAGGCCCTCGCGGGCAGGAAATGGCAGACAGAGCTTGCCAGGACCATGAACTACGTGCCGAACAAGACGACGCTCGCCTCCGCCGTGGCGGGGCAGCCGGGAGTCGCCGCGATGGCCGTCGGCGCGGCTCGGGGCCGGGCCGCTCCGGCTTCGCCCAAGTGGGCCGCCGTAGAGGCGGACAACCCCATCAAGGCGTACATGACCAAGGTGGTGAGCGGGGGCGACCCGGCGACCGAGGCCCGGAAGGCCTCACACCGGATCACCCGTGCGCTGGACGACTCTGCTCCCTAGCGCGCCACGCTCAACGACAGCGCGAAGCGCGACCTCTCGTCCGTCCACCAGTGGGTCAGGTGCAGGTCCGCCGCCGACAGTTCGGCCCGCACGCTCGCCTCCCGGAACTTCGCCGAGATCTCCGTACGCATCTCCTCGTGACGCTCGAAGTCGACCGCCAGATCGAGCGCGGGGATCTTCACCGTCTGGTCGGCCGTCGAGCGCAGGCGCATCTCGATCCACTCGTTCTCGCTGTCCCAGACGGCCACGTGCGAGAACGCGTCGGGGTCGAAGTCGGCGCCGAGTTCGCGGTTGATCACGGTCAGTACGTTCTTGTTGAACGCGGCGGTGACCCCCGTCCCGTCGTCGTACGCGGAGACGAGCACCGACTCGTCCTTCACCAGGTCCGTGCCGAGCAGCAGCGCGTCGCCGGGCGAGAGCAGGGTGCGTACCGACGTGAGGAACGCGGTGCGCTCGGCAGGGAGGAGATTGCCGATCGTGCCGCCCAGGAAGGCGACGAGGCGCGGGCCCGGAGTGCCCGGCAGGGCGAGGCCGCGGGTGAAGTCGGCGATCAGGGCGTGCACGTTGAGGGAGGGGCGCGAGGCGATCAGGGTGTTCGCGGCGCCGACGAGCGCGCTCTCGCTGACGTCCACCGGGACGTACGTGTGCAGGCCGGGGAGCGCGTCGATCAGATGGCGGGTCTTCTCCGACGAGCCCGAGCCGAGCTCGATCAGCGTGCGCGCGCCTGTCGCCCCGGCGATCTCCGCGGCGCGAGCCTGGAGGATCTCGCGCTCGGCGCGGGTCGGATAGTACTCGGGCAGCGTGGTGATCTCGTCGAAGAGCGCGCTGCCGCGTGCGTCGTAGAACCATTTGGGCGGCAGCGTCTTGGGACTGTGTGTGAGGCCGTGCTGGACGTCGGCGCGCAGTGCGGCGCCGGTGGCGTCCTCGGGCAGGGTGCGGGTCAGCTGGAACGGGCTCACGCGGTGGGCTCCTTGAGCGGGGTCAGCAGGACATCGGTACGGCTCGCGGCGAGCAGCGTGCGGTCGGGCACCTGGCGCCAGTGCGGATCGTCGTCGTAGGGCTCGGAGGCCACGACGGTGCGGCGGCCCGGTTCGGTGAGATACCAGAGGGTGTCGCCCCAGGCGGTCGCGGCGATCGTCTCGCCGTTGGTGAGCAGGAGGTTGAGGCGTGATCCGGGGGCCGCCTCGGCGACTTCGGTCACGGTGTCCGCGAGGGCCTGCGCCTCGTCGTCGCCCCGGCGCAGCCGCTGCAGGACAAGGGCCCACACAAGGGCCGAGTCGCAGCGCGCCTCCAGGGAGAGGAGGTCCGCGGCCGGGAGGCCCTGAGCGACCGGCGAGAGCGAGCGTGGCCAGCCCGTGACGGCGCCGTTGTGACTGAAGAGCCACGTACCGGCAGCGAAGGGAGCCGCCGCCGCTTCCCCGTCCGCGCCCGCCATGGTCGCGTCGCGCACCGCGGCGAGCATGGCTCCGGACCGGACGACCCGGGCGAGGTCCGCGAAGGACTGATCGCCCCAGATCGGCCCGGCACGGCGGTAGCGCGCGGGCTCAGGGTCGCCGTCGGCGTACCAGCCCACCCCGAAACCATCGGCGTTGACCGTGCCGTAGCGCTGCTGCCTGGGCGCCCAGGACTGCCGGAACAGGCTGTGAGCGGGCTCCACGAGGAGCTTGCCGAGCGGCTCTTCGGGGCCCAGGAAAGCGAGGTGACGGCACATCAGACGGCCTCCGTCGGGCCCGCGTCGCGCGCGGTGCGGAAGCCGGAGAAGATCTGCCGCCGCACCGGGTGGTCCCAGTTGCGGAACGTGCCCCGGCAGGCCACCTCGTCCACGGAGAACGCCCCGCCGCGCAGCACCTTGTAGTCGCCGCCGAAGAAGACGTCCGAGTACTCGGGGTAGGGGAAGGCGGAGAACCCCGGATAGGGCAGGAAGTCGCTCGACGTCCACTCCCATACGTCGCCGATCAACTGGCGTACACCGAGCGGGGACTCACCGGCGGGATAGCTGCCCGCGGGGGCCGGGCGGAGATGGCGCTGGCCCAGGTTCGCGCGCTCGGGTGTGGGGTCGGCATCGCCCCACGGGTAGCGCATGGAGCGGCCGGACACCGGGTCGTGCCGGGCGGCCTTCTCCCACTCCTCCTCGCTGGGCAGACGCCGGCCGGCCCAGCGCGCGTACGCGTCCGCCTCGTGCCAACTCACGTGCAGAACAGGCTCGTTCGGCGGTACGACCTCGACGGTCCCGAAGTGGCGGCGCAGCCACTGCCCGCCCTCGCGGCGCCAGAACAGCGGCGCGGAGAGCTGGTTGCCGCGGACCATGTCCCAGCCCGCCGGGGTCCACCACCGCTGCTCCTCATAGCCGCCGTCGGCGAGGAAACGCTGGTAGTCGGCGTTGGTCACCGGTGTCGTGTCGATGAAGAACGGCGGGACCAGACGGTGGTGCGCGGGACGTTCGTTGTCAAGGGCCCACGGCTCCGCGGACGTACCCATCGTGAACGGGCCGCCCGGCACGAGGACTTCGGCCGGACCCTTGAACGACGGGGCGGGCGCGGGGTCCGGCGCCGTGAGCGCGGTCGGGCCCGAGCGCAGCTGATGCGTGATCAGCATCGTCTCGTCATGCTGCTGTTCGTGCTGCGCGATCATGCCGAACGCGAAGCCCGCGTCGGTCAGCGGCGAACCGCGGAACGGCGTGCTCTGAAGTACGTCGAGCGCGCGGCCCCGCACATCGGCCGCGTAACGGCGGGCCTCGGCGGGTGCGAGCAGCGGCAGGCTCGGCCGCTCGGAGCGGGGGTGCTCGAACGCGTCGTACAGGCCGTCGATCTCGGGCCGCATGGCGTCACGGCCCGCCACGGCCCGCAGCAGCCACAGCTCTTCCTGGTTGCCGATGTGCGCCAGGTCCCAGACCAGCGGCGACATCAACGGCGAGTGCTGTGCGGTCAGTTCGGGTTCCTCGACGCACGTGGTGAGGAGCGAGGTGCGCTCCCGGGCGGCGAGGAGCGCCGCCAGGGCGCGCTGCCGAAGCGCATCGGGGTCGCTGACGGTTCCGGTCATCGGAGGATGCCCTTCTCGTGCTCATGGTCGTAGTGATGGCCGTCGATGTGCCCGTCGAGCAGATCGTCCGCCGGGCAGCGGCCCCGCGCGACATACCGATCGGCGTACGCGGCGACGGCCTCCCGCACCCGGGCACTCGCGCCCATCCGGGGCAGCGCGTCGGCCGCGGCGGCGAAACAGGCGGCGGCTGCCTCGCGCAGCTCCGGGTCGGCGAGCCCGTGCCGCGCCGCGTCCAGCCACAGCGGGCTGCGCGGCGCCGCGGGCGCGCCGGGCGGGCAGGCGCGCTCGGCCAGCGGCTTCACGGTGCGGTAGGCGGTCTCGGCCGCCTCCGGATCGTCGAACAGCGCGCTCGTCACGGCGAGCGGCACGATCCAGCCGTCATCGCCCGGCTGCGCGTCGACCATCCGCAGCTCCAGATGGCCGCGCGGGCGTACGGGCGGGAAGAGGGTGGTCAGGTGATAGTCGAGGTCATCGCGGGTGGGCGGGCGCGGCGCACCGGAGCGGGTCCAGGTACGGAAGGTCAGCCCTTCCGGGACGGTCCAGGGAGCTTCGTTCCCGTTGCCCTCCGCGCCCTCGTCCGCCGCTCTGATGAACATCACCGGAGCGTCCATCGCGTGCCGCGTCCAGGCTTCCCGCGGCTCCACATCCAGTGGCGGCGCGCCGGACGTGCCCGGATCGATCGATGCCCACACGGCCTGCCGCGTGGAGCGCCATCCGGTGGAACGGCCGTCCTGAACCGGAGAGTTGGCGAACGCGGCGACCAGCACAGGACCGAGGAGGTGCGCGAGCCGCCAGCGCCGTCCGTAGCCGAGCGGGCCCGGCTCCTCGTGCCCCGCGTCCAGGCAGATCTGCACGGACGCCGTGGAGCACATCATGCGGCGGCCCGCGGGGCCCGCGCGGTCGAGATAGGACTCCATCGCGTCATAGCGAGGCCGGTGGAGAATCCGGGAGGGCGGGCGCCAGGGATCGGCACCGAGACCGGTGAGCGTCAGGTTCAGGGGGGTCAGCCGGTCGCGTACGGCGGAGAGGTCGGCCGATACGGCGGACACGCACTCCATGAGCGAGGCGGCGGGGAGCGAACTGAGCTCCAGCTGGCCGCCCGGTTCGACGGTGATCAGGGAGTGCAGGGGCAGGGCCCGCAGTGCGGCGTAGGCCGCTTCGAGGCGGGCGGGGGGTACGGGCAGCTGGAGCCGGTGCGGCTCGTGGATCAGCCATTCCAGTTCGACACCGGTGATGCGCGGTGGTCCGGTCTTGAAGCAGATGCCGTTGACCAGCGCCTCCGCTTCGGGTTCGGAGACCGCGGTGCCGTACTTCGCGCGGTACGTCGTACAGTCGCCCTCGGGCATGCAGGGGTCCTCCTGTTCAAGTTCTGCCTGGTCCAGCGGTTGCGGACCACCCGGTCAACTCGATGTGGGATAGGACCGAGTTGGCAGCGCCCGTCCCACCCAAGACCTTGTCGGCCGTTCGCACAAGAGTGCCCCTAGGGCCGAGTCGATGCCAGGGAATTCTGTTGCGGCGGGCGACGGCAAGACCTCACCATGCGTTCATGTGTGAGTCGGGGGACAGGACGGCAGAGGTCGGGGCGGGGGAGCGGGCATGAGTGCGCGACTGCGTGGCATCGCGCAGCAGACCGAGGAAATCGTGGCAGCAGGGCGGTACGTCGCTCCGGGTGGCCGCGAGGTGGTGATCGCGGAAGCGGTGGACGCCGCGCGCTCCGGCACGCGGATGTTCGGTCCGGCGACCCTGTACGTGACTCCCGTGACGCCGCCCGAGCTGATCCCCACGGTAGTCGAGGTCACCGGAGAGAGCAGCTTGGCGGCCGCGCACAGGCTGACCTGCGTGGACGCGGGCGGCCCGGTGGCGGTTCTGAACTTCTCCTCAGCACGCAATCCCGGCGGCGGCTATCTGAACGGCGCCCAGGCGCAGGAGGAGGCGCTGTGCAGGGCCTCGGCGCTGTACACGTGCGTGCGGGCGGCCCGGGAGTTCTACGACCACCACCGCGCCCACCGCGATCCCTTCTACAGCGACCGCGTGATCCACTCCCCGGCCGTGCCGGTCTTCCGTGACGACCGCGGGCGGCTGCTCGACGAGGCGTACACGGTCGGCTTCCTGACCGCGGCGGCACCGAACGCGGGAGTCGTCCTGCGGCAGACCCCCGAGCGCGCCGCCGAGCTGCCGCGGGCCCTGGCCGGGCGCGCGGAGCGGGTCCTGGAGACCGCAGCCGCCCACGGCTACCGGCGGCTCGTGCTCGGCGCGTGGGGCTGCGGGGTCTTCCAGAACGACCCCGCGCAGGTGGCGGAGGCGTTCCGCGCACTGCTCGACGAGGGCGGCCGGTTCCGCGGGTACTTCGAGCACATCGTGTTCGGGGTGCTCGACCGTACGCGCGGCGCGGTGACCCGGGCCGCCTTCGAGGAGGCGTTCGGCCCGGGGTTCAAGGGCGCGGCTCAGCGCCAGCCGTAACGCTCCTGGAGCCGCCGCACGACCAAGTTGAACCGCATCCGGTCGAGCGCACACGCCTCCCGCCGCATCCCCTCGTCGTGTACCCGGAGCACCCGGTCGATGGCGACCCAGGAGTCGCGGCCCTCGCGGTCCCAGGGGCCGGAGCCGATCGGTACCCAGTCCCTCTCGTTCGCGTGCTGCTTGCTGGAGAGCTGCACGGCGAGCAGCGTGCCGCGCGCCTCGCGGGCGACGACGAGCACGGGACGGTCCTTGCCGCGCCCGTCGTTCTCCTCGTACGGAACCCACGTCCAGACGATCTCGCCGGGGTCGGGATCGCCGTCATGGGCGGGGGCGTACGTCGTCTGGACCTGGCCGACCTCGCGCGGCTCGGCCTCGGTCGTCGCGGTGCGGCCGGTGCGGCCGGGGTCGGCGGTCAGCTGGGGGTCTTCGGTGTTGGCAGTCACGCGGGCCACCGTAGAACCTGTCTGGCCCAACCCGCAGGGCGGGTCCGTCCGATGGCCCGCAGGCTCGGTCCATGGCGCCACGACGACACCTCGACCGAGCACGGATCATCGCGGTCCTCGCCCTCTGCGGCACGGCACTTGCCCCGACGCTCCCTCAGCCCACCGCCCCTTCCGCCGCCCCCACCGCACCTCCGCCGCGCACCGTCTCCGGGTGGCTCCCCTACTGGGACCAGGAAGCCGCGTACCAGAACGCCCTGCGCCACGCCGACCAGCTACACACCGTCAGCCCCTTCTGGTACGAGGCGAAGACGGCAGGACACGTGGCGGGCCACGCCGGAGCGGGCTCGCGCCGCGTCATCGACGGGCTCCACAAGGCGGGCATCAAGGTGGTGCCGACGATCATGGAGCGGATGCGCCCCGGCGCGCTCGCCTCCGTCGTCACCGACAAGGCCCGCCGCGCACAGCACATCGACGAACTTCTGCGGATCGTCAGCAGTCGCTCGTACGACGGGCTCGACCTGGACTACGAGACCATCGCGCCCACCGGCGACGCCGCCTACAAGAAGGTGCGGACCGGGTACGCCACCATGGTCACCGACCTGTGCGCGCGGCTGCGCGCGCTGCGCAAGCAGTGCGTGATCACGGTCTCGCCGAAGACGCGGATCAGCGGACGTGTCTGGGACTACCGCCGACTGGGCGCCGCCGCCGACCGGTTGCGCATCATGGGCTACGACCTGCACTGGGCGGCGGGTCCGCCCGGCCCCCTGTCGTCGCCCGCCTGGTACGAGGAGACCCTGCGCAACGCCACCGCCGAAGTCCCCCGCCAGAAGCTGGAGATGGGCCTGCCGGGCTACGGCTGGGACTGGGAGGTGGGCAGTACCGCCCGCGCCAAGCACGTCACCTGGAAGGAAGCGGAGGCGCTGCGCCGCAAGGTGGGTGCCCCCTATCGCCTCGATCCCACGTCGGGCACGCCGCACTTCACGTACAACGAAGGCGGCAAGCGCCGCACCGTCTGGTACCAGGACGCGCGCGGCACTGCCGCCCATCTGCCCGTCCTTCGGAAGTACGGCGTACGCCACACCGTCCTGTGGGCCCTCGGTTTCGAGGACCCGGCGCTGTGGGGCACCCTCGCGAAGAACTCATGAGGCCGTAGCGGGCCACTGCTCGTACCACCGCTGGTCCGCCTCCAACTGCGCGGCGAGCGACACCAGGAGCGGCTCGCTGCCCGCGGGCCCGAGCAGCTGCGCGCCCACTGGAAGGCCGTCGCCCACGCGGCCCGCGGGCACGTTGACGCCGGGCCAGCCCAGGACGTTCCAGGTCCACGCGTAGGGGCAGGCGGCGATCATCGCCCGGTCGGTGCGCCAACCGCTGAGTTCGGCCATGGTGCCGACGCGGGGCGGGGGAGTGGCCGTGGTGGGCGTGAGGACGACGTCGTACGTGGAGAAGATCGCGCCGATCCGGCGGTGCAGGGCGGCTTCGGCGCGCCGGGCGAGACGCAGGGGCGCGCCGCCGAGCAGGCGCCCCATGCGTGCGGCCTCCTTGGTCCGTGGGTCCAGGAGCCGCGGGTCGGGGACCTCACCGGCCCAGTCGGCGATGCCCGCCGTGGCGCGCGGCAGGAAGTCGAGGCCGATCTGCCCGTAGCGCGGGTCGGCCTCCACGACGTCGTGCCCGAGCTCGGCGAGGCGGTCCGCCAGGACCATGACCTTCCGGCGCACCACCGGATGCAGCCGCTTCGGGGTCGCGGTGAACGGCATCCGCAAGGAGAGCGCGATCCGCAGCCGCCCCGGATCGCGGGTCGCCGCGTCCGTGGCACTGATGGCGGGCGGCTTGTGCAGGTCGCCGTCGTGGTTGCCGCTCGCCGCGTCCAGGAGCAGCGCGGCGTCGGCGACGGTCCTGGCGAGCGGGCCGTTCACGGTGATGCCGTTGAAGGCCTCGGGCCAGGGCCACGTCGAGATGCGGCCGCGCTGCGGCTTGATACCGACGAGATGGGTCCAGGCGGCGGGGATACGCACCGAGCCCGCGCCGTCCGAGCCGAGCGCGGCCGGCACGAGCCCCGCGGCGACCGCGGCGGCGGAACCGCCCGACGAGCCGCCGGGGGTGTGCCCGGTGTGCCACGGATTGCGGGTGTCCCCGAAACCGGGGCCTTCCGTGAAGGGCCACTGCCCCAGCTCACAGGTGTTGGTCTTCCCCACGATCACGGCTCCGGCGGCCCGCAGGCGGCGTACCGACTCAGCGTCCTGCTTCTTCACCGGGAAGTCGCCCCGGCACCCGAAGGCGGTCGGTTCACCCGCTATGTCGGTGTCGTCCTTCACGGCGAGAGGCACCCCGAGCAGCGGGCGCCCCGGTGACCCGGACGCCAACTCCCGGTCGGCTGCGTCCGCTTCGGCGAGCGCGGCCTCGGCCCGCACCAGCTTGAAGGCGTTGAGGACGGGCTGCGAGGCCTCGATCCGCGCCAGCGTCCGCTCGGTCAGCGTGCGCGACGACACTTCTCCGTCGGCCAGCGCGCGGGCGGTGCGCGCGAGGCCGTCGGCACGGTCGGCAGTCATGTGGGGGCACCTTTGATCGGCGGGCAGGTGCACGCACGCTAACCGGCTGGAGGGGAACGCGGAACGCGGGCAGGGGAGTTCATGCCGCGCACGACGGACGGGGAGTGCCCCGACGCGTCCCCGGGGCGCCTCGGTGCCCGCCTGGGAGCGCCCCCGCGCCGTCTGGAAAGATGAGCCCTGCCATGGTGCAGATACCGAACAAGACCGGACAGCAGCCCACGCAGAAGACCGCCGAACAGCCCGCAGAGCGGCCCGCCGAACAGCCCGCGCAGCAGCCCGCCCAGTACTCCGTACCGACGAGTGCCGACGTAGCGCGACTCGCGGGAGTCTCGCGCGCGACCGTCTCGTACGTCCTGAACAACACGAGCGCCGTCCGCATCAGCGAGCCCACCCGGCGCCGCGTCCACGAGGCCGCCAAGGAGCTGGGGTACGTCCCGCACGCGGCGGCCCGCAGCCTGCGCGCCGGGCACACCCGTGTCGTCCTGATGCCCACGCCGCACATCCCGGCGGGCCCGCTCTTCAGCGAGTTCTTCAACGAGCTGCAGTGGGCGCTCAGCCGCTTCGACTACACCGTCGTGCAGTACGGCAGCCTCGGCCTGACCGGCGAGGACGCGGCCCGTGCCTGGGCCGAGCTGCGCCCGGTGGCGGTCCTCGCCCCTGGTGCGTCGGGGCTCGGCGCGCGCGGTGTGAGTGTCCTGAAGCGGTCCGGCGCCAAGGCCGTCTTCACGCTGGGCCCGCAGCGGGCCGAGGGGGCGCACGCCCTGCTCATGGACCAGCGTCTGGTGGGCCGGTGCGCCGCCACCCACCTCCTGGAGCGCGGCAGCAGCCACATCGGTGTCGTGATCCCCGAGGAACGCGGCCTCGAGCCCTTCGCGCGTCCGCGTGCCGAGGGCATCCGCGGCGCGCTGAACGGCACGGACGCCACGATGACCGAGCTGCCCCTCGCCTACGACGAGGAGTCGGCGGCCCGGCTCGCGGCACGCTGGCGCTCGCTGGGCGTGGACAGCGTGTTCACGTACAACGACGAGTACGCGATGCTGCTGATGCGGGCGCTCCAGGACGAGGGCATCACCGTCCCCCAGGAGACGGCTCTCATCGGCTCCGACGATCTGATGCTCGGCAGGCTCCTGCGGCCGCGCCTCAGCACGGTCCGCATCGAGCTGCCGTCGGGCCAGAAACTCGCGGAGCTCGTCGACCGTGTGGTGCGTGACCCGGGCATGGAGCCCGAGGTGCACGACGTGCTCGGCGCGACGGCGGTGCACCGCGAGTCCAGCTGACCCCCCCTGCGTACGTTCGTTCCTTACTGTTCCTGCGCCTCGGCCTTCGCCTGCTCCTCGGCGACGGACTTGCGGACCTCGTCCATGTCCAGCTGCCTGGCCTGCCCGATGACGTCCACCAAGGCGGCCTCCGGCAGCGCGCCGGGCTGCGCGAACACGGCGACCTGGTCGCGGACGATCATCAGCGTCGGAATCGACTGGATGCCGAAGGCCTGCGCGAGCTCGGGCTGCGCCTCGGTGTCCACCTTGCCGAAGACCAGGTCGGGGTTGGCTTCGGCGGCCTTCTCATAGACAGGCGCGAACGACTTGCACGGGCCGCACCACTCCGCCCAGAAGTCGATCAGGACGAATTCGTTGTCCGTGACGGTCTGGTCGAAGTTTTCCTTGGTGAGCTCAGTCGTGCTGCTCATGGTGTTTCCCTCTTCCTGGTATCGGTCGAAGCCGCTGTGAATAACGGGCCGGGCGGTAGACGTATTCCACGCTTTCACCCGGGCTCGTTCCGCGCGCGTACCCCATGTGGCCACGACGCACACCTGGGACCACACTGGCTTCCATGACGGATTCGAAGACGTACGACGTAGTGGTCATCGGCGCCGGTCCCGTGGGGGAGAACGTCGCGGACCGGGCCCGCGCGGGCGGCCTGAGCGCGGCGGTGGTGGAGAGTGAACTCGTCGGGGGCGAATGCTCGTACTGGGCGTGTATGCCGAGCAAGGCGCTGCTCCGGCCGGTCATCGCCCGCGCGGACGCCCGCAAGGTGCCGGGCCTGCGCCAGTCGGTGCAGGGGCCCCTGGACGCGGCAGCCGTCCTCGCTCACCGGGACGACTACACCTCGCACTGGAAGGACGACGGACAGGTCGGCTGGCTGGACTCGATCGGCGTGGACCTCTACCGCGGTCAGGGCCGCATCGCGGGCACCCGCCAGGTGACGGTCACCGCACCGGACGGGACCGAGCAGACCCTCACCGCCCGCCACGCGGTGGCGGTGTGCACCGGCTCGCGCGCCGCGCTCCCCGACCTGCCAGGACTTGCCGAGGTCAAGCCGTGGACGAGCCGCGAGGCCACCAGCGCCGACCAGGTGCCAGGACGCCTCGCGGTGGTCGGCGGCGGCGTCGTCGCCGTCGAGATGGCCACGGCCTGGCAGGCGCTCGGCTCGCAGGTCACGATGCTCGTACGCGGCGACGGCCTGCTGCCGCGCATGGAACCGTTCGCCGGGGAACTGGTCACCAAGGCGCTGACGGAGGCGGGCGCGGAAGTCCGCACCGGCGTCTCGGTCACGGCCGTACGGAGGGAGAACGGCACGGTCACGGCGACGCTGACCGGCGGCGACACCCTCGAAGCGGACGAGATCCTCTTCGCCACGGGCCGTGCCCCGCGCACCGATGACCTCGGCCTGGAGACGATCGGCCTGGAGCCCGGCTCCTGGCTGCCGGTCGACGAGAGCCTGCGGGTGCACGGCAGCACCTGGCTCTACGCGGTGGGCGACGCCAACCACCGGGCGCTCCTCACCCACCAGGGCAAGTACCAGTCCCGCGTCGCCGGCGCCGCGATCACCGCCCGCGCCCAGGGCGTCCCCCTCCTGGAGACGGATCCCTGGGGTGCACACTCCGCCACCGCCGACCGGGCCGCCGTGCCGCAGGTGGTCTTCACCGACCCCGAGGCGGCATCGGCGGGCCTCACCCTCGCGGAGGCGGAATCCGCGGGCCACCGGGTGCGCGCCGTCGACTACGACATGGCGGGCGTGGCGGGCGCCGGCCTCTACGCGGACGGCTACGAGGGCCGCGCCCGGATGATCGTCGACCTGGACCGTGAGGTCCTGCTCGGCGTGACGTTCGTGGGCCCCGGCGTCGGGGAGCTGATCCACTCGGCGACGGTGGCGATCGCGGGCGAGGTGCCGATCGACCGGCTGTGGCACGCGGTTCCGGCTTATCCGACGGTCAGTGAGGTGTGGCTGCGGCTGCTCGAGACGTATCGCGGGTAGCCGCCGCGGGCCGGGCGGATAGCCTGGGGGTGATCGTTCCGGATTCGCCGCTGACGATTCTTCACAGGCGATTCTTCACAGGCGAGGGAGTACGACGTGTGGCCCGTGGTGGCGGTGGTGGCCGTCGGCGGTGCGGTCGGCGCGTCGGCCCGCTATGGCGCGTCCCTGATCTGGCCCGTCGAACCCGGTGCCTTCCCCACGACGACGCTCCTGGTGAACGTCATCGGATGTGCCGTCATGGGTGTCTTCATGGTGGTCCTCACCGAGGTGTGGACGGCGCACCGCCTGGTGCGGCCCTTCTTCGGCACGGGCGTGCTCGGCGGCTTCACCACCTTCTCCACCTACGCGGTGGACATCGAGCGCCTGGTGAACGGCGGTCACGCCCGCACGGGCCTGGCCTATCTGGGACTGACGCTGGTCGCGGCCCTCGCGGCAGTGTGGAGTGCGGTGTGGGCGACGCGCCGCCTGGTGGTGTGGAGGCGACCATGACCAGACTGACGGGCACGGCCCTGCGCGTGACGGTCTTCATCGGCGAGAGTGACCTGTGGCACCACAAGCCGGTCTACTCGGAGATCGTCCACCGCGCCCGCAAGGCGGGCCTCGCGGGCGCGAGCGTCTTCCGCGGCATCGAGGGATTCGGCGCCTCGTCACTCATCCATACGCAGCGGCTCCTCTCCCTGAGCGAGGACCTGCCGGTGGCGATCGTGATCGTGGACGACGAGGACAAGATCCGCGCCTTCCTGCCGCAACTCGACGAACTGGTCAGCGAGGGGCTCGTGATCCTCGACGACTGCGAGGTCATCCGGTACGTGGGCCGCGACGAGGCGGATCGGTGAACTGGGTCCTCGTGGTGACAGGGGCGATGATCGGCGCCCCGCTGCGGTTCCTCACCGACCGTGCCGTGCAGGCCAGGCACGACACGGTCTTCCCGTGGGGAACGTTCGCGGTCAACGTGGTGGGCAGCCTGATCCTCGGCATACTCACGGGCGCGACGGTCGCGGGCGCCGCCTCCTCGCACACCCAGCTGCTCCTCGGCACCGGCCTGTGCGGCGCCCTGACGACGTACTCGACCTTCTCGTACGAGACGCTGCGGCTCGCCGAGGACGGCGCGCGGTTCTACGCGGCGGTCAACACCGTGGCCAGTGTGGTCGCGGGGCTCGGCGCGGTGTTCGCGGGCGTCGCGTTCGCGGAGGCGGTGTGGCAGTGACGGGCCTCAGGCCTCAGCGAAGTCCCCGGAGAGGGCCGCTGCCATGCGCAGATGCGGGGCCGCGTCCGCGTTCCGCCCCTGCCGCTCCAGCGTGCGGCCGAGGAGCAGCCGGGCGTAGTGCTCGACCGGGTCGAGCTCGATGACCGTACGCAACTCGGTCTCCGCGCGGAGCAGTTGCGCCGAGTGGTAGTAGGCGCGGGCAAGCAGCAGGCGCGGGGCGACCTGCTCCGGCACCTCGTCCGCCAGGGTGCCAAGGATTCGCGCCGCCGTGGCGTACTCCTTGGCGTCGAAGAACTGCCGCGCGCGCTCCCAGCGCTCCGCCGCGGTTCCGTGGTCGTAGTACGTCATGTCCACTGTTGCCTCCTTCGATGGCGCCAACGAGCATGGGTAGTTAAAAATTCCACTACATGGTTCCCGCGGGATGACCGGGGCGCATGCCTGACGTCCGGTGCCCCGCGGGGCTAGGTTGTGCGGCATGAGCAATCTTGATCGCGAGGCGGTCCCGGCCCTGTGCGGCGGGCGCGGGTTCGTCGTCGCCGAACCGGTGCGGGAACTCCTCAGCCCCCGAAAGGTCAAGCTCGGCGAGTCCACCGAGGTCCGCCGCCTGCTGCCCAACCTGGGCCGCCGCATGGTCGGCGCCTGGTGCTTCGTGGATCACTACGGCCCGGACGACATCGCCGAAGAGCCCGGTATGCAGGTGGGCCCCCACCCGCACATGGGCCTCCAGACGGTCAGCTGGCTGCACGACGGCGAGGTCCTGCACCGCGACTCCACGGGCAGCCTCCAGACGATCCGCCCCCGCGAGCTGGGCCTGATGACCTCGGGCCGGGCGATCTCGCACTCCGAGGAGAGCCCCAGATCGCACGCCCGCCTCCTGCACGGCGCTCAGCTGTGGGTGGCGCTGCCCGACGCCGACCGCCACACCGACCCGCGCTTCGAGCACCACGCCGAACTGCCCCTCGTCACCGCCCCCGGCCTGACGGCCACCCTCATCCTCGGCACGGTCGACGGCACCACGTCACCCGGCACGACCTACACCCCGATCGTCGGCGCCGACCTCACCCTGACCCGCGACGCCGACGTACGCCTCCCGCTGAACCCCGACTTCGAGTACGCCGTCCTCACCATGTCCGGCGAGGCCAGGGTGGACGGCGTTCCCGTGCTGCCGGGCTCGATGCTGTACCTGGGCTGCGGCCGCACCGAACTCCCGCTGCACGCCGAGTCGGACGCGGGCCTGATGCTGCTCGGCGGCGAGCCGTTCGACGAGGAACTCGTCATGTGGTGGAACTTCATCGGGCGGTCCAGTGACGATATTGCACAAGCCCGTTCGGACTGGATGGAAAGCTCGCGCTTCGGCGAGGTGAAGGGATACGACGGCACCCGGATCCCTGCGCCGGACCTGCCGCCTGTGCCGCTGAAACCGCGGGGACGGACGCGCTGACCAGTGCGGTTACTGTCGTGAGGGCTGCGGTCTGGGGCGGTCCTGAGGGCGGCGTATGCAGGTAGCCCTGGGTGAGCGATCATGCTGGCCGGAGGGGCTTCGGGGTCATGCAGCGAACCGCGGGTCTGGCCACCTGCGGGGCGTCTCTCTTCGCGAGGGGCAATGCGGGCGCTCATCTTCGCCGCAGCGACTTCGACATCCCCGAACAGGATCGCGGGTTGGCCCGTGCGTTCTGCAAGGTCGTCCGGGCGAGGTGCCGCCCCTCCCTGCACCATGGCCGACCGGTCCTGGGGACCGAATGCACGGTCACCAGCGACTTCTTTCATCGGCGCCCGGTACCAGGCGGAGTTACGCGGGATCGCCGGTTACGACCAGTTGGCGTTCAGCCTCCACCGTCTGGGACGGCTCAAGTAGGTCATGGAGCGGTCCCTGGTCAGCACGCTGGCGCGGAAGTACCGCGTCCGCGTCCCCAGAATCTACGGCCGCTACCTGGCCGTGCTCGATACCGACCGGCGTCCCCGCCGGGGACTTCAGGTCACCGTCGAACGCGGTGAAGGACGGGCGCCGTTGGTGGAACAGGGGGGCGATATCTCACTGGCTCGCAAGGCCAGGATGGCAGTCTCGACGGCAGCAGACTGAGCACCACCGCGAACGCGAGCACTACATCTACCTCGACCAGTCTGAGGTTGCCGTCCGGGCGATCGAGCGCGTCACCGCTCAGGCCGCGGACCACGCGTAGGAGGAGGCGCAGCGGTGACCGGACTGAGGATCGTCCTGTAGGCGCGCGAGGGCTTTTCGGTGCGGGCCCGGCGGTGAGGACGGACGGCGGCAATGCGCCCTCGGCCGGCGGCAGTCTGCCGGGTTCACGCGGCGGCCGGCTTCAGGAGCCCGGCGCCGGGCCGGCCCGCGGGCTCTGTCCCCCGTGCGAGCTACGCGGAAGTGTCCACCGCGCGGTGACGATTCGAAGCCGGCGGATCCATAGCGTTGCGCACAGCCGCGGCGCTCCGGCTGCGGATTCGGCGGAGGGAGTTTTGGTGAGACTGGTATGGCAGCTTGTGGCCGTCGCGGCCATAGCCCTCATCGGCGGTAGGCGAGCAAGACTTCTGCGTTCACGTTGTGGCGTCCTTAGGCGGTAGGGGAGCGGCAGTTCTCACGTTCGGCACCGAAGTGAGGCGGATCCCCCTCCGCTTGTCTGCGCCTACGGCCACGGCTCATGCCCTTCGTCTCGTGGTCACCCTCGGACCGGTGGTCGTCCGGCTGGTCGGAGCAGCTTGGCAGAGAGCGTTCGGCAACCGGCGTCCCAACGTCCCGTTCCACGCCCACGACGTCTGTGCTGGTCAGGGCATGTTTCGGCGTCCCAACGTCCCGTAGCGGTCGTCATCTGTGGCGGGCGGGACGGATCACCGAACAAGCTGCGGTCATCCCAGAAACCCGCTGGAAGAACCACTTCCGCACCCTTCAGCACCATGGAGATCTAGATGCGTTCGCGCCTTGTCGGCCGTTCCGCCCGCCTCGCCCTCGCCGCGGTCGCCGCGCTGGCCCTCACCGGCGCCGCGACGGCCGCCGCCACGGCCGACAGCCGCAGCACCGTCGCACCGGCCTGCGTAACCGGCGACCTGACCTTCACGGTCGCCGAGGAGACGCAGGCGGACGGCCGCCTCTTCCTCACCGCCAAGGCCAAGCCCGGTATCTCCTGCACCCTGGAGGGCGTCTTCCCCTCCGCGTCCTTCGGCTCCTCCCCCGACACTGCCGTGTCGCCCGCCGAGCACGCTGTCAGCGAGAGCGTCATCCTCGAAGGCTCCACCACCGCCTACGCCGGCATCAACCCCAAGATCACCAACGACGACCTCCGCTGGGAATTCGACCAGCTCCACCTCTCCGTCGCCGGCGACGAAGCCAACTCCATCACCCTCGACCTCCCCAACACCGTCCTGGTCGACCAGCCCGTCGCCACCAACTGGCACGCCGACCCCGCCGACGCCGTCCCCTTCTCCAGCTGACGCACTTCTCCGGCTGACCAGCTGTACCAGCTGACCTTCTTCACCAGCTGACCCGCTTCTCCGGTCGGCCTCCGCCCGGGGGCGCCTGCGCACAGAGAAGCCGGTGAGGGCTCCCGTCCCCACGGGTTCTCACCGGCGGTCTGTCGGGAGTCGGCGTACGGACGCGTACCGCTCGATGCGGCAGCCGTACACCGGCCTCCCTTCACCTCACGCGGGCACCAACTCCCGGTCCTCGTCGGAGCCCTTCGGCCCGCCCTTGCCGTCTTAGGTGCCGCGTTCGTATGTGCCGGCTAGGAACTCTTCGAGGTTCGGTTCGGTGTTGATGTCGTCGGCGGCGGTGAACGCCGAAATAGATCGTGAAGAAGAGACGTGAAACAAGTGGTTGGACGAGCTCAAGAGACGTCGGCAAACACCGCCGTCCCAGTAAGCGCACGGCGGATCGCCCTGCCGTGAAGCCCCTCCCTCTGCCTGCCGTCCATCTGCGAGTGCCATCCAGAGTGGGCAGTAGCTCCCATAACGTGCCGCTGGCCGTTGCGTGACACAGAGGGCAACTTTTTTCCAGCCCGGTTCAAACTGTGACGAACCCGGCGCCTATCATTCCTCGTTTCCCGACCCACGCAAGGGAAAACTATGAGCATTACGTGGCAAGACCAAACCTGTCAGAAACTCGTTGTGGAAGAGAAAGCCGCTGGACACGACAGCGGCACCTGGACATACCAATTGTCGGATCAGTGGTTCGGCATCGTCACGCCAATACGAGGTGTGTGTCAAATTGAACGTCGAGACAATCACGGTTGGCGGCGTACCACGCTCACGCCTGGAGAGGTCTGCCGGGTCGCACCCAACAACCTGATCCGGCTCAGCAGGACACCGCCCAGACGTCTCCCATTCGAAGTCGTTTATATCCAGCTTTCCGTTGAATTACTTCAGCGAGCACTGGACACACACGCTACCGCTCCTGTCCGTGATGTTTCGGAATTACAGACACTGCGCGCCTTCGATCCACATGCCGCATCAATGGCGCAAACTCTACTTCACGCCCGAAAGACAGGTGCAGGAGAACACTATGCCCTGAGTGCAGCCCACTACCTGGCCGAATACCTGCTCCTTCCATTCCGTTCCGCATCACCGGGCACGGGAGGTCTCAGCCCGGAACAACTGCTCACACTGCGGGCCTACATGGAGATGCACCTGTCGGAGAACATCACACTCGACCAGTTAGCCAAAGAAGCACGTCTCAGCCGGTACCACTTCCTGCGCCGATTCTCTGTCACCACGGGAAAGACGCCCATGCGGTACTTGACCGGGTTACGCATCGACGCTGCCCGCCACTTGCTCACAGCGGGCAGCGACCCTATATCCCAGGTCGGCAGGCTCTCTGGTTTCCCGAATCCGGAGAACTTCGCGCGGGTGTTCAGGAAGCACATGGGCTGCTCGCCCTCGGAGTACCGGCAGCGAGGGCAGTTTCCGCCCTCTCCTTGAACGCCGGCACGCGACGACGGACCTTGGCCCCAGCGATCACGGTGGTGGAGAAGGTGGCAGACACGTGCGGGACGAGGCCCCCGGGCAGAGCAGCAGGGCATCCCCACTCACGCGCACCCGCTAGACAAGTTGCGGCTCGGTGCGGAAGGCCGGGTCGGACCGGTCGCGGGCGAAGTGGTGGGCGGGCGTGTACGGCTGTGCGTGCAGCGGGTAGTACGCGCGGCCGTCCTGATCCCACCCAGAACAAATAGTTCCACAGCCGGAAGCCACGACTTGTTTCCCGGCAAGCCCTTAACGACCAAACCCCACCGAAGAGTCGAGGCTAAATTCGAAGACCCAGAATGGGCTGTTGTCGATCGTTGCCCGATTCTCGATAGATATTGCTGCGTCATCTGCCGTCGTCGATTCGGCTGTTAAGGTCACGGAGCGCGATGCCGAGCAAACTCCGTGACAGCGAAGGTGATTTCCTTGGTGGACATGCGAGCAGGGTTCGACTATGACAGCCATGACCCGGCGATAGCGGTGGATCCGTTTCCGACCTATGTGAAACTCCGCGAATCCTGCCCGGTGCAGTGGAGCCGCGCCTGGGACGGGTATTGGGTCGCGACCGGCCACCGTGAGGTCTCCTCGGCGGCCCGCGATGCCCGGACCTTCCAAACCGCGCAGGACAGGGCGGACGGTACGGTGCAGGGTGTGACCATTCCCTCACTCGGGCAGAGCAACCGGATGATACCGCTGGAACTCGACTCGCCGGAGTGCCTGAAGTACCGCAAGCTGATCTCCGTGTTCTATTCCCCGAATCGGGTCGCCGCGCGCGCCGGCGAGGTCCGGCAGTTGGCGGCAGCTTGTATCGACGAGGTGATCGAGCGCGGCGAGTGTGACGTCGTTCTGGCGATGACCGAGAAGCTGCCCAGTATTCTGACCATGCGGGACATCGGGCTGCCGGAGGAGCGGTGGTTCGACATCGACTCCTTGCTCTACCGGGCGCTTTTCGCCGCTCCGCACGATCCGTCGACAGCCCGCGAATGCGCGCAACTGATCTGCCTGGAGCTGGTGGAAGCACTCGACGCGCAACGGGACGGCGACAAGCGGGGGCTGCTCGGGCACCTGGCCACCCGTGAGGTGAACGGAGCACCGGTACCGGACGATGACATCGTCTCGATGATGTATTTGCTGCTGCTCGGCATCCATCCGACGTCAAGCCTGACGGCGATCGCGCTCCGTACCCTCGCCCAGCAACCCGAGCTGCGGTCCCGGCTGATGTCCGACCGCTCGATGATCCGCACCGCCGTGGACGAGTTCCTGCGGTGGGTCTCGCCCGTTCAAAGCACGGGCCGGATTGCCGCCGGGGACGTCGAACTCGGCGGGCAGCGCATCAGCCGGGGCGAGCAGGTGCTGCTCGGGTGGGCCGCTGCGAACCGCGACGATTCCGTCTTCCCGCACTCGGACCGGATCGACCTGAACCGCGACGCCGGCCGCCACCTCGCTTTCGGTGCCGGCCAGCACTATTGCGTGGGCGCGGCCATGGTGCGAGAGATGTTCACGGCGATGCTGGAGGAGGTGTTCGACCGGATACCGGACTACACCGTCGCCGATGACGCGGCGATCGAATGGTTTCCGGATCTGACCCCCGTATACGGGATCAAGGCTCTGCCGATACGGTTCACGCCCGGCCGATAAGCCGGGCGTCGTTCATGACCGAGGAGTCGGCCAGGAAGTCGACGATCGGGATCTCCGTCGCGAAGGCACTGTTCAGCCCTTCAGGATCTGCAGCAGCCGGGCGCCACCCCGGCCGGCGAGCAGCACCCCGGCCATCTCCACCAGGTGCTGCAGCAACTGACTGCGGAGCTGTTGACTTGCTGTCCAGGCGACCTCGCCGTACTCCGAAAACACCACGCCAGAGACTCAGTTGGAGGACGACGGCATCTACGACGACTCAGCCGCGTCCTCCGGTCTGCTCACCCTGACGGCACTGGGTGACAGGGTGTCCGACGGCTACAAGGCGACCTTGACAGTGGAGGTCAGCTCCGACTGAGCGTTCAGGGCGTGGAGTCGTGCAGGCGTTTCGCGCGGTAGGGGAGGTGTCCCGCTCAGCGAGGACGCCGATGGTGGCGACGTTCGGCAGGATCAACTGGTAGAGCCGCGCTGTCTCCTCGGGCAGGACCGGGCTCTCCGGCCGCGCCTGTCACCAGTTGCACTCCGGTCCAGGCACCCACGACCAGCCGTGCGATCTCCGCGTGGACCGTGTGCGGCAGCAGCTCGCCGCGCTCCTCGGCCTCTACGAGCAGGTCCTCGAACAGGCTGATCCAGTCCGGCCAGCGCGTGCTGCCCGAGGTCGACCCATTCCTGGAGCTTGTGCGTCTGCGGAACGAGCCCCTCAGCCCGGTCCGTTCGGCGAGTGCGGCGATGGTGGCGGCTTCGTACCCGACCTCGATGAACAGGCGCGCCATGGCTTCCAGGATGGCTTCACGCGTACGGATCGCACGCTCCTGACACGGCACCAAGCACTTCCGACCGTCCCGGGGGCTGTACTGCGGGACGCGGAGCCGGGGACGGGGGATGACCCCGGCCCCGCGTCCCGGGCGGCACGTCAGTGGTTGACGTGGCCGCCGTCCATGGGGCGCCCCGCTGTCATCAGGTTCTTCAGGTCCCGGGCGTACTTGGCGACGAGGTCGCGCGTGACGCTCGGGATGTCCCCGTGCCCGGCGATCACGCCGGCCCGGATGGCGGCGCGGAACCGGTCGGAGGGGATGACGGATCCGGGTACCGGGTCCTCGGGCTCCTTGAAGCCGTGCCGGATGGGCAGCGCCGCGTACTGCCGCTGTGCCTCGGGCAGGGCGCGCATCGCCGCCTCGAACCGCAGGTACCACTCGGCGTAGTCGTCCACCCGCTCGATGGCGTGGCCGTCCTGGGCGAGCCAGTCGACCATGGCGTCGAGGGAGACGCCGTCGTCGTTGGGGTTCACGAGGCTGAACGTCCGGTATCCGGAAGGGACTTCAGAGGTGCCGTGGCCCTCCAGCGCCACCACGGCGGCGGCGGTGAAGTCGACCGGCAGGCCGTCGTAGTGGGCGCGTTCGCCGTCCGCACGGTAGAAGCTGCGCGGCGCGACCCCGGTGGCGAGCACGCTGAACAGGAGGCGGCTGAACACATCGGAGAGGTTGAGCTGTCCGCCGTACCGGCTGTGCGCGAGGATCATGCTGGACCGGATGGTCGTGACCGGCAGTCCGCACAGGTCGTGCGCCTCCCGCAGCAGCACTTCGCCGGCCCATTTACTGGTCGCGTACCCGCTGGCGTAGCCACCGTCGACGTTCAGGGCTGGTATGGCGACGCGGACGTCGGTGTCCTCGTCGAGGGCCGGCCGGCAGGAGTCGGCGACCCCGACGCTGGAGATGTAGGTGATCGACTTCGCCCGGCGGGTGAGGGCCAGCCGGACGATTTCGGCGGTGCCGACGACGTTGGCCTCGAAGAGATGCGGGTACGGCAGGAGGTGGTTCACCAGTGCACCGGCGTGGACGATCAGGTCGACCTCGTCGGCCAGCCGGTCCCAGGCCGCCTCGTCCAGGCCGAGCCGCGGTTCCGCCATGTCACCCGCCACGACCTCGAGATGGACCGCGGCCAGTTCCTCGTACGTCCGCACCAGCTCCGGGTCGCCGCTGTCGAAGGCCGCGTCCAGCCGCTGCCGGGCCGCGGCGGCGTCCTTGCCGCGCACCAGGGCGATCAGCCGGCCGCCGGCCGGCGCCAGGGTGCGCAGCCATTCCAGGGCGAGGAAGCGGCCGAGGTAGCCGTTCGCGCCGGTCAGCAGCACGGTGCGCGGCTCCCGCTCGGCACGGGGCAGCGCGGGGGCGTCGGCGAGGAGGTGTGCGTCGAGGAACTTGTCAAGGTTGAGGTCCTGCGCGTGGACCTCGGTCACGCCCTTGCCGTGCACCGAGGCGAAGGTGGGCCGCCGCACGGCCGTAACTCGGCGAGCAGCGCGCCCGGCACCCTCGCCGCCTTCCTTCATCTCCACGATGCGGATCGTCATCTTCTTCAGCGTGACCGGTTCCAGGAACAGCTCGATCGGTACGTCGATGTCCAGCTCGTCGCGGAGCCGTCCGGCCAGATGCACGGACGTCAGCGAGTCGCCGCCCGCCGCGAGATACGTCTTCTCCAGACCGGCGGGCCCGTCGAGATCCAGCGCCTCGATCACCAACTCGGCGACTCTGACCTCCAGTTCGCTCCCCAGTGCGGGCGCCGCCCTATCGGCCGGCGGCTGAGTGGCCGGACCGCGCAGCGTCAGGGCACCGTGGCTCTCGCCCGCGAACGGGTACGACGGGAGCCGTACCCGGCGCACCTTGCCGTCGAGCGCCGGCCAGGTCACCTCCTCGCCGCGCAACCACGCCTCCCCCGACGGGTCCCGCACCGGATCCGGGTGGCCCTCGGCCAGTGCCATGAGCTTGTCCGACGCCTCCTGCACGCCGGCGGCGACCACGTAGGCACGCACGGGCATCCCGACCCGGCCGGTGCGCAGGGTGCGCGCGACATCGGCGAGGGCGGGGGCGTCGGCCTCGCGCAGACGTGCCGCCAACCGCGATGCCGCGAGAGCGAGTTGATGCTCGGTGCGGGCCGACAGTGGCAGGACCGTCGGGCGGGCGTCGGCCTTCGCGCGCCGCTCGCGTGCCGGTGCCTCCTGCACCACCGCGTGCACGTTCGTGCCGCCCATGCCGACCGACGTCACGCCGGCCAGCCGAGGCAGGTCCGGCCTGCGCGGCCAGTGACTGGTCTCGGTCACCAGCCGCAGCGGCGAGTCCTGCAGGGCGGCGACCGGGCTCGTGACGTTCACCGTCGGGGCCAGGGTGGCGTGCTCCAGCATCAGGACCGTCTTGATCAGCGCCGCCACACCGGCCGCCGCGTCGGCGTGCCCGATGTTCGACTTCACCGAACCGAGCGCGATGCCGACGCCGCCGTCGAGGCCGGCTCGGGCGGTGAACGCCGCGCTCGCCGCCTCCAGTTCGATCCGGTCGCCCAGGTCGGTCCCGGTCCCGTGCGCCTCCAGGTACTGCGCCGCCGACGGTTCCAGCCCCGCCGCCGTCCACGCCTCGGTGATCGCGGCCGTCTGCCGGTCCACGCCCGGAGCGGTGAAGCCGACCTTGCCGGCCCCGTCGTTGGTGACGGCCGTGCCCCGGATCACCGCGCGCACCGGGTCGCCGTCGGCTAGCGCGTCCTCCAGCCGCCGCAGCACCAGCACGCCCACCCCGCTGCCCGGCACCGTGCCGGCCGCCTTCTCGTCGAAGGGGCGGCAGCGGCCGTCGGGGGAGGAGGTCCCGCCCTGGTAGTAGACGTAGCCCTCCTTGCGCGTGGTGCCGATGGCGACGCCGCCCGCGAGCGCGGTGTCGCACTCGCCGAGCAGCAGGGCCTGGACGGCGAGATGGACCGCCGTCAGCGAGGTCGAGCAGGCCGTCTGGACCATCATGCTCGGCCCGTCCAGGCCCAGCCGGTAGGAGATCCAGGGCGCCAGGAACTCGCGGTCGGTGAGGATACGCACCTGGAGCGCGCCGATCGACGCGGCGAGCGCCGGGTCCGTCTCGGCGGCCAGCGCGTGGTCCGTCGAGCTGCCGCCCATGTAGACGCCGGTGCGGGACGGTGCGTTCAGCGGGGCGTACCCGGCGTCCTCCAGCGCCGACCAGGCGGTCTCCAGGAGCACCCGGTGCTGCGGGTCCAGGGCGGCCGCCTCGGTGCGGTTGAAGCCGAAGAACTCGGCCTCGAAGCGATCCGCGTCAGTCAGATGCCCCTGCACCGGGACGAACGCGGGATTGCGCAGCTCGGCCGGGTCCGCCCCGTCGGCGAGCAGTTCCTTCTCGGTGAACTCGGACAGCGAGCAGACGCCGTCGCGCAGGTTGGCCCAGTAGGCGTCGAGGTCGGGGGCGCCGGGGAAGCGTCCGCTCATCCCCACGACGGCCACTGCTTGCTCAAGGTCGTGCTGTGCGGTTTCCTCGGTCGTCATCGCGTCGTGCCCTTCCTGGAACGGAGCTTGTGCAGGGCGGCCAGGCGGTCGCTGCCGCGCCGGGCCGCCTCCTGCTCGGCCGTCTGGTCGAGATGGGCAGCCACGGCGGCCATCGTCGGGTGCCGGAACAGGTCGGTCAGGGTGATGAGGTCCTGGTACTCCGGGTGTTTCTGGAGCGACCGGCTCAGCTCGGGGCGCGAGGAGGGGGGATCGGGCAGCGCAGTATCGTCCACCTTCCCATTCTCCCTATTGGCCTGCATTAGACGAGTCCTTCCGGCTGGTTGTCTTGAGGTTGAGAAGTTTCCGGTTCAGAGCGCACGGAGGTTCTGAATGAAGGTAGAAATGCTCTCCCCTCACCAGGTGCTCGAAGAACGCCCCCGTGGTTAGCTCGTGCAAGGGTCGGCGGTCCGCATTGCTCGTCTTCGTCGCCGATGATTGTGGAAACGGCGCAGTGAAACTGCGGCTCCAAGCTGAAGTCATAGGTGTCCAACATCAGGGCATCGCTGCGGACGTAGGGAAGAACCAGATCTCTGAAAGTCAGGTCGGCGGCCGACTCCAGGCCGTACGCTATCCGGGACGCGCTGAACGGATCGATGAGACCTCACCAACCGACCTGCATCATCTTGCCTTCGAGATCGCCCGATGCCTTCAATCTGTGAGAGGCAGACCCGATGGACGGCACCGCCAGGCACGAGGTCGCGCCGGAACCAGATCAAACTCCACCGTCACCGCCGTTTCCCTCCCTCTAAACGCTGGCGCCGTGCTCGCAGCGCGCGAGAGCGCCTGGCCGATGCCGCTTGCCCGACCACAGCCGAACCATCGTCCGAGGGCACGCCGTCACGGATCAGCGTTGCCTGCGCCGCCACCGTGGTATGCGAGAACAGAGCAACAATCGAGAGTCGAACTCCCGTATCTCGCTCAAGGGCGTTCTGAAGCTCAAAGAGCTTGACCGAGTGGCCGCCCAGATCGAAGAAATTCACCTCGATCGGAACGTCTTTCCGCTTCAGTACCTCGGCCCACGCGGCGGACACCCGTCCAGTCGTGTCGTCCGTGGGGGCGGCGGCTATATCCTCTGTCTGGGAGTCCGGATAGGTTTCTGCGAGAGTACTGAGGCGTTTTCGGTCGATTTTGCCGTTGACAGTCACAGGAAACCGATCGAGCACGTGAATCCAGTTCGGAACCATGGCTTGCGGCAACCTGCGGGCCACATGCTCGCGGATTGGTTCTGGAGAAATGTCAGGAGGCGAAAGGACGAACCCGACAAGCTGGGTCCGCTCCGCGTTCGTCACCACGACGGCGTCGCTGACCCCTGGTGCAGTACGCAGATGAGCCTCGACTGCGCCGAGCTCTATCCGATGGCCACGGATCTTAACTTGTTGATCGCGGCGGCCGAGGAATTCCAGCTCACCATCGTCATTCCACAGGGCGAGGTCCCCCGTGCGGTACATTTTGGCGCCCTCGACGTCGGTGAAAGGGTCGCCGATGAAAGCCTGGGCAGTCGCTTCAGGGCGGCCGAAGTATCCTCGCGATACCCCTGTGCCGCCGATGAACAACTCGCCGCTTACACCGCGTGGGACCGGCTCCAGCTCCTCATTCAGCAGGTATAGGCGGACACCAGGCACCGGCCCGCCGATGGATATCGGTCCAGGGGCCTCATAACGGCGGAAGCTAGCCCATACAGTGGCTTCGGTCGGGCCGTACTCATTGACCAGGGCGACTGTGCGGCCGAGCAAGGCGAAATGGCGTTCCACCAATGCCTCAGCTAGCGACTCGCCGGCCACGATCACCGTATCCAGCGTATCCAGCCGCGTGCCCTGCCGTGCCGCCGCGTCTAGCAGTGCGCTGTAGAGGAGCGGCACACAGAGCAGCCGGGTCACCTGCCAGCGTTCCACCAGGCGGGCCAGCCGCTCAGGATCGCGGATTTCATCAGGTGCAGCTACGACTAAGCATCCCCCCGCGGTCAAGGTCCCCCACACCCCGGCAACCGAGGAATCGAAGGCCAAGGGGGACACAAGCAAGAAGACTGGAGCGCCGGGATACACCGCACGGCGTGCCCAAGTGGAAGCGGACAGCTGACTGTGCTCGACCAGGACGCCTTTGGGCTCGCCAGTGCTGCCCGAGGTGTAGATGATGTAAGCGGCGTCATTGGGTGTCACCGCGACTGCCGCCGCCGTGGTCTCTTCTCCTTCTCGGGCGTCCTCCGCTCGAATGACCGGGCATGGGAGCGTGGGCAGTCGGCCAGACGTACCGTCTGCGACGATCACGGCAGACACGCCCGCGTCAGCGAACACATCAGCGATCCGCTGATCAGGGTGGGCCGGGTCTGCTGGGACGTACGCGGCACCGGCGTACAGGATTCCGAGCACGGCGGCAATCATCGCGTTCGAAGGTTCAACGAGCACACCGATTCGCTCGCCTCTGCCCGCACCTGCCGCACGGACAGACGCTGCGATGCGCCTGGCCCAAGCGTCGAGCTCGCCATAGCTCAGCTCGGTGCCCCTGCTCCGAACGGCGACCCTCAGCGGATCACTGCTGGCTATCCGGGCCACGACTGCATGGACTGGGCTGAGCTCCTCGTGTGGAGCGTTCGACACAAAGTTCTGTTCTGGCAAGGTCATCAAAATTCCCACACTAATTCTCGGCTGATGCTGCTCGGTTCATGGCGTGCCAACAGGCCAAGGACGACTTCGGCTTGCCGCCCCAGCGTGCGAGCAGGTCAGTCCACAACCCGGCTGGCGTTGCCAACGGATCAGGTACTACCGGTATCAACTCCCGAAAGCAGACTGCATTCCTACGGGCGGGAGTGGCGGGCGAACATGGGCAATACCGTTCATCGGACGGTCACTGAACTCCGCTCAGACCGGAGAAGATTTACTCTGGCATCCGTTCACACCAGCGTCAATGCCGCAAGAAGGGCCGGTAAGGTGGCGCGCAATATGTGTCCAGCAGAGCGCAATAACTGTCAACCGTGCTTTGCTGGCGACTCTTGACGCCAGCTCGCGGACATTGTTAGCCTGTCTCGATATTCCATTACCGGCGCAGCGCTTAACTCCCGTATGCTATTCATAATCCGGCGGGACGTAAAGGGAGGATCCGGTGCGCGAGCAAGAAGGCAAAAAATATCTGATCGCTGCGAACGGTGAATAGCAGTACTCCAGCTGGCCGCTTGATTAGGCCGTTCCGGCGGGCTGGAACAGAATCGGAGTTCGAGGGAGAAGCAATACTGCCTCAACCATATCGTGAAGATATGGACGGATATGCGGCCGCTGAGTTTGCGTAGATACCTGACGACGACAACCGTGTCTGCGGTACCCGATCTACAAATGAAGGCCGACTCCTATCGATCTATACCCTCCGCTAGAAGCCTCGGGTTTCGCCTTCTTCGATGCGGTGGGCTGGAGGATATTCCATGCGCACTCCCCATACGACGAATCTTTCTCACCTGCTCGATCCCGAACATGCGGCGGAGCCATACTCATTCTATGCCGAGTTACGTACAAAATCACCGGTGCAGTGGGATGAATGGATGCAGACCTGGGCGGTGTTCGGCCATCCGGAAATCCTCGATCTCTCGAAGGATAGGCGACTTTCTGTAGCCAGAATATCGGATTTCAACGAGAGCCTCCCCGAACAGGCCCGCGGCGATGTTGCACTGCTGGCTCGCACACTGTCAGACATGATGCTGTTCAATGATCCGCCTCATCACACCCGGCTACGCCGACTGATCAGGCCGAGCCTTTCTCCCCGCCTCGCCCGGGAACTACGCTTTCATGTCCAGGAGTTGGCCGACGAACTGCTCGACAAGGTCCTGCCGAGCGGGCGCATGGACATCATTCACGACTTCTCGGAACCGCTCAGCCGTGGCGTCATCGCGAAACTGGCAGGCGTATCCGACGACGCCACCCACCTCCTGGAGAGCTGGCAGGGGCTGTTGCATGAGTTCTTTACCCAGTCCGACTCCCAGAACGCGCGGATACAGGCACTGAGGGAGTCCTTCGACCGCACTGCCACCGCTCGCCGAAACAGCACGGCCGACGACTTCTTTAGCCGAATGATCAGTCCCCAACTCCGGGCAGCCGACTACACCGAGGACGAAGTCTTCGCCAACCTCCTGCTGCTCATCGACGCGGGGCAGGCGACTACCACACATCTGATCGGGAACGCGGCCCTCGCCCTGTTGAACAACGACGAGCAAACTCAGCGGCTGCGCAGAGATCCTGATCTGATTACACCCGCCACGCACGAACTGATGAGATACGACAGTTCGGTCCAGTTCACCACTCGGAAGGCGCTCGCCGACATCGACCTCGGTGAGCACCTGATCCGAGCCGGCCAGTCGGTGACCCTGGTTCTTGGTTCAGGGAATCGTGACCCCCGCCGCTACACCGACCCTGACATATTGGATGTCTCCCGACAGGCCGCTGATCACCTGTCGTTCGGGCACGGCATCCACTACTGCCTGGGCGCCTCACTAGCTCTCACCGAGATCGACGTCGCACTGCGGGCGCTGCTGCGTCGGACCACCAACTGGAAGTGCGAGGTGGCGCAGCCCGAGTGGCTCGAAAGCATCAACTTCCGCTTCCTCGCATCCCTTCCGATCACTTTTGAGGCAATCGCCTGACTGCGGCATCCGCCTCGGCCGAAGGACCTGCGGGCTGCCTCTGAGAAGAGAGCATCTTCTCCGCGCCCTCTCCGTCGTTCTTGCCGCGCATCCGGTGTTGCGCCGTTCGTTCGAGTTGTCGGCCGGGCACCGTTGCTGCGCACAGCGACTTTCCAACTGGACGACGACTGCTTCGAGATGGTGGTGGCGAGCCACCCTGCTCTCCTCGACCGCTGTGGCCGGCGCACGCTTGGTAGTTCGTTGAATCCGGTCGCCGGCGCGGGGATGCCGGGGGTGCAGCGGCTGCAGTTCCTCTTGTCCGAGTCGCCCTGGGAGGCCGAGCAGGTCAACGACCGGCGGCTTGAACTGCCGTGCGAGCAGCCGGCGACGGCACCGCACGACGGCGGGGTCATCGTGATCGACGACTCCGGGGACCGCAAGGACGGCACGGCCACCGCGCACGTGGGCCGGCAGCGGCTGGGCCGGTACGGCAAGACGTGCCGCTCACCACGCTACGGAAGCCCTCTTCTTCCTCGATGTCGGTTATCGGCAGATGGAGCACCCGACTCATCGACGCATGGGCAGCAACGTAGATCCCGCAGCGGGCAATATCTGTCAACTGCCCATATCGGAGAGGACATACATTGCTCCACAGAAGACCTCACACCCTCGATCTGGGAGTTTGAGGAATCACAGTCATTGGACCAGAAACGCGAGATCGACATCTCTGCCGAAATGAATCTACTTACCTCTTGTGATCTCTGTATGGGGTCGCGGTTCTCGGGTCGCGTGGATAAGGTTCTGGAGAACGATGAATTTTGATGGGGCATTGCTCGAAGACTGGATGCGCGACCACTATCATGACGCTGCGATAGACATCGGGTCGAGTGGGGTTCTTGACTACTCGCTCGGACAGGTGCGAAAACTCGCCGGCATCGAGCCTGGTGATTTGGACGAGATTGTTTTCCGGGACAGTCCGTGCCTGGGCCGGGAAGACCTGCGCGAGGCCATCGCCTCGCGCTGGGGAGACGGTGACGCGCGCAGGGTGATGCTTACGCACGGCGGCAGCGAGGCTATCTACGTCGCGCTCCAGACCCTCCTTGAGCCAGGTGACCAAGTCGTCGCCCTACACCCGGCCTACCACTCGCACGTATCCGTCGCAGAGTCCATGGGGTGCGAAGTTCTGCGCTGGCGGCTGCGCGAGGAGGACAAATTTCGGCCTGACGTGGAGCAACTTGCGAAGCTCGTCACTGCGCGCACAAAGGTTATTGTGGTCAACTTTCCGCACAACCCGACCGGCGCGACACTCGACCTTGCTGGCTTCCGTCGCCTGCTTGAGATTGCTGACAATGTTGGCGCCTATCTCCTGTGGGACGGCGCTTTCACGGACCTGGTCTACGATGACGCACCGCTGCCGGACCCCGGACTGACCTATCCGCGCACTGTGTCGATCGGAACCTTTTCGAAGGCTTTTGGTCTACCCGGTATGCGTTTCGGATGGTGCATGGCCGACCCGGGGCTTCTGCGGGCGATGACCAACTTGCGCGACCGCATCACCCTGAGCCTCTCTCCGCTTCTCGAGTACATAGCGCTGCGCGTCGTACAGCGTGCAGACGTCTTCATCGCTCCCAGGCTGAAGAACGCAAAGGCCAACCGACGCCTGTTGGCCGACTGGGCCGCGCGGCATGAGGATCGTGTCGACCTCCCGCTGCCCCTCGGCGGAGTGACAGCGTTCCCGCAACTGCGCCCGTGGCGGGACACGACCGAGCTTTGCCGTCGGCTGGGAGAGACCAGCAACATACTGCTCGTCCCCGGCCGGGCATTCGACCACCCGTGCCGCGTCCGGCTCGGTTTCGGCGGCGATCGCAGCCAACTAAGCAAAGGCCTGGACATTTTGGGCGCTGAGTTCGCCGCGAGTCTCCAATCGTGAGGCGGAAAGGAACCCTGACGAACATGCAGAGCATTGAACTCTCGGACATTGAGTTGAAGACAGTCAACGAAGTACTCGCTTCGCTCACGGCGAAGTTCCACTCGGTCAGTGACCCGGAGTTCGTCCGGCAGTGCGCGGTGTACGCACACGAGCTGCCGCAGCGGCTGCGGGCCGAGTTGAACGCGTTCCGCCTGGAGGCTTCCGGTGGCGTGCTGTCCATCCGCGGCTTCCGGATTGACGACGTTGCTGTCGGGCCCACTCCCGAGCACTGGCGTACCCACGTTGGCCGGGCGTCCACGCTCCCCGCAGAGGTGTACTTCATGCTCTGCGCATCCCTGCTGGGCGACCCCATCGCCTGGGCGACGCAGCAGGACGGCCGGATCATGCACGACATCTTTCCGATCAAGGGTCACGAAAATGAGCAGCTTGGCTCGGGCAGCGAAGAACTGCTGACCTGGCACACCGAGGAGGCCTTCCACCCGCTGCGGGCCGACTACCTCGGCCTGGCCTGTCTACGCAACCACGACCGGGTGGCAACGACCTTCGCCTCGGTCGACGACCTCGAGCTCACCGGTGAGATCAGGGACCTGCTCTGTCAGGAGCGGTACCCGATCAAGCCCGACCGCTCGCATCTGCCGCACCACGAGGAAGACAACCGGGAGATGTCGACGCGCGAACGCGAGCTGCTCTCGCGCAGCTTTGAATGGATCATGGCCAAGGACAGCGAGCCCGACCGAGTCGCAATCCTCTCCGGCGACCGCGAAGCACCCTATCTACGCATCGATCCATTCTTCATGGAGGACGCATACGCCGTCCCGGACAGCGCCCGCGCAATGAATGCCATCGTCGCGGAGGTCGATCGCAACATACGAGATTACGTGCTCGAACCGGGTGAACTGCTCTTCCTGGACAACTACAAGATCGTGCACGGCAGGGTGCCATTCACTGCCCGCTTCGACGGCACGGACCGCTGGCTCAAGAGGCTGAACGTGGCGCGCGACCTGCGGAAGTCGCGCGATCGCAGAATCAGCCACGACGCGCGAGTGATCCATTGACGACCTACAGCGCCTCGGCCCTCGCGGCCGGACGGACCCTACCCGGAAACGACTGGGAGACGTCGGTGTCGACTACCCAAGACTCTGCGATGCAACCGAAAGACAGCCAGGACCGCCGCGTTGACAGGGATTTCCCCCTTTCCCTGGCACAGGAGCGGATCTGGGTCTCCGAGCAGCTCGCCGATGCGGGCTCGCACTACGGGACCCCGGTTGTGTTCGCCCTGCGCGGTGAGCTGGACCCCGGGCTGCTTGAGGTGGTTCTGACCCATATCGTTGAACGGCACGAAGTGCTGCACTCTGTGGTGTCCATCGCGTCTGGCTCGCCCCGGTTCGTCGTCGTCCCCGCACGCCCCGTAAGACTCGATCCACAGGATGTGGCCTCGGATCAGGAGATGACTGAGCGGGTGAGCGCCGCGACGGCAGCTCCGTTCGACCTCTTGCATGGGCCGCTCGTGCGGTTCGGCTTGTACCGCCTTGGTCCCGCGGATCACCGCCTGCTGGTGGACATACATCACCTGATCTTCGACGGAGTCTCGGCCGGCGTGTTGGTCCAGGAGCTTGCCGAACTTCTTGCCGCGGGGGCCGAGGGCCGCACACCCGAGCTCCCCGTGCTGCCTTTCGCCTACGGGCAGTACGCCGTCGCTCAACGTCGCTCGCTCGACGAGGGCCTGTTGGTCAGTCAGGTCGAGCACTGGTGTACCCAGCTCAGGGACGCGTCGTTCGCACTTGAACTGCCCACCGATTACCAGCGTCCCTCACGCATGAGCTTCCATGGCGCCAGCCACTCCTTCACATTGCCGGCTTCGCTGGGCGTCGAACTCGCGGAGGCGGCCCGCCGCTGGAGCGTCACCCCCTACGTGGTGATGCTCGCTGGCTGGGCTGCCGTTCTCGGCCGCTACGCAGGCCAGGAGGACCTGCTGGTGGGCACCCCCATGGCCGGTCGGACCGAGCCGGGCACCGAGGAAATGATCGGCATGTTCGTCAATGTCCTGGCCCTCCGGGTACGCCCAGAGCGAGATCAGACCTTCCACGGCCTGGTCAACCAGACACGCCGGGATTCCATCGAGGGTCTCGCCAATCAGGAAGCGCCGATCGAGAAGGTCATCGAGCGACTTCGTCCGCCACGCGACCCGAGCCGCAATCCGCTGTTCCAGACGGCGTTCATCTACGACGAGGCGGAGGAGTCCATACACGTCGCGGGACTGACGATCGAGGGCGCCGCACCGCCACCGCGCACTGCCAGCAAACTTGACCTGAGTATCGAGGTCGTTGAGCGGGACGGCCGACTCGAAGCGGAAATCGAGTACGCGACCGACCTGTTCGCGCCGGAGACGATCCGCCGCATCGCAACGCACTACACCACCTTCCTCGCCAACGCGGTCCGCTCGCCGAACCGACCGCTGTGCGAGATTCCACTGGCCTCAAAGGAGGAGCACGCTCTGCTGGTAACGCAGCAGAGCGGAGACGGCGCGTCATACGATCCCGTCGTCCTCCCCTCGCTCTTCGAGGCCCAGGTCGCGCGGCGCCCCGACGCATGCGCGGTCTCCTGCGGCGAATCGCGGTGGAGCTACCGACAACTCAACGAGCGGGCCAACCGGCTTGCCAGAGCTCTGATTGCCCGCGGAATGGGACCCGAGAAGCTGGTGGGGGTTGCGTTGCCCAGCGGCCCGCTCCTCGTTCTGGCCATCCTCGCGATCAGCAAGGCGGGTGCCGCGTTCCTACCGCTCGACCCGGCCTATCCGACCAAGCGAATCGAGTACATCGTCGGCGACGCGCGTCCCGCCCTGCTGCTGACCGATGCCGCTGGCGCCACGGCCCAGCCCTGGACGACGCCGATCCTGGTCCTCGACGAACAGCAGACCGGGCGCGACGCGGGCGCGGACGCATCGAACCTCTCCGACGCACAGCGGTCGCACCAACTCACCCTCGCGCACCCGGCATACGTCATTTACACCTCCGGTTCGACCGGGACACCGAAGGGCGTGACGGTCACGCACGAGGGCCTCGCTGGGCTCTCCGGCGCGCAGATCGAGGCATTCGGCGTACGGTCCGACAGCAGGGTCCTGCAATTCGCCAGTCCAAGTTTCGACGCCTCCGTCTCGGAGCTCTGCATGGCCCTGCTCAGCGGCGCTACGGCGGTGTTTGTCCCGGGTCTTCACGACTTCGTCGGGGGTTCGTTCGAAGCAGTGCTTGTCCGAGAGACCGTGACGCACGTAACCCTGCCGCCCTCGGTACTCGCCTCGCTTTCCCCCGACGAGGAGCTGCCCGCGGACCTGACCATCGTGGTTGCCGGGGAAAGTCTGACCGCCGACCTCGCCGCACGCTGGTCCGGGCGTCGCAGTATGTTCAACGCTTACGGGCCTACCGAGGCCACGGTGTGCGCAACGCTGATCGGCCCGCTGACGGGGAACGAGGGGAACGAACCGCCACCCATCGGCCGGCCGATCGCCGGCACCCAGATCTTCGTCCTGGACGAGGGCTTGCGGCCGCTGCCGGTGGGCGTGGCGGGCGAGCTGTACCTTGGCGGCGCTGGGCTGGCCCGCGGATATCTCAGCCGACCCGACCTCACCGCGGCCAGCTTCGTTGCCTGTCCCTTCGGTCCGGCCGGGGGGCGGATGTATCGCACCGGAGATCGGGCCCGCTGGCGTAGCGACGGGAATCTTGAGTTCGTCGGGCGCCGGGACGACCAGGTCAAGATGAACGGCTTCCGGATCGAGCTCGGCGAGATCGAGAACGTGATCGCAGCGCACCCAGGTGTGGAACAGACCGCCGTGGTGGTACGCGAAGACAGGCCGGGGCTGCGGCAAGTCGTCGCCTACGTAGTGGCCCAGGCGCCCAACGAGGAGATCCTCGCCCACGCCGCGTCACAGTTGCCCGGTTACATGCTCCCGTCTGCCGTGGTGCGCTTGCAGAACCTGCCGTTGACCACGAACGGCAAGGTGGACCGGCGTAACCTGCCTGCTCTGGATGATCGTTCATCTGTCACCGATCGCAGCCCGGGCACCGCGCGCGAGCAGCAACTGTGCAAGCTGATCAGCGAGGTGCTGGACCTCGCTGCAGTCGGCGTGGACGAGAGCTTCTTCGAACTCGGTGGCCAGTCCCTGCACGCGGTGCGTCTGCTGAGCCGGATCCGCAGTGTCATGGGTGTAGAGATCGGTATCAAGGCCCTGTTCCAGGCGCCTACCGCGGCGTTGCTCGCGGCGCAGATCGACTCTGGTCAGATCGCCGTCATCACCCGGCCGGCACTCCTCCCGATGGTCCGCTGACCCACGGCGGGCGCCGGATGACTTCCGCGTGGCCGGATGGGCCCGCAGAGAGCACTAGGGATCTTAATGATTGTGTCAAGCCGTTTACCTCATCGTGGTCGGCGCAGTCTCGTACGGCTCGGCGATGACCCCGATATCACGGGCGTCGGTCCCTGCCCCGAGGAACACCCCGCCGAGGCTTCCGATGCCCGTGGCACTCAATCAGCCGTCGGAGCGCCCCGGAGGACCGGGCGATCCTTCCTCCTGAGCCATCAACGGCAAAGCGCCATCAGCCACATCCGATCCTCCCGTACCGCCAACATTATTTGGGACCAGTCATGATCCCTCTGTCGTTTGGGCAGCTCGGACTGTGGTTCATCCATCAGATGAATCCGGGCAGCTCGATGTACACCATGCAGCTCGCTTCGCGGCTGACGGGGCAGCTGGACAGCACAGCCCTGGAGGAGGCATTGCGAGACGTCGTGCAGCGACATGAATCGCTTCGCACGGTAATCCGGGACGGTCAGGGCGAGCCGCACCAGGTTGTCCTGGATATCTCGGAATGCGCGGTGAGGCTGGAGTACCAGGAGCTTGCCGAGGAAGAGGTGCATGAGGCGATGCACGAGGCCTCGGAACGCCCGTTCGACCTTGTGCGCGACCTGCCCCTTCGGGCATGGCTGTTCGCACTAGGGCCGCAGGAGCACGTGCTGCTTCTGTCGATCCACCACATCGTCAGCGATGGCTGGTCGTTGGGGCCGCTCACCCGAGACCTCGCCCGAGCCTACGCGGCGCGGCGCCGTGGTGCCGAGCCGAATATGCCGCCGCTGCCTGTCCAGTACGCCGACTACACACTCTGGCAGAGGCGGTTGCTGGGCCGCGAGGAGGACCCGGACAGCCTGGCGTCGAGACAGCTCGCGCACTGGCGTTCGGTGCTCGACGGCATACCCCAGGAACTGCGGTTGCCGGTGGATCACCCGCGTCGACCGATGTCCGACTTCGCCGGGGGCACGATCGAGTTCACCCTCGACGCCGAGCTGCATACGGCACTGGCCGAAGTCGCCCGCACCCAAAACGCGACAATGTTCATGGCATTGCAGGCCGGGTTTGCGGCGCTGCTGAGCAAGCTCGGTGCGGGCACCGACATTCCGATCGGCTCACCCGTGGCCGGCCGCATGGATGATGCGCTAACCGATCTCGTCGGGTACTTCGTCAATATGCTCGTGTTCCGCGTTGACGTCTCCGGCGACCCGAGTCTGCGAGACCTGGTCAAACGGGTCCAGGCCGTCGCCCTTGATGCCTACGAAAACCAGGACATCCCCTTCGATCGCTTGGTCACGGCACTCAATCCTGCCCGCTCGCGGACCCGTCACCCGCTTTTCCAGGCCATGTTCACCCTGGAGAACAACGCCGACGCCGGGCTCAAGTTCGACGGATTGACCGACGTGCCTTTGGACATCGACGGCGGCAGCTCCATGTTCGACTTGGCGTTGAGCCTGCGGGAGAAATTCGGCCCGGACAAGGAGCCGGCTGGTATGGATGCGTTCCTGGAGTACCAGCTCGACATGTTCGAACGGGAGACCGCACAGCACGTGGCCGACGGTTACCGGCGGGCGCTGGCCGCTCTTGCCGCGGACCCGGATGCGCCGATCAGCACAGTCGACGTGCTGCGGGTTGCATAAGTTCCCTATTACCAAAGTTCCCTATTGCCCATGAATTCGGCACGCATATCGAGTTGAGCGGCCGCTGACGAATGATGACAACTTACCTAGGAGGGTGAAAGCAGTGGCGAATCCATTCGAGGGCCAGGACGGCGTGTACCTGGTGCTGGTCAATGCTGAGGGACAACACTCGCTGTGGCCCGCCGCCATCACTGTGCCCAAGGGCTGGACCGTAGTGCACAGCGAAGCCGGGCGAGAGGACTGCCTGGAGTACGTGAAACGGAACTGGACGGACATGCGGCCCAAGTCCCTGGTCGAGGCGACAACCCAATGAGCGATGTAGAGGTCTCCGGCAAAAAAGGACGCCGAAGCAAACGCAGAAGGCTGCTGACTGACCGAAACTTTACCTGCCTACTGGCCGCCCGGCTGGGCTCCAGCATGGCCAACGGCTTCCTGCCGGTCGCGGAGAGCTTCGGTGTCCTCCACACCACTGGTTCTGCGAGTGACCTCGGCCTTGTCCTCGGAGTTCAGGCGGTGGTTTCGCTCGCCTTGTCGCTGTTTGCCGGCGTCGCGGCGGACCGCTTTCCGCGTGCCGCTTTGCTCATCGTTTCGTCGATCGTACGCCTGACCGCGGCGGCGACCTTGGCGATAGGACTCCTCACGGATACTGCGACCCTCGCCTGGTTCTTCGCTCTGGCAGTCGTGTATGGCGGCGCTGACGCGCTGTTCGGTCCGGCCAGCATGGCGATCATGCCGGACGTCGTTGCGAGAGAAGACCTGGACGAGGCCAATGCGCTGGTCGGCGCTTTTTCCTCGCTGGCTTGGACGGTGGCCCCTGCGGCGGCAGGAGTGATCGTGGCGGCGTACGGTTCGGGAGCCGCTTTCCTGGTGGAGAGCGTGCTGATGGCTTTCATCACTCTCTGTCTCATGTTCGCCAAGATCCCCGCCCGGGGCGAAGTCGAACCGGATCACGAAGGCGGGACGCTCACGCAGCTGAAGCAAGGCTGGCGGGAGTTTCGAAAGCGCCCCTGGCTATGGCTGCTCACCTTGCAGTGGACGTTGTTCTCGCTGGTCCTGCTGGCTCCCCTCGCGGTCCTCGGCCCGTTGGTGGCCGACACCCATCTGGGCGGTCCCGCAGCCTGGGGTGTCATCGGCACCTGCATGACCATCGGCGTGCTCTGCGCGGAGTTCACCTCCGGGCGGATCAAGCCGAAGCAACCGGTGGTCTTCATAGCGTGGCTGCCACCGCTGATCGTCTTCGAGGCGTTGGCCCTCGGTTCTGGCGCGCCGACGGTGGTGGTGGCGGGTGCCGCAGTGCTCTCCGGCTGCGCGATCGGCCTGCAAGGAGTGTTCTTCCAGACCCTCATGCAGCGAGCCGTACCGAGCGCGGTACTCGGCCGGGTGGCCGCCTTCGATCTGATGGCCTCGGAGATCGCCCAGCCGGTCGGCTTCGCCGTAGCCGGCCCACTGGGCATCCTGTTCGGCCTGCGCCCGGTGCTGGTGGGCTGTGCTGTGGTCGCGGTGGTGGGCACGGCACTGTTCGCCCTTGCCCTGACCAAGGTTGAGCAACCAGAGCTACAGGTGCAGAACGAATCGCACGTGCCGGACAGCGGCAGTGAGGCGACGGTCAGCTGAGCGGTACTCGATTGCAGACGAGCCTTTGACGAAGCCGGACCACCGCGGCACGAAGGAATCAGGAAGATGATTTATAAGGACAGATTGGCCATACCCGGTCCGACCCCGCTGCCGCCCGCGGTCATCGCGGCGGCGACGCATCCAATGGTCGACGAGCGCACCGAGGACTTCGCACGCATATTCACACGAATCATCGACGGGCTCAGGCATGTGCTTGGTACCGCGGGCGACGTGCTGATCTTCTCGTCAAGCACCACCGGTGCGTTCGAGAGCGCGGTGCAAAACCTCTTCAGTCCAGGGGAAAAGGTTCTCGTGGTGGACAACGGTGCCTTTGGAAGACGCTGGGTGGGGCTATGCCGCGCTTATGGCCTGGAGACCGTCGTGCTCGACGTCGCGTGGGGTTGCGAGCCGGACCCTGCCGCTGTCGAAGCCTGCCTGGCGGCCGACCCGCAAATCGTCGCGGCAATCGTCGTACACTGCGAGACCTCCACAGGCGTCGTCACCGACCTCGAGGCCATTGGGCGCGCGACCCGCAGCGTGCTGACGATAGTGGACTCGGCCTCCGGGGTCGGCGGCTGCGAAATGCAGGCCGACGCGTGGGGGTTGGACGTCGTGGTCGGCGGGACTCAGAAGGCGCTGATGGCGCCGCCAGGGGTCTCTTTCGTCTCGGTCAGTGAGCGCGCCTGGCGCCGGCACGCCAAGGCCAGGCATCTGCGGTACTACTTCGACTGGACGATCACGCGTGACAGCCTGAACCACTCTGTCCCGCGTACCCCCTGGACGCCGGCGGTCGGCGTGCTGCTCCAGTTGTCTGCGGCGCTCGAAGAGGTACTCGCTGAAGGCATGGAGCCGCGCCACCGGCGGCATTCGGAGCTCGGTCGGATGGCCAGAGCGGGCTTGCGCGGCCTCGGACTCCGGCTGCTGACCCCAGAAGTGGCGCGCAATGGCATCGTCACGGCCGCGTTCACACCGCCCGGAGTGGGCGCGGGATCTGTCGTCGATGCGGTAGTCGAGCACACAGGCGTCCAGCTGGCTACCGGCAACGGAGAACTGGCCGACCAAGTGGTACGGATCGGTCACTGCGGCCACGTCGACCCGCTCGACCTGGTTACCGCGCTGGCCGCGCTTGAGACCGGGTTGGCGGCCCTCGGCGCCCCGGTGCTGCCGGGCAGTGGCGTCACACCCGTTGTGAAGCTGATGGCAGAGCTGGTTGACGCCGCCGCAGGCCCCTTGACGTCGATGGCGCCCAACCCTGAGGAGTCTGCTGCGTGAACGTCGACGTTCAATCAGCGCGTAACGACGCGCCGAAGCTCATCCTGCGCCTGCTTGAGCAGCACTCAAGGGTGACGCCGCACGCTTGCGCCACCGAGGATGCACAGCGGGCGCTGACCTACGCCGAACTCGCCGCCGAAGCCGAGCACATGGCGGCGCGCCTGGCGGAGGCGGGAGTGCTTCCCGGCGATCGCGTCGGTGTGATGATGTGTCACTCCGTTGACCTGCTTGTCGCGATTCTCGGCGTGCTGCGTGCGAGAGCGGCCTACGTGCCTATCGACCCGGACTACCCCGACCAGCGCAAGGGTTTCCTCGCGGCGGACTCCGGAATCAAGATTCTCATCGTAGACGGAGCACAGGAGGGGCCAACCAGCTTGCCCGTCACGACGCTTGCGCCGGACCGGGGGCGCTTGCCTCCCCGTCCGGGCGCCCCCGCAGCCGCGCCGGACGATCTGGCCTGCGTAATCTACACCTCAGGTTCCACCGGAGCGCCCAAAGGCGTCATGATCACCCATCTCGGCCTGGCGAATCTCGCAGCCGCCGCGAGTGCCGAGTTCGGCATGGGGCCGCGTGATCGCTACCTGATGCTGGCCGCCTCCGCGTTCTCCGCCTCACTCGAGGAGCTGTTCCCCCCACTCGTGCAGGGCGGGACAAGTGTGTTCCCGGCCGACCGGGTTGCGCTCTCCCCGGTGGAGGCCCTGCTCGACTTCCTCACCGCGCACGACATCACGCTGCTGGAGATGCAGACCGCCCACTGGCACCTGCTGGTTCGGCACCTCGTGGACACCGGCGGGGCACTGCCCCCGTCGCTGCGCCTGGTCGTCATGGGAGGAGACCGCGCCATGCCCGAAGCCGTCCAGCAGTGGAACCGCTTCCGCCTTCCGCTGGTGCACGTCTACGGGCCGACCGAGACCACTGCGACCGCGTCATACTGGAGCGTGCCGCCCGGACAAGCACCCAAGGACGGGGTGTTGTCCATGGGCGATGCCATCGCCGGAACCCGAATGTTCGTGGTCGACGAGCGGCTCGAACTCGTTCCCGCAGATGCCGAGGGCGAGCTGCTCATTGGTGGTGACTCGCTGGCACGCGGTTATCTGGGCAGGCCCGACGTCACCGCGGAGAGGTTCGTCGCCGACCGCTACTCGGGGATTCCGGGGGCCAGGTTGTACCGCACCGGCGATCGGGTACGTCGTCTTCCCGACGGTCGGCTGCAATTCCTCGGACGCAGCGACCAGCAAGTCAAGGTGCGTGGATATCGCGTCGAACCAGGCGAGATCGAGGCTGCACTCGACCGGCACCCTGCGGTGCGTCAAGCCCTGGTCACGACTGGTCGAGACGCGTCGGGTGAGCAGCGTCTGATCGGCTACGTGACTGCTGACCGGGACACGGTGAGCGGCGGTGAGCTGCGTTCCTTCCTCGCCGGCGAACTGCCGGCCTATCTGATCCCTTCAGCGCTGATCCGGCTGGACGAGTTTCCGCTGACGATGCATCGGAAAATCGACCACGCGATGCTTCCACAGCCGCCGAAGCGTCGGCCCGATTTGCCCACCGAGTTCGTGCCGCCGACAGGTGAAGTCGAGCGGCGCGTCGGCGCCGCCGCGGCGGAGCTACTGGGACTCGACGAGATCGGTGTGCTCGATAATCTGCTTGACCTGGGTGGGGATTCGCTGTTCATGTTGCGGCTGATCAGCTGGATCCGCACACACTTGGGCGTCAGCCTCGGTTTCCGCGAGGTCTTCGACGTGTATTCGGTACGCGGAGTGGCAGCGCTGGCCGACGCGAAGGCGGACGTCACGGCGGTGGGTAAGCCGGGCAGTGGCTGGTGACCATGCTTCCCGACCTACCAGTGGCAGTGCTTCCGGAACCGGCGCCCGCCGATCTCATGACAGCGCTGCATGCTTCAGGCGTTCGACTAGCTCCGCCAGGCCGGGCTCAGGGCTTGATTTGGACCGGCGAGCGGCCATCGGCGCTGGCAGCTGCACTGGAGTGCGCGCCGTCGGTGCGCTGGGTTCAGCTGGCGAGCACCGGCGTCGAAAGCTACCTGCCGCTCATTGATCAGAGGATCCGCTGGAGCCGGGCTGTGGGCGTCCAGTCCGAGCTGGTAGCTGAACACGCGCTCATGCTCGCGCTGACCGTGCTGCGTCAGGGCACTGCCTCCGTGAGGGCCGGCGCGTGGCTGCCGCGCCCCGCCATCGGGCTGACGAACGCCGAGGTCCTTGTGGTGGGCGGCGGCGGGGTTGCTCGGGCACTGCTCGCACTGCTGCGCCCGTTCAGGGTCCGCGCCAAGGTGGTGTGTCGCGGCGGCGCCCCGATGGCGGGCGCCGAAGTCGGCACGCCCGATCGCCTCGACGAATGGCTGCCCGAGGCCCGTGTGGTCTTCCTCGCGGCGCCGCTGACCGCGGACACGGCCGGGCTGATCGACGCAGCCAGACTCAGGTCCATGCGTCGGGACGCGTGCCTGGTGAACGTGGCGCGCGGCGGGCTTGTCATCACAGATGACCTCGTTCGTGCGCTGACCTCCGGGTGGATTGCCGGCGCAGGCCTGGACGTCACCGACCCCGAGCCGCTTCCTCCGGAGCACCCGCTGTGGTCCCTTCCCACCTGTGTGATCACCGCGCACTGCGCGGGCGATCTGGATCACTCACTCGGACCCTTCGTCGACCTGGTCCGGCGCAACATTCGTCGACTGGCGAACGGCCTTGAGCCGATCGGCCTGGTCGACCGGGAACTCGGTTACTAGCCGACTGTCAGGAAGAGCGGGTCATGATGACCGAGTCAATCACTACTCCTAAGGCCACGCACCCGACCGGAGCACCCATGGGAAACCGACAGATCGAGAGGATCTCCCTCCTACAGGAGCAGATCTGGATTGCTGAACAACTCGCCCCGGGCCGCAGCGTTTACGGCATACCTATGGTGATCCGACTGCGTGGCGCGTTGGACACGGAGCTCGCCGAGCGCTGCGTGACCGAGATCGTGCGTCGGCATGAGGCGCTGCGCTCCCGGGTGGGCGAGGAAAACGGCAATCTGTACCTGATCACAGATCCGCCGCAGCCCTTCGCGCTGCCTGTGTTCGACTTTCGCTCCCGGCCCGACGAGTGGCGTGTGTTCGTCGAGACCGCCGCTCGCGAGCCCTTCGACCTTGTGCACGGTCCGCTGCTGCGGGCTGCTGCGCTACGTCTTGAGGATGACGCCTACGTGTTCTTCCTCAACATGCACCACATCGTTGCGGACGGTTGGTCGCTGCGTCTGTTCTGGACCGAGTTCGTCGCGCTCTACGCCGCATGGCACGCGGGCGGTGAGCCCGATCTGCCTGACCTCACCATGCAGTACCGCGACTTCGCTGCCGAACAGCGGCGCATCACCGAGGACGGCGGGTACGGCAACGTGCTCGACGCGTGGGCTCGGGAATTGGCCGGTGCGACGACGATCCTCGCGCTGCCGGTCGATCACAGTTCAGGAGCGTCCCGGGACTACCGGGGGGATGCATTCACGACAGTGGTGCCAGAGCAGCTTCGGGCCGATACCTACGTCTGCGCCAAGCGGCTCGGGGTCACGCCCTTCGCGATGCTCGGCGGTGTCTGGGGCGTGCTGCTGGCCCGCTACACCCGTCAGGACGACCTGCTGATCGGAACGCCTCTGGCCGGCCGGACCCGGCCCGAGTACCAGTCGCTCATTGGGCTGTTCGCCAACACCGTGCCGTTGCGACTGCGGCTGGACGCGGACGTGTCCTTCGCCTCCCTGGTCCGCGAACTCCAGCTGAGTACTTTCGACGCGCTCTCCTCACAAGACGCGCCTTTCACCGAGCTTGTCAAACGGGTCGACTCCAAACGCACCTCGCGTGAGACCCCGCTCTTCCAGACGATGTTCTCCTTCGAGCAGTCCACGGAGTTCGAGGCCACGCTGCCGGGCTGCGCGGTGACGGAGCTGTACGAGTTGTCCAATGGCGGGGCCCGGTTCCGTCTCAATCTCGGCGCTGTGGACGCGCTGGGGGAGCTGAGCCTTCAGTTCGAATACGACAGTGAGCTGTTCGGCCCGGACACCATCGAGGCAATGGCCGAGAGCTACCTGGCGCTGCTCGGCGAGGCCGTGTCCCACCCCGAGTTCCCACTGGGAGCGCTTCGCACGTCGACCGACGCCGCGCCCGATCGGGAACTCGCCGGTCGGCCCGTGCCGGGGGACGAGCCGGCCACCCTGCACGCGCTGTTCGAGCGACAGGTCCGACAGAGCCCAGATGCGCCGGCGGTCGAGCGTGAAGACGGTACTCCAGTCAGTTACGCACAGCTCAACAGCCAGGCCAACCGGCTCGCGCGGCATCTGCGTCAGCTAGGTCTTCGCACGGGCGAGCGGGTGGCGCTCGCCTTGCCCCATGGCTCCTCCTGGCCGTCCGCCGTGCTCGCCGTGCTGAAGGCGGGCGGGGCCTACGTCCCTGTGGCTCCGGACGCGCCCGGCAGCCGCAAGGCCCACGTCCTCGCCGAGACCGCGCCCCGCTTGGTGCTCACGGTCGTGGACCTTGCCGAGGACTTCGCCGGGGCCCACCATGTGGTCGCCCTCGACGATCCGGCGGTTGCTTCCTCGATCGAGGCCCAGACCGGTGAGGATCTCCAGGACATCGCTGTGACAGGCCGTCAGGTCGCGTATGTCCCGTTCACCTCCGGCTCGACGGGAGTGCCCAAAGGCACCCTCGTCACCCATGTCAACCTGACTGCGTTCACCCGTGCCGCGGTGGACACGTTCGATCTGGGACCGCAAGACAGGATGCTGCAGCTCGCCGCGATGACCTTCGACGTACATGTCGAGGAGCTCTTCCCAACCTGGCTGGCCGGTGGCTGCGTCGTCTTTTTCGATGGCGCGCTCGGCCGGACCAGCCCGGAGGAACTGCTGCACCTCCTCGGAGAGCGCGAGATCACCATATGTGAGCTCCCCACCGCCTACTGGATCGAAGTAGTGCGCCTGATCGACCCGGCTGTTGTCCCCATTCCGCAGACCTTGCGGCGAGTGCTGGTCGGCGGCGAACGCGCGCCGATCGAGGTCTATCAGCGCTGGTTGGACTTCGGGATTCCGCTCACCAATGTCTATGGGCTCACCGAAACGGCGGTGACCAGCACGACCTACCAGCCTGGTGCTGACTTCGACCGCGAGGCGCTGCCGATCGGACGACCCATGCCGCACGCCGCCGTCTACGTGCTCGACGCTTTGCTCGCACCGGTTGGACGCGGCGTGCCAGGGGAGATCTACCTGGCCGGCCCCGGCGTCTCGGACGGCTTGCTCAACCGGCCCGAGCAGACCGCCGAGCGCTTCTTGGCGGACCCCTTCGCGGCCGAGCCGGGCGCACGTATGTATCGCACCGGCGACCAGGGCCGCTGGACCACCGAAGGTGACCTCGAATTTCTCGGCCGCGTGGACCGTCAGCTCAAACTGCGCGGCCATCGGGTCGAGCTCGCCGAGATCGAATCGGTACTCGACGGCCATCCGGACGTGGCGCGCAGCCTGGTCGTGCCTCGGCGCACCGAGGCTGATCCAGCGGCCGAGCTTGAGCTGATCGCGTTCCTGATCGGTGCGTACGCCGACGAGGCAGCAGTCGCGGCGTACGTTCGTACCCAGCTTCCCCCACACCTGGTTCCGGCTCAAATCTCAGTAGTTGAACGGTTCCCGCTCACCTCGCACGGCAAGGTTGACCAAGCAGCCTTGCTCGCGCTGCAGAGCCGCGAGCGTGTCGTCCCCGAGGAAGCGCAGGGCAGCGAACTCGAAGCCAAGGTCGCGGAGGTCTACTGTGCGGTACTCAAAGTACCGACGATCGATCTGCGGACGGACATCTTCGCGCTGGGTTTCCACTCTCTGGCCGCGCTGCGGCTCGTTTCCCGCCTCAAGAGTGTGTTCACGGTGCAAGTCCCGATTGCCGAGTTCTTCGTGGACTCCTCAGTCACCAACGCCGCCCGACTGATCGTGGCGGCGGGGGCCGACCAACCAGTCGGCTGACTGCGCCATCGGCGCATACGACCGACGTTCTCGCCGTTACGCTCCATCGTCTTGATGAAACCGTCCACCACCTTGTGGTCGAAGGTATCCATCCGCCGACTTCCCAGCGCCGGGAAAATGTGGTGCTCCAGCAGCGAGTCCGGAGTGGCGGGACAGCCAGCGCAACTGGAGGGTTCCTCGGCTGGGGGCGGCCCTCTTCGCGTTGTAGATGTCTGTCAAGCGCGTGATCGCCGCAGTATCGGTCTCGAACCCGGACTCGACAGTCTGCTTCCCCGCGGCGTTGCGGAATTGGATCTTGTAGAGGTGCGGGCACTTCGGCCATCTCGACGGGGCGTGATCGCAGTCCTTGAAGAAGGTGCCCATGCCGTGAGCCAGGGTCTTGCTCGCCATCGTGTCGCCGACTCCTCAGGTCCGATGCTGACGGTTTGCTGACCGCCTGAGGGCCGAGATGCCTCTGACCTGTTAAGGGCTACGACGGCGGCCGCATCCCCGCACCGGAACTGCCCCCGGTATCGCTGAAACCGCGGGGTCGTGTGCGGTGACCCGGGGCGTCCAACTCGGCGAGCAGTGACGGGTTGACGATGCGGACGATGGCCTCGATGTCGTCCCGGTTCGCGGCCGGCCACAGTTCGGCGCGCGCGGAGCGGTACTTCGCTGCGAGGCGCTCCCGCATGTCGGCGGGAAGCTGCGCGGCCCGGTCGGGGCGGGAGTTGTGCGCGTTGTCCGCGATCTTCACGAGTGTCGCCAGGGGGTCGGCGGTGATACGGCGGATCTTCTCGTCGTAGGCCATCCCCACCTGGTTGGTCACCGCCTCGACGATCTCGACGACCCTGTCCGGCACCCCCGTCTTCCGCAGGCGCTCGGCGGTCCAGTCGGTGTCTTCCAGGAGGTCGTGCAACAGGCCGGCCATGACGAGTTCGTCGCCGAACGGGCCGAGCCCGGCGGCCACTGCCCGGACATGCTCGATGTACGGCACTCCGATCTTGTCGGTCTGCCCGGCGTGCGCGCTGTCGGCCAGAACCTCGATCTCACGGACAGAGGTCACCTTCACTCCTTCATCAGCCCTTCCCCTCATCACGTCCTTCCCCGCCCATCCCACGCCCGGCACGGACCACGCCGAAGGCGTCCGCCATCCGTATGGCCGCCTCCAGATCACCGTCGACAGCGACGACCTGGGCGCTGAGTGCGTCCTCGAGCGGCAGGTAGCCCGCGCCCATTTGGAGGAGGGTGCCCAGATCGGTGACGAGTGTCACGGCCGCGTCCGCGGCGGGGCCGATGTCCGTTTCGACGGTGCCGTCGTCGACTCGGGCGTGGAAGATGAGGTCGCCGATCATGAACTCATAGGTCTCGCGCAGGCCGAGAGCGCGGTCGGGGCGGAAGGTGGCACCGACGGCTCCGATGATGCCGTGCCGGCCACCGGTGGCCTCGGGATGCGCGCCGAGGATGGCGATCGCCCTTTCGGCGGCAGGGAGTTCACCCTCCAGCTGGGCGAGGCCGCGCGCGACGGCGTCCTGGATGTCCACAAGGCGGGCGCCGAGGGCGAGGAACGTCCCGAGGTCGGTCGTGATGGCGCAGGCCGGGGCCATGGCGCTGCCGTGCCGGATGTCGAGTACGCCGTCGTCGACACGGAGGTGGAATGTGTCGCCGTCCACCCGGATCTCGTACGTCTCTCGTACGCCAGAGGCCTGTTCGGGCCGGAAACTGGCGCGCAGGCAGCCGAGCGCCCAGCTGATCCGGAATGTGTCGCCCGGTCGGGTAGAGGTCGGAAGGCGCATACCCCAGCGGGTGAGCTCGTCGACCACCGGGCGCATGGCGGCGCCGAGTTCGGTAAGTTCGTAGATCGCGGACGCTGCCGGGGGCGGCAGCTTGGCCTGGCTGACGACGCCCGCTTCGCGCAGCGCTCGCAGCCGCTCGGCCAGGACGTTGGGGCCGATGCCGGGCAACCCCGCGACGAGGTCGGTGTAGCGCCGGGGGCCGAGCAGCAGCTCGCGCACGATCAGGATGGACCACCGGCCACCGACGACGTCCAGGGCCCGTGCCGCCGGACAGGACTGGTCATAGCTGCGTGCCATGCGGGTGAGACCACCTTGCCCATTGATAGCGGGTACTTAGGCTTTCTATCGTACCGATCAGCGGTACCCGTCAACTCTGGGGCAACTGCGGCCCGGTGTCATGATGAGTCACGAATGAGGTGCGGTAGACCTGCGGTGCATGTCGGGACCTTGGGGGCGTTTCTTGTGAGTGATGACAATTCCGGGGCTTTCCAGGTGGGCGGTCGGCCCCTGCACGAGCGGCTGACCGCCGACCTGCCCGCCTTCGTGGACCTTGTGCTCAAGGAGGTCACGGCGCGCATTCCGGCCTATGGGCTGCTCCCGGGCGAGCAGCTCGCCGGCGACATCACGCACGTGATCGAACAGAACCTGCGTGCCTTCACCGCCGTACTGCGCACCAAGTCCCTGCCGCGGCAGGCGGAGTTGGACCATCTGCGTGAGTCGGCCGCGCGCAGGGCCGAGGAGGGCATCCCGATCGACGTGGTGCTCACCGCGTACCACATCGGCATCGAGGTCGTGTGGGAGTCACTGACGCCCGAAGTGCGCCCGACGGAGGTCGCCGACGTGCTGGCCGTGAACGCCCTGGCCCTGCGCTATCTGGAGCTGGTCACCCCGGCCGTGGGGGCGGGTTACCTCGATGAGCGGCAGACCATGTTCGACGACGAGCGCTCCTCCCGGTACACCCTCCTGACCGCGCTCCTGGACGGCACTCCGGTGGACGCCGCGGCGAGCAGGGCCGGGCTGCGGCTTCCGCCCTGCTATCTGGTCCTCGCACTCTCGGTGGACGCCCATCCCGACGAGGCGGCCCAGGGTGTCGACCCGGCGGTCGCGGGGCGGCGCAAACTACGGCGGCTGCGCGTCGAGTTGGAGCGCCAGGTGCGCGACCCGGTCCTTTCCTCGCTCACTCCGGAGGGAGGCCTCGCGCTGCTGCCGTGCCCGAAAGCCGTCGAGGAGCTGACGGCGCGCGACTGGGCGCGACTGGAGCGGATCGTGTCCGATGTCGGCCGCGCCGCGGGCGCGGAGGTCACGGTGGGGGCGTGCGCGGCCGATCCTGGCGGAGTGACCGCTGCCGCGGCGCTGGCTCAGGACGTCCTGTACGTCGCCCTCAACTTCCGTCGCCCACCCGGCACATACAGACTTGACGACGTCCTGCTTGAGTATCAGATGTCGCGGCCGAGCGTGGCCCTCGACCGCCTCGCGGCGATCCTGCGCCCGATCGAGGGCAACGACGAACTGCTGGGGACCCTGGAGGCGTATCTGCGGCACGGGAGCCGGCGGCCCGCCGCCGCCGAACTCCACGTGCACCCCAACACGGTGGACTACCGCCTCCGCAGAATCGCCGAGCTGACGGGAGTCGACCCCAACAGGATCGGCGACATCGGGCTGATCAGCGCGGCGCTTGCGGCCCGCCGCACGGTGCGATCCCGCTGAGCCACCTCAACTCCTCGGCACCTGCTGGTGCTTCAGCCGCCGAATACGGGCCAGACCGGGGTCGAGCAGTCGGGCTTGCGCGCGGTAGCGGGGTCGAGCGCGTTGAGGACCTCGCGCAGCGCCACATGGTCGAAGGCCAGGGCGAGATGGTCGGCGAAGTCGTTGGCACACCGGTCTTGGAGGCGGATGTTGCGCGCGCCGGGGCCGTCGAGGAACTGCGAGGTGTAGGGCGTCACCACCTCGTCGTACTTGGTCGCGATGGTGGTGTAGCGCACGCCGGGCACCGTGTCAGGAACGGAGTTCAGCTTGTTGACGAAGTCCGAGCCGCGCAGTTGCTGACGGGCCCCCGGATCAAGGGTGTTGGCGAAGCCTTCCAGGCCGGGGAACACCTTGAACAGCGCCCGGATTCCCTTGTCGAGCCCCAGCGCGGTCGACCCGTGGCTGGTGGGGGCGAGGCCCACCATGTCGTGCACCTTCGGGGCACCGCCCAGGAACTTCACGTAGTACTGGGCCAGGGTGCCGCCCTGCGAGTGGCCGACCAGATCCACTTCGGCGGCGCCGGTCTCCTCGCGTACGCGGTCGACGAAGGCGGCCAGTTCACCGGCCGATGTGGGGATGTCGCCCGTGCCGCCGACCTGGTCGGCTTTGAGGCCGCCGTAGTTGAGGGCGAAGACGCAGTAGCCGTTGTTCTTGAGCAGTGGTGACAGCGTGTTCCAGTTGATCGCCATGTTCACGTGCGTGCCGTGCAGGAGGACCACCGGGCGGGGGTGGGCCGCGCTGCGGCAGGAGAAGTCGTTGGCGCCGGGCGGGGCGGCGCCGGGACGCACGAGGGAGGCGGCGACCGCGGGGACGGAGTTGTAGGTCACCGGCAGGTCGGCGCCGTCCGGGGTGGCGGGCGCCGGGGCGGCGGAGCCCGGAGCGGCCGTTCCGGCAAGGAGTGCGAAGAGGGACGCGAACAGGACGCCGACGCGGGTATGCGCTCTCATGGCTCTCGCCCCTCTCAACGGGCCGCTGCGGCAACGGCGTTGCCGTAGACGACCATGCCCTGGCGGTTCGGGTGCAGAGGGGCCGCCGCGTGCGCGGGGACGAGCCCTTCGAGATAGCGGTCCTCGGGTGCCGCGCAGATGTCATGGCCGACGGTGAGCGGGGCGACGTCGACGAACCGCGCACCGTGCGCGTCAGCCTGGTCGCGGGCCGCCGTGCTGATCTTGTTCATCACGCTCTGCAGATAGTCGCCGTCGCGCGCCCAGACGGGCTGCGTCGGGTGGCAGCCGCCCTTGCGGATGTACGTGCCGTACCCGGTGACGACGATCTTCGCGTGCGGAGAGCGGCGGTGGATCTCGTCGAGCGCGGCGCCGAACTTGGGCGCCCACTTCTCGACGGCCTCGCCGAGCTTGTCCTTACCGCCCGCCGTGAGCCGGTCGGCGCACGACGAACCGATCGGCTCCGGAAGGAGGTTGATACAGCCGAGCGCCTGCTGGAACAGGCCGCTGTCGTTCGCCCCGACTGTGACCGATACCAAGTCCGTACTGGGCTTGAGGGCGTCGAACTGCGGGGCGATGATGCCGAGTCGGCGGCCCGAGAAGTCGTCCGTCGTGGCGCCGGAACACGTCACGTCGGTCAGCTCGGCGCCGAGCTCCTGCGCCGCGACCGCCGGGTAGTTGTGGTTCGAGCGCAGGCACAGGAGATTGATGTCCTGGGAGGGGATCAGCGGCCCGGCCGCCGCCGAATCGCCCAAGGCCACGTACTCCAGAGGATCCGGCGCCTGCCGATCCTGCGCCTGCGCCGGTGCCACCACTCCGGTCACCGCGGCCCCGGCGGTAACCGCCACGAGCCCGGCCTTGAGTCGCTTGCCCATCCTCATCCCAACCTCCGACTGTGTTGTTACTCAGAAGTACCGCGTCACCACATAGTGGGGGAGGCGGGGCGGGACAGAGCTGGGACGGTAGCCAGAGTCGCCGGAGGGCAGTCGTGACATTTCACAAAGGGCGGTGCCCCTTCGAGGCTGCCGGTCTAGTCCGGCTGCAGCGAACGCCAGATCCGGTCGGGCAGGATCCGCGCGGCCTCGGCGAGATCCATGTCGTACGTGCTGGCGAGCCAGCGATGCGCGGCCTCCGCGACCGGGCCCATGACCAGGACCTCGAGAACGGGTCCTGGAACGGGGGCGATCTCGCCCGCCGTGATCCGCGGGAGCATCCACTCCGCGATGACCGCGAGCTTGGCGGCCTTGGCGGTCCGGATCTGCTCCGCGTGCGCCGCGAGGTATCCGGAGTAGGCGGAAGCGTGCAGGAAGAGCGCGGCGGCCGAGTGCTCCTCGGTGAAGCGCAGATAGGCGGTGACGAGTGCGCGGACTCCGGTCCTCGCGGTGCGTGCGCGGCTCAGCGCGGCGATCATCTCGTCGAACAACTGCTCCATGCAGCGGGTGTACAGCGCGGCGGCGAGTCCGTCGAAGCTGCCGAAGTGGTGGTAGAGGCTGCCCAGGCTGACGCCGCTGGCGGCAGTGACCGCGCTGACGGTGAACCCGGGCTGGCCCGCGGTGGCGTACACCTCGAGTGCGGCGGTCAAAAGCCGGTCGACGGTGACTTCGCCGCGCTGCTGCTTATGCGCCATGGTCCGCCGAGCTTGTGCTGCCACTGTCCGCCATGGCGGTTACCCTATCCCACCCGAACTAGAATACTTATCTAGAAACTTACTCCATAGCCTGCGTGTCGCAGCGCCGGATCCGCCTCGTTGGATGACATGCTGAAACGATCAGTGAAGGTGCTGAAGAAGCTGCGATCACCGGCGACACCTGGACCACGCGAAGGGCAAGTGCGACGTGCTGACCGTGCTGGTGCTGGCCGCGGATCACCGGGCCGGTGACCTGATCCCGCAGATCGAGGCCGTCACCGGTGTGTACGTCATCTCCCAGACGGACGACAGTGTGCTCGCCCTGGCGCGGGCCCGCGCCCTGCTGCCCGACGTCCTGGTCATCGACCTCAGCGCCCGCTTCGCCGGAGACGCCACCGCGGTCATCCACCAGGCGCGCCAGCTCGACCCGCCCTGTCACATCCTGGTCCACGAGGGCGAGGCCGTGGTGGGGACCGTGCTCCCTACCGGCTGGGTCGGACCGGCACCGGCAGGCTCAGCTACGGGACTCGCCCGTACGCTGGCACGGCTGGCCACCGATCCGACTCTGCCGTAGTGAGTCCGGCCCGACTCCGCTACAGGTCCGCGACCCGTACCGAGAGGCCGTAGTCCAGCTCGGCCCCGTCGATCAGGAGTGCCTCGACGGTGCGGGTCGCGGGATCGATGTCGGCCTCCATCCCGTCCCCCGTGTACCGGGGAAACCCGGAGGACCCGGTCTCACCGGTGGCCACCACGACGGCCGAGCGCAGGGCGCCGCGGGCATCGGTCGTACTCTCGCCGTTCCCCGAGAACTCGGGCACCAGCAGGATCTCGAAACGCTGCGGGACTGTGTTCATGCAGGTGACGCTAGACAGGAGTCACGCGCCGCGCATGTCCACCGGCGAGCGGGCGGCCCTGCTCGAAGCGGCTACGGCCGGACGTAGGGCCGGGTCAGGATCTCCAGGTTGTGGCCGTCCGGGTCGGCGAAGTACGCGCCGCGTCCGCCGAACAGGCGGTTGATCCGGCCGGGTTCGGTGTGGTTGGGGTCGGCGTAGTAGGTGACTCCCACCGTCTCCAGGCGGGCGATCATGGCGTCGAACTGCGTGTCGGGCACCAGGAACGCGTAGTGCTGCGACTGGACCGGTTCGGCGCTCATCTCGTAGTAGTCGAGCGTCACGCCGTTGCCGAGGTCGACGGGCAGGAAGGGCCCGAACGGGGCACCGACCTCCAGGCCCAGGATCGCGGCGAGGAACTCCGCCGAAAGACGCCGGTCCTTGGCGAGGACGGCGGTGTGGTTCAACTGGACAGTGGTGACAGGCGCATTGGGGTCGTACGTGTGCTGGGTGTGCGGCATGTGTGGCGTCTCTTCCGGGTCTTGGGATGCACTGGCGGTGCGCCGCGCGGGGTGCTTGTGGGTAAGCCAGGAAGAGAGGTGGCGGGGCTCGTGCCCGCCTCGCGCTCACGCCGAGGCCGGGCGCCTTACTCGTATGTGGCCCAAGGCCGACCCGGCAGTCATGTGAGGGACCTTAACGTCGGGCCGCCGGGCGGGGCAACGGGATTCTCATGATCATGGACCTGCGTCGCCCCTGCGGGACCGCCATCACTTGCGGGCGGGCGTTAGCCTCGTCCAGGACGAAGAGGCAGTGGAAGGGAGACGGGCGTGGCGGATCAACGGCGGCGTGCCCGGCGGCGCGGGCAGGGCGAGCTCGAGGCGCAGGTGTTTTCCGCGCTGCGCGAGGCGGAGGGACCCGCGACCGCGGGCTGGGTGCAGGAGCGGCTCGGCGCGGACCTCGCCTACACGACCGTCGTGACGATCCTGACCCGACTCCTCGACAAGGGCGCGGTGACCCGAGAACGTACGGGCCGCTCCTTCGCGTGGACCCCGTCGTCCGACGAGGCGGGACTCGCGGCGCGCAAGATGCGCAAGGTGCTCGACGGCGAGAGCGACCGGGAGGCGGTCCTCGCCAGCTTCCTCACCGCGCTGCCACCGGGCGACGAACGGCTGCTGCGTGAGCTTCTGCGGCAGGCCGAGACGGGAGCCGGGACAGGAGCCACGACGGAAGCCGAAACAGGAGCCGAAACAGGAGCCGAAACAGGAGCCGAAACAGGAGCCGAAACAGGAGCCGAAACAGGAGCCGAGACGGAGAGGGACGTCTGACGCGTCATGGGGATGTTCGTCCTTCTGCCGCTTGTGCTTCCGCTGACGGCCTGGCCGGTGGCCCGGCTCGCCGAGCAGCGTCTGCACCCACGGACCGCCACCCGGCTGCTCACGGCGGTCGCTGTGGTCATGGCGCTGTGCAGCACCCTGTGTCTGGGCCTCCTGATGGTCGTCGGCACGGCTCAGCTGCCGGGCAACCCGCTGCCGGACGGATGGTCGGACCCGGAGGTGCGGGCTGCCGTGCCGTTCGACGAGGTCGCCGGGCGCCTCGCCATTCCCGGACTGCTCGCCGTGGCCGCGGCGTGCGGCAGGACGCTGTGGCGGCACCGCCAGGTCCGCCGCCGCGCCCACCGCGCCCTCGCCGGTCTGCCCGGCACGGCGGTCGCGGTCCTGCCCGACGACGTGCCCTACGCGTACGCGCTGCCCGGCGGCGCCCGCGACCGGGTCGTGGTCACCACCGCCCTGCTCGACTGCCTCGAAGCCGCCGAGCGCCGTGCCCTGTTCGCCCATGAGCGCGCCCACCTCGCGACCCGGCACCACCGCTGTCTCCTTGCCGTGCAGCTGGCCGCCCGCGCCAATCCGTTCCTGCGCCCGCTGCGTACGGCCGTGTCCTACACGACGGAGCGGTGGGCCGACGAGGACGCCGCCCACGCTGTCGGCGACCGCAGGACCGTCGCCCGCGCGATTGGCAAGGCGGCCCTCCACTCCCGTGGCGCCCCCGTCCCGACCTTCGCCGGACTCGCCGCGCCGGGGCCCGTGCCGCGTCGGGTCGCGGCCCTGCTCGGCCCGGCGCCCGCGGCGCGCAGCTGGCCGTCCCTGTTCACGGCGGTGGGGCTCGCGGCCTGGGCGGCCGCCGCGGGCGCCGCCGCTTCTGCCATGTCGTCCGCGAACTCCGCCGTGACGATGGTCCTCATCCTGCACGCGGCGGCCCCGCTCTAGGCGACCCCGCTCTAGCGGATTCGCTTTGCCCTTCCTTTACAGTGGCTGTAGAAGCAACACAGCTTCCATGCCACCGCCCTCGTACGACACCACGTACGAGTACGAGAAGGAGCCACGGACCCGCAATGGGTGAGCCTCCCAGTACGAACCGTGCCATGTCCCGCCCGCTGTCCGAGCGTGAGGGAACGGGGGTGGCACGGTGACCGAGATCCTGCTTCTGCTGCTCGCCCTGCTCCTCACGCTCGCCTGCGCGCTCTTCGTCGCGGCCGAGTTCTCCCTGACCACCGTCGAGCGCGGTGACCTGGAGCGTGCCGCCGAGGCGGGGGAGCGGGGTGCCGACGGGGCCCTGAAGGCGGTCCGGCGGCTCACTCTCCAGCTGTCCGGCGCCCAGCTCGGCATCACCGTCACCTCGCTGGTGATCGGTATGCTCGCAGAGCCCTCGCTCGCGGCCCTCCTGCGCGGGCCGCTCGAAAGCGCCGGGCTCGGTGGGGCCGCGTCCGCGGTGGCGAGCATCCTCGGAGTGATCGTCTCCACTGTGGTCCTGATGGTCGTCGGCGAGCTGGTGCCGAAGAACTGGGCGATCTCCCGGCCGCTGGCCGTCGCCAAGGTGGTGGCGGCACCGCAGCGCGGATTCACCGCCGCCTTCGGCCCTTTCATCCGGCATCTGAACAACACCGCGAACCACGTCGTACGCCGCTTCGGCCTCGAACCCGCCGAGGAGCTGGCCTCCGCGCGCACCCCCGAGGAGCTGGTCGCCCTCGCCAGGCGCTCGGCCGCCGAGGGTGCTCTGGAGGCGGACTCAGCCGAACTGTTCGTCCGCACCCTGCACTTGAGCGACCTGACGGCGGAGAACGTGATGACCCCGCGCGTGGACGTACGCGCCCTGGAGGCGCACGCCACGGCCGCCGACGCGGCGAACCTCACACATGCCACGGGCCTGTCCCGCTTCCCCGTCTTCCGCGACAGCCTGGACGAGGTGATCGGCACCGTGCACATCCGCGACGTGCTCGCCCTGGCCCCCGGCAAGCGGCAGCTCACCCCCGTCACCGACCTGGCCACCGAGCCCCTGCTCGTGCCCGACAGCCTGCCCGCCGACCGGCTTCTGGAGCGGATGCGGGAGACCCGCACGATGGCCGTCGTCATCGACGAGTACGGCGGCACGGCCGGTGTGGCGACGGTGGAGGACATCGTCGAGGAGGTCGTCGGCGAGGTCCGCGACGAGCACGACCCCGTCGAGATTCCCGACCTGCTGCCCGCACAGGCGGGACCGGACGGCCGCACCGTGTGGGAGGCCGACGGCGGCGTCCGCATCGACCAGCTCGCCGCGATAGGGCTGACCGCTCCCGAAGGGCCGTACGAAACGGTGGCAGGGCTGATCGCCACCCGCCTGTCCCGCATCCCGGCCGAGGGCGACGCCCTCGACCTCGACGGCTGGCGGCTTTCCGTCCTCGCTGTCGAGCACCACCGCGCCGACCGCGTCCGCATCACCGAACCGGCGCTGCTGCCCGCCAGGCCATGGAGGAGGCGCGATGACCACCCTGCAACTCGCCATCGGCGCCCTGACCCTGCTCACCAACGCCTTCTTCGTCGGGGCGGAGTTCGCCCTGATCTCCGTACGCCGCAGCCAGATCGAACCTCGCGCGCAGGCGGGCGACAAGCGCGCCCGCAGCACGCTGTGGGCGCTCCAGCACATCTCCGCGATGCTGGCCACCGCCCAACTGGGCATCACCGTCTCCTCGTTGGTGCTCGGCGCGGTCGCGGAACCCGCCATCGCGCATCTCCTCGAGCCCGGCTTCGAGGCGGTCCACATCCCGCACGCGCTGGTGCACCCGATCGCGTTCGTCATCGCCCTGACGGTGGCGACGTATCTGCACATGCTGATCGGCGAGATGGTCCCCAAGAACATCGCGCTCGCCGCGCCCGCCAGGACCGCCTGCTGCTCGGCCCGCCCCTGGTGGCCCTCACCCGGGCCCTCAAGCCGGTCGTCTTCGGCATCAACGCCTTCGCCAACACCCTCCTGAAGCTGCTCAAGGTGGAACCGAAGGACGAGGTCGACTCCGTCTACACGGACGACCAGCTCGCCCGCATGGTCGTCGATTCCAGCGCGGCCGGGCTCCTTTCCGCGGCGGACGGCGAGCGGCTGCGCGACGCCCTGGAGCTCGGCACCCGGCCGGTCGGCGAGATCCTCGTACCGGCGGCCAAGATGCGCACCGTTGAACACACGGTCACCCCGGCGCACCTGGAACAAGTGGCCGCGGCCGCGGGCTTCTCCCGCTTCCCGGTGACAGGACCGGACGGCACCCTCCTCGGCTACCTGCACATCAAGGACACCCTGGGCGTCGGCGATCGCGACAGGCCCTTCCCGCGCGGCGCCCTGCACGCGGTCACGCGGGTGCACATCGACACCCCGCTCGACGACACCCTCACCGCGCTGCGGGCGGCGGGCAGCCACCTGGCCGCCGTCATCGGCGCGGGCGGCACGGTGCTCGGGTTCGTCACCATGGAGGACGTCCTGTCCGAGCTGGTCGGCCCTTCTCCGGGGGTCCTCAGCTGATTCACAGGGTGGCGCGACTGTACGCGCGGGGGCTCCGGTGGCTAGGGTGCCGGTGATGTTCTACACAGGTGTAGCACCCGCATACGGTGTAAGAAACGGGGCCGCGGGCCCGGGTTCCTCCGGGAGGTCCCGTGAGTGAGCCTGTCCGTTCGATGAACCAAGCCGGTGCGCATCAAGCCGGTGCGCATCAGGCCGGGACGCATCAGGCCGGGACGCTGCGGGTGCCGCTGCCCGCCGCGCGCAGTGCGCCGGCCGCGGCGGCTCCGGCCCCCACCGTGCTGCCGAAGCCGCTGGTCAAGCGGCGGGATTCGTACTTCGACAACGCCAAGTACCTGGCGATCGTGTTGGTCGCGATGGGCCACGCGTGGGAGCCGCTGCGGGGCGACAGCCGGGCCGCGGCCGCGCTCTACATCACCGTCTACAGCTTCCACATGCCGGCGTTCATCGTCATCTCCGGCTACTTCTCGCGCAGTTTCGACGCGAGCCCGGGGCGCCTCAAGCGCCTGGTGACGGGCGTCGCGGTGCCGTACGTCATCTTCGAAGTCGCGTACACCTTCTTCAAGCGCTACGCGGACGACGATCCGACGCAGCCGATCAGCCTGCTCGACCCCTGGTACCTCACCTGGTTCCTGGTCGCGCTCTTCGTCTGGCGGCTCACCACCCCGCTGTGGAAGCTGGTCCGCTGGCCGATTCCGCTCGCGCTCGCCATCGCCGTGCTCGCCTCGGTCTCGCCGGACATCGGCGACGACCTGGACCTGCAACGGGTGCTGCAATTCCTGCCGTTCTTCGTGCTCGGCCTGTGCCTGAAGCCCGAGCACTTCCAGATCGTGCGCCGCCGGGAGGCCAGACTCCTCGCACTGCCCGTCTTCGCGGTGGCTCTGCTGTTCGCGTACTGGGCGGCGCCGCGCATGAACGCGGCCTGGTTCTACCGCCGGGACAGCGCACAGGAGTTGGCCGCGCCCGGCTGGTCCGGGGCCGTGATGACGCTCGGGATGTTCGGCTGCTCGATGGTCCTCGTCGCGTGTTTCTTCGCCTGGATCCCCGGCCGCAGGCTCTGGTTCACCGCACTGGGCGCGGGCACGCTCTACGGCTACCTCCTGCACGGCTTCGTCGCCAAGGGCTCCCGCTTCTGGGACTGGTACGACCTCGACTGGCTGCACACGCCGCTCGGCGAGATCACGGTCACCCTCGGCGCGGCGGCCCTCATCACCGTGCTGTGTACGCCACCGGTGCAGCGGCTCTTCCGGTTCGCGATGGAACCCGAGATGGAGTGGGCGTTCAAGAAGGACGCGAAGGCGGTCGCCCGCGGCCGGGGCGCGCACCGTCGCTGACGGTCGCCTCAGTCCGGCGCGGGCCCGAACCGGCGCCGGTACGCCGAAGGGCTGAGCCCCGTCTCGCGGCGCAGCAGGGCGCGCAGATTGGCGGTGCTGCCGAGGCCGCTGCGCCGGGCGACGACGTCGAGTCCCGACACCCCTCTCTCGATCAACCGGCAGGCCAGAGCGACGCGTTCACCGGTGAGCCAGGCCAGGGGCGTGGTGCCGAGCTCGGCCTGGAAGCGGCGGTGCAGGGTCGCCGGGCTCAGTGCCGCGCGCGCCGCGATGTCGGGTACGGAGAGGGGTGAATCGAGGCGCTCCTGGGCCCAGGCGAGGACCGGGGCCAGGGATTCGTCCGGCACATCGGGGACGGGCCGCTCCACGAACTGCCGCTGGCCGCCGTCCCGGTGAGCGGCGAAGACGAGGCGACGGCTCACCGAGTTGGCCACCTCGGCGCCGTGGTCGCGGCGGACCAGATGCAGTCCGAGATCGAGCGCGGCGGCGCTGCCCGCGGCGGTGAGGATGTCGCCGTCGTCGACGAAGAGCACGTCAGGTTCGAGCGTGACGCCGGGGAAGCGAGCCCGGAAGTCGTCCGCCCACTGCCAGTGCGCGGTCGCCCGGCGTCCGTCGAGCATCCCGGCCTCGGCGAGGGTGAAGGCGCCGCTGCAGAAGCCGACCAGACGTGCGCCTCGGGCCCTCGCCCGGCGCACCGCGTCCAGGACGGCCGGGCGGCGGGGGACCTCGACGTCCGGCCGGTTGGGCACGATCAAGGTGTCCGCCGATTCGGCCGCCTCCAGACCCGCGACTCCCGTGAGCGTGAAGAATCCGTCCCGCATCAGGGTACGGGGCGCGGGCGAGCAGAGGGTGAAGTCGTAGAGGTCGCGGCCGAGTTCGGGCCTGCGCAGGCCGAAGACCTCGGTGGCGCAACCGAGTTCGAAGGGGTTCGAGTTCTCGTCGACGATCACGACGACCCGGTGCGGGCCGGCCGGCGGCCGTGCCCCGGGCCTCTCGGCACCCGGCTGCGAGGATTCTTGCGGCATAAGCTATTTCTACCACTCACGGCTGTACGGGGACACGCCGGATGGTTGACACATGAGCAACGAACCGATCGCCCTCGCCAAGGCCCTGGCCTCCTTCGAAGCCCTGTGGAGCCCCCGCATCGTCAGCCGGGTCAACGACTACGACGTACGCGTCGCCAAGGTCGAGGGCGAACACCTCTGGCACGTCCACGACGACACCGACGAGTTCTTCCTGGTCATCGACGGCGAGCTGCACATCGCCCTCCGCGAGCCCGCGGGCGAACGTACGGTCACGCTCCCCACGGGCTCGGTCTTCACCGTCCCGCGCGGCACCGAACACAAGCCGTACGCGCCGTCCGGCGCCGCGATCCTCCTCTTCGAGCCCACCGGCACCCCGACGGTCGGCGACCGCCACGACGAGATCCCGGACCATGTCGACGTGACGACGGGGCACAGTCTTGACCCCTAGGGCCCCGGAGGCCGAGGTCTGACCGCCATCTCCATGGCGCGACATGCTGGGCAGCGACGCGCGACCGCGGTATGCCGGGAGTTGACCCCTCCGCCTCGAGAGAGCGAGCCAGCCATGTGGACCGCCGGATTCTGGAAGGCCACCGCGGAACGCGCCCTCCGCACCTTCGCGCAGTCGCTCCTCGCCGTCCTGATCGCCGGGGCGACGACCCTCCTGGACGTCGACTGGAAGGCGGCGCTCGCCACCGCGGGGATGGCGACGCTGCTCGCGGTCCTCACGGCCATCGGCGCGGCGAACGTCGGGGCACACGGGCCCGGCATCACGGAGACGCCCACTCTCCCCAAGAGGCGAACCGCGCCCTGAAAGCCTTGACGGGCTAGGGCCCTAGGCCCGCACCACCCGTCCGGCCTCCACCGAAACCCGCTCCCCCCGGAACCGCTCCCGCAGCCGCCGGTCGTGCGACACCACGACCAGCGTGCCCCGGTACCCCGCGAGCGCCTCGTCGAGCTCCTCGACCAGGGCGGGGGAGAGGTGGTTCGTCGGCTCGTCCAGCAGGAGGAGGTCGGCCGGGCGCGTCACCAGGCGCGCGAGCGCCAGGCGGCGGCGCTGCCCCACCGAGAGCCCCTTCACCGGCACGGCCAGGTCCTCCTCGCGGAAGAGCCCGAGGGACAGGAGCGCCTGTGCGTGGTCCTCGGGAAGACCGCCCAGGCCTGCCGCGAAGGCGTCGAGCAGGGGCCGTGCCGTGGACTCGCCCGCTTCGGATCCGATGTACTCGATCTCCTGCGGCAAGTACCCGACACGGGCCGGGAGTTGGACCTCTCCGCGATCCGGGGTGAGCACCCCGGCAAGGACGCCGAGCAGCGTCGACTTGCCCGCGCCGTTCACTCCGGTCACCAAGGTGCGCGAGCCGGGCTCGAGGAGCAGGTGGTCGACCGCGAGGCGCTCGCCCACCGTGACATCCGTCAGCGATGCCGGACGTACGAAGGGGTGGTCGCCGCCCGCCAGGCCCTCACCGGCGGTGAAGCGCAACGGGTCGGGAGGCCGTGGCACCGGCTCCGCGCGCAGTCTGCGCAGGCGCTCGCGCGCGTTGCGTACGACCCCGGAGAGCTGGCCCTCCACCGACCGCTGATGTTTCGCGAAGCGGCTGCTCTCGCTCAGCCGCCAGCCCGTCGAGAGGCGGTCGGCGCCGCCCTCGGCGATCCGCTCCTGGCGCGCCACCTCATCGCTCCACTTCCGGTAGCGCTCCTCCCAGCGCCGCCGGGCCGTGGCGCGCTGCTCCAGATAGCCGTGCCAGCCGCCGCCGAAACGGGCCACGGCCCTGCGGTCGCCGTCGGCCTCGACGATCACCTCGGCGACCCGGTCGAGGAAGACCCGGTCGTGCGTGACGGCGACGACCGTGCCCCGGTGGGCGCGCAGGCGCTCCTCCAGCCAGCCGAGCGCCTGGTCGTCCAGGTGGTTCGTCGGCTCGTCGAGGAGGAGCAGCTCGGGCTGCGGGGCAAGGACACAGGCGAGCGCGAGGCGCGCGGCCTCACCGCCGGAGAGCGATCCGAGCGTGCGGGAACGCGCCAGCTGCGGGACGCCGAGACCGTGCAGCGCCGCATCGAGGCGCGCGTCTGCGCGGTAGCCGTCGCGCGCCTCGAAAGCGGCGACGAGATCTCCGTAGGCGGCGAGTTCGGCCTGCCCTGCCGAGCCGAGTGCGGCCTCCGCCTCCCGGATGCGCCGCTCCAGATCCCGCAGTTCGGCGAGCGCGTCGTCGACCGTGTCCTGCACGGTGGCGTGTGGCGGGAGCCGCAGCGTCTGCGCGAGATACCCCATGCCGCCGTCCGAGACGACGGCCACCTCACCGTCGGCGGGCGCGAACTCGCCCGCCATCAGGCGAAGCAGCGTCGACTTGCCCGAGCCGTTCTCACCGATGACACCGGCCTTCTCGCCCGGCCGCACGGAGAGGGAGGCGCGCTCGATCACCGGCCGCTCGGGATAGCCGTACGACACGTCGCGCAGGACGAGCTGACTCACAGTGCGCTTCCCCCTTCGGTCCGGACTTCGGTTCACATTCCGATCACACGGGCTGACCGAACAGCTCTTGCAGTACGTCCTCCATGGTGACCATCCCGGCCAGCCTGCCGTCCGAGCCGAGCACCGCCGCCACATGCGTACGGCTGCCGCGCATCGCGGTCAGGACGTCGTCGAGCGGCGTGGCCTCGCGGACCTGGGCGATCTTGCGCATGTCGGGCACCCGGAACGGCAGATCGCGCGGCGCCCGGTCGAGCGCGTCCTTGACGTGCAGATAGCCGACGATGCGGCGGCCGTCGTCCACGACGGGGAAGCGCGAGAATCCGGACTCCGCCGAAAGCTGCTCCAACTGCTCCGGCGTCACGCCCACCCGCGCGTAGACCACCCGCTCCAGCGGCAGCACCACATCCCTGACAGGACGGCGGCCCAGCTCAAGGGCGTCGTGCAGCCGCTCCTGGGCGCGGTCGTCGATGAGTCCCGCCTCGCTGGAGTCCTTGACCATCCTGGCCAGGTCGTCGTCCGAGAAGGTCGCGCCGACCTCGTCCTTCACCTCGACCCTGAGCAGCTTCAACAGGCCGTTGGCGAAAGCGTTGATCGCGAAGATGACCGGGCGAAGCGCACGCGCGATCGCGACCAGCGGCGGTCCGAGCAGCAGCGCCGTGCGCACCGGCTCGGCCAGCGAGATGTTCTTGGGGATCATCTCGCCGAGCAGCATGTGCAGATACGTCGCGAGGGCGAGCGCGATGATGAACGAGATCGGGTGGATCAGGCCGTGCGGCATCCCTACCGCGTCGAACAGCGGTTCAAGGAGATGCGCTATCGCGGGCTCGGCGACGATGCCGAGCACCAGGGTGCACAGCGTGATGCCGAGCTGTGCCGCGGCGAGCAGCGCCGACACGTGCTTCAGACCCCACAGCACGCTCTTCGCGCGCCGGTCGCCCTCGTCGGCGTGGGGCTCGATCTGGCTCCTTCGTACGGAGATGAGGGCGAACTCGGCGCCCACGAAGAAGGCGTTGACGACGAGGGTCGCCAGGCCGATCAGCAGCTGGACAGCGATCATCGCTCCTCCTCCGGTTGGTCGTCGTGCAGGGGTGCGTGCAGCAGGACGCGGGCGGCGCGGCGGCCGCGGGCGTCCACGACGTCCAGCCGCCAGCCGCCCACCTCGAGCTGGTCGCCCTCGGCGGGGATGCGGCCCAGCTCGGTCGCGACGAGTCCGGCGAGCGTCTCGTAAGGACCGTCCGGCGCGCGCAGGCCGACACGGGCCAGCTGGTCGGTGCGGGCCGAGCCGTCGGCCGAGTACAGCGTCCGTCCTTCGTCGTCGGTGCCCGCGGCCGCGATGTCGGACGTCTCGTGCGGGTCGTGCTCGTCCCTGACCTCGCCGACGACCTCCTCGACGATGTCCTCCAGGGTCGCGACGCCGGCCGTACCGCCGTACTCGTCGATGACCACGGCCATGGTGCGCTTGCCGGAGAGCCGGTCGAGGAGCCGGTCGACGGTCAGCGACTCCGGAACCAGGAGCGGCTCGCGCATCAGCTCGGAGACGGGGAAGCGGGCCCTGCGCTCGGCGGGGACGGCCAGGACGTCCTTGATGTGGGCGACGCCGACGACGGAGTCGAGATTGCCGCGGTAGACGGGGAAGCGGGACAGGCCCGTGGCGCGGGTGGCGTTCGCGACGTCCTCGCAGGTGGCCATCACGTCCAGGGCCATGACCTGGACGCGCGGCGTCATCACGTTCTCCGCGCTGAGGTCGGCGAGGTTGAGCGTGCGGACGAACAGCTCGGCGGTGTCCGCCTCCAGGGCGCCCTCCTTGGCGGAGTGCCGGGCGAGCGCCACCAGCTCTTTGGGGCTGCGCGCGGAGGCGAGCTCCTCGGTGGGCTCGATGCCGAAGCGGCGCACGGAGCGGTTCGCCGTGTTGTTCAGATGTGCGATGAAGGGGCGGAACAGGGAGCTGAACAGGCGCTGCGGCGTCGCCACCCGCTTGGCGACGGCCAGCGGCGACGAGATCGCCCAGTTCTTGGGGACCAGCTCACCGACGACCATCAGGAAGATCGTCGAAAGGGCCGTGCCGATGACCAGGGCCACCGACGATGCCGCCGATGAGGGGATGCCCATCGAGCGCAGCGGCCCCGCGATCAGCTTGGCGATGGAGGACTCGGAGAGCATACCGACGACCAGGTTGGTGACGGTGATGCCGAGCTGGGCCCCGGAGAGCTGGAAGGTGAGGTTCTTGACGGCCTTGAGGGCGCCGGGGGCGCCGCGCTCGCCGCGTTCGACGGCCCGTTCCAGTTCGCTGCGCTCGACCGTGGTGAGGGAGAACTCCGCCGCGACGAAGACGCCGCAGAGCAGCGAGAGCAGCACCGCCACGAGGAGCAGGAGCACTTCGGTCATCGGGTCACCTCCGTCCCATGATCGGGCAGGGATCGGGGGAATGCGCGATGTCGGGTACTGGGAGGCTCGCCCATGGGCGGACGCTCACACCTTTCGTTGACGTTCGAGTGGTCCGTCCATATTAAAGGATCAGCAAAGTCTGCTCCTGCGGACGTTCTGGAGGCCGCTCACGGCCCCGCCGCGGGCCTTCCGCGGCTCTGGCGCTCACTCGGCGAGATGCTTCACCCAACGGCTCCACTCCGGCTGGCGCGCGTAGCCCGCGGCGAGCCAAGTGTGGTGGGCGGACTCGTTGCGGTCCAGGACCATGGCGTCGCCCCTGCGCCCTCCAAGGCGTACGAAGCGGTCCTCCGCCGCCGCGAGGAGCGCTGAGCCGATGCCCTGGCGCCGGTGGTCCGGGTGCACGGCGAGGCGGTAGAGGTGGCAGCGCCAGCCGTCGAAGCCCGCTATCGCAGTGCCGACGAGGATGCCGTCACGTTCCGCGATGAGCAGAGCTTCGGGGTCGCGCGCGACGAGTCGGGCCACTCCGTCGTGATCGTCGCTGATGCTCGTCCCCTTGGCGGATTCGCGCCAGAACCGCAGCACGGTGTCGATGTCCGATGGGGTCGCGCAGCGGATGTGGAGATCGCTCATGGAGAGATGTAAGCAGTACGCCTGCCTGTCCGGCGAGCGGTTTCCGCTGCCGAGGCCCGTGCCGTCCGAGTGGGGGCTCCTTGGTGCCCGGCCTCGAGCCAGAAGCCGTGTTGAAGACTTTTTCTAGAAAGTAGCTCTAGGAACAGGGGTATGTGGTCCAGACTCTCGATCATGGTCAATCATGAGTCCGAGCCGTCCCCGCAGGGCCCACCGCAGGGCGCCTTCGGCCCGCCCCCGCAAGGCGCCTTCGGCCCGCCCGTCGCCCCGCCGCCCGGTGGCTTCGGCCCGCCGCATCCGTACCCGCCGATATCCGCGCCCACCCCACCTCCGGGCGGAGGAGGTGAGAGACCCAGGCGCCGCACCGCGATCGTCGTCTCCGTCCTTGTCGCGATCGCCCTGATCGTGGGCGGCGGCGTCTGGTACGCCGCATCGGCCGGCGGCTCGAAGGACAAGACCGCGGGCAAGCCGGGAGGCGGCGGGACGAAGGTCGAGTACCTGAAACCCGAGGAGCAGGCCCCGGCGGACCCCAAGGCCTTCTTCAAAACCGAGGCCCTGTTGCCCGAGTTGCCCAAGGGACAGAACACCTGGCCGTCCCAGGGGTCCTGGCTCACCGACAAGGTGTACGCGAAGGCCTCGGTCAGCAAGATCGTCGGCGTCGATGCCACCACGGGAAAGCGAGTGTGGGACCTGCCGAAGCCCGGCGCATCGTGCGCGGGCTCCCCGGACCTGGGCAAGGACGGCATCGCCGTGGTGGTCACCGGGTCCACCGTGGCGGACAGCCGGGGCTTCCGTGCTCCGTGCACCGAGGTCACCGCGTTCGACGTCGACAGCGGCGAGGACCTCTGGACCAAGTCGGTCACCACCGGTTCCCAGAAGGAGAAGACGGCGTTCAACCAGGTCACCATCAGCGGTGACACGGTCGCCGTCGGCGGCCTGTACGGCGGCGCGGCGTTCGACCTGCGCACCGGCAGGGTGCTGTGGGAGCCGCAGCAGGGGGAGCAGTGCAGGGACATCGGGTACGGGGGCGGCGCGCAGTTGGTGGCCGTGCGTTCCTGCGGCGATTTCGGCTCGGAGCGGTACCGGGTCGAGATCCTCGATCCGGCCACAGGGAAGTCGACGTGGAGCGCCAAGCTGCCCGAGGGTGTCAACAAGCCCAGCGTGGTCTCCAGCAAGCCGGTTGTGGTCGCCCTCGACTCCGGTGAGGTCACCGGATCGGGCGCCACGGATGTCTTCGCGTACGACGAGCGCAGCGACCGGCGCACGAGGATCGCGCTGCCGGACGGCAAGTACCTGCACCACTGCGGCACCGAGTCCATCATCCAGGACTGCCGGGGCATCGTGGTCGGCAACGGCAGGCTGTACGTCCCGACCAAGCAGCGCGACGCGTCCGAGGCGAGCGGGGACGTCTATACGAACGAGATCGTGGTCTTCTCCCTGGCCACCGGGAAGACCACCGGACAGAAGGTGGACGCGGCCGGGAGCTCTCCCGTCTTCCCGATCCGTATGGACGGCGGGAACCTGCTCGTCTACAAGAGCGCCCCGTATGCGCAGGTGGTCTCCCTCGACGGCAGGACGCTGAAGAAGGAGACCCTGCTGCTCGACGCCCGCACCCGGCCCAGCACGCTCGCGCCCTTGCGCGAGGAACTGCGTTTCACCCACAACAAGTTGTTCATCAGCTCCGAACTGCTCGCCCGGCCGTCGACGAAGGGCAAGAAGACGATCATGATGTACGGATTCGCCGCCAAGTAGGGCGCGGGCAGGACCTCACTCGCCGCGCAGCTCCTCCATGACGGGGCCGAACGCCTCGAGGTACGGCTCGAGGACGGTGATGTACGAGAAGCCGTACCGCTCCCGCTGGGCGCGCAGTTGGCCGGCGATCTGCCGGACGGTGCCGATCAGCAGGAGCGGCAGGCCGAGCGCCTCGTCCTCGGTGAGATGCGGGATGTGTTCGAGGACCGGCCGGATCGCTGCCCGGCGGTCGTCGGTCACTTGGATCAGCTGGATCAGGAGGTTCAGCTCGGCCGGTTCGGGGCGGTCTGCGGCGAAGCTCCGGTAGGCGGCGATCCGTTCGTCGAGCTCCTCGGGCGTGAGGTGGATCAGCCTCCCGCTGGTGTCGCCCGGGGGCGACTTGGCGCCGGTGAACGCCGCGATGTCCGCGTGCTCGGCGGTCAGCTTCAGCATACGGTCGCCGTTGCCGCCGACCAGGAGCGGCGGGCGGGGCTGCTGCACGGGCTGTGGCTGGTGCTCCTCGGAGCCGAGCAGCCTGTCCAACTCCTCGATCGTGCGCCGGAGATGGCTCACCCGCTCGCCGGGCGTCCCCCACGGCAGACCGGCCGCGTCGTGCTCCGGTTTGACGTACCCCGTGCCGAGGCCGAGTTCCAGGCGCCCGCCCGTGAGCGCGTCCGTGGTCGCTACCTCGCGGGCGAGCAGTGTGGGGTTCCAGAACCCGGCGTTCAGGACGAACGTGCCGACGCGGGGCCGCTCGGTGGCCTCGGCCGCGGCGACCAGCGCGGGGAACGGGGCGGGCATGCCGAGATGGTCGGCGACCAGGATGACGTCGTAGCCGAGCTCCTCGGCGCGGCGGCACTTCTTGCGCCACTCGTCGCCGGTGGAGGGGGCGACCATGTTGACGCCGAAACGGAACGGGCGAACCATGAACTCTCCTCGTACGCATGGACAGTTGGGCACAGTGGCCCCAGTCCATCACTCGTGCGCGATGGCCGCCAGCACATTCATGCGCGATGCACGCAGCGCGGGAAGCAGCGCCGCAGCGAGGCCGACGACCACCGAGCCGATCACCACCGCGATCACCGTCGTCCAGGGGATCGCGAACGCCGTCATCCCCTGCAGCGCGAGCACCTGCTGCGCCGCGACGCCCCACACCAGGCCGAGCGCCAGCCCGAGCAGCGCGCCGAACACCGCGATCACCACCGACTCCAGACGGATCATCCGGCGCAGCTGCCGCCGGGCGAGCCCGATGGCGCGCAGCAGGCCGATCTCCCGGGTGCGCTCGACGACCGACAGGGCAAGGGTGTTGACCACGCCGAGCACGGCGATGATGATCGCCAGGCCGAGCAGTGCGTAGACCAGGTAGAGCATCACGGCGATCTGCTGGCGGATGAGATCCTTGTAGTCGGCCTGGTCGCGGACCTGCACCTGCGGATACGGGTCGAGCGTCTTCTCGAGCCGGTCGCGCAGCGTGTCGGGATCCGTGCCCGACGCCGCGTTCACGTACAGCGCGGAGTCCTGGCCGCCCGGCACGAACTTCTCGACCGTCTCCATGCCGAAGAAGAGCCCGCCCTCGACGCCGAACCCCTCGGCCCCCGGCTGGTCGGTGAGCGCGCCCACCGTCAGCTCGGTCCTGCGCCCGCCCTGGAATTCGACCGCCAGCTTCGAGCCCATCCGTGCCTTGTGGTCCTTCGCGAAGTCCCGCTGCATGGCGATGCTGCCGGGCGCGAGCGCCTGACGAGTGCCGCCTGCCACGTACGTGACGCGAGCGACGTCGTCGAGCCGCGGGTCGTAGCCCGCCGCGGTCGTCTCCACGTCCTTGCCGTCCGGCATCGACACCTTCACGGGCGCGAACCGCTGGCGCACGACGAGCCCGGCGCCCTCGGTGTCCTTCACCTTTCCGGTGACCTCCTGCGAGAACGGGATGAAGTTGCTGTTCTGTACGACGAAGTCGGCGCCGAGAGTCTTGTCGATCTGCTCGTCGAACGACTTGGTCATCGAAGCGCTCGCCACCGACATGCCGCTCACCAGGGCGAGGCCCACCATCAGCGCGGCGGCCGTGGCGCCCGTGCGGCGCGGGTTGCGCAGGGCGTTGCGCTGGCTCATCCGGCCGACCGAGCCGAACACGGCGGGGAACGCGCCGCCGAGCACCCGGATCACCGGGCGCACCAGGAGCGGTCCCGCGATCACGGTGGCGATCAGGGTGAGGACGAGACCGAGGCCGAGCAGGGACGCGGCCGACGACGTCTTCTCCGCGGTGGCGCAGCCCACGAGTGCGGCGGCCCCGGCCGCGGCGACGACCGAGCCGACCGCCGCGCGGACCTTCAACGGCCGCCCCACGCCCGCGATCTCGGCATCCGCGAGCGCCGCCATCGGCGAGACCTGGGCCGCGCGCCGAGCCGGGAGATACGCCGCCACGAACGTGACGCCGACCCCGACGACGTACGAGGCGACGGGAGTTCCCCACCCGATGACCATCTCGGTGGACTTCAGATTCATCCCGAGCAGGCCCATCAGCTCGATGAGCCCGGCCGCGAGCCCGATCCCCACCGCGAGGCCCACCGTCGAGCCGACCACGCCGAGCAGGACCGCCTCGGTGAGCACCGAGCGGCGGACCTGCCTGCGGTCGGCGCCGAGCGCACGCAGCAGGCCCAGTTCGCGGGTGCGCTGCGCGATCAGCATCGAGAAGGTGTTGACGATCAGGAAGATGCCGACCAGGACGGCGATCCCGGCGAAGCCGAGCATCACGTACTTGATGACGTCCAGGAAACCGCCGAGGTCGGACGCCGCCGATTCGGCCTGCTCGTCGGCGGTCTTCAGGTCGTAGCCGGAACCGAGTTCGGTGGCGATACGGCGCTTGAGCTCGGTGTCGCTCACGCCGGATGCGGCGTCCACCGAGATGCCTGTCGCCGCGCTCTCGCTGCCCAGGAGTTCACGCTGGGCGGTCGGGGTGTCCAGGAAGACCAGGGCCGCGCCGGGGTTGGTGGTGGTGAAGGTGACGATGCCGACGATCTCGACCTTGAACGAGCCCGGCGCGGCGAGCACCGTGAGGGTGTCGCCGATCTTCACGTCCTTCTTGTCGGCCGTGTCCGCGTCGAGCAGCGCCTGGCCCTTGCCGTGCGGGGCGTGACCCGAGGTGAGTTCGACGGGACTGCGGTCGGTGACCTGCCAGTTGGTGGCGATGGTGGGGGCCCCGGTGGTGGGGCCCACGGAGTCGTTCTCGCTGTCGACGACGGTGATGTTCTCGACGGCCGCGTCGACACGGGTCTTTTCGACGCCCTCGACCTTGCCGACGCGGTCGGCGAGCTTCGCGGGGATGGTCGGTGTCTGCCCCGACGGCACCGCCTCGTCGAGGTTCTCCTTCGGCTCGACGGTCACATCGGCGGACGTCGAGGCGAAGAGCCGGTCGAAGGTGCGGGCCACGGTGTCCGAGAAGATGAGGCTGCCCGCGACGAACGCCACCGAAAGGATCACGGCGAGGGCGGAGAGCAGCAGCCTGCCCTTGTGCGCGAGGAAGCTCCTGAGTGTCGCCTTCAGCATGGCCGCGGACCGCCTCAGCCCTGGTCCGGCTTGCTGTCGACGCCCTGACCGGTGTCGGCTTCGGCCTGGCTCTCCTGCGGCTGAGCGTGGATCACGTCGAATCGTTTGAGGCGTTCGAGGACGGATTCCGCCGTCGGGCGCGGCATCTCGTCGACGATCCGGCCGTCGGCGAGGAAGAGCACCAGATCGGCGTGGGCGGCAGCCCCCGGGTCATGGGTCACCATGACGACGGTCTGCTCCAGCTTGTCGACGGCGTCCCGCAGGAAGCCGAGCACTTCGAGGCCCGCGCGCGAGTCGAGGTTGCCGGTCGGTTCGTCCGCGAATATCAGCTCGGGGCGCGACGCGAGCGCCCGCGCGCAGGCCACGCGCTGCTGCTGGCCGCCGGAGAGCTCGGCGGGCCGGTGCTTGAGGCGGTCGCGCAGGCCGAGCGCGTCGATGACGTACTCCAGCCACTCGCGGTCCGGGCGCTGGCCCGCGATGTCCATCGGCAGCGTGATGTTCTCGACGGCGTTCAGGGTGGGGATGAGGTTGAAGGACTGGAACATGAACCCGATGCGGTCGCGCCGCAGCTGTGTCAGTTCCCGCTCCTTGAGCCCCGTGATCTCGGTGTCGCCGAGCCACACCTGACCTGCCGAGACCGTGTCGAGCCCGGCCAGCAGATGCATGAGCGTGGACTTCCCCGAGCCGGACGGGCCCATGACCGCGGTGAAACGGTTGCGTGCGATGTCCACGTCGACCGCGTCGAGGGCGAGTACAGCCGTCTCGCCCGAGCCGTACGCCTTGGTCAGAGCGCGGGCGCGCGCGGCGACCTCGGAGGGCTCCGCAAGGCCTGTGGCCGGTGCCGAAGCAGGTGTGGACAAGGCCGCCTCCTGGGTCGTGGCCGTTCCAACTCCCTTAATCCTGCCGAGAGTAGAGGGTCGGGGCGGGTGTCGGTATCCCTCCAAGGTCGCGAACCGGAGACGCATGTAAGGGGCACCGGCCTGGTGCTCGCCCGGTCCTCGCCCGGTCCTTCCGTGCGCCCCTGCGCCCTCCCGTGCCCTCTTGTCGGTGCTAGCGCCACGGCGCTAGCTTGAAAGCATGGCGAAGACCCAGCTGAACGTACGGGTGGACGAAGGCACCGCCCGCGCCGCGCGTGAGCGCGCCCTCGCCCGCGGGATGAGCGTGAACCGCTACATCGAGGAGCTGGTCAAACAGGACGCCGGCGAAATCGGTCACACCTTTGTCGAGGCCGCGGCCGACTTCATGAAGCAGTACGAATCCGTCTTCGCCGAAGAGTTCGGTGCCGAGCGCGAGGGTCGTCGTTGAGCCCTTGAACCTCAGAATCGATCTTGCCTGGCTCTTGATGGTGGCCGAACACAAGACGCCCGGAGACCCGCAGGTCACCGACTGGGGTGCCCTGGTGGCCGCCGTCAGCCGGCACGAGGCGGAGATATTCGGCGTGCCCGTCTACGAGAGCCCGCACGACCGTGCCGCCGCCCTGCTCCAGGTCCTCCTGCACATCCCCGCCCTCGAGCGCTCGAACGCCCTCTTCGCGTCGTCCGCCGCCTACGCCTATCTGGTCGCCAGCGGCCAGAAGGTCGTCACCTCGCCCGAGCAGGTGCGCAATCTGGCCCGCCTGGTGAAGAAGGACGGGGTGGGCGTGCACGCCATCGCCGACGAACTGCGGAAGTGGAGCCTGTAGGTCCGGGGGAGACACCGCTCGGCCGGGTCTCAGAGGGCGGTTCGTGAGTTGATGTCTGTTGCGGACTTGGTTAGTGCTTCTTGCTGAAGGTGCCGGGCTCGGTCTCGGTGAGGATTCCTAGTGTGACCAGGCGTTTCATCTTGGCTCGGGTG